>JBFLZZ010000027.1:0-49537 GCA_040755255.1 Thermodesulfobacteriota bacterium
ATGGACCAACAGGTGATAGTGGTTGGACATCAGACAAAAGGCGGCGACCTCGAAGCGCCAGCCCTCGGCGGTTTCCCGCAAAACCTGAAGGAAATCGCAGCGGTCGGCGTCCGACAGAAAAATGTCCTCCCGCCGCCTGCCGCGATTCATCACGTGATACCAGGCACCGGGAAACTCTATGCGCAATGGCCTGCTCATATTCGGAGGCTACCCCCTGGGTCGAGAAAGGTCAAAGGCAGATTTGACCCCTTTTTGCGCGCTTGACACGGTGCTCTCTAATGGGTGACCCTTTACACGTCATGACCCTTTACACGTCACTGGGAACCGCCTGGTGCGGACCCGCATGCCAGGTGGTGTGGGGAGGGGGAGAGGGGGAGGGAGAACCTCCCCCTTACCCGATTGGGCACTTAGAACTTATTACTATTTGTTTTTTTGCCAAATTCATCAACAACGTTTGACATTGATTTTATCTTTCCAGCATAATCTTTTTCTGTATAATTTGTCAGGATAAGCATGAAGATAGACGAAAAAAAGCTTATTGAAGCCAGTGTGAAAATTTGCCACTTGTATGGTTTTATAGATAAATAAACTGTGTCAGTTACAAAAATAACAAAGAAAGATGCACTCATTGTCCAGCGCATCAATGTCAGTATTGCGTATCTCTCTATAAAGTGGAAATATGACTCTTTGTCGTCTCTATATAGTTTAGGCAAAAGGTCGGATTCAACTTTGTAGTCAAATTTGAGTATGGCATTAATCTTTTTATCAATTCCGAAATGCTCTATTAAAACATAATACAATGCCATGCAAACATGCCCCAAAACGTACGAAACAACAATAATAATCAAAGAAAAATAATGTTTCTCTATAAGGTAGGATATCGAGTTTTTATAATAAAAAAAATCGACCGCATAGATGTTTAGCAGTATTAAAAATCCAGGGATAAAATATAATTGAATCTCTCTTGCAATGTGGCTGAATGCTCTGAAAACTTGTTCAATTGTTTTATCCATTATTCGCCTTATGTAAAATTTCCGGAATTAGAATTAATTACGGCAAATTTGCTGCACCGGGTAGGTCAGGGGCCTCTCGGCCCCATCCCCCCCCCTAGGAACGGAGCGTGACAGTTTCCCGTCACTCCGCTCAAGCATCTTGAAGGCTGCCCTTATTGGGCGGCCCGGCTGTTTCTAACCTCGTGCGGCAACCATGGCCCGGAATTCACGGGCGGCAAAGGCTGCCAGCTCTTTGCGTTCCTTCTTGTGCCGGCGTTCCCAGAAGTATCTGGCGTATTCCGACAGGTAAGGATTCGCCGCCGCCTTGATCTTGATATGCCTTTTTATGGCCCTTCCGGGAACTCAGTGGGTAACAGCCCGTTAAATTAGGCCCATCCTGGCGAAAACAACGGTGGCCCGTGATTGGATGAAAATCCGCCGCGCACATCCACCGGAAAAACGAATACGCCCCCCCCGAAGGCCTCTCGAAGGGAAGAATGATCGTCAGAAGGGCGTATATATGGCTCATATAGTAGCTCAAAAAAACACTCTTGTAATCTTCCTTAAACTCGTTTTAGTTTTTTCTCACCATTAACATCATAAATATGTGTACTATCTGATGCGTAAAAAAATAGTTTCAAATATTTCTCATATTATCTATGATGAATAATACCTGCCAACTTATATATTTTGGAATTAATATTAATAGTTTTTCTACTTTAGACATACTGTAAGATGCCAATCCTGTATCTAAATCATAATATCGAACAAAAAGCGACATGGCGATATAACAAAATATGATTATTCTAATATTTTCAGGTGAGTTGAAAAATTGACCATCTCTGACTGCCAGTAAGAAAAACACTTTTTCGCCTCTTCCTGAGTAAAGCCTAGACCACCGCAACTAATTGTCCAAGAGAGACCTGGAGTGGTTTTAGTCGTAGTTATGATTCCGTATGTCCATAACTCACCATCAGGAGTACCAGTACTACCTGTGTAGCGAACAACAATCGCAAGATGACCAGAAACGGAACCTGATCCTGTACCCAATATTTGTATATTATTATATCCGGAAGAAAGCTGGTTACTCAACAGAGATGGATCGGACGATTCTAGCGTCACCGAATCAAGTTCATCTTGAGAAAAATTTTTTAAAATAGAAATTTCTTTTACTATAACAGCGCATTCGGCTGTAGGTGTGCCTGATGGAGAAGAAAATCTTACTCGAGAATTACCAGTTGTTGTCTGGATTTGCCTCCATGACTCTGGAGGTTTAACAGAGAATGGAATTGGTAAATTATCAACAACAATTGTTTCCTCAGCATAAACTGCGCGCAAGGGCGCAAAAAATGCCATAGCAAAAAAAATATAGCGAATCAGCACAGTACTTATTCTACTGATATTAAGAATTAATCCTGTCATTTTACATCTTGTTTATATTTTATATTTTGAAAAAAACTAATTATTGTCCAGCAAAACGAAAAAATTACAACTCCCAAACATACTTGCGCGTAAGTTTCGCTAAAAATGGCACCAGACCAACCAAAAGCCCTGAGAGCATACTTATCAACTCCAAAAAAATAACTCGAATATTTGAAAAAAAAAGAAAATGCAGCAACAACACCTGCGATTGCAAACATCTTATCTAATAATTTCATACTACCTCCAATTTTAAGATTAAATTTGCTGTGAAAAGGGGTCGAGTCTGTCTTTGACTTTCCCCCTACCCGTCCCCCTTCCTGCCCTCTCGTTCTCCTCATCGCCGGTCAGGCCGGGTCTCGTCCCGACAGTTCAGTCCCCGAGAGCGAAAAAACATCCATCCCGAAAAACAAAAGGGGTTGCTGCGTCTCTTTCTTCCGAAAAGCACAGGCAACCCCTCCTGATGATGTATGAGTTCGGCAGCGGCAGTGCCGCGGGGATCAGTTCATCCGTTCTTATCCCGGTTGCAATGATCTGTCAACCGTGTTGATTGCCAAACGATTGCCGCGCGCAACCTCCCGGACCACCTGTACGATTGATTCCGCACCAGAGGGATTATCCTTCCGGCATTCCCGTCCAGCGCCGCCCTCCACGGAAACACCGCGCAGTCTCGGACATCACCGGCGCACGGAAATGCAATGGTTACCCTGCAAAGGCTGAAAAGGGATCGGCCCGGAGATGGACGATCAACCACTGCTGCGCTGAAAGGCACGGCGGATTGCCTCGCGAAGGGCATCTTCCTCAACCTCGGTCAGGGCATCGGCAAGGGACGAGGGGACGGGGCGCGGTGGCGAGGGGGCGATTTTTCCGGCAACCGCCGCGGGCTTGTCGTCAGAGGCCGGATCGTTGCCATAGCCCAGCTGGAAACGGATATCGGTGAAGGCGACCCCACCCCGGAGACGGCCGTTTATCTTGTCCAGCAGCAGCTGTTTGTTGAAATGCAGTTGCTGCATCCAGATCGGATCGGAGACCTTCACCCAGAGGACGTCCTGGCGGATGACGTCGGGGCGGGCGTGGACGGCGATCTCCCTGCCCACCGCCTGCTTCCAGAAGGAGAACACCTCGTGCAGGGCGAGGCGCCGGTCCCATTTTCGCCTGGCGAAGACGGAGGCGAGCAGGTCGCCGATGGATTGGATACCGCCGCGTTTCATGGCGGCCATTGTAAACTAAGGTTGCCTGCCTGCCAAGAAGCCTGTAGAATACGCAGCTTTTCCCGGACCGCCCCCGGGCGGCCGGCCCCCGCGCCATCAATCCGAACGGAGGAGTTATGGGTTTTCGCTGCGGCATCGTCGGACTTCCCAACGTCGGGAAATCCACCATCTTCAACGCGCTCACCGCCGCCGGCATCGAATCGGCCAACTACCCGTTCTGCACCATCGAACCCAACGTCGGCATGGTGCCGGTTCCCGACCGGCGGCTCGACGTGCTCGCCGAAATGGTCCATACCCGCAACAAGGTGGGCGCCCAGATGGAGTTCGTCGACATCGCCGGCCTAGTGAGCGGCGCCAGCAAGGGCGAAGGGCTGGGCAACCAGTTCCTCGGTCACATCCGCCAGGTGGACGCCATCGCCCACGTGGTGCGCTGCTTCGAGGACGACAACATCATCCACGTCGCCGGCTCGGTGGACCCCCTGCGCGACATCGAAGTGATCAACACCGAACTGATCCTCGCCGATCTCGACACCGTCGAAAAACGGCTGGTCAAGACCGCCTCCATGGCCAAGACCGGCGACCGCAAATACAAGGACCAGCTGGTCATCCTGGAGAAGATCCGCGACGAACTGAACAACGGCCGGGTCGCCCGCCTCATCGATCTGGACGACGACGGCCGCGCCCTGCTCAGGGAACTCTTCCTGCTCACCGCCAAACCCGTGCTCTACGTCGCCAACGTCAGCGAAGACGACATCCTTACCGGCAACCGCTGGGTGGAGCAGGTGCGGGAATTCGCCGGCGGCGAGCATTCCGGGGTGGTGGTCATTTCCGGCGCCATCGAGGAGCAATTGATCGGCCTCGACCCTTCGGAGCGCGGCGAATTCCTCGAATCCATGGGGCTTGCCGAACCCGGCCTCAACCGGCTGATCCACGCCGGCTATGAGCTGCTCGGCCTGATCACCTACTTCACCGTCGGCGAAAAGGAGACCAAGGCCTGGACCATCCGCCGGGGGACACTGGCGGCGCAGGCGGCCGGGGTGATCCATTCCGACTTCGAACGCGGCTTCATCCGCGCCGAGGTCATCCACTACGACGACTACGTCGCCTGCGGCGGTGAGCAGAAGGCCAGGGAGAAGGGGCTGCTGCGCCTGGAAGGCAAGGGCTACGAAGTGAAAGACGGCGATACCATCCTGTTCCGCTTCAACGTATGAGGTGATTCCCATGCTGTCGACCAACATCAACAAGCTGGTGCGCCAATCGGTGATCGGCGAGATCACCTCCCCCTTGGGCGGCATCAATCCCTACCGGATCAACCCGGACGGCCATTCCGACATCTACCCCGGCGTCGGCGGCATCTCCTACAACGTCAGGATCGGCGATCTCGCCTGCGGCCTGTTCGCCGACCACGTCGAGCCCGGGGTGAGCATCAGCAACTTCACCCAGTTCCAGGGCCAGCCCGGCCCCAACCGCGCCCTCAACCTGTTCTCCTGCGCCGGCAACATCGCGACGGTGGTCTCCGGCGACGCCAAGGGGGCGAGGGGCCGGGTCACCGGTAAACACGGCGGCATCGAGCATGTCCTCGTCGATTTCGAACCGGAGATCCTGGAAAAACTGGTGATCGGCGACAAGATCCAGATCCAGGCCTTCGGCTGCGGCCTGCAATTCCTCGACTATCCGGGCGTGCGGGTGCTGAATCTCGACCCGTATCTCGCCGCGGTCATCCCCCTGGAAGCCGCCGGCGACGGCAAACTGACGGTGCCGGTCACCCACATCGTCCCGGCCCGGGTGATGGGCAGCGGCATCGGCGCCAGCCACTCCGCCAGCGGCGATTACGACATCCAGCTGTTCGACACCCCCACCGTGGAGGAGTACGGTCTGGAGGATCTGCGCCTGGGCGATTTCGTTGCCATCGCCGACGCCGACGCCAGCTACGGCCGCATCTACCGCAGCGGTTCGATCGTGATCGGCATCGTCGTCCACTCCGACTGCGTGCTCGCCGGCCACGGCCCCGGCGCCATGGTGGTGATGAGCTGCAGGAGCGGCATGCTCAAGCCGAAGATCGACGCCGGCGCCAACCTGCGCAACTACTTCACCCGCCTGCCGATCCCCGGCGCGGCTGTTTCAACCCAGAACGAGGGAAGATGACATGAACGACCGCCAGCGACTCAAGGAGATCCTCCTCGAAAAATCCTACCGCAAGGGCACCTTCACCCTGTCCTCGGGCAAGACCTCGGACTTCTACATCGACGGCAAGCAGACCACCCTCTCCGCCGAAGGCGCATACCTCTGCGGCAAGCTGCTCTTCGAGCACATCAAAAACCGCACCCCGGAAATCCAGGCGGTGGGCGGCATGACCCTGGGCGCCGACCCCTTGGTCACCGCGGTTTCCATCGTCAGTCATCTGGAGGGCAGGCCGATCCCCGCCTTCATCGTCCGCAAGGAAGCGAAGAGGCACGGCACCGAGGAGTACATCGAAGGCAAGAACAACCTGCCGGCGGGCGCAACCGTCGCCCTGGTGGAGGACGTGGTCACCACCGGCGGCACCCTGTTCAAGGTGATCGAGCGGGTGGAGAAACAGGGATACAAGGTGGGAGTGGTGCTCACCGTGGTCGAGCGCCAGGAGGGCGGCGCCGAGGCGCTGGCCGCCACGGGCTATCCGCTGGAAGCGATCTTCACCCGCGAGCAGTTGCTGGCGTGAGGTTACCTGGTAAGAAACCCATCGTTGTCAGTGCAGCGGCAGCGAAACGGTTGTCGTTGTCGTAATCGTATTCGCCGGGCCGGGGCGATTACGATTACGACAACGACAACGAAAAATCCTGCAAAGGGATGCACCCGACGCTCATCTCTCGCGCCCGGTTTCTTCCCTGGCCATACCCTGGTCGCAAAAAAGCCCCGTGGTCCGCTGGACCACGGGGCTTTTGCATCGTGCAGATATCAAAGAAAAAATCAGCCGCCCATGGCCTTCTGCAGCGGCGGAACCGCCTGCTTCTTGCGGCTCATCATGCCGTCGACCCAGACGGCCGGGCCGCTGATCTTGACGTTGTAGGCCTTCTCGACCAGGGCCGGCTCGTCGGAGACCACCAGCACGTCGGAGCCTTCCTTCATGATGTCGGTGAGGATGAGCAGCACGGTGTGGCGGCCGCCCTCGGCCTTCACTTCCTGGCAGGCCTTGTACAGGTCGCCGCGGACGTTGTCGACGAGGGAGAGGTCCACCAGCTCCAGCTGGCCGATGCCGACCTTCTTGCCGCCCATGTCGAAGTCCTTGTAGTCGCGGAACAGCAGGTCGCGGGCGGGAACGCCGTCGACGGCGCTCTTGGCCTTGAACATCTCCATGGCCAGAGCCTTCATGTCGGCAACGCCGGCGATCTTGGCCAGTTCGTCACAGGCCTTCTTGTCGGCGTCGGTGGTGGTCGGCGACTTGAACATGACGGTGTCGCTCAGGATGGCGCAGAGCATGATGCCGGCGACGTTCTTCGGGATGCTGACCTTGTTGACGTCGTAGAGGAACTTGAGGACGGTGCCGGTGCAGCCGACGGGCTGGGCACAGAAGAAGATCGGGTTGTTGGTGGTGACGTCGCCGATCTTGTGGTGGTCGACGATCTCGACGACCTCGCCGGCGGACAGGTTGTCCGGGGCCTGGGCGATGTCGCTGTGGTCGACGAGGATGACCTTCTTGCCGGTAGCGTCGGTCATCTTGGCCGGCTCGGCGAAACCGAACTTGGCGAGAACCACCTTGGTCTCCGGGTTGGCGTCGCCCTGCATCACCGGGACGGCGTCCTCGCCCATCGCTTTCTTCAGCTCCGCGTAAGCGATTGCCGAGGTAACGGAATCGGTGTCCGGGCTCTTGTGACCCACAACGTAAACTGCCATTGCTGCCTCCTTAGAAGATGTGAAATAAAAAATGGACTCTCAATAGTCTCCGGAACGGAGGATCCGCAACCGGAGATCCAACGACTGAATGCGCGCCGACGGGGTCGCGGTGAGCGAAAAATCGCCACCATCTGAGGAGAGATTCAACCGGCGGCAAGGTATGCGCGGTTACGACCGACAGCCGTTGCGCGGGCCGCCGATCACGACAATCTCCTTAGAATAGCTGTAAAAATGCGGCCACAATAATGCGACGGCGGATGGGAGTCAAGAGGAAAATGGCGGTGGCGGCGGCAGGTGCCCCAGGGGTCACGGAGCCTTGCCGACCGGATGCGGGACAGCACACTGAAATCCCATTCATTTTGAAATTGATTTTCCGCGGGGCTGCGGGTAATAATTATTCATCGATGGCGGGATCTTCCCGCCGCCCCCACAGGCATCGCCCAGGCAGCCGCACCATCTCCCAACCGGTCCATCCCCGCGACAGGCAACCCACTGGAGTCACCATCATGCGACGCATCGCTTTCACCGCCGCTCTTCTTCTGCTGTTGGCAAACCTGCTCCTGCCGGGATGCAGCACCGACCAGGTCACCAGGACCCCGCAACCCATCGACAAGGCCACCTATGACAAGATGCTGACAACCCTGGAACAAGGAGAATTCGTCAAGCTTGCCACCCACTTCCGCAACCGGGAGGAGATCAACACCTACATGCAGGACAGGAGCGACACCTTCCTGTCCATGGGCAGCATGGAGGAAAACGGCCTGACCTACGACGACTACAATCCGATCAATCGCGCGGTGGTCGTCGGCCTTTCCCTGGTATTCGAAACCAAGACCGGGATGTTGAAGGAGGTGGGGGTCGGCTTGAGTCCGGCGGTGGCCAAGGCCGCGGAAGAGATTCTGGCCGGGGCGGTCTTCAGCCAGGACGAAAAATCGGAACCACCATTCCTGTCGAAGAAGACCTACTATTTCGGCTACCTCCCCGTTGGCGAGGACAAGCTCGACATCACCATGGAAAAGACCACCCTGCCCGATAAGGCGCTGTACAGCATCATCTATCAGCAGAACGGGGGTTGATACCGCCCCATAAAAAATGCCCGGCCGAGCCGGGCATTTTTTATCCAGTGGCAACGCGGCGCTCAGGTGCCGCAGCTGGAACCGCAGCTGCCGCAACCGCCGGCGCCGCCGCCGCCGACCGGCTTGGCGGAGTAGATGCTGAAGCCGGAGCGGAATCCGTTATCGACGAAATCGACCTTGATCTCGCCGCAGTTTTCCATCAGCTGGTTGTCGACGAGGAATTCCACGCCGTCCTCGGTGTAGACCGTATCGTTTTCCCGCGGCTCATCCAGAGCCAGCCCCAAGGAGGGGCCCGCTCAGCCGCCCTGCATCAGGGCGACGCGGATGGCCGATTCGACATTGTTCTGCTGCATGTAGTTCTTGAGGTTGAACAATGCAACTTCGGTTACTTCGAACATACTGTTTCTCCTTGTAAAAAATGACGGACCCGCACAGAGTCACAGAATCTGACATCTGGCGACGAAATCACAATGGGTTACAAGGCAGGCCGGCGCGGGGATCGCGCTTGCTGCGATCCCGACAAAAATGAATGCGGCAAGGGCCGCAAGCCGGTTGCGTTGTCGCCGCCGCCCACCGCCCTTCTCCTGGTAAACTCGGCCAGGAACGCGGTTTGGGGCGATCGATAATCAATAGCTATAATAATAGTTCACCCGATCGCCTTCGTCAATGAAGGCGGCCGTCTTTCTTTCTCCCGGAGCGGCCGCAACCCTTTCGTCCCGCCACGCCGCCATCCGCCGGAATCATCTTGAATTCGCCGCGGCCGACCAGATATACTCTTCGACAACGCCTGCCCACCCGGCCACCTTTCAACCGTGCGACACCCCCGGAGAATGCGCCAATGAAGAAAATCGTCATTTCCACCGGCGGCGGCGACGCCCCCGGTCTCAACGCGGTGATCTACGCCGTCGTCCGTTCCGCCTACGCCCGCGGCTGGGAGATCTACGGCAGCCGCGGGGGATACAAGGGCTTGCTCGATCCCGACGAACTCATCCGCCTCACCCCGGAGAAGGTGGAGGGCATCACCGCGACCGGCGGCACCATTCTCGGTTCCACCAACAAGGGCAATCCCTTTGCCATGCCGGTGGAGAACCTGGCCGGCGAGGTCCAGATCCGCGACGTTTCCGACCGGGTGATGAAGACCTTCAGCCGGATGGGCTTCGACTGCCACATCGCGGTGGGCGGCGACGGCAGCCTGGAGATCGCCCACCGTTTCGCCGGCAAGGGCATGCCGGTGATCGGCGTTCCCAAGACCATCGACAACGACCTGCAGGCCACCCAGCTGACCTTCGGTTTCGACACCGCGGTGTCCACCGCCACCAACGCCCTCGACAAGCTGCACTCCACCGCCCAGTCCCACGACCGGGTCCTGGTGGTCGAGGTCATGGGCAGGGACTCGGGCTGGATCGCCCTCAACTCGGGCATCTCCGGCGGCGCCGATATCATCCTGCTGCCGGAAATCCCCTTCGACATCGACAAGGTCTGCGAAAAGATCAACGACAACGAACTCCACGAGAAGCATTACGACATCGTCGTGGTCGCCGAAGGGGCGAAGGCCAAAGACCAGGACAGCGTCTGCAGCAAGGATACCTGCGAAATCGGCCGGCAGGAAGTGCACCTGGGCGGCATCGGCGAATGGGTGGCCAAGCAGATCCGGGAAAAGACCGGCAAGGACACCCGCGCCCTGGTGCTGGGCCATCTGCAACGGGGTGGATCCCCCACCACCTTCGACCGCCTGCTCGCCCTGCGTTTCGGCGCCGCCGCCGTCCGGTTGGTGGTGGAAGGCAAGTTCGATCACATGGTCGCCCTGGCCGGCGACGGCATGATCGCCGTCCCCCTCGAACAGGCGATCAGCTCGCGCAAGAAGGTTCCCCTCGACAGCGACAAGGTCCTCACCGCCCGCGAAATCGGCATCTGCCTCGGCGACTGATCCTCCTGCCCCGGCCAAGCGGGGCACCGCTTCCTTCCTTTGCGGCGCAAGCGCGGCGGGGCAGGCCCCGCCCGTCTTTTTCCTTTGCGCTTTCAGCAAATTCCTATATAGTGCGGAGTTCTTTTCGCAACCATACCTGAACGCAGGAGGCATCATAATGAATCTCACTTTCACCACCGACATCTTCGACACCGAAACCATCCGCCTGGCCGACACCCAGGAAAAAATCGTCCGCGGCGGCCGCGACAAGTTCCATCTGCTGCCCAAGGCCTTTGCCGGCATCAAGCAGATCGGCTTCATCGGCTGGGGTTCCCAGGGACCTGCCCAGGCGCAGAACCTGCGCGATTCCCTGGAGGGGACCGGCATCCGGGTCACCGTCGGTCTGCGGGAAGGCAGCGCCTCGATGAAAAGCGCCGAGGAGGCCGGTTTTTCCAAGACGAACGGCACCCTGGGCGAGATGTATCAGGTGATCCGCGATTCCGACATGGTCATCCTGCTCATCTCCGACGCCGCCCAGGCCCACTGCTACCAGAAGGTCTTCGACAACCTGAAGAAGGGCGCCACCCTCGGTCTGTCCCACGGCTTTCTCCTCGGCTATCTGGAGAGTATCGGCAAGCAGTTCCCCGCTCACATCAACGTCGTCGGCGTCTGCCCCAAGGGCATGGGCCCCTCGGTGCGCCGTCTCTACGTGCAGGGCAAGGAAGTCAACGGCGCCGGGATCAACTCCAGTTTCGCCGTCCAGCAGGACGTCGACGGCCGCGCCACCGACCGCGCCCTGGGCTGGGCGGTGGGGGTCGGCTCGCCGTACGTGTTCCAGACCACCCTCACCCAGGAATACCGCTCCGACATCTTCGGCGAACGCGGCATCCTGCTGGGCGCGGTGCACGGCATCGTCGAGATGCTCTACCGCCGCTTCGTCATGCAGGACAAGATGAGCCCGGAACAGGCCTTCACCGCCTCGGTGGAAAACATCACCGGCCTGCTCAGCAAGACCATCTCCCACAAGGGCATCCTGGCGGTCTACGAGGGTCTGGCCGGCAAGGACAGGGAAATCTTCGAACGCGCCTACTCCCACGCCTACCACCCGGCCTTCGAGATCCTGCTGGAAATCTACGAGGAAGTCGCCAGCTGCAACGAGATCCGCAGCGTCATCATGGCGGGCGACCGGTTCAGCCGCTACCCCATGGGCAAGATCGACGGCACGCCGATGTGGCAGGTTGGCGAAAAGGTGCGCGCCGCCCGCACCGGCACACCGCCGACGCTCAACCCCCTGACCGCCGGCATCTACTGCGCGACGATGATGGCGCAGATCGACCTGCTCATCGAAAAGGGCCACTGCCTGAGCGAGGTGGCCAACGAATCGGTGATCGAGGCGGTGGACTCGCTCAACCCCTACATGCACTACAAGGGCGTTGCCTTCATGGTGGACAACTGTTCCACCACCGCCCGACTGGGTTCGCGCCGCTGGGCGCCGCGCTTCGACTACAACCTGAGCCAGCAGGCCCTGGTCGCCTTCGACGAAGGCGCGGCCGCCGACGCCGGGCTGATCGACGCCTTCAAAAACCACAAGATCCATCAGGCACTGGCCACCTGCGCCACCATGCGGCCGTCGGTGGACATCGCCGTTGTCGGCTGATGCTTCGACCTCTCAGATCGGGAAGCGGTGCATGACACCACACTGCACCGCTTCCCCGCCTTTTTCCCCCGGGGCCGGGCCCGCTCCGAGCGAGCCCGCTCACCCTGTGATCCAGGACTCCCATCCACTCCGGGAGGCCCTCAAGATCTTCATCCCTTCCTTCCTCGCCGTCGCCCTCTTTGTCGGCGTCTTCTTCCTCGTCGTCTTGCCCTGGTCGCGGACCAGCATCCTGGCCCAGAAAAAAGACGCCATCGCCATCCAGACCGACCTGGCCTGGAACATTCTCCAGTATCACCACCAGAAGAGCCTCTCCGGCGAGCTCACCCTCCAGGAGGCCCGGGAAGACGCCATCGAGCAGCTGCGCGGCATGCGTTTCGGCAAGGAAGGAAAGGATTATTTCTGGATCAACGACACCCGGCCGGTAATGATCATGCACCCCTACCGGCCGGAACTGGAAGGCCAGGACGTCGCCGGTCTCGCCGACCGGGAGGGCAACCATCTCTTTCAGGAGATGGTGCGGGCGGTGGCCGAGCGGGAAAGGGCTTTCGTCCCCTACATCTGGCAGTACAACGACGAGCAGACGGTCAGCGCCCACAAACTTTCCAGCGTGCGGCTGTTCGCCCCGTGGGGCTGGATCGTCGGCACCGGTCTCTACCTCGACGAGGTCGACCGTGAGATCAGAAGGATCTCCAGGGAAACGACCATCATCTCTGCGATCATCCTGACCGGCATCATCGCCCTCAATCTCTACATCAGCCGGATCAGCTTCCTGGAACTGCGCCGGCGGCGGCTGGCCGAGGACGAACTGGCCATGCACCACGAGCAGCTCGAGGAACTGGTCGCCGCCCGCACCGCCGACCTCACCCGGGCGATGCAGGAAATCAAGACCCTGAGCGGTTTTCTCCCCATCTGCGCCTCCTGCAAGAAGATCAGGGACGACAAGGGATACTGGAACCAGATCGAAACCTATATCCGGGAGAGGACCGACGCCCGGTTCAGCCACGGCATCTGCCCGGACTGCGCCGAGAAACTCTACCCGGGATACTTCAAGAAGACAAAGTCCGACCGGAAAACCGAAGAGAGTTGACCGCCCTCGGCAAAACCGGCTGCCCGCCTCACAGCCGCCCGGCAAAAGGCCGCTTGACCCGCTCCCCCACCCCGTCCTTCACCCCCGCCACCGCTCGGGCCACCATCTCGTCGAGACCGGCGCAGCGGCTCACCTCCGCCTGCAATTGGCGATGGAAGGTCCAGTTGCGGGAAAACCAGCCGAAGAAAAGCAGAAAGCGGCTGCGGTGCAGTTCGGCCGGCAGATACTGGCGGAGGAGTTCGGCGAACCGCTCCACCACCGCGCCCGGCTCCCCTTCCCAGGGACGGCCGTCGCGTAATTCCCGGAACAGCCAGGGTCTGATCAGGGCGCCACGGCCGATCATCACCGCGGCGCAACCGCTTTCCGCCACCAGCCGCCGATGGTCTTCCCGGTCGAGGACATCGCCGTTGCCGATCACCGGGATGGAGAGATCCCTGACCAGGGTACCGATCTCGCTCCATTTCGCCGGACGCTTGAACCCGTCTTCCAGACTGCGCGGATGCAGACAAAGCCCGTCAATTCCGGCCGCGGCCAGACTGCGGGCAAACCCGACCAGGCTGCCGCGCTCCTTCTCCGTGCCGGAACGGATTTTCGCCAGCAGCGGCAGGGTAACGGCTCGCCGGACGCCGGCCACCACCCTGAGCGCCTGCTCCGGATCCGCCATCAACCCCATGCCCCAGCCGAAGCGGACGATCCGCTGCCGCGAACATCCCATGTTGATGTCGATGCCGTCGAATCCGGCGTCCTGCAGCATCGCGGCGGCACGGGCCATCCGATCAGGATCGTTGCCCACCAGCTGTGCCACCAGGGGGCGCGCCAGGGGGGAAACCGCCAGATAGGGATCGCCCGCGAGTCCGCCGGCGGCCACCACCCGGGCGTTGAGCATCTCGGTGTAGAAGAGGCCGCAGCCGCCCAGTTCGGCGACCAGCTCCCGGAACGGGGCGTGGCTGAGGTCGGCGAGCGGCGCCAGCACCAGGGGCGGCGAGAAGGAGAGGGCGCCGATCCTCACCCCGTGGCAATCGGTCATTTCTGTTCCGCAGTGAAATGAATGGAGGAGGCGCGTTCGCTGATGCCGCGTTTGATTGCCTCGCGGTTGTAGGCGGTGATCACGTCCCGCCTTTTCAGCATGCCGATGACCCATTTGTCCTCCATGGACTCGATCACCGGAATCTCCTCGATCCCTTTCAGATCGAAAAGGAGCATGGCGGTGTGGAGGTTGTCGTCCGGGGTGAGGGAAATCACCTTGCGGGCGCAGACCGAACCCACGGTTTCCGCCTTGCCCAGTTCCCGGTCGTGGAGGACGCTCTTGACGTCCTGCAGGGAGACGATGCCGGTCATGCGGCCGCTTTCGTCGATCACCGGAAAGTAGAAGCTGTCCCGCGTCTGGCTGAAGATCTCCATCAGTTGATTGGCGTTGGCCTTTTCGGAGACGAAATCGACATCTTCGGTCATCACCGAACCGACCTTGATGGACTTCATGATCGCCGTTTCCCTGCCTTCGTGGATATCGATGCCCTCCCGGCTGAAGTCGACGGTGTCGATGGAGTCGGGATACACCTTGCTGGCCACCACGGTTCCGATGACCGAGGTGACCATGATCGGGATGATGATCATGTAGTTGCCGGTCATCTCGAACAGGAGAAAGATCGCGGTGAGCGGCGCATGGGTGGAGGCGGCGAGAAAGGCGCCGATGCCGACGGTGGCGTAGGCGCCGGGGCTGGCGGTCATTCCGGGAAAGAGTCCGTGCACGATCGTGCCGAAACAACCGCCGATGACCGCGCCGACGAACAGGGCCGGGGCGAAGACACCGCCGGCGCCGCCGCTGCCCAGGGTGACGGCGGTGGCGACGATCTTGAGCAGGATCAGGGCCAGCATAACCCAGAAAACCCCCTGGCCGGCCAGGGTCTCGGCGATGTAGGAATAGCCGTTCCCCATGATCTGGGGAAAGAAGATGGCAAGAGTGCCGACAATGGCGGCGCCGGCCACCGGTTTGAGCTGCGGGTGCAGGTCGAGGGCGCTCCAGCGGTCGCGCATGTAGTAGAAAAAGCGGATATGGAACACCGCGATCAGGCCGATCAGGATTCCCATCAGGGTGTAGAGCGGTATCTCCACCAGCGGATTGACGAGATGATACGGGGCGATGGGAAAGGCCGGGCTTTCCCCGTAGTAGGCACGGGAGACGACGGTGGCGATGGAAGAGGAGATCACCAGGGCGACGAAGGAGGTCATCTCGTAGGTACCGAGCAGGACGATCTCCGAGGCGAAGAATATGCCGGCCACCGGCGCGTTGAATATGGCGCCGACCCCGCCGGCGCAGCCGGCGGCGATGAACACCTTCATCCGGCTGCCCGACACCCGGAAAAACTGGCCGACCAGGGAACCCAGCGCCCCGCCCAACTGGGCGATGGGCCCCTCCACCCCGGCGGAGTTGCCGGTGCTGATGGTCAGGGTGGTGGAGAGGATCTTGGGCAGGATGGTGCGCGCCCTGATCCGGCCGCCCGCCAGGTTCACCTTGCGCAGGAACCTGGTGAAACCGTAACCGTTTACCTCTCCCGGAAAAAGAAGCGACAGGGGGATGAGCAGGACCATGCCGGTTATCGGCAGGAGCGGCAGCAGGAGGAGGTGCCAGCCGCCGGCGCCGATATGGAGCAGCTCATAGCCCCGCTCGAAGAGCTGGTGATGGATGAATTCCTCGGTATCCCGGAAGATGATGTTGGCCACCCCGGCAAGCAGGCCGATGAAGGCGGCGATCAGCACGGTGCCGGCGTTTTCGCCGGGAAGAAGGAGCTTGGCCTGCATCCTCATCGTTTCACCGGCACCCTGCAGCCAAGGGAGGCCGCCTTGCCGAGAAAATAATCGTCGGTCATGCCGGCGATGAAATCGCGGACGAGTTCGGCGGGCCGGTGCCGTTCCCGGAAGTGTTCCGGCATCCCGTCCAGAAAGTCGCTGAAGATGGCATTGCCGCGGTCGTTGCGGCCGAGGGCTTCGAGATAGCCTTCGAACAGGCCCCGGTAACAGCCCCTGATCAGTTCACCATTGCCTTTGATGGCCGGATTCAGATAGATCCGCTCGTAGTTGAAGTTCTTCAGTTGGCGCAGAGCCTCGCCGATCTCGTCGCTGAAACCGATGCGGTCCCCTGCCGTGCCGCCCAGGATCAGGTCGGCGACCAGGGTATAGACGATGGTGCCGTTGGTCCTGCCGAGCAGCCGCCGGCAGCGGTCGGGAATATCGTCGCGGCGGACCAGTTTCAGTTCGATGGCGTCTTCGATGTCGCGGCCGATGTAGCTCACCGTGTCGGCGAAACGTACCAGACAGCCTTCCAGGGTGGTGGGCCGCAGATCCAGGCGCGGGCGGTCGAGCTTGGCGGTGAGTTCCAGGTCGAAGGCCGCGAAATCCTTGCCCCGCTGGGGGCTGAGGCAATTGTCGTGCACCTCGCCGTCATGGGTGAGGATGCCGTCCAGCACCTGCAGGGAGAGGTTCCAGCCGCGGCCCTCGCGTTCGATCTCTTCGAGGAAACGGATGCTCTGGCCGTTGTGGAGGAAGGAGGGCAATCCGTGTTCGCGGCAGAGATCGGAAAGGCACTGTTCACCGTCGTGGCCGAAGGGGGGATGGCCGATGTCGTGGCCGAGGGCGATCGCCTCGATGAGATCCTCGTTGAGGCGGAGGAAGCGGCCGACCGTACGGGCGATCTTCGATACGAGCTGCACGTGCAGCACGCGGTGGGTGATGTGATCGTTTTCGATCAGGGAGAACACCTGGGTCTTATCGATATAGCGGGTGAACGCCCGGGAATGGAGGATGCGGTCGGCATCCTGGGCAAAGGCCTGCCGGTGCCCCTGCTGGGGTTCGGCCGCACGGCGCACCGCCGCCATGCTCGGTGTGGCGAGCGGGCAGAGCAGGGTCCGTTCCCGTTCGTCAAGTTCCTCTTTGAGGCGCAGCAGCCGCGCAAAACGTTCCTCTTCCATGATCGACCGAATTTTCCCGTAAAAATTAGAACTTAGTACCAGACCGGGGCGGATCAATCAACCCGAAAGCCGGAATCGTCCCCAGCCGGCCGGGAACCCGTCCGGAACTCAATATCGACACAACGCATAATCATTTGTAATAGCAGCATATTTCATATATATTCTTACGATAGCAGCGGACAGGCGCTCTCCATCGGCCTGTCATCGTTACCACCCAGAGAAGGAGGAATGCATGAGCGTGAGCAAGGCTGACTTTGACCGGGCCCTGTCGGTGGGACGACCGCCGAACATCAGAAGGCTGTTCCCCAACTCCCGGGCCCTGATCGTCAGTGGCAAGGTCATCGACCGCGGCCTGCTCGCCAAGGGCAGAGCGATGACCATGGCGGCCAACGGCCGCAACATCTTCATCATCCGCGGCGCCCTGCGCGCCGCCCAGCGCGCCAACGCCGCCCTGATCATCGAGATCGCCAAATCCGAAGGCGGCGCCTCCGCCTACTGCGCGGTCAACTACTGGAACATGGCCCGGCAGGTGGACGCGGTCTGCAACGAACTCGGCATCACCGTGCCGGTGGCCGTCCATGCCGATCACTACGGCCTCAAGAGCGACGACGACATCGCCAGGGCCAAGGTGGAGATCCCCTCCATGTTCGACGCCGGCATCACCTCCATCGCCGTCGACGCCTCCCACCTGCCCGACGATCGCAACCTGCTCGCCAGCATCGAAATCAACCCCTTCATTCCCGGCTGGGCCGGCCTGGAAACCGAGGTCGGCGAGATCAAGGGCAAGGAGGGACTCTCCACCGTCGAGGACGCCCTGTTCCTCATCCGCGGTCTCAACGCCCACGATATTTTCCCCGACTGGATCGCCCTCAACAACGGCACCACCCACGGCATCGAGGCCAGCGACCAGGGGATCCAGGTGGAACTCACCGCCCAAATCCACGCCGCCCTCACCCCGTACCGGATCTCCGGAGCGCAGCACGGCACCTCGGGGAACAGCTCCGACCGGCTGCGCCGGATCGCCGCCACCACCAACACCACCAAGGCCAATGTCGCCACCGCCCTGCAGATGATCTCCTGGGGGGTGCAGGTCAACGATTTCGGCAACGCCATTCTGGACGCGGAAGGCAGATTCATCAAACAAAGCAACGCCGGCATGCTGGACAGCATGTGGCAGACCATGGTGGCCTATGCCGACGAAAAGGGATGGAAAAAGGGAAATTACAAGAACCTGAACCTGCCCTTCGAAAGCAAGCTGCTGTCGCAGCCCGCCGAAATCCGCGAGCGGATGTGCAAGGGGGTCGAGGAGTTCGTCTATCGGATGCTGACCGAGGTGTTCAACGCCGGTGATACGGCGCCTCTCGCCATCGAGGCGATCCTCGCCGCCGGTTCCCATGACCTGGGCGCCAAGGGCAGCCGCATCGAGCGGCCGGAGGAGTGGACCCGGGAGGAGATCATCCGCAAGGGCGCAACCCTGAATTCCGACAAGGGGCCGGCCGGCAACTTCGACGATTGACCGGCGGCCGAAAAAACCCAGCCGCTGCCGCAGCGACCGGAACGAGGAAAACAGGCAGTACCAGCCGTGACGGCGGCGGCACTGCCTGTTTCATTTTGCCGGCGGGGGCGTTTTTGCGTGCCCCAGCGCGGTCAGGAGACGGCCTTTTTGGCCTCCTTGATCTCTTCGCCTAGTTCGGAGAGTTCCTTGACGCCGGGAACGTGCTCGTCCACCATCTTCTTGCCCGAATCCTCGGCGTCGCGGATGCCCCGCTTGAAGGAGGCGATCCCCTTGCCGAGACCGGCTCCCAGTTCCGGCAGCTTCTTGCCGCCGAAAACCAGGAAGGCGATTCCCAGGATGATGACCAACTCCGGTGTGCCAAGACCAAACATACCCGTGTCCTCCTTGTTGTACCCTATTCTTTGCCCGCGTCGTCGATCTTCTGTTTGTCGTCCTCTTCCTTGCTGGCTTTCTTGAAGTTCTTGATGCCTTTTCCAAGGCCGGCTCCAAGCTCGGGAAGTTTCCCGGCACCAAAGATGACGACGACGATCACCAGGATGATGATCAGTTCAGGCATGCCAAGACCAAACATGATGTCCTCACAAGAAAGAATCCTTCTTCTGCCTATCCGCCACCAGGCGGTCATCCGCCGGTCGCGGCCGGGTTCAAGCGCCGCCGGTGACCGGCGGCACAGCGGCAGGGCCCTTGCCGATACTGCATGCCGCCTCTGACGCACGGCGGAAATACCACCAACCTCAACCCATATATACCCTAACCGGGTACGGAAGCAACGGGTTTTTCCCCTCGTCCCGCCGCTGGAAAACCTGCGGCAACAGGAAAAATGCGCGAAAAATCATCCCGCTCTTCCCTTCCCGAATCCGGTTTCGCTACAATGGAAAGGTATGCCCGCGGCGACTTGCCGGCGTGGACCTTAGGCCATCGTAAGGGAAAAAGTGGGAAGGAAGACCATGAGCAGCCCATCCATCGACGACGAGCGAATCCTCGAACTCCTCGTGCAGGAACGCACCTGCGAACTGGAGATAGCCAACCAGTCGCTGCTGGAGATGATCGACGACCTGCGCGTCACCGAAGAAGCGCTCAAAAAGGCGCGAGACGACGCGGAAAAGGCCAACATCGTCAAATCCCAGTTCCTCGCCAATATGAGCCACGAACTGCGGACTCCGATGCACGGCATCCTGAGCTTCGCCGCGCTGGGCATGGAAAAGTGCGGCTCCGCGCCCACAGAAAAAATAATGCGCTATTTCAGCAGGATACACGAGAGCGGCCAGCGACTGCTCCACCTGCTCAACGATCTGCTCGACCTGTCGAAAATGGAGGCCGGCCGCATGGAGTATCAGCTCGAGCAGCACCGGCTCGCCGATCTCGTCGAGACGGTGCTCGAAGAGTTAGACGGCCTCCTGCAAGAGAAAGCACTCACCGCCGAGGTCTCCTCCGACATGGAAGACTCGACAGTGGTCTGCGACCGGGAACGCATCCTGCAGGTGGTCCGCAACCTGCTGTCCAATGCGATAAAGTTCTCCCCGGCGGGCGGCACGATCCGCATCACCCTCAGCGAAACGAAACTTCCCGAGGGCCGGCGCGCCACCGATCCGCATATCGTGCCGGCGGTGCTGTGCACGGTGCGCGACCAGGGGGTCGGCATCCCGGAGGAGGAACTGGAGAGCATCTTCGACAAGTTCACCCAGAGCAGCAAGACCCGGAGCGGCAGCGGCGGCACCGGGCTCGGCCTGGCCATCTGCCGGGAAATCATCCGCGCCCACCTCGGCGACATCAAGGCCTTTCCCGCCAGCGGTGCCCCCGGCGCTGTCGTCGGGTTTTCCCTGCCGCGCCGCAATATCGTTTTCAACAAGAAAAAAAGGCTCGGAGAGGTGCTGATCGAGCAGGGCCATATCACCGAGGAACAGTTGCGCCAGGCCCTGATCTCCCAGTCCGATCACCGATGAAACCGATTATTCGCTGAGATTTCCGGAATTCCCGGCAAGCGCAGCCACCACCAGAGAGACCCACCCCGTCGAGGAACCAGGAGAGAACCGCATGCCCTTCCGCATTCTTGTCGTTGATGATGACCCGACCAACCTCGAAGTGATCACCGAGCTTTTGGAGGACGAAAACTATACGGTGCTGACCGCCGACACCGGCGAAGCGGCCATGGCCGCCCTCGACGACTCCATCGACCTCGTCATCCTCGACTGGATGCTGCCCGGCATCAGCGGCATCGAAGTGCTGACCGCCATCAAGAAGGATCCGGTTCTGTGCGACATACCGGTCATCATGCAGACGGCCCGGGCCTATGCCGAGAACGTGGTCGAAGGTCTGGAGGCGGGGGCCTGCCACTACCTGACCAAACCGTTCACCAGCGAAGTGCTCCTCTCCATGGTGCGCTCCACCCTGGAACAGGGAAGCAGGCTGCTCAACGTTTCCCGCGAGGCCAACCGCAGGGTGGAGGAGCTCAAGGACTCGTTCTTCTCCCTGGCGAAAAAACAGCGGTCCACCCGGCTGGATCTCACCACCTACAAGCAGATAACCTCTTTTTTCACCAAAAGCCTTTCCTGCCGCGATCACCGGCAGCTGGTGCAGCTGCTGCTGGAAACGGTCAAGGAGTTCAGCTTCCCCTCGGCCGGCAAGGACGGTTCCGACCGCCAGCTGCGCTGCAGCATCCGCCTGCAGAGCGACGAGGAGGTGAACGTCTCCGACCGGGGAATCGACACCCGTTTCGATTCCCTGGTCCTGCAACGGGCCATGGAAAGCGGCAAAATCCTGCAGCAGGGGAGCTACACCGCCATCGCCTCAGGGTCCCGCCAGACCGCGATCCTCATCCGCAATACGCCGGTGGACAAGGAGGAGGCGATGAAGGCCATCGAAATCGCCTCCATTCTCCTGGAACGCTTCGAGGAGCGCCTCAACCAGTTCGAGAACGAACTTTCTCTCAATCGGCAGAAGGAGGTTCTGGAAAAACGGGCAACCCAGATCAAGGCGGTGGTGCGTTCCTGCGCCGAACAGCTCGACACGATCAACGCCACCTATCAGAAGATGAAGGAGCGCCAGATGGCGGTGCTGGAAGACCTCGGCGACCGGGTGGTCACCGGGGTGAGCGGACTGACCCCGGCGCAGGAGGCGGCGATCCGCGAGGTTCTCCGGCGGGAACTGCTCGCCTCCATGGAACTCTACGCCGCGGACCAGATCACCGACCAGAAGTTCCTCAACACCATCCAGCAGCTCAACGGCCTGCTGGCCGACAAACCCCGAGAGGACGCGGCAGACGGCGGAGGCCCCGTTCTCGTTTCCCAGGAGGAGGTGGACGCCCTGCTGGCCACTCTCGGCCTGTAAGCGGCTGACCGTTCAGCAGCACCCCATCTTTGCACGAGCAGACCGGCTCGCACGACTCCGGGCACTTCTGAACGGATACAGCACCGGAGGATTGTTCGGCCTTTCATCCTTACGGAAAACGGTTGCGCAACCGGGACGACAAGAGCGCCGCCACATCCCGCCGCCTGCTTTCCTCTTGACAGGGTCTGCGGTGCAAGGTAACGAGTTCACTCACCATCTGCACCCAACGGGAGGAAAGAAAATGACCACCATCGGCATCATCGGCGGCTCCGGTCTCGACAATCCGGACATACTCCATAACGCCAGGGACATCACGGTTTCGACGCCCTACGGCTCTCCCTCCTCGCCCCTCACCTGCGGCCAAATCGAGGGAGTGAACGTCGTCATCCTCGCCCGCCACGGCAAGGATCACTCCATCTACCCTTCCGGGGTCAATTTCCGCGCCAACATCTGGGCCCTCAAACAGCAGCAGTGCAGCCACATCCTGGCCACCACCGCCGTCGGTTCGCTGCGGGAGGAAATCGCCCCCGGCCATCTCGTCTTCCCGAACCAGTTCCTCGATTTCACCCGGAAAAGGGAAGCGACCTTCTTCGACACCAGCAAGGTGATCCACACGCCGATGGCCGACCCCTTCTGCCCCCGCCTGGGTGACCTGCTCACCGAGCGGGCAGCCGGACTCGGCCTTGCCCACCACAGCGGCCGCACGGTGATCACCATCGAGGGGCCACGGTTCTCGACCCGCGCCGAAAGCCATATGTTCCGCGGCTGGGGCGCCGACGTCATCAACATGAGCACGGTGCCGGAGGTCAGTCTCGCCCGGGAGAAGAAGATGCACTACGCCTCCATCGCCATGTCGACCGACTACGACTGCTGGCGGGAAAACGAGGAATCGGTGACCTGGGAGATGATCCTCGCCACCATGCAGAAAAACGCCGCCAACGTGCTCCGGCTGCTCCTCGACGTCATCCCGAGGGTCGCTGACTGGAAGGATATCTGCAACAGCTGAACCGCAACCACACCGCCAAGGAGAGTGCCATGACGATAAAGTCCAGGATCCGTACCGTCCCCGACTACCCGAAAAAAGGGATCATGTTCCGCGACATCACCACCCTGATCAAGGACCCGGTGGGGTTCCGCCTGGTCATCGACAATCTGACCCAGCGCTATCTGTCCGGCCAGGTGGCCTTCGACATCATCGTCGGCATCGAGGCCCGCGGCTTCATCCTGGGCGGGGCGCTGGCCTATACCCTCGGCAAGGGCTTCGCCCCCATCCGCAAGGCGGGCAAACTGCCGGCCGAGGTGATCCGCCAGGAGTACCAGCTGGAATACGGCACCGACACCATGGAGATGCACAAGGATGCACTGAAGGGCGGCGAGAGGGTGCTGCTCATCGACGATCTGCTGGCCACCGGCGGCACCGCCATCGCCGCGGCCGCCCTCATCGAAAAACTGGGGGCGAAGGTGGCGGAGATGGCCTTCATCGTCAATCTGCCGGATGTGGGCGGGGAGAAAAAACTGCGGGCCCTGGGACACAACATCTTCGCCCTCACCGAGTTCGAGGGCGACTGAGCGACACGATTACGCCAGCTCCGGCAGCAGACCGCGCAGCAACCGCTGCAGCCGCACCATCGCCCGGTCGACGCCGGCCAGTACGTCCTCGACCAGGATGGGCTGCATCGCCTCGGGATCGTTGACGTTGGCCAACACCGACAGGGCAAGGACACGAAGGCCGGCGTGGCGGGCGACGATCACCTCGGGCACGGTGGACATCCCCACGGCATCGGCCCCCAGCAGGCGCAGCATGCGGGTTTCCGCAGGGGTTTCCAGGCTGGGCCCGGGCACCGCCGCGTAGGTGCCGGTCACCACGCCGATGCCGAGGCTGTCGGCGACGGCCACCGCCCGGCGAAGCAGCTCGGCATCGTAGACGCAGCTCATGTCGGGGAAGCGCGGTCCCCAGTCGTCGACGTTGGCGCCGCGCAGGGGATTGTCCGGGATCAGGTTGAGGTGATCCCAGAACAGCATGAGGTCGCCGGGCCGGTACCCCGGGTTGAGACCGCCGGCGGCGTTGATGAACATCGCCAGCCCGGCCCCAGCCAGCGCCGCGCTGCGCAGGGGAAGGGTCGACTCCCGGCAGGAAAACCCCTCGTAGTAATGGAGACGCCCCTCCAGGGCGAGCACCCGCAGGCCGCCGATCCTGCCCGCCACCGCCCTGCCGCGGTGTCCCGGCGCGCCGGTTTCCGGAAAATGGGGGATCTCCCCGTAGGCCAGAACCCGCCGGTCGTCGAGCACCTTGACCGCCTCTCCCAGACCGGTCCCCAACGACAGCACCAGATCGGGTTTCCCCAATCGGCCGCGCAGGAAACGAGCGGCCTCCTCGGCCCGCTGCCGATGGGACATCTCGGCCGAGGCCATCTCAGCCTCCCGCCACCGGCAGGCTGATGGTGAAGGTCGTGCCGCTCCCCGGCGAAGAGACGCACTCTATCCTGCCGCCGTGGTGCTCCTCGACGATCTGCCGGCAGGAAGCGAGTCCCAGGCCGCTGCCGCCCTTGCGGGTGGTGAAATGCGGCTCGAATATCCTGGCCTGCACCTCAGGGGGCATGCCGCCACCGTCATCGGCGACGATGAGCCGCACATGTTCGCCGTCGCCCCGCACCGCGATCCGGATATGGCCGCCTTCGCCGCAGGCCTGGGCGGCGTTGAGCAACAGATTGAACAGCACCCGCCGTATCTCCGAGGGATGGAAACAGAGCGGCGGCAGGTCGCGGTCACAGTCGAGTTCGATGTTCCTGTGCCGCAGTTCCGGCAGGGCGGTCAACTCCGAGCCGACCAGCTCCCTCGCCAGTTGGGCGAGGTTCCCCTCGACGGCGTGCGGCGTATAGCGCAGACGTTTGGCATTGGCGATGGCCTCAGCCATCATCTCGGCGAGATCGTCCCGCGCCTTCTGCATGAAGACGATGCGACCGGCCTGGCCTGCGGCTGCTCCGGCGGCGAGGCTGTCGAGCAGCACGAAGGACGACAGCAGATTGCGCATGTCGTGGATGAGGATGTTGGTTTTTTCGAATTCGGCGGCGAGCAGCTCGGTGTCCCGGCGAATGCGCCGGGACAGAACCTGCATGAGGGCGACCAGACTCCGCGGCTGGCCGGCGAGATAGGCGTCGAAATGCTCGCGGCCGATGGCGAGCAGAACGCTCTCTTCCTCGGCGAGAACACTGGCGGACCGGGGCTTGGTTTCGATGATGGCCATCTCGCCGACATAGTCCACCGGCAGGATTTCGGTGACCCTGCGCCCCTCCTTGCAGACACGGAGACGGCCGGAAAGCAGAATGAACATCTCCCGGCCCGGTTGGCCTTCCTGGCAGACAACCGAGCCGGCGGGGTAGGTGCGCCGCTGGAGGCGGGCGGAAAATTCTCGCAGCTCCTCGTCGGAAAAGGCGGCAAAAAGATCGATGCCGCGCAGCAGCGACTCCAGGTCGGTCATGTCACATGAGTTTGATGGTGGCCTTGCTGCGCAGTGATTCGACGAACTCGTTCACCTGCTTCTGCACCTTCTCCTTCTTCAGATACTCCATGATCCGCTCCTTGATGTCGGCAAACGCGATGGCGGTCTCCTCGACCTTCTCGTGCACCTTGATGAGGTGGTAGCCGAACTGGGTCTCGACCACGTCGCTCATCTCGTCCTTCTTGAGGGCGAAGGCGGCGTCCTCGAAGGGCTTGACCATCTGACCGCGGCGAAAGTAGCCGAGGTCGCCGCCCTTGGGGGCGCTGGGGCCCTCGGAGCTCTCCTTGGCCGTGGCCGCGAAGTCGGCACCCTCCGCCAGTTTCTTGCGGATGGTCTCGATCTTCTCCCTCGCCTTTTTCTTGTCCTCGTCGCTGGCGTTCTCCTCAACCTTGATGAGGATATGGCTGGCGTGCACGCTCTCCGGCTGGATGAAGTTTTCCTTGCTGCGGTCGTAGTACTCCCTGGCTTCCTCCTCGGTCACCGTGGTGGCATTGACGAACCTGTCGTCGATGTACTTCTTCACCGCCGTCTCCATGCCGATGTCCTTGCGGATGATCTCCTCGGTCAGATGCAAATCGGCGAGGGTTTTTCTGAAGGCCTCGTCGTCGGCGTAGCGGGCCTTGACCATCTGAAAACCTTCCTCGATCTCCTTGTCCGTGGCGGTGACGCCCGCGTCCCTGCTGGCCAGATACAGCAGTTCGCGACGGATCATCCGGTCGAGAACTTCCCCGCGGATCTCCTCGAGCTGGGCATCGTTGACATCGCGGCCGCGCTCCTTGAACCGCTGCCGGATCACCTCCAGTTCCCGGTCGAGTTCCAGCTTGGTGATCTTCTCATCGTTGATGGTGGCCACCACCGTGGCGCTGTCGGTCAGGGGCGCCTTGTCCTGAGCCGTGACCTCGGCGGTGGCGGCGGGCGGCGAGGTCGGGGCGGTCTCTTCGGCGCCGACCGGGGCGGTGCCGGCAAGCAGGCTCGCCGCCAGGGTGGCGAACAGCAGGGGCGGAATCCTCTTGGAAGGACGATGGCTTTTCATGTGTCGTTATCCTTGGAAAAAGAATGGGGGCATATGCCTGTTCTGCATGGCTCGGCCGGTGCAGCTGTTTGCGGAAACGGGTGAAGGCTGTTTCTCCTGCCCGGAATCGCCGGACTGCCGCCCCTCGCCCGCGGAGGATGCGTACGTATCCGGCCGTCGCCCCGAGGGCGGACGCACTGTTCCGGGGCGGTTACCTGTCGGGGATCGGGTTGCGGGGATTGCGGACCTTACGGTGTTGGCGGTGCATTCCGGTCATTTCCGGTACCAGGCGCCGGCTTCGTTCTGCAGCCAGGTGCCCGGGGCGGCGTTGGCGGCAATCTGCTGCGCCCGGCGGCGGCCGACCATGTCGACACTGGTCCCCTGCTGGGCGGCAATGGTTTCATAGACGGTACGCCGGTCGGCGTTCTCGGCCTGGACGACGGCGGCCCGCGCCATGTCACCGCTGCGGAATTCCAGATAGCCGCCATTGTTTTCGCCGACGATACCGGCCGCCTTCAGGCTGTTGATCTCCGGCAGCCGCGCCAGCATGGCCCCCTTGATGTCACCGGCGCCGGCCGCCGGCGCCAGGAACGAGAACAGCAGGAGAAGAAAAACTGCGGCACCGGGAATGCGGCAAGGAAGCTTCATTGTTTTCCCTCTGTCTTCTTGCTTTCAAGGGCGTCGGCCGCCTGGTCGATATCGCCGAAGAAATTGTCGAGTGCCCGGTCGACCCGGATGTTGATATCGATGGTGATGTGAATGGGCTTCACTTCCACCGGCGCCACCGCCACCTCGCTGCGGGTTTCGATTTGATGGCGGGTGCAGCCCGCCGCGGCGAAAACAACGAAAGCGGTGAGCAGCATACGCTTGGTCATCGGGGATCTCCTGCAGGGCTACGGCCGGTTCAGGTCGAGAACTTTGCGGATAGTTGTACCATATCCCAGCAGTTCGTCAAAGGGGATACGGAAGTTGACATCGAGGCGGATCGGCTGGTCGATGCCGCCGCTGCCGGCCACGCTCAGACGCCGGAAAGTGCCGGTGCCGCCATCGTAGCGGAACGGCAGGGGCCGGGCAGGCCGGCCATGGATTGTAAGGGCCAGCACCGCTTCCTTGCCCTCGCTGTGCAGTTGCAGCTTGGCCCAGTCATAGCGGAAATCGCGCAGGGCCTCGCCGGCGAAATCGAGCTGCAGGAACTGCGGTGTCCCCGGCACCAGGCCGGAGGTGAGCAGTGTGCCGGTTTCAAGGCGGATACTGCCGCCGCCATCCGGACTCGACTGAAGGTAGCCTTCCCCGAATCGTACCCGGCCCCGGTCGATCTCGAACGGGATCCGGCCGCTGACCGTGCCGTCGCCGGTCACCTGACCGACGCCGAGCTGGGTGAGCAGCTGGGCGAGGTTGAGGCGGTTGCAGGAGAGCCCGGCGCGTACCGAGCCGGCCGCGGTGTCGATCCGTATCCCGTGCAGGCCGACGGTACCGGAGCACCACCCCACCTCACCATCCTCCACCAGGATGCGCTCCGCCGAATCCAGGCGGATCAGCGCCCTGCCGCCGGTAAACCGGTAATCACCGAAGTGCAGACCGGAAAAGGTAAATTCCGCCGGTTCGCTCCGCAGTTCCGGCAGCGCCTGCAGCACGATTCCGCCGGCGAGACCTTCGACCGCCAGCTTCTTTTCCGGGTAGCCCAGCTTGCCGTCCCTTATCGATACGGCAAACGTCATTTTTGTTCCACAGGAGTCGATGGCGGCGCTGCCCCGTGCATCGACACGGCCGCTGCCGTCCAGGCCGCCCAGCAGCGGCGGCCGCCCCCCGTCGAGAGTGGCGAACGAGTGTTCGGTGGCGGCAAAGCGCAGAGCGGCGTTGACGGGCATTCCGTCCACCATGGGGATCTCGCCGCTGATGGCCAGGGTGAGGCCATCAGCGACGGTGGTCGACAGCCTGCCGGAAACCGAGACCTGCTTCTCGCCCCCGGCAAGGGCGAGACGGAGACTGCCCAGTTTCCTTTTCCCTTTCTTCAGCCCGGCCACGGCGAGCGAGCCGGCGGCCCCCTGCCCCATCGGCCAGGAAAGTTCGCCTCGCACGCCCTCGCCCCGGAATTCCCCGCTGGCGACCGTGCCGTCGGCAAGAGCGATGGTATAGACCGAGGGGCCGAGGCCGCCCCGGCCTTCCGCCTGCCATCGCGCCGTGGCCGTCCCCCTCGTCGCGGCAGCGGCCAGCATGCCGGCGGACTGCAACTGCCAGGTGAATCCTTCCCGGTCGTAAACGGTATCCAACTGCACGGCGGCCCTGGTCAGTTCGATCCGGGAAGATCCACCGGCAACCGCCAGCAGCCCTTCCCCCCGGCAGGCGATCTTCCCCTGGCCAGCGCCGCCGACACCTTCGCAATCCGCCTGCGGCCGGCCGACGCTGAAGGTCGTCTCCCCGCCGTCGGCGGCTCCCTGCCAGTCGCCTGCCGCCCGCAGGGCAGCCGACCAGGAGTAGGCATCGACCCCGCCGGAAAAGTCCCCGGTCAGGGTTGCGGCCATTTCGGTGGTCAGTTGCAGATTGTCGTCCAGGGCAAGCCCATGCACCGACAGGTCCGCCTTTGCCTGCCCCGCCACTCCGGCGGTCCCGTCGAGGCGAAGGCTGCATTCGACGTTCTGCAGTCTGCCGTCGGCGGATCCGGCAAAGGAAAGGGAATCGACGGCAAGACGGTAGAGGCCTCCATCGTCGCTGGTGATCGCCAACAGCGCAGACCCGGTGATGGCAGCGGCGGTGGTGCCGAGGAAGAGATCGTCGCCCTGCCCATGGAGGTCGACCGCTCTGATGCCCAACGGCCGCAACGACAAGCGGGCTCCGCCCGTGAGCCGCAGCCGGCCGGCAGCCGCGTATCCGAACCGGTGCATGAGGTCGCCCACCCTGTCGAGGTGGAAATCGCCGTTCACTCCGACCACGATCTCGCGCAGATCGGCATCGGTATCCAGACGCAGCCGGACTTCCTGTTCGCGGAACCGCACGGTGAATCCACCTTTCAGGTTCTCCCTGCCGGCGGTTTGCACAGCCCCGTCGAAATGGAGGCGCTCATCCGTCCCGTTTCCATGGAAAACCAGGGTCCCGTTGGTGCAGGCAAGGGAGGCAAACTCCGGAATCGTCGGTGCCGCGGGTGGGGAGCCACCAGATCCGGCCGCTACCCCCCGCAACCGCACCCCGGTGGCGCCGGTTTGCAGATGGACGACGGGCGCATCCACCACGACCTCGGTCAATCGCAACCGGAAAAGGCCCTGCCATCGGTATCCCACGGTCACCGCCGCCGCGGTGACGGCCGGCCCTTCGACGGGTCCGATGCGCATGGCCTGCAGGGAAAGGCGGAAAGGGGAGATCCGGCCAAGCCGGAAAGAAATCTCGAGGGGAGCCTCGGCGTTGAGCCTGGCGAGAATCAGCCGCTCGGCGAGGGCAGGCAGGAATGCGGCGCAGAAAAAGGCAAACCCGAACGCAAGCAGAATCCCGGCGGCGACTGCCGGCGTCTTTGGTGAAATACGGAGGAAACCGAGGTTCACTGCCAAGCTCCCTTGGGTGCGAAACAACAGGCCGATGCCTTCCCTGTGGCCATCATGCCGATGACCGCCCTGCCGGCCGTCATCAGGTTTTCCCGCCCTACCGGCAAAACCACCCCCTCCCTGCACCGAATGGTGGCGGGAAACGGCGATTTCGCAAAGCCGACATTGACAACCGGGCCTGCTTCTTTATAGAACGGTACCAGGGGCTTGCCATGACAGGATGGCGGCCCCCAACTTTTTCCAGAAGGAGTATTTTATGAAAAAAATCAGTATGATGACAACTGCAGCACTGTTCGCCACCCTTCTCCTGCCCGGTTTCGGCAATGCCGAGGATCAGGAACGGTTCCGGGAACGGGAAGAGGAACATCTGCGGCTCAACGAACAGATACACGAACAGGAACGGCTGCAGGAGCGTGAACAGGAGCAAATCGTCGGCAGGGAGTTGATGACCGCCGAGGAAGGTGAGGAGTACCGCAGCCGGATGCGCGACGCCGCCAGTGAGGAGGAAAGGGAACGGATCCGCAGCGAACACCACGAAACGATGAAGACCCGCGCCGCCGAGCAGGGGGTGCAGCTGCCCGATGCGCCGCCGGAACGCGGTATGGGCCGTGGCGATGGCTATGGTCCGGGCGCCTCCACCTTTGGCCCGGGCGGCGGAGCCGGTTCCGGAGGCGGCAGAGGAAGGGGCAGATGATCTCCGAAACGAACTGAACCGGGAAGGGAATGCGGTGGGGAGCGGCCGGGAAGGGAACACCGGCCTCCCACCGCAGCCCCTCTCCCGAAGCAGGGGTCTGCACCGGGCAGGACGCGTCCCGCCGCGCGGCCGCCACCGTTCCGAAGCTCAGCAGCATCCCGAGCCCAGCCGGATGGGAATGCCTTTTTCGTGCAGCCATTTCTTGATCATCAACGAGGCGCAACCGACGCCCGGGGTCAACGACAAGGCGGTAACCGGACAGTTGCGGGCGCAGGCGCCGCACTCGATGCAGCCGTCGCGGTCGGCGAATTCCGCCTTGCCGTCGGCGAGAGAGAACACCTGGTGGGGGCAGACCTGGAGGCAGAGGCCGCAGCCGATACAGGCCTCGTGATCGATGGCGATGGTGGCGACGTCGTCGATGTAACGAAAATCCTTCATGGTCCCTCCCTGAAAAAGGCGGCGATCACCCAGAGAACCGCCCCGGCAACGATGGCGGCCGTCTGGAGCGGGATGGCACGGCGCATCTCCCATTCCACCCCGGAAGGAGAAGTGTACGGGGTGGAACCGCTGAAATTCATCGCCAGGAAAGAGCTGAGGGAAACACTCCACAGACCGAGGGTGACGAGTTCGAGTCCGGCCACCCTGCCGCCGATCGCCGCCGCCAGCACCGCGGCGGCGACAGTGCCGGTCAGGGCGCCCTTGGCGGAAAAGGCCCGGAACGGCAGCCAGGGCAGCAACAGCGGCACGGCGACGTGCCCGGCCAGCACGCCGGCCAGGGTTGCCCAGGCAAACCCGGGCAAGCGCGCGAGGGCGGCGGCAAAGGAAAAGATCCCCGGCCCGAGTCCGGAGAGCAGGAACATGACCAGAAAAGAGAGGAGCAGCGTCTTCCAGAGCAGCACCAGTTCCACCGGAATGAGCACCAGCCGTTCCAGCAGGGGGAAGGTGGCGGTGCGCATCGACGGGGTGGCGCTCATGCCGTTGGCGAGATAGGCCGCGATGTCGCCGGAGCGGATCGGACCGAAGGACACGGAAAATCCGGTGGCGCGCTTCACCTCGCGGGCGGTGACGCCGGGGGCGGCCAGCTGCGGCAGGATCACCCGGCGATGGCTCACCAGCTGGTCGAGCCGGACCGCCTGCAGGCGCCGCACCACCTCGCCGGTGGAAAACAGATCCTTGCCGGCGGCGCACCAGACGTTGATGCTGCGGGTATCGATGACCACCAGCCAGAGGTCGAGCCCGGCGAGATCCTCGCGGAGGATATCGAAGGTGAGTTTGTAATTGGCGGTCACCAGCACCGGCGACTCCGGGGTGGGGTTGCCGAAGGCGTAGAGCCCCGGCACCACGGTATAGCGATGACGGATGATGCCGAGACGGGCGAGGGCGGTGCCGAGCCAGTCGCCGGCAAGACGCCGGGTCTGCACCCGGGGGACGTCACCGACCGGCGTCGTCACAAAACCATCGACAAAGGAACAGACCCGGTATCCGGGACGATCGAAGGACCTGGCCTCAGGTCCGGGGGGCGGGCCTCAGCAGGGTTCGGCCGCGGCCGAAGGATTGCCCGCCATCGGCAGGGCGCAGCCCTGTGATCGCGGCGGGTCCGCCGGCGGGGCGTCCTTCGGTGCGAGGATGTGCAGTGGTTTCATGACGGATCTCCGTTTTTCGGTTCGAGTCAGGCCGATGGAGAGAAGGTAATCCTTGCCGCCCCCCGTTGCAAGCCCTTTGCTCCTGGGGGAATACAGTGCAAAAATGCGGCGGCGGCAGGGCAAGCGTGGTAGGTTTGAAAAAAATCATCCTCAGCGTGGGGGTATGAGAGAAATGGAAAGTGGACAGGATGCGCCTCTGCAGCGGACCCTCAGAGTGGGCAAGGCGACGGTGGGCCTCATCGGCCTCGACCTGGCGTTGAACCGGGTGCTGGCGGACGGGACGGGCAGCGCCGCCGAACTCGCCGAGGCGGTGTATGCGGAGATTGCGGCGAAGAACTATGTTCCCCAAGCCGCCAGCGGACTCTACCGCGAGGCGATCGCCGCGGAAATCATGCGCTTGCGCGGCGAGACGGCCGGAGATCCCGGTCATCTCGTCATCCGGGTGCTCGGCCACGGCTGCGTCGCCTGCAACAACCTGCAGAAACAGGTCATCGAAATCATGGCGGACATGGGCGTCGCCGCCGACGTCTTCCAGGTGCACGATCCCGATGAGATCGGGCGGTTCGGGGTGCTGCACTCGCCGGCGCTGGTGATCAACGGTCAGTTGAAATGCCAGGGGAATTTCCCGACCCGTGCCCAGGTGGAGGAATGGCTGCGGGAGTATCTGCCGGAAGAGTAACGGCCCGTCGACAAACGGGCTGCGGGCGGCAGGTGGACCTGCCGCCGGATCTCGCCGGCGCTGAAAGGGCCAGGCGATGGTCGGAAAAGCCACGGCGGGCTTTTTCAACGTACCGGCAAGGGGCCGGCGCGAAGGATCATTCCCGGTCATCCTCGCTGTATTTCTGCACCTGGTAGACGGCGATCTCCGGTTTCTGCCGCCGCCAGCAGTCCGGAGGCAGGCAGGCCTTGGCGCAGAGATGGGAGAGAAAGGCCGCCGGGTCGGGCAGCTGCTCCCAGACCTGGGGGAGAAAGGTGGCGCGGCAGCCGCCGCAATTCAAAATGACCCCGTCGATGCCCGGCCGCAGCCGGAGGAGGAGATCGTCGCCGTCGGCATAGGCGAGCGGTCGGGGTTCGGTAAGGATGCTCACCTCGACGACCACGCCGTCCAGTTCCCCTTCGGTGAGCGGCGCGAAACGGCTATCGTGAAAGGCGGCGTTCAGGGCGTTGCGGCGGACCCCGTCGCGAATGGATTCCGCCGCGGCGAGGCAGCCGATGCACCCCCGCAGCCGCCCGGCGGCATGGAGGGTGACGAAGGTGCCGCAGGTGCGGTCAAAAGCGGGATCGGCGAGTTGGACATCGAGGGCGCCGCAGCGCGGCGGACGGCGATGGAACCGTTCTTCCAGGGTGCAGCGGGCGAGCAGCAGCAGTGCTCTGCCCTGTTCGGCGGTGAGTCCGACGGCGGCCGTTGCTGTCTTTTTTTCCATTCCCCCCTCCCCTGCCGAGAAAATTTCGTGACCGTTCACCACGCAGGTACGATGATGTGCAACCACCCACCCTGTACCCCTTGGCAAGTGCCCCGGATTTGGACAAGCGGACCGGCGGCGCGCAGCCCGGGTACGGAAGCCGGATCGATCGGCCGAAGATGGGGTGCTGCCGGACGGTTACAAAATCTCCGCATACGGGGTGTATAGCGAACAGGCCGTTTTCGCGGATCTGGAATACCCTGTGACCGCATACAAAACCTGGGTGCAGGGGTGTTGCGCAGTCACCTGCCCCGTGATCAGCTACCTCTCACCCGCCACCCATTGTTACCGGCCGACGGCGCGAAAGTCAAACAGGATATACCGAGGCCGCCGACAGGGCGGACCGTTCAGACACAGTCACGATGCGCACCACTCCCCTGATCCCTGCCGCCATTACCCTGGCCATCGCCCCCTTCGCCTTCTGCGACCCGCCGCTGCTTCCCCATACCAGGTTCATCGACCATCTCTCCGACCTTGGTCATCTCCCCCTGTTCTTCTTCCTTTCGCTGACGGTCCTCCGGGCACTCGAACGGCGTTCCCGGCCTGTTCGGGCTGCAGCCGCCCTCTGCCTCACCCTGGCCTGCGCCGTTGCCATCGAGTGGATCCAGCAGTTTCTCCCCAACCGCAATGTCTCGGCGACCGACATCGCCAACTCCACCATCGGTTCCATCCTCGCCCTGCTCTGGTTTCTGCCGGCAAGACGGCAGCCGTTTGCGGCCGCGGTGGTCAGCGGCTTGTTGCTGTTGTTCTCGATCACCCCCCTTGCCACCCTGGTCGCCGATCATCTGCTCGCCCGCAGGGCCTTTCCGCTGCTGTTCGACTTCGAACGCGGCGGGGAGATGCAGCGGGTGAGCGGCAGCGCCCGTTGCCGCATCGTCGGCGGCCATGCCGCCCACGGCGAACATTCCCTGCAATTGCAACTGGACACCCGGCAATATTCCGGTGTATCTTTCCGCTACTTTCCCCAGGACTGGCGGCGGATGAGCGCCTTGCTTCTGGAGGTGGACAACCCGCAGCCCCAACCGGTGACGGTGCATGTCCGCATCCACGACCAGCGGCACGACGCCGACGGCATGCGCTACCAGGACCGGTTCAACCGGACCCTGGCGCTGGCGCCGGGACGGAACGCCATCCGGCTCCCGCTCGCCGATGTCCGCCATGGCCCGAAGAACCGGAAACTCGATCTCGGCCAGGTAGCCGGCATCGGACTCTTCGTCATGCGGGAGCCACGGCCGCTGACCCTGTATCTCGACCACCTCCGCCTGGAGTAACCACAGGAAGACGGAGCCCTTCCCCACCATCGGAGTCCCCTATGCGCCTGTCGATCCTGTTGCTGTTCGCCGTTCTCCTCCATTGCCCCGCCGCCCTTGCCGGCGACCGGCCCCTGGTCCTCTTCGATCAGGGGCACGACCAGCGTTTCGTCATCGAACAGGAAGGGGCTCTGCATCTCTCCCGGATGGCGGGGATATTCGAGACCAAAGGCGCCACCGTGGTCCCCGGAGAGGAGAAGCTTACACCGGCCATGCTGAAAAACGCCGCCGTTCTGGTGGTCAGCGGCCCGTTTTCACCTTTCTCCCCCGCCGAAATCGACGCCATCGTCAACTGGCTGTTCGAAGGCGGCCGTTTGGCCCTGATGCTGCACATCCCCATGCCGGTGACCGATCTGCTCGCGCGGCTGGACGTTTTTGCCTCCAACGGCGTCATCCAGGAGCACAACAACCTCCTGGCCGGCAATGACCGGGATTTCCTGGTGGTCGACCTCGATACCCACCCGGTGCTGAACGGCATCGAAGGATTCGCCGTCTACGGCTGCTGGGCCCTGCTGAACGCCGGCGACCGGGTGCGGATCATCGCGAGAACCTCGCCGGCGGCCTGGGTCGACCTGAACCGCGACCACGTCCAGGACAAGACCGATCCCAGCCAGGCGTTGGGCACGATGGCCAGCGGCTCTTTCGGCAAGGGTCGCTATCTGATCGTCGGCGACGATGCCGTCTTTCAGAACCGATTTCTCGAAGGGAACAACCGGCGACTCGCCGAAAACCTCGCCGACTGGCTGCTTCGCCCCACCGGCGGCAACGCGGGCAACTGAACCCTGCCCCCCGGCCGGCGCTCACCATCTCCAGGCAGTGGGCGACCCGCCGCCCATCCACCGACACCACTTTCCTCCATGATGCAAACCTTCGACTACCAGGGAGCGGGGCGGCTCTTTCTCCAGACCGGCGAAGGGCTCGAAGAGCTGGCGGCCCGGGAGGTCGCCGCCCAGGGCGGGACCAACGTCGCCACCACCTACCGCGGCCTCTATTTCGACGGTGATCATCCGACCCTGGCGCGGATCTGCTACCTGTCGCGGCTGGCGAGCCGGGTCCTGGTGCCGCTGCGCCGCTTCCACTGCCACTCGGACAAGTATCTCTACAGGATCTGCCGGGAGATTCCCTGGGAATCCCTGCTCACCCCGGAGCAGACCCTGGCCGTTTCCGCCAACTGCCACAACAGCCGCATCCGCCACTCCCAGTACGCGGCGCTGCGGGTCAAGGACGCGGTGGTCGACCGGTTCACCGATCTTTTCGGCAAACGCCCCTCGGTGGACCGCCACGATGCCGACCTTCGCCTGCATCTCCATCTGGACGGCAACAGCGCCGCCCTCTATCTCGATGGTGGCGGCGGGTCCCTGCACCGGCGCGGCTACCGGCTCCAGAGCCGGGAAGCCCCCATGCAGGAAACCCTGGCCGCGGCCTGCATCGCCCTGACCGGATGGGACGGCGAACGGCCGCTGGCGGATCCCATGTGCGGCTCCGGCACCCTGCTCATCGAGGCCCTCATGAGCTACTGCCGGATTCCGGCGGGATATCTCCGCCGCCGCTTCGGCTTTTTTCATCTGCCGGAACACGACCAGCGGCAATGGCAGGCGCTGCGGGAAGAGATCGACGGACAGATCCGGATCCCGGCCAGGGAGCTGTTGCGCGGCTACGACATCGACCCTGCCGCGGTCGACGCCGCCCGCGCCAATGCCGGCACCCTCCCCCATGGCGAACGGATCCTGTTGCGGACAATCCCGTTTCAGAAACTGGATTCCCTGGCCGGCTGCACCATCGTCTGCAACCCGCCCTACGGCATCCGCATGGGCGGGGAGCGGGCCCATGCCCTCATCCGCGAGCTGGGGGACTTTCTCAAGCGGAGATGCCAGGGGGCGGAAGCGTATCTGTTTCTCGGCAACCGCGAACTGATCAAATCGGTGGGGCTGAAACCGGCCTGGAAAAGACCGCTCAACGCCGGCGGCCTCGACGCGCGGCTGGTGAAGTACGAGCTGTACTGATGGCAAAGGGATGAAGGATCGGCATCAGGAGGAACGGACGGCGCCGGAGGCGAAGGTCTGGCGCTATGCCTTGTCCGGCGGCTGGCAGGTGATCGCCGGCCGCAGCGACCGCGACAACGAACTCGTCACCTTCCGGCTGGCGCGGCCTGCGGACCTCTGGTTCCATGTCCGCGGCTTTGCCGGCAGCCACGTTCTCCTGCAGGGTCCGGCCGGCGAGGAACCATCCCGGGAGGCGGTGCGGCAGGCGGCGGCCGTCGCCGCCTACCACAGCAAGGCCAGGGAGGCCGGCCGGGTACCGGTGGCCTGCACCATGGCCCGGCATGTGTCGAAACCACCGGGGGCGAAGCCGGGCACCGTCCAGATCAGAAAGGAAAAAATCGTCATGGTCCGGCCGGAATTGCCGGAAGAGGAGACCCCTGGCGGCTGAGCCGCTGCCGGTCCACGGCGGCCTTGCCGCCGCGCCCGGGTCAGAAGTTCAGCACCTGATCGATATTGAGGAGGATCTTCACCTTTTCCCCCACCTTGGCCATGGCCAGGACATAACTGGTATCCACCTTCTTCGCGAACGAGGTCGCATCGTCGATGTCGGCGGAGCGGATGTTGAGGACCTCGGAAACCGAGTCCACCGTCATCCCCACCAGGCTGTTGTTCTTGCGGACGCCGCCCTCCAGGATGACGATGCAGCTGCGGGAGGTTCCCTCGATCTCCTCCAGGGCGAAACGCCGCCGCAGATCCATGACCGGAATCACCCGGTCCCGGAGGTTGATCACCCCCTTGATATAGCGGTGTGCCTGGGGCAGGGAGATGATGTCCATCTTGCCGATGATCTCCTTGACCCGCAGAATGTCGACGCCGAACTCCTGATTGCCCAGGGAAAAGGTCAGGTATTTGCCCTCCTTGCTCACCAGGTTGCGCGAAGCGCTGCTGTCGCCGCTGCCGCCGCGGGCGAGCAGCTCCATGGCAACCGCTTCGGCATCGGTGTAGTAGGATTGCCCGCGGGTCACCCCCGTATCCCGGCAGGCGACTTCGGCGAAGCGGGGATCGACGAAACTGCCGAGGTCGATGAGGTTACCGACGTGCATCTCGTCGTGCATGTAGCGCTGGATACGCTCGAGGTCCTCGACGTTGGGATAGAGATCGTCGGTGGTGATCCCCAGCGGATCGGAGAGCACCTTTTCCAGCACCGGCACCTTGAGACCCAGCTGGCCGCCGGGATCGAGGAAGCGCACCGCGGTTTCCGCCGCCTTGGCCGGTTGCCTGGCAACGAACAGACCGGCCTGCACCAGCAGGTTGGTGAATTCCTGGACCGCCTCGGCGTGCGCCGCGACAAACTCGTCACGCATGGCGACGATACAGCAGGGGTGATCCTTCCAGAGTTCGCTGGAGAGAAACTGGCGTTTGGCGATGCCGGCCGCCACCGACTTGCTGCCGATGGGCTCCGCCACCAGAAAACCGCTGTTGTTGGGATTGTCGGCGAGGAATTCCGGCATCTTCACCGGCGGCACGATCTCCAGGTTCACCTGGACGTCGCTGCCCTTCTCCAGGCTCGCCTTCAGACCGACCCTGGTGAAGAACATGTGGGTCAGCATGTGATGGATCGACATCTTGTGGGGGATGAGAAAGGACTTGCCCTTGAAGAAGTTCTGGTAGGGGTCGGTATACTCCCCCATGGCGTTGCGGACGAAGATGGAACCGTTCTTGTGGGCAAAGAGCACCAGCTTGATCGGCGTCTTGTAGTGGAACAGGTCCATGGCGATCGGGGCGAGAACAAAGGCGCAGTCCACCGTGCCGTCTTCCAGTGCCTTGCTCACCGGGTTCCAGCTGGGCATGCACTGGGTTTCCAGCTCGAAATGTTTCGGGGTCACCTCGCCCTTCTCGATCTGCTCGCGGAGAACCCCGAGGATGATGTGATCGGTGATCTGGATGTGGGCGGCGCGCAGCCGCACCTTGCCGGAGGCGGCGAACTGCGGTCCGGTTTCCTTCCGTTCTTCCGCCGGCCGGTCGCCGAAGGCCTCGTCGATCTTGCGCTGCAGTTCCTCGGCGCTGAAGGGCTTGGGGACGAAGCAGCTCACCCCGGCCTCCACCGCCTTCTGTTCCTGCCCCTTGTCCGACTGGCCGGTGGCCATGATGAAGGGCAGATTCTTGCCCTTTTCGCTGGCGCGCACCCATTTCAGCAGATCGAGCCCCGATTTGTTGGGCATGTTCCAGTCGGAAATGATCAGGCCGATTCCCGGCTCGTTCTGCAGGATACGGATGGCCTCGGCGCCGTCCTTGGCCTCGACCACCTGCTTGAAACCGAGGGAGTTGAGGATCTTGATCTCGATTTTCCGCATCGCCATCGCGTCTTCGGCGAGCAATATCCTGACGCTGCTTGGATCAACCGGCATGTCAATGCTCCTTGACTGCTTTGTCGTTCACCATGGTTTCCCGCACGCTCCCACGGCCGCCCGCCAGTGCGGGGCAGGAGAAGCGAACGGGGTGAGGATGCGGAACTGCGGGGGGCGGTTCCGGCAATTCAGATACATTGTAAGGAAAACGACCTTGGCAAGTACAGAAAAAAAACAGGCGGCAAGCAAGGGAGGCCGGCGGCCAGCGCCTTGATTTCCGCCGCATTTCCCGAACAAGGCACCTTCCGGCTTCCGGCGATCTCTGCTAGAATGGGGCAGACGGCACGCACCCCCGGAGACACATCGTCAACATGGAAAAACTGCTTTTCGACTATCTCTGCAGAGAGACCGAACTCGGCGACACCGAAGCGGGACGGCGGCAACTATTGACCATCAGCGCCCTGGTCGAAAACAGCTACCTGCAGCAATTCCTCTCCAAGATCATCCAGGAATCGGAAACCATCCTCGCCATCGATCCCAGCCTCGACCCGCGGACCATCCTGGAGACCGCGGCGCGGAACATCGTCGCCGCCCTCGATGCCGAGGCGGCCAGCATCCGTCTCTACGAGCCCAGCGGCCTGAAGATGATCAGCTTCGGCGCCTTCGCCATGGACGATTCCGGCCGCACCGCCGCGGTGCCGGTGAACGATTCCATCGCCGGCAAGGTGGTCTCGGAGCGGAAGAGCATCGCGGTGCCCAGCATCCTCAAGGATCCCCTCTACAAGAACAAGGCGATCGTCGCGGAAAAGGGATTCCACTCCCTGCTCGCCATCCCGCTGGTCATCCCCGGTTTCGTTTCCGGCAAGAGCGACATGCTCGGCTCGCTGCAGATCTACTACCGCGCCGAGGACCGGCAGTTTTCGCCGCTCGAGATCATCCACGCCGAGATGCTGGCGAGAAGGGTGAGCCACGTGCTCGCCAAAAAGAAGATCCTCGACCTCTACGCCCTCAACACCCGCAAGGAAAAGATCACCGACAAGATCTTCCACAAGCTGAGCAACCGCCAGCCCATCAAGCTGCGGGAGATCTTCATGATGCTCATCGACGAACTGGGCGAACTGCTTCCCCTGCAGGGGTGCTCGCTGTTCACCGTCACCGGCGGCGGCGACCGCATCTACCTGGAGGCCGCCTATCCGGTTGCGCTCTCCTACCACGAACCCGGCCACACCTTCACCGTCGCCCACCATCCCTACTTCCGGGTTGCGGTGGAAGGCGGCACCGGCTTCAGCGACACGCCCACCGAACGGGTCAGCGAGGCCTACCTGCTCATCAAGGACCCGGCGACCAGCGAACTGACCAGCGAGGGGCTGCGCCGGTTCGCCCTGGAAAATTCCATCTACTCCATCCTCTTCATCCCCATCCGGGTCGACACCATCGTCCGCCACGTGCTCACCTTCTACGCCAGGGACAACAAGCATTCCTTCTCCGACGACGAAATCGAGCTGTTCACCTTTTTCGGCAAGGAGGTGATGAAGGCGGCGAAGCTGGAGTATCTCGGCGACACCCTCCACGACTTCAAGAACCCGGCGGTGGCGGTGGCGGGGCTTTCGGCCCGCTGCCGCAGGCTGCTGGATCGGGAGAATCTGAACACGGTACGGGAGAAACTGATCTCCTGCATGGACGTCATCGCCCAGGAAAGCGCGCGGCTGCAGGACATCGCCCTGACCCAGACCGGCGACCCCCGGGAAGAGCTCGTCGACCTCGGCGTGGTCGCCGTCCGCCGTTATGCCCTCAACAGGGAGGTGATCCGGCAGAACCGCTTCGATCACATCCGGGTACTGACGCCGGTGGTGGAAGCCGACCTGCCGGTGCTCTGCCCGCCGTTCGGTCTGGAACGGGTGATCGACAACCTGCTGCACAACGCCACCAAGGCGATCCCGGCGGCGGGCGGCGACCTTTCCCTTTCCTGCCGCCGCTGCGACGACTCCGCCTGCCTGGAGATCCGCAACAGCGGCACCATCGACCCGGAACTGCTGCGCGACATCGAGCTCGGCCGAATGAAGGGCCGCGGCCTCTACATCATCCACCGCTTCGTCATCTCCAACCACGGCCGGATGAACGTCCATTCCGCCGGCGGCGAAACGGTGTTCGCCATCAGCCTGCCGCTGGCAAAGGGTTGACAGGGCAGCTCGTGGAAACCTCAATTACCGATTGACCGGCAGAGAGCCTCGCCTCAACGGCCGCCCAGCTTCCTGGAAAGGAAGGTGTAGGCGACGTTGATCTCCTTCATCTTCTCCTCGGCCACCGCCTTGAACTCCTCGCCCAGGTGGGCGACCTTGTCGGGATGGTACTGCATGGAGAGCTTGCGGTAGGCCCGCTTCACCTCGTCGAGATCGGCGCCCGGGGCCAGGCCGAGCACCTGGTAGTAATGGACCTCGTCGTCGGCGGCACGGCCGCGGGCCGCCTGGTACTTGCCGAGGATCGCCTGCTGTTCGTAGACGGAGAGGCCGAGAAAGGCGGCGATCCGCGCCGCCAGCTCCAGCTCCGCCGCCGGCACCTGCGGCTTGGTGAACAGGATCTGGTAGACCAGCTCCACCAGGATCAGCCGCGCCTCGTGGGCAAAGCCCCGCCGGAATTCCTCCAGGAGTCCTTCCAGGGGCGCGGTGGAAGCGAGCGCCTCCTTGACGACCTCCTTCACCCAGAACATCTGCTGCTGGTTGTAGCGCAGGTGCTGGCGGAAGAAATTGGCGATGATCGCCGTCTCCTCCCTGGTGACCTCGCCGTCGGTCTGAGCCACCTTGACCAGGATATGGATGAGCAGGGTGACGAAGCGGTTGTGGGTCTCGGTCTGGTTTTTCGCGTATTCGGCGACCTGGCGCCGGACGAAATAGGAAAAGGCGTACATGGCGCCGATCCCGCCCACCACCAGCAGCAGAAAGAAGAAGAACAGGGCGCCGAGCAGGTTGATCACCACCGGCGCGCCGCCGGTGGCCAGGGTGATCAGGAGCAGCACGAGCAGGCAGCCGCCGCAGCCGGGCGACTGGCGCTGCCGGTAGATAAAATCAGCCATGAGCGTCCGCAGCCTCCGCCCCGTTGCCGGCAAAGAGTGCCGCGGTGAACTCGCGGGCGTCGAAGTCGCGCAGATCGTCCATCTTTTCGCCGATGCCGATGAAGCGGATGGGGATGTCGAACTCGTGACAGATGTTGACGACGATGCCGCCCTTGGCGGTGCCGTCCAGTTTGGTCAGGGCAAGCCCGGTGATATCCACCGCCTCGTTGAACTGGCGGGCCTGGGCGATGCCGTTCTGGCCGGTGGTGGCATCCAGCACCAGCAGCACCTCGTGGGGCGCACCGGGGATCTTGCCGGCGGCGACCCTTTTCAGCTTCTTCAACTCCTCCATCAGGTTGACCTTGGTGTGGAGGCGGCCGGCGGTGTCGACGATGATCACGTCGAAGTCGCGCGGCCGGGCGTAGTCCAGGGCGTCGAACACCACCGAGGACGGATCGGCCCCCTGCTTCTGGGCGCAGATCTCGACGCCGACCCGCTCCGCCCAGACCTTCAACTGGTCGATGGCCGCGGCGCGGAAGGTGTCGGCGGCGACGAGCAGCACCCGGTGGCCGGCCTGTTTGAACTTGTTGGCGAGTTTGCCGATGGTGGTGGTCTTGCCGACGCCGTTGACCCCCAGCACCATGATCACCAGCGGCCCTTCCGCGGGCATGGCCAGTTCGCTCGCCCGGTCCGCCTTGACCAGGTAGCCGAGCAGCAGTTCCTTGAGCACCTCCTTGAGCGCCGTAGGATCGGAGAGTTTGTCCCGTTGCACCCGTTTACGGGCACCGTCCAGCAGATCCTGAGCGGTGCGGACGCCGAGATCGGCGGTGATGAGAATCTCCTCCAGATCGTCGAACAGTTCCGCGTCGATCTTCTTCCTGCCGGCAAACACCCCGTCGATGCGGCTGATCAGCGTCTGCCGGGTCTTGCTGAGCCGCTGGGCGAGACGCTGGAACAGGCTTTTCCGGTCGCCGCCCCCCTCTTCCCCGGCCGCGCCGGGGGCCGCCGGGGGCGGGCCGGGCTCCGCGACCGGAGACGGCACCGGGGTTGGGGGCGCTTCCTCGGGCAGGGCGACGGCCGCTTCGGCCGGCTGCGCCGGAGCCTGATCCGCTTCTTCCTTTTTCGCCCCCAGTTTTTTCTTGAACCAACCGAGCATGGATTTCCTCCTCGTCCCGCGCCAGCGGGAGGTATACGCCTAGGAAAGACCGCGCCGCGACCCACGGCGGGCAGGGGCGACGACGGCAGCCGCCGGCGGCAAGGCCGGTTGCGCCGTCAGCCACCGAAGCCGCGGACGAGCCAGGGGCCGGCGGCCAGCAGCAGAAAGGTGCCGTCGACCAGCATCTCGAAACGGGGGCCGGGGACCAGCCGCTGGCGACGGTAACGGTAATTCACCCAGCCCAGGGCGAGCACCGCCGGCATCATCCCCCAGGCCGCCGGCGGCAGCCAGCCGCCCAAAGGCAGCAGAAGCAGCAGCACCAGCAGTCCGCAGAGCAGGCCGTTCAGCAGGGTATGGGTCCTGGCCTCGCCGATCACCACCGGCAGGGTTTCCTTACCGACGATGCGGTCGCCGTTGAGGTCGGCGATATCGAACATGGCGCAGCGGACATGGACGAAAAGCAGCAAGGCGGCAAAGGTCGCCGCGGTCCGCACCCCGGCGGTGCCGCCCGCGGCCATCGCCGGCACCAGCACCGCCGCCACCGCCCAGGCCAGGGAAACCAGCAGGGTCTTGGAACCGGGCAGTTGCCTCACCCGGCCAAGCGGGATTTTCGGCAGATATCCGGAGAGCAGGTGGCCGCTGTAGAGCAGGCCGCCGGCGGAGAGCAGCGTCATGGCGACCAGGGGCGCCGTCCCGAGGGAGTAGGCGATGGCCAGGCTTCCGGCCAGGGAGATCAGCGACAGGCTGAACAGGGGCCGCCGGTTGCGGATGGCGAAATAGGCCTTGACCGGATCGTTGATCTTCTTGGCGCTGATCGCGGTAAACCGGTTGAGGTTGTGCATGGAGAAGATGTACCCTGTCGCCAGCAGCGGGTAGCGCCAGTCGAAGGGGATGGCGAGCAGGCAGACCGCGGCCAGGGCCAGCAGTCCGGCGGCGAGGGCGGCGGTGAGGTTGGCGGAGAGCATGGTCCAGAAGATCCGGAACAGCCAGGGCTTCAGTGTCCCCTCGTTCTCCACCGGCACCGATTCCAGCACCTGCACCACCAGATTGATCATCCAGGAAGGGGTCGAGGCGCCGGCGGTGACCCCGATCACCGGATAGCGGCTCAGCGCGGCGAGGTCGAGATCGCTCTCCCTTTCCACCATGAACACCGGGCAGCCCATTTCGCCGGCGATTTCGCCGAGGCGGGCGGTGTTGGCGCTGGTTCTGCCGCCCACCACCACCATGGCGTCCACCTGCCGGCAGAGGTCGCGCACCTCCTCCTGCCGTTTGTGGGTGGAATCGCAGATGGTGTTGAACACCTTGCCCTCCGGGTACTTCTCCAGGATCCTGGCGCTGATCTCCTCGAAGGAACGCTCGTTCTGGGTGGTCTGACAGACGACGATATAGGGGCCGGCAAGGTCGAGGCCGTCGATCTCCGCCAGGCCGCTCACCACCAGCACATCGCTGCCGGCATAGCCCATCAGCCCTTCCACCTCGGCGTGGTTGCGGTCGCCGATGATCACCGTCCGGACCCCCCGCTTCCGGTACTTGTCGATGATCACCTGCACCTTCACCACCCGCGGACAGGTGGCGTCCTTGACCGCGGCGCCCGACTGCTGCAGTTTCTTCTTCTGTTCCGGCGGCACGCCGTGGGCGCGGATGATCACCGTGCCGTCGAGCCGTTCGGGGATCGACTTGAGCACCGCGACCCCGCGGTCCCGGAGCAGGTCGAGAACCTGGGGATTGTGGATCAGCGGCCCGAAGGTGGCGATTTTCCGGTTCCCCTCTTCGAGGGTGGCGAGGGTGGTGTCCACCGCCCGCCGCACCCCCATGCAGAAGCCGGCGTTTTTGGCGAGAAGTACTTTCATGAGGATACGATCAGGGGAAAGAGGTACGGTTGACCGCGCCGGACGGCAGTCGTCGGCGTTCCCGGAAGCCCGGTGATACTATCCGGAATGGTTCGACTTTTCAACCGGCCGGGACCGGCGCACGGAACGGCAGGCGGAAAAAGTGCCGGCTGCGCCAACGCGATGCCGAAGGAGGATGACGTTGCGCCCTTTCGCAAATTCGTCGCCGGATGTTACCGCTTGCGCCTTGTTGCGAGCCCGTCGAAATTGCCTGACCGCCGCCGGCGGTGTAAGCTGATCCCGCAACCACGACAAGGAACCAGCCATGGCCGAAAAAGATATCCCGTTCTCCCCCCTCACCAGCGCGGACCGCTTCCGGGTGGAGGCGCTCCTGCGCCGCTGCCCGCCGGCGGTGTCGGAGTGCACCTTCACCAACCTCTTCGTCTGGCGGGGTCACCGGCCGGTGTTCTCGGCGGAGATCGACGGCATCCTCCTGCTGATCGCCCAGCAGTACGGTGGCCTCTATCTGATCGGACCGCCCCTGGGTCCCGGCGACCACGGCCGGGCGCTCGCGCGACTGGCACCGCGCCTGGACGGCGCCATCCGGCAGCCGCTCGCCGCGGTCGCGCCCCTCCGCCAGGCGGGGTTCACGGTCAGGCCCGATCCCGACAACGCCGATTACGTCTACCGGGTGGCGGACCTGGCGGATCTCGCCGGCCGCCGTTACGCCAAGAAAAGGAATCTGGTCAAGCAGTGCCTGGCCGCCCACCACTGCGTCTACGAGGAAATCACCGACCGCAACCGCGACGAGTGCCTGGCCATGCAGGACCAGTGGTGCGACCTGCGCGGCTGCCGCGACGAACCGGGGCTGGAGGGCGAGTACGAGGCGATCCGCGAGACCTTCGCCCACTATCGCCGGCTGCCGATCTTCGGCGGCGCCATCCGCGTCGACGGCGCCATCCGCGCCTTCGCCATCGCCGAACCCCTCGACGGCGATACCGCGGTCTGGCATTTCGAGAAGGCGATGCCGCAGTACACCGGCCTGGGACAGCTGATCAACCAGTGGTTCGCCGCCCGGGCCCTGGGCCGCTTCACCTACGTCAACCGCGAGCAGGACATGGGCATTCCCGGCCTGCGCCAGGCCAAGGAAAGCTACTTCCCCTGCTGCATGGTACCCAAGTACACCACCAGAACGGACGGGCGGCCGGAAACGGTCGACGGTCGCTGCGCCGCCTAGCACCCGACTCTCAAGAGTTTGTCCGGGGCTTATTCCTGCGGCAGGGCGACGGCCAGGGCCTGGTCGATCTCCTGCACGTAATGGAAGGTGACCCCCTCGCGCACCTCCTCGGGGATCTCCCTGACGTCCTTTTCGTTCAACGCGGGCAGGATCAGGGTGCGGATGCCGGCGCGCACCGCGGCCAGCACCTTCTCCTTGATGCCGCCCACCGGCAGGACGTCGCCGCGCAGGGTGATCTCGCCGGTCATCGCCACATCCTTGCGCACCGGTTTGCCGGTCAGCAGCGAGGTCAGCGAGGTCACCATCGCCACGCCGGCCGAGGGTCCGTCCTTGGGGGTGGCGCCCTCGGGGACGTGGACGTGGATGTCAAGCCTGGCGAACTTCTCCTCGTCGATACCGAATTTGGCGGAATGGGCGCGGATATAGGTGAGGGCGGCGGTGGCGGATTCCTTCATCACCTCGCCCAGCTTGCCGGTGAGGGTGAGTCCGCCGGAGCCCTTCATCGCCGCGGTTTCGATGAACAGCAGCACCCCGCCCACCGGCGTCCAGGCGAGGCCGGTGGCCAGCCCCGGCCCCCAGGTGCGGGCCTGCATCTCGGGGAAGAAGCGGATGGGGCCGAGGAACTTCTCGATATCCGCCTCGCCGACCACCTGTTTGTCGGCGGCGCCCATGGCGACGTCCTTGGCGACGCCGCGGCAGACCGAGGCGATCTCCCGCTCCAGATTGCGCACCCCGGCCTCACGGGTGTAGGAGCGGATGATCCGGGCGAGACCGCCGTCGTCGATCTCGATGTTGTCGCCGGTGAGGGCATGGGCCTTGATCTGCTTGGGCACCAGGTGCCGGCGGGCGATCATCAGCTTCTCCTCCTCGGTGTAGCTGGTCAGCTCGATGACCTCCATCCGGTCACGGAGCGGCCCGGGGATGTTGTCGATGACGTTGGCGGTGGTGATGAACATCACGTTGGAGAGATCGAAGGTGATCTCCAGGTAATGATCGGAGAAGGTGGAGTTCTGCTCCGGATCGAGCACCTCCAGCAGCGCCGACGAGGGATCGCCGCGGAAATCCATGCCGAGCTTGTCGATCTCGTCCAGCATGAACAGGGGGTTGTTGGCCCCGGCCCGCTTGAGGCTCTGGATGATCCGCCCGGGCAGGGAACCGATGTAGGTGCGGCGGTGGCCGCGGATCTCCGCCTCGTCGCGCACCCCGCCCAGGGAGATGCGGACGAACTTGCGGCCGAGCGCCCTCGCGATGGACTGGCCCAGCGAGGTCTTGCCGACGCCGGGCGGCCCGACGAAGCAGAGGATGGGGCCGTGCATGTCGTTTTTCAGCTTGCGCACCGCGAGGAACTCGATGATCCGCTTCTTGATCTTCTCCAGCCCGTAGTGGTCGGTGTCGAGGATCTCCTGGGCCTTCCCGAGGTCGAGGCTGTCCTCGGTGGACTCCAGCCAGGGCAGTTCGAGGATCCAGTCGAGATAGGTGCGCGACACGGTGTATTCCGGCGAACTGGGCGAGATGCGGCGCAGCCGGTTGAGTTCCTTCTCGGCGGTGCTCCGCGCGTCGTCGGTGAGTTTCGCCTTGTCGAGCCGGGCCTTGAGTTCGTCGAGTTCGAGATTCTCCTGGTCCTCGCCCAGTTCCTTGCGGATGGCCTTGAGCTGCTGGCGCAGGAAGAACTCGCGCTGCTTCTCGTCCATCTCGTCCTTGATGCTCTTCTGGATGGCGTTGCTCATCTCCACCGTTTCGATGCGGTTGTTGAGCTCCACCGCGGTGCGCTGCAGCAGCTCCTTCAGATCGGCGATCTCGAGGAACTGCTGCTCCTTGTCGATGTCCAGGTTGAGCTGGGAAATGGTCAGGTAAGCGGCATGGAACGGATTGCCGAGCGAGTTGATGGTAAGCTGCAGTTCAGACGCCAATCCGGCGAGTTCCACCAGTTTCTTGAACTGGGTTCTGAGGTTGAGCAGCATCGCCTCCTCTTCCTTGTCGCCCACCTCCTTGAGCTCGATGGCCGACACCTTCGCCTTGAAATAGGGGTCCAGCTGGACATACTCGTCGATCCGCAGCTTCTTGACCGCGCTCATCAGCACCTGGTAGACCCCTTCCTGGTTCTTGAGCAGCTTGTGGATGTAGCCCAGCACGCCGATGCGGTAGAGGTTTTCCGGCCGGAATTCCTCGCCCAGGTGCTGGGCGTGGGAGACGATGGCCACCAGCCGGTCGCCGAGGATGGCGTCGTCGATGAGTTTCTTGGAGGCGGAATGGCTGATCTGCAGGGGAAAGCCCATGCCGGGGAAGAAGACGAAACCGTGCAGGGGCAGCACCGGCAGCACCTCCGGCAGGGGCAGCTCGGCGGGATTGACCGGCCCCTTGGTGGACTCCGCCGGCGGATTGCCGTTGTTGTTCTCGTCGGCCTCGGCCGTTCTGTTTGCATCACTCATGACAGCTCCTGGGGTGTCAGCTCAGGGGAATGTTGAATTTGCCGCGGCACTGCAGCTTGGGCAGTTCGATGATCAAAAATCCGTTGCGGCAGCGGGAGGTGGACCGTTCGACGTTGACGGCGACGGGCAGATTGATCCGCCGGCAGAAGGAGCCGTAGTCGATCTCCAGCTGATGGATGCACGACAGGTCCCGGCCCGGGAACTCCCGCCGGCCGCTGATGGTGAGCCGATTCTTCTCGGCGGTGATCTGCAGCTCTTCCACCTCGACCCCCGAGGCGTCCATGTAGATATAGAGGGTATCCTCGGATTCGAGAACGTCCACCGCCG
>JBFLZZ010000028.1:0-49347 GCA_040755255.1 Thermodesulfobacteriota bacterium
TCCTCCACCATGGACGGGAAGAAGAACTGCCGCAGGTCGCTTTCGGTGATGAAGCCGACCAGCTGGTCGGCGTCGTCCACCACCGGCAGGTGGCGGATGGAGTGTTTTTTCATGAGATCGAGCGCCACCAGCAGGAGGGCGGTTCGAAGAATGACGACGGGCTCGCGTTTGATCCAGTTTTTGATTTTCATGAGCGATGGGGACGGCACTGCGTCGGTTAAAGGTGCAACAACAAGGCGGCGACGGTGCCACCCGCGGGGCGCAACCCCTGCCGCATCCCGGAGAGCGCGGGTTCGCCGCCGGGAAAACATGCAGGGGAATAAACAGGTTACGCGTTGCGAAACCTAGAATAAAATCTCACCTTTTGCAAGCGGGAACATGAGCGGAAATCCGGCAGGCGCCGCCACCAGCCGCCGACACACGGAGATTCAAGGAGATAGAGAGCAGGCCGCCGGCCGTCCCCCTGGGGCCGCTGCAGCGGAGCCGACCGCGCCCCGGCATACTTTTCCCTTTGCAACAGGCTATTTTTCCTATAATATTCCAGGTCCATCCGTCGATCGCCCTTGCCGGCGCCGACCCTTTCCCCCAGCAGGCGAGAAAACAGCATGCCCGACACCAAATCACTGACCTCGATCCGCGACCAGATCGATGCCATAGACGATCAGCTCCTGTCGCTGCTGCAGCAGCGGCTCGAACTGGCCCGCCGGATCGGCAGGATCAAGGCCAGGGAAAACAAGGCCAAATGGGATCCGCTGCGCGAGCGGCAGATCTTCGACCGGCTGCTCAAGGACAACGGCGGCGTCTTCCCGGAACAGCCGCTGGTGTCCATCTTCCGGGAGATCATCACCACCTGCCGGTTGTCCCAGAAGGAAGTCGACGTCGCCTACCTGGGGCCGGAGGCGACCTTTTCCCACATGGCCGGCGTCAAAAGCTTCGGCCATGCCGCCGTCTTCAGGCCGATGGAAACCATCGAGGACATCTTCATCGAGGTGGAGAAGGGCCGGGTCCGTTACGGCATCGTGCCGGTGGAGAACTCCATCGAGGGGGCGGTGACCTCGTCGCTGGACTGCTTCATGCGCTACCGGATCAAGATCTGCAGCGAGGTGCTCCTCGACATCAACCACAACCTGGTCAACCAGTCGGGCGACATCGCCGACATCAAGGTGGTCGCCTCCCACTCCCAGCCGCTCGCCCAGTGCCGGCAGTGGCTGAAGAAGAACCTGCCCGGCATCCCGCTGCAGAGCGTGTTCAGCACCACCACCGCCGCCCAGATGGCGGCGGAGAACCCGGAGGTGGCCGCCATCGCCAGCTCGCTGGCGGTGAAGACCTACCAGTTGCAGGTGGTGGCCAAGGGGATCGAGGACTACCGCGGCAACACCACCCGATTCCTCGTCATCGGCCTGCAGGCGCCCTCGCGCAGCGGCCGCGACAAGACCTCGCTGCTGGTGGGGCTGCAGGACCGGCCCGGCGCCCTGCACGACATCCTCACCATCCTGGCCGGCCACGGCGTCAACCTCACCCGCATCGAGTCGCGGCCGGTGAAGTCCGAACCCGGCAAGTATCTGTTCTTCATCGACATGATCGGCCACATCGAGGACCAGAACATCGCCGATGCCTGCGCCATGCTCAAGCGTTCCTGCGCCCTGTTCGAATGGCTCGGCTCCTATCCGGTGTCCGAGGAAACGGTCCACAAGACCATCTGAACATGCGGCTGCTCGCCATCGAAAGCTCCTGCGACGAGACCGCCGCCGCGGTGATGACCGACAGGCGCGAACTGCTCGCCAGCATCGTCAACTCCCAGGTCGACATCCACGGCGTCTACGGCGGGGTGGTGCCGGAACTGGCGAGCCGCAAGCATGTGGAAAACATCGGCCCGGTGGTGGCGGCGGCCCTCGCCGCTGCCGGCCTCGACCTCGACGACATCGACGCGGTCGCGGTCACCCGCGGTCCCGGGCTGGTCGGCTCGCTGCTGGTCGGCCTTTCCTTTGCCAAGGCGCTCGCCTACGTCAAAGGCATCCCGCTGATCGGCGTCGACCACATGGCCGGCCACCTGGCCTCCATCGAGTTCAGCGAGCAGCCGGTAAGCTATCCCTGCGTCACCCTCATCGCCTCCGGCGGCCACACCGCCCTCGTCCACCAGCGCATCGCCACCGAGACCACCGTAATCGGCCGCTGCCTGGACGACGCCGCCGGCGAGGCCTTCGACAAGGTCGGCAAGATTCTCGGTCTCGACTATCCCGGCGGCCCGGAGATCTCGCGACTGGCGAGGGCGGGCGATCCCGCCGCCGTCGCCTTCCCCCGGGCCTGGCTGGACAGGGACAGCCTCGATTTCAGTTTCAGCGGCCTCAAGACCGCGGTGGCCCTCCACGTCGCCAACCACGGCGGGAGTGCGGCGGCGGACATCTGCGCCTCCTTCCAGGAGGCGGTGGTGGAGGTGCTGGTTGAAAAGACGCTGCTGGCGGCAAGACGCTTTCGCGTGCCGCAGGTGGCCATGGCCGGCGGCGTCGCCGCCAACCCCCGGCTCCGGCAGATGATGGCGGCAAGGGCGGAACGGGAAGGCTTGCGCTTCACCGTGCCGCCGGCGGACTTCTGCACCGACAACGCGGCGATGATCGCCCTGGCCGCCCTGCTGCGGCACGACGGGACCGACAGTTTCGACATCGGCATGGACGTCTATTCGAGGGCGGCCGGTGTCTGAGCGCCAGGGCAAGCCGGTGATCCCGCCCCGGCGGACACCCCATCCGCCCGCCGCGGCAGGGGAACGACGATGAAGTTCGAGCCGCGGCGGACCGTCCGCTACTACTACCTGCGTTTCCTGCGGCTGAAGGCCGACCCAGGCTCCATCGCCAGGGGGGTTTCCCTGGGGGTGTTCATCGGCATCACCCCTACCCTGCCCCTGCACACCGTTCTCCTCCTGGCGCTGGTCCCCCTGCTCAGGGGCAATCTGGTCGCCGCCTTTCTCGCCGCCACCGTGGTCAGCAATCCGCTGACCTTCCCCCTCCAGTACTCCCTGTCCTGGATCGTGGGTTCCTACCTGCTGCCCTGCGACGTCTCCTGGAACGACATCTGCACCACCCTGGACATGGCCATGGGGGAGGCCCCCTTCCTCGATGCCTTGAAGGAGATGGCCCATCTCGGCCGCGGTCCGCTCATCACCCTGGTCGGCGGCGGCACCGTCCTCGCCCTGCCGCCCGCCGTTGCCAGCTATTTCGGCTCCCGCTGGCTCGTCGTCCGTTACCGGATGAAAAAAAGGGAGATGCAGCGGCTGACATGAGCAGCGATCCCTCCCTCAAACGTTTGCTCCGCCAGGGCAACCTGGCGCCGCATCGACAGCTCGGCCAGAACTTTCTCATCAACCCGGAGATTCCCGAACGGATCGTCGAGCTGGCGGCGCTCACCCCCGACGACACCGTGGTCGAGGTGGGGGTGGGCATGGGCGCGCTCACCCTGCCCCTGGCCCGCCGGGTGAAAAAGGTCGTCGGCATCGAGATCGATTCCGGCATCGTCCGCTGGCACCGGCAAAAGGGTGACCTGCCGGCCAACGTCGAACTCGTCCACGCCGACATCCTGAAGCTCGACCTGGCCGAACTCGCCGCACGGTGCGGCGGCCGGCTCAAACTGGTGGCCAATCTGCCCTATTCGGTCTCCAGCCCGGTTCTTTTCGCCCTGCTCGATCACCGTCGACACGTGGACACGGCGGTGGTCATGCTGCAGAAAGAGGTGGCCGACCGGCTGACCGCCCGGGTCTCGACCCGGGAGTACGGCGCCATCACCGTCCGCTTCGCCCTGTGCGCCGCCATCGAGCAGGTGCTGCAGGTCGGTCCCGGCAACTTTCATCCCCGGCCGAAGGTGGCATCCACCGTCGTCGCCATCCATTTCCGGGATGGATCGACGGACGCCGACGAGGACGCGGCGGTGGCCACCATGGTCAAAACCGCCTTTCTCCAGCGCCGCAAAACCGTGGTCAACGCCCTGGCGCCGCTCTTCAGCGGCAAGCAGGCGGTGCTCGACCTCCTGAACGGCTGCGCCATCAGCCCCCGGGCGAGAGCGGACCAGCTGGCGCCGGAGCAGTACCTGGCCCTCGCCCGCGCCGCCTCGGCGCGGGATTTCCCCTGATCCCCCTCTTTTTTTTGTTCTCCGCCGCTATTTCTACTACAATAGTGGACAATCCGGCGTCTCCCCAGGGGACAGACGCCGATCGACGCGGCCAAGCCGCCAGGAGAAACCGACGGTGCACCTGCCCTCCACTCTCGCCAATCTCACCATCCGCCGGAAAATCATGCTGAGCATGGGGGCGGTCAGCGGCGCCCTGCTGCTGATCACCCTGATCATGCTGCTCTCCATCCATCAGACCCTGGTGCAGTACGAGGTCTTCTCCAACGACATCCGGCAGATAACCGGTGAATTCTCCGACAACGCCACCTCCACCATCCGCAGCCTCACCGACACCTACCAGGACATCATTTCCAAACTGCGCAACATCGCGAAAGAATCGGCGGACCTCGCCGCCGTCTCGGGCGATCTGCACGCCGAGGTGCAGGCCACCATCCTGCGCACCCAGCTGGGCACCGCGGCGATGATCAACGACGGGGCCCGCTTCACCGCGGTCGCCGACGACGTCGAAAAACTGGCGGGAATCCGGGAAAGGCTGAACGCCCTCGCCAGGGAGGTCGGCGCCGGCGAGGAACTCAGCAAGAAAACGGATCGCTCCCTGCGGGTGTACCTTGCGGTGTTCGCCGATCTCAAGCGGCTGGACGAGGAAAACGTCTCCATGAGCCAGACCATGGAACTGGCCCGGGAGGCGCGCAAGGTCGGGGCCTCGGTCAAGGAGGCCACCGACGAATTGCTCTCCCGGATCAGCACCCTGGTCGAACAGCAGCTCGCCTCCCGGGAGCATCTGGCCACTCTCGAACTGGAAGAGGCCAATCGCAACCGGGACCGGCGGATGGGGGAACTCGCCGCCAATCAGAAAACCATCAAGGGTGCGGTGGCCGATCTCGCCGCCCAGGTCGAGCTCTCCGCCGGTGCCCTCAGGACCCGACGCCTGCTCTTCATCGTCCTCAGCGCTTCGATGATCGGCCTTACCATCTTTTTCACCAGGCGCCTCGTCCAGAACATCGTCGCCTCCCTCACCCGCGCCATCGAGTTCTCCTCGCGCATCACGGACGGCGAACTCGCGGTCCAGGTGGAGATCACCGTCCGTGACGAAATCGGCAAGTTGCTGGAAACCATGATGCGGATGGCGGAGAAACTGAAAATCACCATCGGCGAGGTCCGGACCGTCGCCCACCAGGTGAGCGTCGGCAGCAACGAACTCAGCCTTTCGGCCCAGGACGTCTCCCGGGGGGCGACCATCCAGGCGGAAAAGATCGAATCCATCTCCAGCTCCATGGAGCAGATGACCGGGGTGATCAACCAGAGCTCGCAGAACGCCCGGGAAACAGCCGCCAGCGCCAAACAGGCCGCCCTTGCCGCCGAACAGGGCAACGTTGCCATGCTCAAGACCGAACACGCCATGCAGAGCATCGCCGAAAAGATCGCCATCGTCGAGGAAATCGCCCGCCAGACCAACCTGCTGGCGCTCAACGCCGCCATCGAGGCGGCGCGGGCCGGCGAAAACGGCAAGGGCTTCGCCGTGGTCGCCTCCGAAATCCGCAAACTGGCCGAACGGAGCCAGTCCGCCGCCCAGGAGATCCGCAAGGTGGCCTCCAACAGCGTCCAGATGGCCGCCGAGGCCGGCGGCCTGGTCCAGTCCATCGTCCCCCTGGTGCAGAAGACCGCCGATCTGATCGATGAAATCGACGCCTCCGCCCAGGAACAGAAGATCGGCATCCTGGCGAACACCAAGGCCATCGACAAGCTTGACCAGGTGATCCAGCAAAACTGCGCCGCCGCCGAGGAGATGGCTTCCACCAGCGAGGAGCTCTCCGCCCAGTCGGCCTTTCTCCTCGACGCGATCAGTTTCTTCAAGATCCAGTCCGAACCGCGGCCCGGCCCGGCCCCCACCTCGAACGCCGGCGGGCAGGCCCTCATTCCCGACTGAACGGCAAGGGGGACCCGGCCAGAATCGGCCCCCGCCCGCTTCTTTATCTTTGCCGCGATCTCCTGTATAGTCCCTGGGTAATGGCCGGCCGGCAACGGCCCCTCTCCGCGGCTTCCCGCACCCCCTGCACCACCCTCGGTCCCGCCCCATGCGCAACTTCGTCTTCCACAACCCCACCAAGATCATCTTCGGCAAAAACACCATCCCCGGCATCGGCGCCGAAACCGCGGCCCTTGCCCGCAAGGTTCTCCTGGTCTACGGCTCGGGCAGCATCAAGGCCAACGGCATTCATCGGGCGGTGACCGCATCGCTGGCCGCGGCCGGAGTCAGTTGGGTGGAGCATGGCGGCGTCCGCTCCAATCCGGTGCTCTCCCATGTCCACGAGGGGATCAGCCTGGCGGTGCGGGAAAAGGTGGACGCGGTGCTGGCGGTGGGCGGCGGCAGCGTCATCGACGCCGCCAAGGCGATCTGCGCCGGCGCGCCCGCCGACTGCGACGTCTGGCAGTTTCTGCGCGGCAAGAAGGGAATCAGGGCGGCGCTGCCGCTCCTCTGCGTCCTCACCCTCGCCGCTTCCGGATCGGAAATGAACGGCGGCATGGTGATCACCAACGAGGCCACCCGGCAGAAGTTCGGCACTCACAGCGGTCTGCTCTACCCGCGGGTGTCCATTCTCGACCCGGAGGCGACCTATTCGGTGCCGCCCGACTACAGCGCATGGGGTGCCGTCGACGCCATTTCCCATGTCCTCGAATTCTATTTCACGGCCAGGGAATCGGACGTCGAGGTGCAGAACCGTCTCATGGAAGGGTTGATCGCCGCCATCATGGCCGCCTGTGACCGCGTGCTCGCCGACCCCCGTGACTACCAGGGCAGGGCCGAACTGATGTGGGGGGCGACCCTGGCCTTAAACGGGCTCACCGGTGCCGGCCTGGGCATGGTGGGCTTTCCCATGCATATGATCGAACATTCGCTGAGCGCCCTCTACGATGTCCCCCACGGGGCCGGTCTCGCCGTGGTGGTCCCGGGATGGCTGCGCTGGCACGCGCAACAGGAGCCCGCCAAGGTGGCGCGCCTGGGGCGAATGGTGTTCGGCCTCGACGAAGGCGCGCTCCCGGTGACCGCGACGGCGACCATCGACCACCTCCGCCGCTGGTTTGCCGCCGGCGGCTGTCCGACTTCCCTCTCCCAGCTGGGGATTGGTGCCGCCGACATTCCGGCGATCGCCGACAATGCCCTGGGCCTGGCCAGGGTCTGGCGGCTCAAGGAGTACTCGAAAGAGAGGATCGTGGAGATCCTCCAGCACTGCCAGTGACCCGCATTCCCGTTTTCAGGGACGCGGCTCGGGCAGCAGGAAGATCGCGCCCCCCCGCCGCCACGCAGGCGAGATGCTCCTTGCCGGCATCGTCGATATCGACCCACCGCCGCCGCCCCACATCGACGATCCCGCTTCCTTCCCGCCTGTTCGGAACTGGCCCGGGAAGTGCAGTATCGCCCTGTCGCCAACCCGGCCGCCTTCGCCCCGGTTTCCGGGGAAAGCCCGTTGCCCCAGGCCGGCCGCGCCCCCATCGCCGCCCGGAGAAAGGCGGCGCGCAAGGCCGGACGGACCGCCCGGGAAAAAAGTAACCAGCCGGACCGCTCCGCCGCCCCCTTTCTACCCGCATTCCACCCGCGGCGGCAGGAGCGCCGCAAGCATGAACCGTTGCCGGGGAAACCCATGCCGATCACGCCAGCACAATTTTCCGGACGCCAGCGCATCCCTCCCCTGCTGGCCGTGGCCACGGTCGGCCTGTTGACCGTGATCATCGTCGCCTTCGCCCTCAACAACCTGCAGCGGGAACGGCGCCACCTGGAAGAGGGGCTGCTGCGCAAGGGACGGGACATCATCCATTTCATCGGCGCCTCCACCCGGACGACCATCGCCACCGGCAATCCCACCAGGGAGCAGTTGCAGACCCTGCTGGAGCAGTCCGCCGACAACCCGGACATCGCCTACATCTATCTCGCCGACAGGAACGGCCGGCTCCTCGCCCATTCCAATCCCGACGAACCGCCCTTGCCGGAAAAACACCAGGCACGGACCGATAACAGGGAATGGCGGATCATCGAGGCGGACACCGCCAGGATCTTCGAGGTCAGCCGCTCCTTCGATCCCCTGCAGTGGCTCGACCGCAAGCGGCACCGGCGCCACATGATGCCGCCCATGGCAGGGCGCCACCCTCCCGGCCGCGCCATGGCCGGCTGCGACAATCCGGATTTCTGCAGACTCTTCGGCCTGCCGGCGCCCGATTCCGGCGAAGGGGCTCCGGTCTTCATCCACGTCGGCCTGAAGATGGCCGACTTCACCGCCACCGTCCGCCAAAACCACCTGCAGATCCTCATCATGTCGGCGATCCTGCTGCTGGTCGGCACCGGCGGCTACCTCTACCTGATGACCGCCCAGGGCCTGGAGTCCTCCCGGGAAACCCTCGCCCACATGCAGGCCTTTCTCGGCCTGCTCGTCCGCAAGCTGCCCAGCGGCATCATCGCCACCGACGGCGACGGCATCATCAACACCTTCAACAGCAAGGCGGAGGAGCTTACCGGCATCGACGGGCGCCAGGCCTTGCACCGGCAGCCGGCAGCGGTACTGCCCCCGGAACTGCGCAACCATCTGCAGGCCGGCAGCCTGGAGGAGACGATCGACCTCGAACTGACACTCCAGCGCCCGGAGGGCGACTACGCCATCGTCAGCATCAACGCCATGCCCATCGTCGACCACGAAGGCAGGGTTCAGGGAAGGACCCTGCTCCTCCACGACCTCACCCGCCAGAAGGAAATGGAACAGCGGTTCCGCCGCCACGAACGCCACGCGGCGCTGGGCAAGATGGCGGCCGGGCTCGCGCACGAACTGCGCAATCCCCTCAGTTCGATCAAGGGCTTCGCAACGCTGCTCGGCAACGGACAGACGGAGGGGGAAAAGGGAAAACAGGTGGCGGCCATGCTGAAGAGCGAGGTGGAACGCTTGAACCGGGGCATCACCGAACTGCTCGACTTTGCCCGGCCGCTGCCCCTCAAGCCGGCGGCGACCGATCCCCTGCTGCTCATCGGGGATGCCCTGCTGCTCATCGAGGCCGACGCCGGAGCGGTGGGTGTCGAAATCAGGAAACAGCTGGAAGAACTGCCGGCTGCGGTTACGGTGGAGGTGGACCGGGACCGGATGCGCCAGGTGCTGCTGAACCTGCTGCTCAACGCGGTGCAGGCCATGCCCGCGGGCGGCATTCTCACCGTCGCGGCACGGATCGGGCCGCCGGGCTGGCTGGAATTGCGGGTGAGCGATACCGGCGCCGGCATCGCCCCGGAAAATCTGGAAAGGGTGCTGGATCCCTACTTCACCACCAAAGCGCAGGGGACCGGCCTGGGCCTGGCGATGGCCAACCGGATCGTCGACGAGCACGGCGGTCGCCTCCATCTCGAAAGCGCGCCCGGCAGGGGCACCACGGCGATCGTTTCCCTGCCGCTCGGAGGGTTTTTCGACCCTTCAGCCGTGCAGTGAACGGACCAGCCGCTCAATCCCGGATGAACCAGACGTCGCCGCTGTCGTCACCGCAGTCGGAATCGAAAAGATCGAACGGTTTTTCTCCCGACAATCCCTATTCCCTGCCGCGCCAGATTCCGGCGCCGACCGCCTGCAGTTTTTCGATGAGATTTTCGTACCCGCGCTCCAGATGGTAGATGCGGGAGATCTCGGTCACCCCCTCGGCGGCCAGCCCGGCCACCACCAGGGAGGCGCTGGCCCGCAGGTCGGTGGCCATCACCCGCGCGCCGGTATAGCGGCCGGTGCCGCTGACCACCGCGCTGCGGCCGTCGATGCGGATATCCGCCCCCATCCGCCGCAGCTCCGCAACGTGCATGAAGCGGTTCTCGAAGATGGTCTCGACGATGACGGAAAGGCCGTCCGCCAGATTCATCAGCGCCATCATCTGCGCCTGCAGATCGGTGGGGAAGCCTGGGTACGGCAGAGTCTTGATGTCGACGCTCTTCGGCGGCGCCTGCGCCGCCACCCGGATGGAGTCCGGCCGCTGTTCCAGGTGCAGCCCGGCGATCTTCAGTTTTTCCAGCAGCGAAGGCAGATGGGCGGGGTTGCAGCCCTCCAGTTCCACCTCACCGCCGGCCGCCGCCACCGCGATCAGGTAGGTGCCGGTCTCGATCCGGTCCGGGATCACCGTCGCGTCGGCGGCATGCAGTTCCGGGACCCCGATGATCCGCAACAGATCGGTGCCCTTGCCCTCGATCCTGGCGCCCATGGCGGTGAGCATGTCGATGAGGTTGCCGATTTCCGGCTCGCGGGCGGCGTTCTTGATCACCGTTTCCCCGTCGGCAAGGGCGGCGGCCATCAGGATGTTCTCGGTACCGGTTACCGTCGGGATATCGAAGTAGACGGTACCGCCGTGCATCCGCCCGGCCACGGACGCTTCGACGTAGCCGTGATTGAGATCGGTGCTGACGCCGAGGTTGGCGAATCCCTTCAGGTGGAAATCGATGGGGCGGGCGCCGATGGCGCAGCCGCCGGGCAGCGATACCCGCGCCCTGCCCAACCTGGCCAGCAGCGGCCCGAGCACCAGTACCGAAGCGCGCATCGTCTTGACGAGATCGTAGGACGCCTCGTAATCGCTGACCGCGGTGGTGTCGATTTCGAGCTCACCTGTGGCAAGCCGTTGCGAGGTGGCGCCGAACGAGGCGAGCAGGGAGAGAATCGTCCGGGTGTCGCGCAGGTCCGGGACATTGGCGAGACGGTAGGTGCCGGGCGCGAGCAGAGTCGCGCAGATGAGCGGCAGGGCGGCGTTCTTGGCGCCGCTGATCCGGATGGTGCCCTTGAGCGGCCGGCCGCCCTCGATGATCAGTTTATCCATAACCTTATCCTTATTCCTTCAGCCATTGCCGGATTGCGAAGCGCGGCGGAAACGCGCCACCGGCCAGCGCCCGTGGCCGGCTTCGTCACCGTTTCAGAACCTGGACCAGTCGCGGCAGACCGGCGTAATCGCGCAGGACGCGACAGGCATGGTATCCCGGCCTGGCGCGAAAAAAACCGTGAAAAAAATCTTCCTGGTCATGGCCGATCTCGAAGAACATGCCGCCGCCGCCGACCAGGGCAGCATCGAGCCCGGGGAAGATCTCGCTGAACAGCTCGGTGCCCGTCGGCCCGCCGTCCAGGGCGAGGCGCGGCTCAAAGCCGGCAACCTCCGGCATGAGACCGGCGATCTCGCCGCTGGGAATGTAGGGCAGGTTGGCGACGATGCAGCGGAAGGCACCTGCCGCGAACGGCAGCCGCCGGAGATCCGCCCGCACCGGAACGATCTCGGCGCGGTGGCGGCGGGCGTTGCCTGCCGCCACCGCCAGGGCGTCGGCGGCAACGTCGACAGCGTAAACCGAACACGCCGCCAGTTCAAGGGCGAGGGTGACGGCGATGGCGCCGCTGCCGGTGCCGCAGTCCAGTATCCGTCCGCCGGCGGCGGGCATGGCCCGCCACCATGCCACAGCCTGTTCGACCAGGAGTTCGGTTTCCGGCCGGGGAATGAGCACCGCCGGGGTGACGGTGAAATCACGACCGTAGAATTCCCGGCTGCCGAGAATATAGGCGAGGGGTTCCCGATCGAGACGGCGGCGGGCGGCCTCCTCCAGCACACGGTATTCGGCAGCGCCGACGGGCCGGTCAGCCTCCAGAAAAAAACGGCTGAACGAACAGCCGAGCACATGGCAGAGCAACAGCCGCGCTTCACCGTCGGCATCCTCGATGCCGGCGGCGGCGAACCGGGCGGCCAGCCGCCCGTGGTACGCGTGCAGAGCAAGGGTGGCCACCACCGCCGTATTCCCGTTATTCGGCGGCGTTCAAGGCCAGGGTCTGGTAATGGGTGATGATCGGCATGATGAGATCGTCCAGTCTGCCGAGCATGATGTCTTCGAGCCGGTAGAGGGTCAGATTGATCCGGTGATCGCTCACCCGACCCTGGGGAAAGTTGTACGTGCGGATGCGTTCACTGCGGTCGCCGCTGCCCACCTGGGATTTGCGGTCGGCGGACATCCTTTCGTGCTGCTCCTCTTCCTTCTGGGCCAGCAACCGCGCCCGCAGGACCTGCAGGGCCTTGGCCTTGTTCTTGTGCTGGGATTTCTCGTCCTGACAGATGACGACGAGCCCGGTGGGCAGATGGGTGACCCGGATGGCGGAATCGGTGGTGTTGACGCTCTGGCCTCCCGGACCGGAGGAGCGGAACACGTCGATGCGCAACTCCGAAGGATCGATGGCCACCTCCACCTCCTCGGCCTCGGGCAGCACCGCCACCGTTACCGCCGAGGTATGGATCCGTCCCTGCGCCTCGGTTGCCGGCACCCGCTGCACCCGGTGGACGCCGGACTCGTACTTCAGCCGGCTGTAGACCCGCTCGCCGCTGATTAAGGCGATGATTTCCTTGAAACCGCCGATACCGGTGGGATTGCTGCTCAACACCTCGACCCGCCAGCCCTGATCCTCGGCGTAGCGACTGTACATCCGGAACAGGTCGGCGACGAACAGCGCCGCTTCCTCGCCGCCGGTGCCGGCACGGATTTCCAGCAGGATGTTCTTTTCGTCGTTGGGGTCCTTGGGCAGCAGCAGAAGGCGCAGGCCGTTCTCCAGTTCCTTTTTGCTTTCTTCCAGCCCCGGAATCTCGGCGCGGGCAAGCTCGGCCAGTTCGGCGTCGTCCTCGCCGATGAGTTGCTGATTCTCGGCCAGATCGGCCAGGGTCTTGCGGTACTGCCGGTAAAGGTCGTCGAGCTTGCTCACCTGGGCGTGCTCGCGGGCGATCTGCTGAAAGGCGCGCTGATCGCCGATGACCTCGGGACGGGAAAGTTTGTCTTCCAGAAGTCTGCGTTTCTCGCCAATGCCGTCAAGCTTGCTGAACAGATCCATAATGCATCGCAGAAACAGGGTGAAACGAAAAGGGGGTCACGCGGAACGCGTGTTCGGTATCGGGGGGAAAACGCAAAAAAAACCCGTACAGCCATTGCTGGCTGCACGGGCAAGGGAGGAGAGAAAAAAAACTACTTGTTCATCCCGTACTTCTTCCGGAACTTCTCGACCCGGCCGGCGGTGTCGATCAGTTTCTGTTTGCCGGTGAAGAAGGGATGGCAGCTTGAACAGATTTCGACGCGCATCTCGGTGTCGACCGAACCGGTCTCGACTTCGGCGCCGCAGGCGCAGACCGCGGAGATCTTGTTGTATTTCGGATGGATATCACTCTTCATGGCGGGAACCTCCTCATCGTGCGAAAAAAATGATAAGCGCGCAACAACCTCCGGACGGGGGAACCGCTGGCGGAGATTTCGGTAAGTTACGACCCGATGCGGCGCCGCCTTGGCGATCCTGTCGCCTGCGACCGTACACATTCCCGCTCGGAAATCAGGCAATATACACCGTTTTCAGAATTTTCCCATGCTTTTCTGCGGCACGGATCCGGGGCCGCCGGTCGGCGGGCGGACGTCGAAACGCTCCCTCGCTCAGGCGTTCATCGAATCGAAAAAATCCTTGTTGGATCGGGTTCCCTTCATCTTGTCCAGCAGGAACTCCATGGCGTCGACGGGATTGAGCGAGGAAAGCAGCTTGCGGAGGATCCACATCCGGTTCATCTCTTCGGGGGTGAGCAGCAACTCCTCCTTGCGGGTGCCGGAGCGGGTGATGTCCATGGCCGGGAAGATGCGGCGGTCGGAGAGCTTGCGGTCGAGGACGATCTCCATGTTGCCGGTGCCCTTGAACTCCTCGAAGATGACGTCGTCCATCCGGCTGCCGGTCTCGATGAGGGCGGAGGCGATGATGGTCAGGCTGCCGCCTTCCTCGATGTTGCGGGCGGCGCCGAAGAACCGTTTCGGCCGGTGCAGGGCGTTGGAGTCGACACCGCCGGAGAGGATCTTGCCGGACGGCGGCACCACCGTGTTGTAGGCGCGGGCAAGCCGGGTGATGGAGTCGAGGAGGATCACCACGTCATGGCGGTGCTCCACCAGTCGCCGGGCCTTCTCCAGCACCATCTCCGCCACCTGGATATGCCGCTGCGGCGGTTCGTCGAAGGTGGAACTGATGACCTCGGCGTTGACGCTTCTGGCCATGTCGGTCACTTCCTCGGGCCGCTCGTCGATGAGCAGGACGATGAGGATGACCTCCTGGTGATTCTTGGTGATGGAGTTGGCGATGTCCTTGATGAGCACCGTCTTGCCGGTGCGGGGGGGGGCGACGATCAGGCCGCGCTGTCCCTTGCCGATGGGCGAGATGATGTCCATGATGCGCATGGAAAAGTTGTCGGGCGCCCGTTCCAGCTTGATCCGCTCGTTGGGATGCAGCGGCGTCAGGTTGGAGAACAGGGTACGGTCGCGATTGACGTCCGCCTTGTCGAAGTTGACCCGGTCGACCTTGAGCAGGGCGAAATAGCGCTCCCCTTCCTTGGGGGCGCGCACCGGCCCGTCGACACAGTCGCCCGTCCGCAGATTGAAGCGCCGGATCTGCGACGGGGAGACGTAAATGTCGTCGGGACCAGGCAGATAGTTGTAATCGGGGGCGCGCAGAAAACCGAAGCCGTCCGGCAGCACTTCGAGTACGCCGCTGCCGTAGTTGTTGCCGTTCTTCTCGCCCTGGGCGGTCTGCTGGGCCTGCAGTATGGCGAAGATCAGCTCCTGCTTGCGCATGGCGCTGAAGCCTTCGATGTTCATCTCCTTGGCAAGCCTGGTGAGCTCCTGAATTTTCATCACCTTCAGTTCATTCAGATTCATCGGCCGCCGGCTCCTTTGTTCATGATGACTCCTCCACTCTTTGGATCGACAAATGGGAAACAGCTGGTCTCGCCACGAAGGCGATTCTGGAATGGCCGCGCACCGCGCAGGCCATGAAAACACAGACATTCGGCACGGGCAACCGGCGCGGACGGAACTGGCCGCCGCGCCCAGGCCCACCGCACCGACGGGCGTTATGCCGGCGCCGTCATCGGCGCCCGGCGAAAAAGGTCCGCGGAGAATCCCGCCTGAAGCGGTCATACGCGATGCGCCGCAGCGGTGCGGAGAGTACGCCTCCCAAGGGGACCGCCCTTCCCGCACCGGGTCGCATGGACTGGAACGTTGCTGGACCGCCCGGACGGAAAGGCCGGGCCCGTGCAAGGCTCATCAGCCATGCCCGCCCATGGCTCGCTCCCGTGCCGGGAGGGGAATACGCACTGCATGCAACTGCGGGGTGGGTTCCTGCGCGTCCGCTGCCGGTCGCGAAACAGGCAGCGCCAGTCATGACAGAGGTCATGACGGGCGGAACGCCGGGATGGTCAGGTTAGCTGTATGGAAAGCGGTTGTTCGGGATCTATCGGGGATCAGGTCTTGGGAAAGATCAGGGTGTCGACAGCGATTCTAAGGCACGAACATCTGGCTTGTCAAGGTTTTTCAGGCGATATGCCGCCTGATTTTGCATCATGCCGACAAAATCGACAGAATTCCCCGGAGACAACCGGTTGCCGCCGCCGCAACGGGGACGGTTTCGGTTCGCAAGCGTTCACCGCGCGGCCGCATAACACCAGCAGCCTGACTGTAGGCGTTCAACCGCGGCGGATCAGGCCGAGACGGTCGCCCAGGTGCAGCACCTGCAGACAGGTGTCGGGCCAGGGGCCGCTGTTGTCCACCACGTGATCCGCCAGATCGATTTTGCGGGACATTGGCCATTGCGCCGCCAGCGCCGACCGGACCTCGTCCGGGGAGAGCCTGTCGCGCGCGGCCAGGCGGGCGGCGATGCGTTCCTGGTCGGCATACACCAGCAGAACACTATCGAAATCGGCTGCCCAGCCGGCCTCGAACAGCAGGGCCACCTCGACGGCGACCCGTCCCCCGCCCTCTCGCCGGATCTCCTCCCGGATGCATTGCCGGGCCAGGGGATGCAGCAGGGCGTTGATCCGCTCCCGCAACCGCGGTTCGGCAAAGATCGCCCGCCGCAGGGCCGAGCGGTCGAGGGAACCGTCGGCGCCGAAAAAACAAGCGGGCAGATCCTCGACGAGCAAGCGGTAGCCGGCGGCGCCGGGTGCGGTGAGAGAGCGGCAGACCGCATCGGCGTCCAGCAGGCGCAGCTGAAAATTCGCGGCAAGACAGCGGCTAACCGAAGATTTGCCGCTGCCGATGGTGCCGGTGATCCCGAGAAACAGTCGATGGGATGTGCCTTCGATCGTCATCTGCGCCTCGCCGCTCAGGACTGCCTCCGGTCCGCGGCCGTCCCGGCGCGCATGGCGGCCAACAGCTCGGCTATGTCCGGCCAGAGCGGCGCCTCGAATTCGCACCAGCAGCCGGTGGCGGGATGAAAGAAACCGAGACGGAGCGCGTGCAGACAGAGCCGGGGCGCGGCCACGGCCGTGCCGCGGAAACCGCCATAGACCGGATCGCCGGCAATGGGATGGCCGATGGAACTGAGATGGACACGGATCTGGTGGGTGCGGCCGGTAAGCGGCCGCACCTCCACCAGGGTCGCCGCCTGGGAAAAATTCTCCAGCACCTGCCATTCGCTCACCGCCTCCCGGCCACCTTCCCTGCGCACCGCCATTTTCTTGCGGTCCACCGGATGCCGGCCGATGGCGGCGACGATCCTGCCTGTCCCGGTCATGCAGCCGGCCACCAGGGCGACATACACTTTCCTGATGCGACGGTTCTTGAACTGCTCCACCAGGGCGGCATGGGCGGAATCGGATTTGGCCACCACCATCACCCCGGAGGTGTCGCGGTCGAGGCGGTGGACGATCCCCGGCCGTTCCTCGCCGTTGATCCCCGAAAGATCGCTGAGGCTGTGGAGCAGGCCGTGCACCAGGGTGCCGCAGCGATGGCCGGCGGCGGGATGCACCACCAGGCCGGGAGGTTTGGCGAGCACCGCGATGTGGGCATCCTCGTGGAGCAGATCGAAGGGAACAGGTTCGGGAGCAAGGACGGCGGGGACGACCTCGGGGGGATGGATGGCGATGGTCTCGCCGCCCTGCAGTTTCATGCCCGGCTTCTGCCGGCGGGCGTCGACGAGGATGCGGCCCTGGCGCAGCAGGTTCTGGATGGCCGAACGGGATAGGCCGTCGGCATGCCGCGCCAGGTACTGATCGAGGCGCTGGCCGGCAGCGGACGGAGCGACCAGCAGCCGCTTCCAGTCTTCACTGGCACCGTTCATGGTAATCGTTCACCAGAAGCCGGAAAGGTGGACATGACCGGGAGCGTACCCGTTCTGCCGGGCTGCAGCTGCGCGAAAGAGGCCTGTCCGCGATACACCAGGTATGCGGACCAGAAGGAGGACGAAGCGGATGCGCTGCTGCTGAACGGTTACCGTTCATGAACGGTCGGCCAAGGGGAGGAATGGCCGCGCAGGCAGGCCCGGACAGGTCAGGAGAAGATCCTGTCGATCCGGTGCCGGATGTCGTCCTCGGCGACCTTGTTGGCGATGGAGAGTTCCTTGACGATGAGGTTCCTGGCGGTGTCCATCATCTTCCGCTCGCCGAAGGACAATGCCTTGTCGGCGCGCAGCAGGTAGAGATCGCGAAGAACGGTGGCTATCTTGAAGACCGAGCCGCTCTTGATTCTGTCCATGTAGTCACGGTAGCGCTGATTCCACGGCTGGGAGGGGAGTTCGATGTCGTCATCCATCAGGATGGTGTAGACCTTGTCGACTTCGGTGGAGGGAATGATGGCCCGCAGGCCGACGGAATTGCAGGAAGCCAGGGGAATCATGATGACCATGTTGGTCTCGATGATCCGCATCACGTAAAAGGCCTGCCGGCACTCACCGACCTGCCTCTCCTCGATGGCTTCGATCTGGCCGACGCCGTGGGCCGGATAGACCGCCATGTCGCCGACCATGAAATCCCGCTGCTCCTTCTGCCTTTTTGCACTCATCGCTGTACGCCCCTGTTGATGAACCTGCAGCGCCCCGACGCGGCATCGAAAATCGGCTGCCACGCGCCAGAGAAACCGCGAGCCGCGCGGAAACGCCCACGATCGTCCGCGGGCGCCCCACCGGTTGCCGCAGCCCCTGACAGCGCTGCACCCGGCAATTATACCACGTTTGCGAAAAAGTGCAAAACACCGGAAAAACACGAAAATATCATTGTAATTACAACGAGCTGAGTGCATCATCGCCCGCGGACGAATCAACTCTTGCGGAAGTCGGCTCTGCAGGAGAAACCTGATTACAAACGTTCATGGCGCTGCTGAAACCGGAGGCCAGACACAACAGGACGCAGTCGACGCAGCGGTCCAGCACCGTCCCGAGCAGTTCCTCCTCCGCCCGGGTAAAACGTTCGAGGACGTACTCGCTCACCGCCTGGCCGGCCGCGGGTCTGCCGATGCCGATCCGCAGCCGGTGAAACGCCTTCGAATCGAGGGCGGCGATGATGGAAGCGACGCCGTTGTGGCCGCCAGCCCCGCGGTTGCTCGAAAGCTTCACCCGGCCGAAGGGGAGGTCGAGATCGTCATGGATCACCAGCAGGTCGGCGACGCCGGCATCGATCCGGGCAAGGGCCGCGGCCACCGGCGGCCCGCTGCGGTTCATGTAGCGCATCGGTTTGTGCAGCCGGAATTCCCCGCCGGTCGCGACGGCGGCCAGCAGGAGCCCGCCTTCCAGCTCCAGCCAGCCGCCGGCGGCGGCAGAACGGCCGGCAAGACGGTCCGCCACCATGAAGCCGACATTGTGACGGCTGGCGGCATATTCCATTCCCGGATTTCCCAGACCGGTGACGAGCAGCATGGCGCCCTCAAGATTGCGTGTCGGCGGGTAAAAAAAAACCGGGGCAGGGCCCCGGCATGGAAAGGCTGCGGCAACCGCCCTCACTTGGTCGGGCTGTACACCTCGGCCACCGGCGCATCGCCGTTGCTCACCAGGGTCAGGGACGCGGGAAAGGAAAGCTCCTTGCAGGTCATCTTGTCGCCGATGCCGAGGCCGCTGACGTCGGCGACGATGCGATCGGGAAAATCGAGGATGAGCCCGCGCAGGGTGACGCTGTGGCAGCTGACGCTGAGTTCGCCGCCCATGTCGACACCCTTGGCCTTGCCGGCGACCTCGACGGGCACCGACAGGGTGGTCGGCTTCTGCAGGTCGATTTCATAGAGATCCGCATGCACGAGGGTGTCGCGGACCGGATCCACCTGCACTTCCTTGACGATCACGTGCCGAACCGGCCGTTCCTCGACGCCGTCGATGCTGATGTTGAGCACCGCATTCTGATCCTGGATGGTCACCAGGGTCTTGGTCATCGCCTTGGTGTCGAGTTCCAGCGGGATGTTGCCGGTGTTGACCCCGTAGAGGATGGCGGGGGTGAGATTGTTGGCGCGCATGCGGTGCATCGCACCCTTGCCGAAGGAAGAGCGGACCTTGGCGCCCAGATCGAATTGCAGCATTGGAGACCTCCTTAAGACACTCTGTTGCCTGTTGAATCAAACGAAAAGAAGACTGACGGAATCCTCGTTATGGATGCGGCGGATCGCCTCGCCGAGCAGCGGCGCCACCGAAAGCACCTCGATTTTGCCGCATTCCCTGGCGGCGCCCCGCAGCGGGATGCTGTTGGTGATCAGCAGTTTCTGGATCTGCGAATTGGAGATCCGCTCGATGGCCGGCCCGGAGAGAACCCCGTGCGAGCAGCAGGCGTGCACCGCCCTGGCCCCGGCCTGCATCAGCATGTCGGCACCGGAGCAGAGGGTGCCGGCGGTATCCACCATGTCGTCGAGCAGAATGGCGATCTTGCCGGCGACATTGCCGATGACGTTCATCGCCTGGCACTCGTTGGCCCTCTCCCGCCGCTTGTCGATGATCGCCAGGTCGGCGTGCAGTCGTTTCGCGAACGCCCGGGTGCGCTCGACGCCGCCGGCGTCCGGAGAGACCATGACGATATCCTTGCCGAAATTGGCGGAGATGTACTGCAGCAGCACCGGCGCCGCGTAGAGATGGTCCACCGGGATGTTGAAAAATCCCTGGATCTGGCCGGCGTGCAGGTCCATGGCCAGCACGCGGCGCACGCCGACCACCATCAGCATGTCGGCCACCGCCTTGGCGGTGATCGGCGTCCGGGGCGCCACCTTGCGGTCCTGGCGGGCATAGCCGTAGTAGGGCAGCACCGCGGTGATCCGGCGGGCGGAGGCGCGGCGCAGGGCATCCACCATGATGAGCAGTTCCATCAGGTGATCGTTGACCGGCGAACAGGTGGGCTGGATGACGAACACGTCGGCGCCGCGGACATTCTCGCCGATCTCGACGAAGATTTCCCCGTCGCTGAACCGGCGCACCTCGGCGGAAGACAGCGGAATATCGAGAAAGGAACAGATTTCCTTGGCAAGCTCCGGATTGGCGTTGCCGGCAAACAGTTTCATCTTGTTAACGAACATCCTCTTCTCCGGGAGATGCCACCGCCGGCGTCGCGGCGATGGGGGTTACTTGGCCCATGACCAAGCTGGCTGGGGCGGGAGGATTCGAACCTCCGAATGCAGGAGTCAAAGTCCTGTGTCTTACCGCTTGACGACGCCCCAGCACCAGGTGTTACGCGATGGTGGTCAGGATGACGATCGGATGGGACGCCGCCATTTCCCGTCTGCTGGCTTCCGCCTCCTGCCGGTTGCGGAACAGGCCGAAAACGGTGGGGCCGCTGCCCGACATCAGCGAGGCAAAGGCGCCCTGACCGCGGAAGGCATCCTTGATCCGCAGCAGCTCAGGATATTCCCTGCAGGTAACCGATTCGAGATCGTTATGAAGGTCTACGGAAAATTGCGGAATTCCGGAAAGCACGGATTCTTGCTTGCGCGCTACAATATATGGATTGCTTGCCGATGTCAACGCAAAATTGGCATAGACATTGCGCGTTGACACGGCAAATCCGGGGTTTACGAGCACCACCCAGAACGAGCCGCCGAGCGCCACCTCATCGAGGACGTCGCCGATCCCCCTTGCCCGCGCCGCCCGGCCGGGAAACAGGAAGAACGGCACATCGGCGCCCAGCCCGACCGCCGCCGCGTGCAGCGCCTCGCCGCCGACCCGCGACCCGTAGAGGGCCAGCACCCCGGACAGCACCGCCGCCGCATCGGAACTGCCGCCGCCGAGACCGGCGGCAATGGGGACGTTCTTGCGCAGGGTGATCTCCACCCCGCCGTCGACCCCGCCCAGACCGAGGGCGGCGGCCGCGGCGCGATGGACGAGGTTGCCCCCGTCTTCAGGGAGATCGCTGTCCGGACAGTGGACCACGATCCCGGCCCGCCGCCGGCGAAGTTCGACCCCGTCGGCCAGGGCCAGCTTCACCATCAGCATGTCCAGCTGGTGATAGCCGTCCGCCCTTCTCCCGGTCACGAACAGGGTGAGGTTGATCTTGGCGGGGGCGCTGAGCTTGAGGGTATCCATGCCTTGAAACACGAAACCTGGTTCACGGCGGAACCAGGTTTCTCGTCGGTGGGATCGGTGACCGGCGGTCTACTTCTTCAGCTTCACGTAGCGCAGCTTGAGATCGAAGAGCACGTCTTCGAGCAGCCCCTTCTCTTCCGCGCTCAGGTTGCCCTTGGTCTTGTCCTGCAGCATGCTGATGGTGTCGATGGAGTGTTTGGCCAGGGAAAGGTCGGTTTCCTTGCGGCCGGTTTCCGGATCGGCCAGTTCCCCCAGGTGAAAAAGGGCGGCGGAGTTGAGCGACATGAGAAAGGCGGTGAAGGTGACCTCGGGCAGAACGCACTTGCCCTCCTTGAGGATGTGCCCTTCGGGACAGCTGGTACAGGGCCGCTCTTCCATGCCGCCCTCCTTCTACCCGATCAACCGCGGCAGATCGAGGGCCATGGCGTCGGCGATCTGCTCCAGCCCCTGGACCTTCTGCAGCAGTTCCCGGGAAACCAGGGTGTCGGTGCTCAGCAGGATGATGTTGCGGCCGTGATCCTGTTCGCGGCCGACGGTCATCTGGGCGATGTTGATGCCGCCCTCCCCCAGGGTGGTGCCCAAAAGGCCGATGACGCCGGGCTTGTCCTCGTTGAAGACGAACAGCATCGGCCCGGCCGGCACCGCTTCCAGGCGGAAGGTGTTGAGGCGGACCAGGCGCGGCTCGTTCTTGCCGAACACGGTGCCGGCGAGGACGTTTTCGCCCTCCGAGGTCCGCACCCGGATGGAAAGGAGATTGGTGAAATCCTCCGACTGGGCGATCTTCGACTCCACCACCCGGATGCCGCGCTCCTTGGCGATGACCGGCGCGTTGACGTAGTTGACCGCATCCTTGAGGATCGGGGTGAACAGTCCCTTGAGGAAGGCGATGGTCACCGGCCCCACGTTGAGCCCGGCGAGATCGCCGACGTATTCGATGGCGACTTCCTCGACGCCGCCCTTGGCGATCTGCATGTGGAAGGAACCCAGCTGCTCGGCCAGGGTGACGTAGGGTCCGACCTTGGCGAGCACTTCGGCGCTCACCGAAGGCACGTTGACCGCGTTGACCACCGTGCCGGTCTTCAGGTAATCGGCCATCTGCTGGGCAATGGCCACCGCGACGTTCTCCTGGGCCTCGGTGGTGGACGCGCCGAGATGGGGGGTGCAGATGAAATTGTCGAGGCCGAGCAGCGGATTTTCCCTGGTGGTCGGTTCCACCTCGAAGACGTCGAGGGCGGCGCCGCGGATCCGGCCGCTCTTCAGCGCCTCGTAGAGGGCGGCCTCGTCGACGACGCCGCCGCGGGCGCAGTCGATGAACATCGCTTCCTTCTTCATCAGGTTGAACTGGGCGGTGGAGATCGAGTGTTTGGTCTCCTTGGTCAGCGGCACGTGGACGCTGAAGTAATCGGCGCGCCGGCACAGTTCGTCGAGGTCGACCAGTTCGACGCCGATCTTCTCCACCAGTTCCTTCGGCATGTGCGGATCGAAGGCGATGACCTTCATCCTCAGCCCCTTGGCCCGGTCGGCGACGATGGAGCCGATGCGGCCGATGCCGATGATGCCCAGGGTCTTGCCGGTGACCTCATGACCCATGAACCGCTTCTTCTCCCACTTGCCGTCCTTCATCGAGGCGGTGGCCTGGGGGATGTTGCGGGTGAGCGCCATCATCATCGCGATGGCATGCTCGGCGGCGGTGGTGGCGTTGCCGTCCGGCGCGTTCATCACCACGATGCCGCGCTTGCTGGCGGCGGCGATATCGACGTTGTCGAGACCGATACCGGCACGGCCGACCACCCTGAGCCGGTCCGCCGCCTCGATGATCTCGGCGGTGACCTTGGTGGCGCTGCGAATGGCGAGGCCGTCGTAGTGGGGGATCTCCTTCTTGAGTTCCTCCGGCGTCATGCCGGTCTTGACCACGACCTCCAGGCCGGCGTCCTTGAGAATGTCGACGCAGACCTGCGCCATGTTGTCGCTGATGAGAACTTTCATGCTGGCTCCTGAGTATCTGTGTCCCGGTCGAGGCCCCCGGCAACCGCCGGGACGGCAACCATCCGGCACCGGGTTGCTGACGGCTTCCGCTGCGGGTGGGTGCGGTCTGCTCGAGCAGCAAGCCCACACCCGCGCGACAAAAGGAAGGAGTGAGTATTATGCCATCCCGATAAAATGTCAAGATGTGTTGTGAACCCGTCCCCCCGGCTAACGGAAAAGATGGGAGAAATCGGCGGGGCCGCTCTCCTCTTCGTCCTCCCGGTCATCGGCGGGCGGCGGCGCGGGCGGTCCGGACCGCAGCTCCTGAAGCCTGCGTGCCAGCATCCGCTCCGGGTAGGAGCGGGACTGGAGATACGAAAGCAGCGGCCCGGTCAGGTTGCGCAGCAGCTCCTCGCGGGCACCGTCGACCTCCGCCGCCGCGATGAAGTTGCGTTCCCGTACGATGACCTGGAGCACCCCCTCCCGGCAGAGACGCTCGCCGACCGCGGCGACAGGCGTCTCCGGAGGCAATTCGGCCAGCAGCGCCCCGGTCTTGTCCGGCGGCAGGCGGAGTTCACAGGCCAGACGGACCAGCCACCGGTCGCCGGCGAGAGGCCGGGACCGGTCGGTAACCGTCAGTTCCAGACCGTTGGCCAGGGTCATGGCCAGGAACGGCACGGGAGAGCTATCCATACGCAACACCTCGAATTTATGAAATATAATCGACAGCGACGCACATCCGCCCCGCCGGTTTCAACCATTATGCGTCTTGCCTTGCCCGGGCGAAACGGCTATGATGGCGGTCGAAACCGCAACCGCAACCAAACCGCCGCCTGCGGCGGTTTTTTTCCTCCACGCACCGGACGATTCCATGCCCATCCAGATTTTCGATACCGGCGCCAACGCCAAGGTGCCCTTTCAGCCCCTCGAAGACAACCATGTCCGTCTGTACGTCTGCGGCATCACCGCCTACGACTACTGCCACATCGGCCACGCCCGCTCGGCGCTGGTCTTCGACATGATCGTCCGCTACCTCCGCTACGCCGGCTACAAGGTGACCTTCGTCCGCAACTTCACCGACATCGACGACAAGATCATCAACCGCGCCAACGAACAGGGCACCAGCAGCGAGGAGCTGGCGGAACGGTTCATCACCGCCTTTCTCGAGGACATGGAACGGCTCGGCACCCTGCGCCCGGACGCCGAGCCGCGCGCCACCGAGCATCTGCCGGAGATCATCGCCACCATCGAACGGCTGATCGCCAAGGGCTACGCCTACCAGGCGGGTGGAGATGTATATTATTCCGTCGAAAAATTCAAGGAGTACGGCAAGCTTTCCGGCCGCAGCCTCACCGACATGCAGGCCGGCGCCCGGGTCTCCATCAACGAGATGAAGACCAACCCCATGGATTTCGCCCTGTGGAAGGGCAGCAAACCCGGCGAACCCACCTGGGACAGCCCCTGGGGGCCGGGCAGGCCGGGCTGGCACATCGAATGCTCGGCGATGAGCGGGAAACTCCTCGGCGCCACCTTCGATATCCACGGCGGCGGCAAGGACCTCATCTTCCCCCACCACGAAAACGAGATCGCCCAGAGCGAGGGTGCCAACGGCGTGCCCTTCGCCCGCCACTGGATCCATCACGGCTTCGTCACCATCCGCGACGAGAAGATGTCCAAATCGCTGGGCAACTTCCTCACCATCCGCGACGTGCTCGACCACTACCAGCCCGAGGTGCTGCGCTGCTTCGTCTTCGCCACCCATTACCGCAATCCCCTCGACTTCAGCGAGACGGCGATGAAGGACGCGGAGAGCGGCCTCGACCGCCTCTACCAGTGCGCCGCCGCCATCGAACTGCTGCCCGAAGGCAGAGAGGGAGCAAAATCGGTGGTGGCCGATGGCGACCGGGCGCACCTGGCCGGCTTCGACGAGCGCTTCCGGGCCGCGATGGACAACGACTTCAACACCGCCCAGGCCCTGGGCCAGATCTTCGAGGTCGCCAAGACCCTGAACCGCATCCGCCAGGCGCTGCCGAAAAACGCCGCCGCAGCGGACGTGCAACTGCTCCGCGACGGACTCGCCGGCCTGCGGCAGGCGGCGGCGGTGATGGGGCTCCTGCGGGAAGCCCCCGCCACTTACCTGGAACGCAAGCGGGAGCGGTTCCTCCAGGGTCTCGACATCGGCCGCGCCGATATCGAACGGCTGATCGCCGAACGTACCGCCGCCCGCCGCGACAGGAACTGGCAGCGGGCCGACGAGATCCGCGACATCCTGCTGGGCAAGGGCATCGAGCTGAAGGACGGACCGGCCGGCACCACCTGGGACATCGCCGGCAGCGAATAGCCACGTCCCGGCCGGTCCGGGCTGAACGCCGGCAGCAACCCATCCGAAGGAGGTCGATATGCTTCGCACCCCAGCCGTGGCCCACCAGTTCTACCCCGGCGACGGGGCCGCCCTCCGGAAACAGCTGCAGACCCTCATCCCGCCCGGGCCGGACAACGAGGCGCGGCCGGCGGCGCGGGCCCTCGTCTCCCCCCACGCCGGCTACATCTACTCCGGCGCCATCGCCGGCGAGACCATCGGCGCGGTGCGTATTCCGGCGACGGTGGTGATCCTCGGCCCCAACCACCACGGCATCGGCAGTCCGGCCGCGGTCATGGCCCGCGGCGCCTGGCTGATGCCCATGGGCGAGGTGACCATCGACGAGGAAACCGCCACCGGACTGCTGGCCTCCTGCCCGCTGCTCGCCGAGGACGAGTCCGCCCACCGCCGGGAACACTCCCTGGAGGTGCAGGTACCCTTTCTCCAGTACCTGCGGCCGGATGTCCGCATCGTTCCCGTCGTCCTCTCCCACCTCTGCCTCGACGACTGTCTCGATCTCGGCGCCTGTATCGGGAAGGCCCTTGCCGGCAGCGACACCCTGTTGCTGGCCAGTTCGGACATGACCCACTACGAATCCCGCAGCGCCGCCGGCGCCAAGGATCGGCTGGCCATGGAACGGATCGTTGCCATGGACCCCGCCGGCCTCTATCGTACCGTTCTCAGCCAGCGGATCAGCATGTGCGGCATCATCCCGGCCACCATCGCCCTGGCGGCGGCCCTCGCCATGGGCGCCGGCCGCGCCACCCTGGTCCGCTACGGCGACAGCGGCGAGGCCAGCGGCGACACCCGGCAGGTGGTGGGCTACGCCGGCTTCGTCATCGACTGACCCACTGCCCCCGCAAACCCGCATCACGCCCGGGTGCTTTCTGACAGAACCATGGGCCCGCATACTCGGATGGATGACAAGGGGATGACTGTCGCAGCGGCGAAGACTGGATCGCCACGCTGCGCTCGCGATGCCCCCCGGGGCGGTCTCTCCCTCCTCGTCTTTGCGAGAAGCGCAGCGACGAAGCAATCCAGTCGAAGCCGTCAGACTGCCATCGGCATCGCCGGCAGCCGCTTTTTTTCTCGTTGTCGTTGTCGTTGTCGTTGTCGTAATCGTAATCGCCAAACCCGGCCGGATCCCCCATCGCCGGCGCCCGACCCCCCTGATCGACCAAGTTGGCCATGGACGGCGCGCACCGGATGGGTGAAACCGTAGCGCGGACTGGATCGCCACGCTGCGCTCGCGATGACCCCCCGGAGCGGTCTCTCCCTCCTCGTCTTTGCGAGAAGCGCAGCGACGAAGCAATCCAGTCGGAACCATCAGGCTGCCATCGGCCTCACCGGCGGCATCCACCTTTTTTCTCGTTGTCGTTGTCGTTGTCGTAATCGTAATCGCCAAACCAAGCCGGTTCCCCCCATCGCCGGCGCCCGCCCCCCCCTGATCGACCAAGTTGGCCATGGGCGGCGCGCACCGGATGGGTGAAACCGTAGCGCGGACTGGACCGCCACGCTGCGCTCGCGATGCTCCCCCGGCGCGGTCTCTCCCTCCTCGTCTTTGCGAGAAGCGCAGCGACGAAGCAATCCAGTCGGAGCCGTCAGGCTGCCATCGGCATGGGCGGCATCCACCTTTTTTCTCGTTGTCGTTGTCGTAATCGTAATCGCCAAACCCGGCGGGTTCCTCCATCGCCGGCGCCCGCCCCCCTGATCGACCAAGTTGGCCATGGACGGCGCGCACCGGATGGGTGTAACCGTAGCGCGGACTGGATCGCCACGCTGCGCTCGCGATGACGCCGAAGGTCACTCCCTCCTGCGTCATATATGCGAGAAGCGCAGCGACGAAGCAATCCGGAACGGCCCCGCAAGCCCGCATCACGTTCCCCGGGGACGCAAGGGCGGCAGGCCGGGAAGGGCCAGCGGCTGGAGTGGCGCCCTGGTCCCGGCCGACGTGCCTGCGCTGTTGACACCGTCTGCCCCCCCCTGTATCATCACCACTTTGTCTCCATGACCGGGGAGGGGGAATGGGCGACCATACCGCGACAAACAAGGAAATCGGACCGGCGGAGCTGGCGGCGACCGGAGCGCTGCTCCTCTATTTTCTTTTCAAGCTCTGCTGGTTCGCCATCCGGATCGGTCCGGACATCTTCCCGGACGAAGTGACCTGGTTCGGCATCAGCCGGCTCTTTTCCCACTCCCTGCTGCCGCCCGCCGACTCGCCCGCCTCCTACCAGTACGGCCTGATCACCACGGTGCCCACCCTCTACTTCTGGCTGATGGGCAAGCTGCTCGCCCTGAACGTCACGCCGCTGGACGATCTTATCTTCCTCCGTTTCTGCAACATCGTCATCGCACTCGCCACCCTGCACTTCGGTTGGCATCTCGCCCGGACGGTGATGGACCATGGCGCGGCGCGGCTGCTATTTCTCGCCATGCTCACCAACACCCTGATGTTCACCTTTCTTTCCGCCAGCGTCAGTTACGACAACCTGACCAACATGTTGGCCGCCATGGCGATCTACTACGCGGTCCGCTTCCGCCTGGAACGGAATCCCCATCTCCTGCTGCTCTGCCTGGCCGGACTCTTCCTCGGCGGCCTCACCAAGCTCGCCTTCCTGCCCTTCGCCTTTCTGGTGCTGGCCGGGCTCCTCGCCCTGGAATGGCGCAATCTGAGCGGCTTCGGCAAGGGGTTCGCCGGGCTTTTCACCCAGCGCCGCCCTCTCGCGCTGGCGCTTCTGGCGCTGCTGCTCGTCAGCGGCGCGCTGAACGTCAAGCTGTACCTCGGCAACCTGGTGCGCTACTCCGCCCTGCAGCCGCAGATGGACCGGGTGGTCGGCCTCGAGGCAGCCCTCCAGTACCGGATCTTCGCCCGCGACTATATCGCCAACCAGTTCCGTTCCGGGGCGATCAGCTACACCGAGGCGGTACGGATGACCGCGCTGATCAAACACGAGGGCGACCGTCAGGGCGCCCTCTACCTGCTGCAGGATGCCCTGCGCCAGAAAACCGAGGGGCCGGAGCCACGTCTCGACCGCTTCCATTACGCCTTTGTCTGGACCGAACTGATGGGCGACAAGATCTTCGGCATCATGGCCCACAAGAACCTGTTCCGCAGCGACCGCGAACTCGCCCTCTACTCCCTGATCTTCCTGCTGGCGCTGGCCTGCTGTCTGCGCCGCTTCACCGCGGCCGACCTCCGGACCACGGCGCCGCTTCTGCTCGGCGTCGCCGGCGGCTATACCCTCATCGTCATGCAGCTGGTCAACTACCGGACCTACCTGGGGCCGGGCATCATCGATCTCGCCCTCCAGGGCCGCTATCTCTTCCCGGTCCTGGTCCCCTTCCTGCTGACCGCCGCCCACTATCTCACCCCCAGGGCAGGCACACTCCGGGGCTGGCTGACCGCCCTGCCGCTCATCGCCTTCTTCATCGCCATGGAATTCCCCTGGTTCCTCCGGAACGTCACCCCCGACTGGTTCTTCTGATCCGGCCATGCACGCCACACCCTCCCCCACATCACGGCTCCGCGAGCGGTTCGTCCTCACCCTGGTGTTCCTTGCCGCCTGCTGGCTGTACCTGGGCAACCTGGGCAACATCCTCCTCTGGCAGGACGAGGCCCAGACCGCGCTCATCGCCAAGACCGTCCTCGCCCGGGGCATCCCCTACGGCACCGACGGCGTCAACTTCTTCTCCCAGGAACGCGGCGCCGAATACGGCGAAAATTTCGTCTACAAGTGGCAGACCTGGCTGCCCTTCTACGTCCTCGCCCTCTTTTTCCAGCTCTTCGGCGAATCGACCTTCGTCGCCCGGCTGCCCTTCGCCCTCTTCGGCATGGCAACCCTCTTCCTCCTCCACCGCTACGTCCGGGAGGCCACCGGCGACGGTAAAACCGCCATGTTCACCACCCTGGTCCTCTGCGTCAGCATCCCCTGGCTGCTGCTCGCCCGCCAGTGCCGCTACTACAGCATGACCGCCTTCTTCGCCCTCCTCGCCCTCTACGGCTTTCTCCGGATCGTCACCGGCAGGCGGTGGGGGGAGACGATCTTCGCCACCGGCGCCGTCGCCCTCTTCCACTGCCACTACCTCTACGTCGCCTCGCTGCTTGCCGCGGTCGGTTTGCAGACCCTGCTGCTCCACCGGGACCGTTTGCTGCGGATGCTGCTGGTCACCGGCGTGGTGATCGGGATCAACGCACCCTGGCTCATCTGGCTTTCCGGCATGAAGTACGGCCAGGCCTACTCCGCCTCTTTCCTCGACCCGCAGCTCTTCCTCTGGCGGCTCACCGGCTTTGCCCGCGACTCCGCCGCGCACGCCCTGCCCCTGCCCTTTCTCGGCGCGGCCCTCGCCGTCGGAATCGGCCTCGTCTTTCGCTGCCGGCCGCCGCGCGGCCGGGATGGCGGCTGCACCCTGTCGCCGCATCTTCTGACACCGCTGCTGTTCATCGTCTTCACCCTCGTTGCCCTCTGCGCCAGCGCGCCGGCGCCCTTTTTCCGCTACCTGTCGCCGCTCTTGCCCCTCTATGCCCTCATTGCCGGCGTCGTCCTCCGCCTGGCCTGGCAGCTGCACCCGCTGGTAACCGGCGCGCTCGCCCTCTATCTCCTTTCGCGCCAGCCGCTGTTGCCCTATTTCCACGAACTGACCCACGACTACACCGGCCCGGTGGAACGGATCGTCGATCACCTCAAGGCCAATGCCAGCCCCACCGACGTGGTGGCGATCACCTACGGCGACATGCCGGTGAAGTTCTACACCGGCCTCAGGGTGGTGGGCGGCCTCACCGGCGAGGACCTGGCCCCGGCCAGAAACGCCGACTGGATCGTCATCCGCCAGCACCTGATCAGCGACAAGGACGCGGAGGTGCGGGATTTCCTCGCCCGCACCTCCGACTGGCACAACTACGAACGGATCGTGCTCCCCGGCCCGGACGTCCCCTTCGAGAACCGCGAGTCCCCGGACGAGCACCTGTTCGCCAGCCCCACCGAGGGGCCGCCGCTGATCATCTTCCGCAGACGCCCATCGACATAGCATGGAACAGAACAACCGCACCGCCAAAGCCGCCCTCCTTCCCGCGCTCGCCGCCCTTCTCCTGCTCCTCTTGGTCTACTGGGCGCGGGTGCGGTTGCTGGCGGTGCCCATGGAACGGGACGAAGGCGAGTACGCCTACGGCGGCCAGCTGCTCCTGCAGGGGCTTCTCCCCTATCTGCACCTGCACACCATGAAGCTGCCCGGCATCTTCGCGGTGTACGCCTCCATCTTCACCGTGTTCGGCGAAAGCCTGCGCGCCGTCCACCTGGGACTGCTGATCGCCAACGTTGCCGCCGCCGGCCTGCTCTACGCCATCGGCGCGCGGCTGTACAACCGCAGCACCGGCATCGGCGCCGCCCTCTTCTTCGCGGTGCTCGCCGTACTGCCCGAGGTGCAGGGGGTGTTCGCCAATGCCGAGCATTTCGTCCTCGTCTTCGCCCTTGCCGGGATTCTGGCGCTCCTGCCGCCGGCCGGCCGGGCCATCACCGGCGGCAGGGCTTTTGCCGCCGGCCTGCTGCTTGGCTGCGGCTTTCTCGTCAAGCAGCACGGCGCTGCCTTCTGCCTGCTGGGCGCGATCATCGTCCTGCTGGAAAGGGAGCCACGTGGTCGCCGCCTGCGCAACCTCGCCGCCCTGACCGCGGGCGGCATCCTCCCCTATCTCGTCACCCTGGCGGCACTCGCCGCCGGCGGCGGCCTGGACGCCTTCTGGTTCTGGACCGTCTCCTACGCCCGCGCCTATTCGGGGATCCTCTCCGCAAGCGACGCCTGGTTCGAGTTCAAGGACCGGATAGTCACCATCGGCGGCGCGGCCCCGTTCATCTGGCTGCTCGCCCTGGGCGGCCTCGCCGCCGGCGGCGAGAGCAGGCGCGGCCGACTGCTCCCACCCGCCTTCTTCCTCTTCTCCTTCCTCGCGGTCTGCCCTGGTTTCTATTTCCGCCCCCACTACTTCCTCTTCCTGCTGCCGGCGGCGGCGCTTTTCGCCGCTGTCGCCGCCGACCGGCTCCGCGCCGGACTCGCCGGGGCCTATCCGGTACTGGCCTCGGCGGCCCTCGCCCTCCTGTTCGCCCTTGCCGGCGGCAGCGCCCTCTACGCCCAGCGCGCCTTTCTCTTCACCCTGCCGATGGATGAGGCGAGCCGGGAGGTGTACTGGCCCAATCCCTTCCAGGAATCCCTGGAAATAGGGCGGATCATCGCCGAACGGACCACGCCGGCGGACACCGTCGCCATTCTCGGTTCCGAACCGCAGATCTTCTTCTACGCCAAACGCCGCTCCGCCACCCCGTACGTCTACATGTACCCGCTGATGGAACAGCACCGCTACGCGAGCGCCATGCAACAGGACATGATCCGCCAGCTGGAGGCGGCGCGGCCGAAGATCATGCTCTTCGTGCGGGTGCAGTTCTCCTGGCTGCAGGGGCCGCAATCCGACACCACCGTCCTCCAGTGGTTCGATACGTACAGCAGGCAACACTACAGGAGAGTGGGGCTGGTGCAGATCTTCGGCGACGCCAGCCTGATGGATTGGAACAACCCCTCGGGGCTGCAGCCGCGCACGCCCTACTGGGTCGAGGTGCTGGAGAGGGTCGACCCGCAGGGTTGAGGGGAGTCGTGGGGAAGCGCCATCGCTCCAGCAGAAATCAACAGGACAAGGAGAAGATATCTCCCTGACAATTATCGCTTGACATGGGACCGTTTCCGCCGGATAGTCTTGCCAGGCTTCACCTTCAGGACCAGAATGCGGAACGACCCCGCACCACAGGCGGAAGATGCAGGAACAATCGAAAGCAGACGCCCAGCAGCGCGCCGACCGGATCGGTCATTTCCGGGCCGAGCTGGCACTCCTTGGCCGCGAACGGGTCGTATCCCTTTCCGACAGCCAGCTCGCCGCCATCGACGACTACCACCGACAACTCCTCGCCCGCCTCTCGGCGGCCTTCGACATCGATACCACCGGGCGCGAAAAGCAGCTCAGTCTCGGGATGAGGATCACCTCCTTTCTCGGCGCCCTCGGGCTCGCGGCCAGCGTCTTCTTCCTTTTCCACCAGTTCTGGGGGCGATTCCCCACCACCTTCCAGATCGTCGTCCTCATCGGCGCGCCTTTGCTCGGGCTCGCCGCCACCATGCTGGTCTCGCAGCGGGAAAGCACCGGCTACTTTTCCAAGCTCCTGGGGCTGGTGACCCTCGCCTGTTTCGTCCTCGACCTCTCCATGCTGGGGCAGATCTTCAACATCGCCCCCACGCCCAATGCCTTGCTGATCTGGGCGGCCTTCGCCCTGCTTCTCGCCTACGCCGCTGACGCGCGGCTCCTGCTGGCTGCGGGGATCCTCTGCCTCGCCGCCTTCCTCTCCGCCCGGGCCGGAACCTGGAGCGGCTGCTACTGGCTCCATTTCGGCGAACGGCCGGAGAACTTCTTTCCGGCCGCCCTGCTGCTCTTCCTGGTTTCCCTGCCGCCGCACCGCGGCTATTCCGGTTTTCCCGCAACCTACCGCGTCTTCGCCATGCTGCTTTTTTTCCTGCCGGTCCTGATCCTCTCCAACTGGGGGGCGATCAGCTACCTGCATCTCGGCAAAGACGCGGTGGAGGCCGGCTATCAGCTCGCCGGCTTCGCCGGCAGCGGCCTTGCCGTCTGGCTCGGCATCCGCCACAACTGGCCGGAGACGGTCACCACCGGCAACGTCTTCTTCACCGTCTTCCTGTACACCAAGTTCTACGACTGGTGGTGGGCCTGGATGCCGAAGTACCTCTTCTTCCTGATCATCGGCCTCACCGCCATCCTGATGCTGCTGGTCTTCAAGCGGCTCCGCCAGGGTAAAGGCGGCAAGGCGGCGGGGGCGGCGCATGCATAGAAACCTCTCCCCCCGCCGGCTCTACCTCCTCGCCTTTCTTGTCGTCGCCCTGACCAACGCGGTGGTGCTGGCCGGCGTATGGGCAAACCGGCAGGGCGCCCCCACGGCCCTGGTCAGCCTTTCGCAGCGGGAGCTGCGGCTGCCGTCCGCCCGTGCCCGCATGCGGCAGGAAAACAGCGGCCTCGCCCTGCGGCTCGACTGGCGGACCCTGCCAGCGGAGAAGGACGATCAGGGTTACCCGGGCAGAAGACAGCCAGCCTGGCTGGATGCCGGCAAACTGGCGGAGCTGGGTTTCCGTCCCGATGGATACGACGGCAGGGAGGATGACCGGTTTTCCTGGAAGCGCCCCCTCTCCAGGGAAGTCTTCGTGGTCCTCGAACACGACGGCGAGGCGTACGCCGCGGCGGTGGCGCGGGCGGAAAAGGCCCTGGCCGGGGCGGAAAACCTTTTCCGGGCGGACCCGGAGGACAAACGGCGGGCCGCCGATTTCGAGCGGGCACAACAGCGGCTTGAGCGGGAACGGCGTACCGATTCCCGTCTCTTCGCCATCGATGCCGGCCTCGAGCCCGGCAGACTCCGGCAGGACTACCAGGACCGCAACCGTTTTATCGTCTGTCGGGGGCTGGTGACGCCGGGCTATCGTTTCCCCGGGCAAAAGGAGCCGTCCCGGGGCGCCATCACCCGGCTGAGCGTCGAGGATATCCATGTTCCCCTCGCCCATCGGCAGGCGTTCGCCACCATGGGCGGCAAAGGCAGGGCAAAGGGGAACGACGGCCAAGGTTACCGCGTGGAACTCGCCTACGGCAGCCGGTATGAGCCGTGGATCGTTTCAGTTCACCAAGGTGCTGCGGGAGATGTGCGCGATTGAGAGAAAAAAAGTCGGGGATGATACAGATTGCGGACAACTCGGCGGCCAGCCGATCATCCCGGGGTTATGCAGTTTATAGCCAATTATCCGTTTCGTGGTGTTATACCGTTAGCGAACCGGTACATTTTCCCATGTTTTTTGTCAATCCGGTTTTCGCCGGGGGACGGTTTGCGGAGTTATACGGAAACTGCCTAATAACTTGTTATGCCACTAACCCAAATCTAATAACAGATGGACTATGAAGATATGTTGACCACAGTTTCGCGTGCAACAGATCGCTGGAATACCCATGACTGATTCCGTCGTACCAGGCCCTGATACAGTTGCCGCGACTGGTGACCCTGGAGATGACACCGCACGCCGTTATCGCTACCAATGGACGTACGCGGCCATCTTGTGCTGCTCTCTAATGGATGAGACAGAGGACGTCGCAGAAGTGTTCTGCGAGCATCATGAAGATGTGCTCATGAAGTACATAGATGGAACATTTTCAGGGCTACAGATAAAGACGCGCGCGTCGGATCAGGAGGTTTGGAAGACAAGTGATGACGCTGTAAGGGGATCTTTTGCTCGGTTCGCAAAACTCGAAGCCAAGTTCCCAGATAGGTTTCGTGCCTACCGCTTCCTCACGAATCATCCCCTTCACACCGCTGGAAACGGGATGGACCTACGCTATGTTCTCAGTGAGATAAGGACTGCAATCTCAGTGAGTGATCTCTCCGGCAGCGTCGCAAAATTTCTGACTCGAGTTTCCAGCGAGGCTGGTTGTACCACCGAGGTGGCATTTGTCGCACTGTCGAAAGCCAGTGCCATCGACGAGCTGCCAAAGCTTCGTGACATTGAGATGCGACTGGTAGACACGCTCTCGTTAGTCTGGCCTCGTGCAGCGGATTGCACTCACGCCTCGGTTGTTCGGGCAGCACGCAGTCTAGCGTCAGAATGCGGGCAAGCATCCTCCCTCGCCCATCAAGATGTCTTGCCTGCATATCTCCCAGCTACATTCGATCCTGCGGGGAGGGAGCTTGCTGCACGACTCGCGGGTAAACGGTTTGATCGATTACGTGTCCTCAATCTCCTAGAGCGCGGCTTGAGTGAGGCAGAAGCACTGGTCAGCAATCCTGAGGCGTTTGTGGAACCCGGCACTGGCGTGACGGCTCTCCTCCACCAAAAACTAGATGCGGGCGGGTTCTCGTGTGTTTCTCGCAATTCAGCTGAGGACCTCCGGGATAAGGCTGACTACTTAGGCATTGTTTGGACCAAAAAGTATGGTCGCGTACAGGGGCTTCAGCAATACAGCCATATGCGGTCACTTGTACTTAGCGATGCCGCGAGAGCCTTTGAGGCCTCGAAACGTGATGGCGATCCATTTGGCATCAAAATGCTCTCCGAAATACGTTCTCGGTTCCAACAACGACGGACGGAAGGGAGCAATCTATACGATTGTAGCAATGAACATCTTGAGGGATTTGCATACTCCCTAACCTCCGAGTGCAAAGTCCAGTGGAGCCTCGCCAGACCGTGGGAGGATGAATGATGGATTTTGTACAGACGGTAGCGGATCTAGATCAAGTGCCAGAATTGCATACAGCACGACTCCTAATTCTGCTTGACGCATTTGCGGAGGATGGCCAAGACGGCGCAATTGAAGGACTGACGAAGCTTGCCAAGCTCGACTTCCTGTTGCGCTACCCCGTCATGCTTGAGCGAGCTCTCGAAGCCAAGAGACGCTCTACCCGTGAGGTCCAAGTTGAGGACCATGAACGCCACAGTGTGGAGTCGGAGATGGTTCGATACAGGTTTGGCCCATGGGATCACCGTTATCGTGAGTTGCTGAACATTCTCGTAGCGAAGGGGCTCTCATCCATAACCATCGAAGGTCGCAAGGTCGTCATTGCTGCCACAGAGCTGGGCCGAGAGCGAGCGCGGATACTTGCTGCAGATGAGTTGTTCGAGCAATATGCAAGACGAGCAAAGTTACTCAAAAGACACTTTGATCTAACCGCAACCAACCTTATGCGGTTTATCTATGACACGTTCCCCGAGATTATTTCTCTGCGATCCAATTCCCTCATATCCACATGAAACTCCAACTTCAACATCTTATCGTCCGCACTCGGAAGACCACCGAGTGTATCGACTTCTCCGAGACTGTGACATTCCTACATGGCCCGGTCAGCACAGGTAAGTCTACCGTAGCCCGGCTAGTGGACTACTGCCTCGGTGGCGACCTAGAGCGCACACCTGCCATCCAGCAAGAGTTTGTAGCGGTTGAGTTGTCGCTTGTCGCCGGGAATTATGATTGCACGATCGAGAGGGCGGCCGATGACACCCAGAGTGTACGAGTAACATGGTCTGGGCCGGATGATGACGCAGGGTCCGTCAATGCTCCACTCAGTCCGCATGCGGAACCATTGCTCGATGCAGAAGTATACAATGCAGAAGTATACAATTTGAGTGACTTGATTTTTCACCTATGTGGAGTTGAGCCGATAAAGGTACGCAAGCGAAGTCGCGATCCAGAGTCCCCGCTGATTCGTCTCAGTATTCGCGACCTCTTATGGTATTGCTACCTTGATCAGGCGCACTTGGATTCTTCGTTCTTCCGCCTTGAAGACCCGTTTCGCGGTCGTAAGAGCCAGGACGCCATGCGGTTCTTTACCGGCCTGCATTCTGAGCGGCTGAGCCAGCTCGAAGCTGCGCTAATGGGGGTAATGGATGAACAGCGAACAAAACGTGAGGCCGTAAAACAAATCCGCTTTTTCATGACTCGCTTCGAACTTGGATCCGAAATAGATTTGGTTAATCAACTTCAAACCGCCAAAGAGGAACTTTCAGGAGTCCAGCAAAGACGCGTCGAACTAGAACGTGCTCGTTCGGAACAAATCCACCCGACGGACGTCCTACGCGATGAGCTGCGGAGTTTGAGCACAGAACTTGAGAACATCCGCCAAGCCATTGCTGAATCAGCAGAGTCGATTGCCGAGCAGAGGTCTCTTAGAGCCGAATTCATCACCGCGAAGACGAAGTCCGAGCGGGCTTACCAAGCAGGGAAACTACTCGGAGGGGTTCGCTATCAACGCTGCCCAGAATGCGGCACCGATGTATCGGATCGTCCCCACAAAGACAAGTGCTGTCGCCTGTGTGGTAGTACTCAAGGTGATGATGCCATTTCTAACTCCATGGGACTGGAAGCTCTGCGACGAGACCTCAACGAGCGAATAGATCAGATTGCTGATTCCATTATGCGGCGGGAGCGTGAGTCCAAACGCATGGAGAGGCAATTGGCACAGGCGCAGGAGCGAAAATCTTCACTTGACAGGCAGTTGCAAGAGGAGCTCGCCCGATACGATTCCGCTTTTGTAGAGAGTATCCGAGGCGTCGAGAGGGAGAGTGCTACGCTAGTGGAGCGAATCCAGTCTCTCCAGCGGCTGCAACAGATGCCCCAAGCGATCAATGCGCTAGAAGAAGAAGCTGGCGGCTTGCAGGGCCGCATCGATCGGTTGCGGACATCTTTCGCTGAAGAGCGGAATCGCTTGCGCGCTGCAGACGCGAACGTCGCGGCAGTTGCTGCGGAGTTCAAGCGGGTCATGCTCTCGGTTTCCTTTCCAGGAGTGTCAGAGAATGACGAGGTTGTCATCGACCCCCGGAACTGGAAGCCAATGGTTGTTCATGGTGACCTAGAGTGGTCTTTCTGGGATACGGGAAGCGGCGGGAAGAAGACTCTGTTCAACGTCTGTTATGCGCTCGCCATTCACGCGGTCGCGCTGGAGCGCGAAATGCCTGTTCCCAGCGTATTGATCATCGATAGCCCGACCAAGAACATCAGCGAGGATGAGAATCCCGTGCTGGTGCAATCGCTATACGCTGAGATCTATCGTCTTGCAAAGAAGCAAGGCGGGCGTAGGCTGCAGTTCCTGCTGATCGACTCGGACTTAGTTGTTCCCTGCGATCCGCTGCCGGGCTTCTGTGAGCGTCGGATGGCGGGTGAACCGGATGCCCCAAGCCTGATCCCATACTACACAGGGCCGTAATAGAGATGACGGGTTGGAAGCATAACAAACGGTACACATGGATTGCAATTCCGCTGCGCTCCATTTCAACCAGTGAACCTACTCGTTGAACCCAACTGCCCGCGAAGACGCTATGGGATCAGAGGATACCGAAGCAAACTATGTCATTATCCAGTACATCGTTACCAAAACCGAAAAACTGGCAGGATTTTGAGAACAAGGTCCATCAACTTTTCGAGTGTCTGCTGGGAGATCCTGCGACGCAACAAAATGGCAGGTCCGGCCAGAAGCAGAATGGCGTTGATGTTTATGGGTACAGACATGAAGAACATTTAGTTGGGGTGCAGTGTAAGAAAAAATCTGAAAAGCCGGTAACTGAGAAAGAACTTAGGAGGGAGGTGAAAAAGGCCCTCGGCTTTACGCCCAGCATCAGCGAATTCATTCTGGTTACGACTGCTCCTCGAGACGCGAAAATCCAGGAAGTCGCAAGAAGTCTCACCCGTGAACTATCCACGTCCGCTACTCCCATTCGAGTTGCTGTGTGGGGTTGGGACGATATTGAGGACGAGGCTGCCAAGTACGATACAGCTTGGAAAGCATTCGATCCGACTTGGAACCCTTTTGTAGAAGCCGGTTTTCGCACTTTGGAAGTCAGAATCGGTGACTTGTCGAAATCGCTGAAAGAGTCCGCTGCCTCTTCCAATTCAAGAGTACCTGGTGTGCCCAGCAGATTAAAACACGCCTTTGCACTCCCTGATAACATGCCGCAACTGGGCCCCTACTTTGGCAGGAAGCCGCAACTTAAGGAAATACTGTCAGTACTGACCAAGGCTCCTAAAACTGATGCTTCATCCGAAACAGCTATTTGCATCTATGGAATGGCCGGGATTGGCAAAACGGCACTCGCTACCAAAGCTGTTGCCGATTTACGTTCGCGAAGATCGAGCTACACAATGGCGGTATGGGAATCATTACGGCTGGATCCCATCAGTAACACACCGCAATCCTTCCATAAATTTGTTGATTCTCTTATAACCAAACTGTCAGGCGGTACTGCAATTACGTCTCAGTCGGAGTACGATTGTCTGCAGAAGACGGACATCGTGCTGAAAATTCTGAATGAAATCCATGCTGTAGTAGTCATAGACAACGTCGAATCTATCTTGACAGCTAGCTCCGCCGACAATACCGGATACTTCTCTCCCCAACACCACGATTACCGCCACTTCCTGACTACTGTAGTCCGTGACTGCCTTAACTCCAGGCTCATTGTAACGAGCAGAGAAAGAATCATCGAGTTGCCTGCTCTCAAGTGCCACACCGTTGAGCTGGGGGGGCTACATGGTGATGCATCAGTGGAACTTCTTAAGCAGTACCAGCTATCTAGCACACAGAGAGAACTGTTGAAGTTGAGTATGGCTTATGACGGCCATCCAAAATTACTGGAGTTGGTTGCATCATTGATAGTCGAAGATCCGGTATATAAAGGTAATGTTGCAGCCTTTCTCAAAAACAGAAGCAGGTTGCTTACTCTAGATATTGAAAAGTTGGCATATGAAACGATCCTGCGCCTCAGCAACGAGGAGAAAGAATGTTTCGCTAGGATCTCGGTGTACAATCCGGACGAGTATCCGATTACATTGGAAAGCATCCAGGCACTATCGACCGATGTCCCCTCTTATTCCCTGAAAGAGGTTCTTGTAAGATCACTCTGCAGGAGAGGCTTGTTATCGTATTCTCCCCCGCAGCAGAGCTATCTTTACCATCCCGTAGTTCATGAATTTGCGTTTAAGCTTTTGTCAGCCGACGCAAATAGACTCCGCGACACCTACAGGAGGGCCTACAGCTTCTTTATGTCCCTGCCGGTGAAAGAAAGTTCCCAATGGCAGCGATTCGGAGATATACATGAACTGCTGCTGGCGTTCAAGTACATCTGTAAAGCTGGTGACCTGGCTACTGCTGGAGGCATAGTATGTGGCGAAAGCGTGAGAAGATCTCTGGTGAAATGGGGACGCTACAGGGACATCATTGAAATCTACTCCCAGCTACTTCCAGCGCCAAGAAACAAGGAGCCAGTGGTAGCGGCAAAAAAATCAGACCTCGTGGTCGCCTATAACTTGCTCGGCGTCGCCTACAGAAACATCGGCGACATTGATGCCTCCGTGTGTTGCTACCGCAAGAGCCTCGACCTTGCAGGCGAGATCAAAGATACATTTTGGCAAACGGTCGTTCTCGGGAATCTGGCTTATGTCTTCAATGAAGCTGAAAAGTATGGCGATGCCATAGAGTCAGCCTTGAAGGCACTAGAGCTCGCAAATGTAATTGACGACAAGCGGGCTCAGTCGTATGCGCTCGGTAATCTCGGTGTCTCTTTCAGAAATTCGGGGCGGCTAGAAGAAGCTATTGAGTACTTGCAGAAGGACATCAAGGTCTGTAACCGCATCGATAACGTAGAAGGGGAAAGCACAGCTTTCTTTGAACTAGCGATGGTCTACCGGCAGAGAGGTGACTACAATGAGGCCGTTGACGCCATTAAGCGTGCTTTGATCCTGAACAGGTCCCTGAATAACCCCAACAGGGAGCTGGAATTCGTTCTGCTCCTTTGTGATTTATTTATGCTTTTGGACGATCTTGCCTCGGCGTGCATATCCATCCTGAAGGCAAAAGAAGTGGCTAATGATGTCAGTAGTGAAAAACTTGTCTCTATGTACAATCTCAGCTATGACAACATTTCGAAAAGGGTCGATCCATTTGTGGTTCTCTGCCAGGGTGATGATCTCGGTGCTGAGTTCTACAAGATTTTAACGACCTGAAAGACGCACTGTGGGGACGTTGTGTCCGGAGTGTCATTATTGTGAAAGACAAGGGACAGCCCTTGACAGTGGACGAGGGCGCAGAGTTTCAACCAGCGGCACGAACCGACCGGGGGAATCCCCCGGCGGCTCAGCCGCGCGTTAGCCCCTTACGCAAAACCAGGAAATGGAATGCCTTGGACTTCGGAACACACTAAATGGCTCATCGACACCGGCGAACGACTGAAGACTGCCGACGGCAAGGAAGTCGAAGTCTGGGAGTTCCGTCATGAGAAAGACGAGGCAGTGCTCTCCGCCTGGGCGAAACACTTCCGCAATCATTATTGCCTGGACGCTGAAATCGATTTCCTGCGGGGCAAACGCCCGCGACCGGATTATCTGGCCAATATCAAGTTCCCGTGCAAAACATCCAAACTCGGTCCAGGAATCCGAGCGGGAGATTTTGGGGAAATCCTGGTTTCCGATTATCTACAATGGCTTCTCGGTTACTGGGTGCCCAGAGTACGGTGGTCATCGAAGGTTGTTCGAGATGAATCGCCCAAGGGCAGCGATGTCATTGGATTTCGATTTCATAAAAAAGACGGCGACGCCTCCACCAAGGACGTGTTGTTTGTCTTTGAATCCAAGACAAAGTTCTCCGCCACTAAGATCAACCGCCTGCAGGATGCCATCAACGATTCTGCCAAAGATCATATTCGAATCGATGAATCGCTGAACTTCATCAAACAAAAGCTCTTTGAAAAAAGGGAAATTGAACAGACTCAAAGGATCGAGAGATTTCAAAGCCCCGTAGATATGCCTTATAAGGAAACCTACGGCGCTGCGGCTATCATTTCTGATGAGTGTTTCGACGCCGATGAATTGGCTTCGGCAGACTGCCAAAAAATTCCCAAGTCAGCGAAATCCAAGGAGGTCTTCCCTCATCCTAATGGTGATAGCCTTGTCCTCTTGGTTATCAAGGGACAAGGCATGATGGACCTTGTCCACGAGCTCTACAGGAGGGCTGCGGATGAGGCCTGAAAAGAAGTCCCAACTCCTGCTGGGCGTCACTCGGTCAAAGGCAAAGATGATCGAGTACGGCGTTCCGGAAGAGCATCACATCAAAATCATCCAAGATCCGGCCAAGCTCTTCACCATCACGATTGGCCTGCTTGGTGACCTCGCCGCCGCCTTCAACCGTGAGGAGCCAGATCCCGATTCCCTCGCAGAGCTGAAAGTCAATCTGCTATTTTCCGCCCGCTTTTTCGACTCCTACCTACAGTCAAAGCTGAACGAGACACTCGATCCATACCTCGTGCTTCTGGGCTCCGCCTCCTATTACCTGTGCGATCTTCCCGGGAGCGCGTCGGTATTGGCGAAGCGCATCGATGGCGACTGCCCGGATCTGGATGGCGATGGTTTAGAAGACCTGTTGCTCTGGTTGCTGCAGGCCGATCTGGGGACCTATTTTGATGGAGCCGAGGGACCATTTGAGCGCGGGTCGGGGTCGGACCTAGTTAAGTGATTGATTTTATATAATTAAAGAGCAAATTAGCAGTGTTTTTGAGCCTTAGAAGGCTCTTTTTGGGGTGAAAAAAACAATTTTAACGTACGATCACCGTGCCGAGAGCGAACAGATACTTCATCCCTGGATATGCGTGGCATATTACCCATCGTTGCCACCAGAAAGAATTTTTGCTCCGTTTTGCTCGGGACCGGCAAGTATGGATTCGGTGGCTCTTCGAGGCGAAAAAGAGATATGGCCTTGAGGTGCTGAATTTCACGATTACCTCAAACCACATTCATCTCCTGGTATATGGAGGCGAAGACCGTGAAGCCATCCCCAGATCGATGCAGCTTGTCGCAGGAAGAACGGCACAAGAGTATAACCGTCGCACACTACGAAAAGGCGCATTCTGGGAGGATCGGTATCATGCCACGGCAATTGATACAGATGAACAACTGGCCCGGTGTCTTGTCTATATCGACTTGAATATGGTTCGAGCAGGAGTCGTGCAGCATCCGAGTGAATGGTCGCACGGAGGATATAGCGAAATCCAAAATCCTCCTGGCAGATACCGACTCATCGCAAGGGATAGGCTCAAGGATTTGCTAGCTATTGAGGAGAAAAGTTTAGGCGCGGTGTATTCAGGTTGGATAGAAGAAGCGATGAGGGCAGAGCCCTGTCGTCAACCGGCGTGGAGCAATAGCGTTGCGGTGGGCGGCAAAAAGTATGTTGAGAAAATTAAGGAAGGACTTGGCGTTAAAGCAATCGGGCGTAAGATCCATGAAGGTTTGCTAGCCGGAGCGAACGCTTTGAGAGAGCCAGTCGCATCTTACGGCGTTGATTTTAGTCATGAAAATGAGGCTCTAAGGGATGAAAATAGCCTGTTTTGGAACATATTTCCTGAATTATCAGGTGGTTGATTCGGTCCGACCCCGAACCAACCGAACCAGATCAGCTACGAAACAGGTCTGCGCTGCAACGTCATGAAGGATACCCCACGATTGCCGATACATCTCATGAACCTCTTCCGCCGCCTCCTGCTGCTCCTGCCGCTGGTCGCCGCATCGCCGGCCGCTGCCAATACCGTCGGCGACATCAGCGGTGACGGCAAAATAGACCTCACCGAGGCAGTGTATGCCCTCAGGGTTTCGGCCGGCGTCTACCCCGGGCTCGACCCGTCCTGCATTCTCACCGGGAGGAACCAATGGGCGGCCGGCGCCGCCTACCGCGAGTGCGACGTGGTCTCCCACGCCAACGCGACCTTCGTCTGTCTGCAGCCGCACACCTCGACGACCGGGGCCAACGAGCCGCCGCTGGCCACCCACTGGCTGCGGCTCGATCTCAAGGGCGACAAGGGCGAGGTCGGCCCCGGATGCTGGGACCTGAACGGCGACCAGAACTGCGATCATGGCAGAGAAGACACCAACATGGACGGGGTCTGCGACGCCAGAGACTGCCCGCCGTGGCTGGACGTGCGCGCCTTCGGCGCGGTCGGCGACGGCGCCACCGACAGTACCGACGCCATTCAGGCCGCCATCGACCATGCCGCATCCATCCCAACCTTTCAGCGCCCCGTCGTCCTGCTTCCTCACGGCAATTTCGTCGTCACCCGCACCATCCATGTCACCACCGCCTCGACCCAGATTCGCGGCAGCGGCATGCGGAATTCGCATCTGATCTTCGCGCCGCCGGCCGCGGACAGCGGCAACGCCGGCTTGCATCTCGCCCCCTCCCCCGTCGCCAGCTATCTGGAAAATGTGCAGCTCTCCGACTTTACCGTCATCGGTGGCAACGGCAACGCCAAGACCCTGATCAAGATCGAGGGTCTCAACGAATCGCGCATCGAAAGAATCCAGCTCAACTCCCACGACGCCGGGGATCTCGGCACCATCGGCCTGCATGTCACCGGCTGGGACACCACCCAGATCAGCGATCTCGCCACCATTGCGCCCGCCCGATCCTGATCTCCCCGGACACCGTCGGCCAGACCACCCCAGGCCCCGATCATTTCGTCTTCCGCAACCTGATGCTCAGCTCGGAAAGCAAAACCCATCCGATCATCGAGGTGGCATCGGGAACCAACCTGAGCAACGTCACCTTCGACGGCTACCAGGCATGGGTGGGAGGCAACGGCGGTTTTCTCTGGGACAGTTCCACCACCCCGGGCGGCAACGCGATCAATCTGAGCTTTCAGAACGTGCGCTGGGAGACCGGCGGCCTGACCGGCATAGCCTCGCCACGGCCGACCGTGACCATGCTGCCGCACACCCAGGCGGCCAACGTCAGTTTCGTCAACTGCTACTTCGGCCTGGTGGAGGGGGAGCAGCCGGGGCCGGGCACCGTTTTTCTCGGACGCAGGCTGCATCAGCTCAGCTTCATCAACACCCGGTTCGCGCGGCCCAATCTCGACAGCGACGTCAATGTCGCCTATGACCTCGACGAGTCCTGCGACCAGGTTTCCCTTGTCAACTGCACGTCGGATCAAGGCGTCGGCATCACCCGGACGGGCGCGCTGCTCGAACTTTACGCGACCGGGGCGGCCGAGGTCTGGCCGCCGGAGATCGGGTCATCGCGGTTGCTCGTCGATCCCACCAACCGCAGCACGGTGGGCAGGACGTTCTCCATCGGCGGCGTCGGCCATTTCTCCCGGTCGGTGACCCTCGCTCCCGGCACCAGCGCCAACGTCCCCAAATACGGCGGCGCGGTGACCACCATCTCCCTCGGGTTCAACGAAGGCACCGGTGCCGGCGGCGGCTGCGCCCTGGTCATCACCCCGCAGACCCCGGACAACACCGCCCTCAAACTGTACGGCACCGCCAACTGCGTCGGCGCCCTTCCCAAGACCAACGAGGTCGGCGTCTACCGCAACGACGGGGACGGCACCTACAAGGTGGAGAACCGGCTGGGCGAGGCAAGGAATTTCCTGATTCAGACCACCTTCAGCGATTAGCAATCGCCTGCCGCGCCGAAATACGGTATTTTCCAGAACAGGAAAACCCGTATCAGGGAGGGAGTCCCATGGAAACAGTACGAAAGATCAGTGGCGCCTTTACCGGCGGCGCCCTCGGCGGCCTGGCGGACAGCATCAACATCTGGGCGCTTTCCCGGCTGGGGATAACCGGTCTGCTGGGCGTTGCCATGAAACCGGAATTCACCCCGCCCTGGCTTTACCAGCGCCTGGTCTGGGGCGGGCTGTGGATGCTGTTGCTGCTGCTGCCGCTCTGGCGGGAGCGGCCGGTGCTGCGCGGCTGTGTCTTCAGCCTGCCGCCCTCCGCCATGATGCTCTTCCTGGTGTTGCCCGGCATGGGCAAGGGCATGCTGGGCCTGGGTTTCGGCGCCATGACGCCGGTGGTGGTGATCGGCCTCAACTTCGTCTACGGAATCATCGCCGCCTACTGGTACCGATTCACCGTCGCAGATCCCCGCCGACGGTAAACACCCATGAGTGACACCGCCGCCTCACACCTCGACGACTGGCTCCGGGAGATCCGCCGCGACCTGCACCGCATCCCGGAGCCGGGTTTCGAGGAGAACCTGACCTCGGCCTACCTGCGCCGCCAGCTGGACCGGCTGGGCATCGCTCACCGCACCGCCGCCAAGACCGGCATCGTCGCCTGGCTGGGCAGGGAATCCGGCCCGGCGGTGGCCCTGCGGGCGGACATGGACGCCCTGCCCCTTCCGGAAAAGACCAACCTGCCCTTTGCCTCGCTCCATCCCGGCATGATGCACGCCTGCGGCCACGACGGCCACATGGCGATGCTGCTGGGCGCCGCCGCCCTGCTGCGCGAGACCGCGCTGGCGGGAAAGGTGGTGCTGCTCTTCCAGCCCTCCGAGGAAAAAACCGGCGGCGCCCGGACGATGATCGAGGAAGGCGCCCTCGACGGCGTCGGGATGATCTTCGGCGGCCACCTCGACCGCCACTTCAAGCCCGGCGAATTCGGCATCGAGCCCGGCCTCATCTGCGCCTACACCGACTCCTTCCACATCACCATCCGGGGCAAGGGCGGCCACGCCGCCCGCCCTCACGAGACGGTGGACAGTATCGTCGTCGCCAGCCTGCTGGTGATGAGCATCCAGACCCTGGTTTCCCGCGAGGTCAACCCGGCCTATCCCACCGTGGTCACCGTCGGCCGGATCGAAGGCGGCACCGCCGCCAACGTCATCGCCGAGCATGCGGTGCTCGAAGGCACCATCCGCACCACCCATCCGCAGATGCGGCAGACGATCATCGTCGGTCTCAGGCGGATGGTGGAGTCCATGCAGGTGCTCTACAACGCCACCACCACCCTCGCCGTCACCGAGGGTTATCCGCCGATCATCAACGACCCGCTGGCCACCGACATCGCCCGGCAGGCGGCGGTGGCCACCGCCGGTGCGGCCAACGTCCAGGGCTTGCCGTACCCCAGCATGGGCGGCGAGGATTTTTCCTACTACCTGCAGAAGGTGCCCGGTTGCTTCGTCCGCATCGGCAGCCTCCGCGAGGACCTGGCCACCGTACCCTCCCACAGCCCCTTCTACGACTTCGACGAGGCGGCGCTGCCCGGCGGCGCCCGCTTCTTCGCCCGGGTCGCCACCCTCGCCCTCGCCCATCTCGCCGGCAAGCCGGAATGAGGTACCAGCGGTGGGCGCGCACCCAAGTGGATGCGACCGGGATGGCGGTTGTGGCGGTAGAGACTGGATCGCCACGGGCCTGCGGCCCTCGCGGATGACAACGCGGGCACTCCCCCGTCTTCGCGAGGAACACCGTGACGAAGCGATCCAGAAATCACGCAACGGCCCATGACGGCTGATCCGTTTCAGGAAAGACCGGCCGGCTACCGAATCGCCTGCGGTCATCCGGAAACGGCGCAGGCCGCCCGACTCGTTCTCGAAGCGGGCGGCAACGCCTTCGATGCGGCGGTCGCCGCGGGTTTTGCCGGGGCGGTGGCGGAGCCGGCGCTGACCAGTCTGGGCGGCGGCGGTTTCCTCCTGGCGCGCACCGCCTCCGGCGACACCACCCTCTTTGATTTCTTCACCGACACCCCGGGCCGGGGCCGCGGCGCGGTCACCCCCCATTTCTTTCCGCAGCCGGTCCACTTCCCGGGCTCCACCCAGATCTTCAACGTCGGCCTCGGCTCGGTGGCGGTACCCGGCAACCTGCAGGGCTTTCTGCACGTACATAAGCGGCTGGGCAGACTGGTGCTGGCCAGGGTCGTCGAGCCGGCCGTCCGCCTCGCCCGGGAGGGGGTTCTGCTCAACCGGCATCAGGCCTACTTCATGACCATCCTCCACCCGATCCTGAGTCTGAGCGAGGCGGGCAAGCGGCTCTACGGCGCGGCCGGCGCCGCGCCCCGGCCGGGCGATCGACTGCGCAACCCGGACCTGGCCGGCTTCCTTGCCGCTCTGCCGGACGACGAAGGCACCTCCTTCCACCATGGGCCGCTGGCTGCGGCCATCGTCGCCGACATGGCGGCAAACGGCGGCCTGCTCACCCTGGCCGACCTGGCGGACTACCGGGTCATCGAACGCCAGCCCCTGCGCTTTTCCTACGGCGACGTCACCCTCCACACCAACCCGGCGCCCTCCTTCGGCGGCCCGCTCATCGCCGCCACCCTGCAGCTTCTGGCCGCGGCCGGGTTGGGAAGCCATCGACACGGCAGCAGCGGCCACCTGCTCCTGCTCGCCCGCGCCATGCAGGAGATCGAGCGGTACCGTGCCGGGGCCGGCAACGACGAACCTGCGACAGCCGCCTGGTGCGCCGCCGCCGGCGCCAGACTGCGGCGGCAGAGTTCCGGCACCACCCACGTCAGCGTCCGCGACCGCGAGGGCAACGTCGCCAGCATGACCACCTCCAACGGCGAGGGCTCGGGCTATATCGTGCCGGGCACCGGCATCATGCTCAACAACATGATGGGCGAGGACGACCTCCACCCCGACGGCTTCCACGCCTCGCCGCCGGGCACGCGGATCTCGTCGATGATGGCCCCCTGCCTCGCGGAAAGGGAGGGGGAGGTGGTGCTGGTGATCGGCAGCGGCGGCAGCAAGCGAATCCGCACCGCCATTCCGCAGGTGGTCGCCAACCTCCTCGACTTCGGCATGTCCTGCCAGCAGGCGGTCGACGCCCCCCGCCTCCACTGGGACGGGGAAACCCTGCAGATGGAACCGGGCTTCGACAGCGCCGCCGTCGCCCGACTGCAGACCCTGATGCCGGTGAACCTCTGGAGCGAGGCCAACATGTACTTCGGCGGCGTCCACGCCATCGCCGGAACCGAGGCGGCGGCCGACCCGCGCCGCGGCGGGGCGGCGCTGGCCGGCGACTGACCGGAGACCCGCCATCCCGGCGCGGAACCGCCTGTTTTCTTGCCCCCGGGGCACTTAATCCCTTGACAAGGCGAGATCGGTTCTGCTAATGAGACCGGAGTGATGAGCCATTCATTTTTCCGTGGCCCATCTGTCAGCCAACCCTGCCTTTTCTGTCATCGCTCGGGGAAGGAACAATCATCAGAACAAGGTGCGAACAACATGCAACACGGTAGGAAAGTCTTTTCAGTCGTACGATTGGCCGTCGTCGCCGCTGCAA
>JBFLZZ010000029.1:0-49011 GCA_040755255.1 Thermodesulfobacteriota bacterium
CCGATGCTCACCGCCTGCAGCAGGGCCTCCACCCCCCCCTCGACGTCGTCCGCCACCATCACCGCCGGCAGGGCCTGCAGCTCATGGTCGGCGCAGAACCGGTTGAGCTGCAGCAGGGCGCCGTGGGGGCGCGGGGCCCCCGCGACCCAATCACCCCCCCCGCAGCAGGCGAGGTAGACGAGGCCGCGGCGGGCGGCGATCCATTCGGAATAGTGGACGAGGATCTCCCGGTCGGCGGGATTGCCGGAAAAGACCAGCACCGTCGGCCGCCAGTTGCGCGGATCGTCGGCCATGCTGCCCAGCCGCAGCAGGTTGCGCTTGACCCGCTGGTAGATGAAGCCCCAGCGGGCATCGCCGAACTGGGATTTGAGACGGGTGCGCTTGATGTGGGAGAGAAAGGCTGCGATGATCAGGATCGCCACCGCCGCCGCCCGCCAGTTGACGAGAAAGGCGGTGACCGCGCAGCCGGCCGCGCCGGCCAGGGCCACCCCCCAGTGGAAGTAGCGGAACCGGGGCCGGAAGGCCGGGGTGTCGCTGAAGTCCTCCATGAAGGCGGCGAGGTTGATCATCCCGTAGCTGTAGAGAAAAAACATGGTGATGATCGCCGCCACCGCGTTCAGGGCCTCGCCGCCCGCCTCGTTGCCGGCCCAGAGCAGCACGGCGACGGTGATCGCCAGGGTGAACAGCAGGGCGCGCCGGGGTTCGTCGCCGCCGGCGCTGCCCTTGCCGAAGAAAGCCAGAACGGAGAGGATCCGGTCGCGGGACACCGCCTGCAGCACCCGCGGCGCGCCGAGATAGCTGCCCAGCGCCGACGACAGGGTGGCGGCGACCACGCCGAGCACCACCAGGATCGACCAGCCGAACAGGGCCTTGTCCTTCAGGAGATCGAAGGGCAGCCCGACCAGTTGCCCCCGCTCCCAGGCGCCGCCGGCGAGCAGGATCTGCACCAGATAGACGGTGAAACCGACGCCGACCGCGGCAAAGGTGCCGCGCGGAATGGAGCGCCCCGGGTCGCGCAGGTCGCCGGACATGTTGACGCCGGCGTCGATGCCGGTCACCGCCGGGAAGTAGATGGCAAAGATCGACCAGAAGGCGTACATCTCCCCGCCTCCCGCTTCGACCGCGGTGTAGGCCGGCCCGAGATTGGCAAGGAAGCGTTCCGCCGAAAAATCGCGCAGCGCCCCGCCGAGAAAGGCGGCGATGGCGGCGAAGAGAAAGGCCATGATCATGTACTGGGTTCTGATCGCCCAGCCGGCGCCGATGTAGCCGATGGTGAACAGTGCCAGCGCGGTGGTCAGGGTGATCGCCAGGAACCAGGGGGCAAGGCCAGGAAAGGAGCGGACCAGCGCCTCGGCAAAGCCGAGGATGTAGAAGGGCACGGACAGGGCGAGGGCGAGAAAGAGGGCGATGCCGATGGCCCCGCCGAATTCGAGACCGAGCACCCGCGAGATGAGGAAATAGGAGCCGCCGCCCCGCACCCGGATGTTGGTGCTGATCGCCGAGATGGAAAAGGAGGTGGTCAGGGTGATCGACTTGGCGATCACCAGGATGAACACCGCGCCCATGATCCCCGCCTGGCCGACGACGAAGTTGGCGCGCATGAACATGATGACGCCGAGAATGGTGAGGATCGCCGGGGTGAAGACGCCGCCGAAGGTGCCGAAGCGGTTGCGGCCCGGCGCGGCGTCGTCGTTGTGGCGGGAGGGGTTCCGGGCGCGAGGTTCTGGCAAGGATCAGCTCCTTTTTCCTGGAAATAGGCTGGCCCTGACGATACCGCAGGTGGGGGGAGAGGGGCAAGGGGAAGTTGGTCCTCGCCGGTTGACAAGCTCCGGTCCGGCCGCTACCCTGTGACCGCCCGCCAGCACAGCCGCACCATGAACCGCCACCGCCGCCACATCGCCCTTCTCTACCGGGGACCCCAGCAGGAAGGCCGGGACGAATTCTCCGACTTCGTGCCCGTCGGCCTGTTCTATGTCCTCAACAGCCTGCTGGCCGCCGGCTACCGGGCGAGCCTGCACAACCTCTCCGCCACCCCCCGCCGGGGCCTCGCCGCGGCGGTGCGGGCAACCGGCGCCGATCTGGTGCTGCTCTCCTCCTTTTACGGCGCCCACCACCAGGCCTTTCTCCTCGCCGACCTCGTCCGCCGGCAGCTTCCCGGCCGCCAGGTGGTGCTGGGCGGGCCGATCAGCCTCCTTGCCGGGGAGATCCTCGCGCGCGTGCCCGCCGTCGATTTCGTGGTGCGCGGCGAGGGCGAGGAGTCGGTGCCCCGGCTTGCCGACGCCCTCCTCCTCGGCAAGGGCGATCCCGCCGGAATCGCCGGCGTCTTCTTCCGCGCCGGCGACCGGATGCACGGCCGACCGCCGGAACTGCTCGCCGACCTCGACCGCCACCTCTTCCTGCCCTCGGCGCTCCTCCCCCATTGTCACGGGGTGCGGCCGGAAAATTTCGCGGTGCTCATCTCCTCGCGCGGCTGTCCCTACCGCTGTTCCTTCTGCTCTTCGGCCTCGCTGTGGCAGAACCGCCTGCGCCGGCACGATCCGGCCCTGCTGATCCGCTACCTGGCCGATCTGCGCCAGGCCACCGGGTCGCTGTACTTCAGCATGCGCGACGAAAATTTCCTCGCCGGTCGCGCCCATGTCCTCCGCTTCTGCTCCCTGCTCCGCGAATCCGGCCTCTCCTATCTCTGGAACACCCAGGGCTCGGCGGCCTTCATCGACGACGAGCTCGCCGGCCAATTGGCCGCCGCCGGCTGCGATCAGGTGCAGATGGGCATCGAAACCGTGTCGCCGCGCCTGCAACGGCTGCTGGCCAAGGAGATCGATCCCGCCTCGGTGATGGGGGCGGCAGCGAGCCTGCGCCGGCAGGCCATCCGTCCCTTCGGCTACTTCATCTACGGCATGGGGGAATCCGACGGCGAGATCCGGGAAAACCTCGACTTCATCGGCAACTCGGGCCTGCTGGACGCGGTGGCCTCACCACTGGTCCACTATCCCGGCACCCCCCTTGCCGCCGACCTGGACGCAGACCGCTTCTTCGCGGCCGGCGAGATGCTGCTCTACGACCCGGCCGGCGCCCGCCGGCTGCGGCCGCGTTACGAAGCGGCCCTCACCCGGCTGGCGACCAGGGGGGGGTTCAGGAAGGGGGAATTGTCGACCGGCGAGTCCCGGCACGCGGTGGAGGCAGTCGCCCGCTATTACGGGCTGCTACAGAAAGGCGACGCGACAAAGGCGGCGAGGGTGCTGCAGGAGTACGGCCGGCACCACCCCGCCGACCCCTGGCCGGGCTATCTCCTGGGGCAGATGGACGGCCGGCGCTAGACGGCGGCGAGCCGACCCGATCGAGCAAAAACGGGGCGCTGCTGAACGGGTACCTGTTCACCACAGGTACGATGGTGCCCCCACGCTGTAACCGTTCATGAGACCAGCTTCTGCAGGGCCTCCACCAATTCGTCGGGATGGAAAGGCTTGATGAGGACGCCGGCAAAACCGTGCTCCCGATAGTTGCCGAGAATGGGGTCGCGGCCGTTGCCGGTGGCGGCCAGCACCCGTACCCGCGGGTCGTGATGCAGCAGTTGCCGCACCGCCTCGTCGCCGCCCATGCCTCCTGGAACGGTGAGGTCGAGGATCACCGCGTCGTAGGGAGCGCCGCTCTCCCTGGCGGTCAGGTACTGGTCGACGGCGGCGCGGCCGTCGTCGACCAGGGTGGTGGCGTAGCCGAGATAGGAGAGGACGCCATGCACCACCGGTCCGACCATCGCGTCGTCATCCATGATCAGTACCCGGCCTGCCCCGGCCGCCGGCCGGGGCGCGGGCGCCGCCGGCTCGGCCGCTCCATTTCCCGCCGCGGGCACGAAAAATCGGAAGGTCGTCCCCGCCCCCACCGTCGAACGGACCTCGATATGACCGTCATGTTTGCGGATGATGGAATGGACCACCGCAAGACCGAGACCGCTGCCGTCCTCCTTGGTGGTGAAGTACGGGTCGAAGATCCGGGGCAGCCGTTCGGGGGGAATGCCGGAGCCCCGGTCGGTCACCGTCACTTCGATATAGCCCCCCGGCCGCAGCGGCGGCCCCGAGTCCTCGCCCACCTCGATGTTGCGGCAACCGATGTCGATTTCGCCGCCGTCGCCCATGGCCTGCTTGGCGTTGAGCACCAGGTTCTGGATGACCTGGCTGATCTGGTCGGCATCGATGTCCGCCATCCAGAGATCGTCGGCGAAATGGTAGCGGCAGGTGATCCTGCTGCCGAGCAGGAGAAATTCCGCCGTTTCCCGGATGACCTCGCCGATGGCCGCGCTCTTGCGCACCGGCGACCCGCCCCTGGAGAAGGTCAACAGCTGCTGCACCAGTTTTTTCGCGCGCTGGCAGGCCACCGCCGCCTGTTCGAGCAACGGGGCGGCGGGGGTCGCCGGATCCTGGCCGAGTGAATAGGAGGCCAGGGCGATATTGCCGACGATGGCGGTGAGGATATTATTGAAATCGTGGGCGATGCCGCCGGCGAGCACCCCCAGCGCCTCGAGCTTCTGGCTCTTCAGCACCTCCTGTTCCAGCCGCTGGCTCTCGGTTTCGTCCCGGAAGACGAGGACACTGCCGATGATCCGGCCGCGGCCGTCGCGGATCGGCGCGCCCGAATAGGCGATGTTCCACTCGCCGCCGTTGCGGCAGACCAGCAGGGTATTGCGGCGGACATTGGCCACCCGGCCCTGGCTGAGCAGACGGATCGCCGGGTTGACGCGCCGCCGCCGCGTCCGCGCGTCGATGCTGTGGAACACCGTCGACAGCGGCCTGCCCACCGCCTCGTCCTGGTGCCAGCCGGTGAGCTGTTCCGCCACCTGATTGACCAGGACGACCCGTCCCTCGACATCGGTGGTGATCACCCCGTCGCCGATGGAACGCAGGGTGACGAGCAGCCGTTCCTTTTCCTCGGCCAGTGACCGCTCCGCATCCTTGTATTAAAACCTTCGTTAGTTTCCGGACATCGCGGCAGACTGATAACTGCTTGAAATTAGGCAAAATTATCCGAGTAAAGTCGAGGTGGCTTGTGTCCGCTAATCAACGACGATCTTAGTAACGGCTGATGTCGAGGATATTGCCCTCCAGATAGCCGCCGTCCGCGTCTCTTTCCCGGCGCACGGCAAGCTGCACCAGGAGCCGGCCGCCGTCACGGCAGCGCAGCCGGACCTCCTGGTTTTTCACCGCGCCTTTGTCGGTGCGGGCGAGGATGGCGCGCCAGTCCTCGCTTCGGACAAAAAGGGCGTCCTCCACCTGGCCTAAGGAATCGACCGCCTGGCGCGGCGACGGATAGCCGAGCATGGCGGCAAAGGCCGGATTGCAGGCGAGCAGCCGCCCCTCGGGGCTGATCTGGAAAATACCGTCCAGGGCGTTTTCGAACATGCGCCGGAATCGTTGCTCGGCGGAGCGGAGTTCCTCGATTTTTTTCTCCACCATCTCCTCCAGGCCGAACTGATACCGGGCGAGTTCCTCCTCGTAGGCCAGTCGCTGCAGGGCGCCGGCGAGCACATCCACCGCCGCGTCGAGAAAAGCCGTCTCCTCCGGCCGCCACTCGCATCCCCTGCGCGGGTGGAGACTGACGACGCCGAGCACCTTGCCGTTGGTTCTGATCGGCACGCCGTACAGCAGGTGGTCGCACCTGGCCGGCGGCGGCAACAGCGGGCAGCCCTCGTCGCCGTCGGCATGCAGGGCGGTCCCGGCGGCAACCACCCTGGCGCAGAAGCAGGCCCCCGCCGCCGGCCGGCAGCCGTCCTCCAGTTCCGGGGAAAAGCCGCGCTGGGCGGCAAGGTGCAACCGGCCGTCCGTGCCGATGAGCTGGATGGTGCCGAACCGGCCGATCCGCAGGAAATCGGCTTCGAGAAGGATATCGAAAAAGCCCTGCAGCAAGGTGGCCTGGCAGGCGCCGGTCAGGGAAAGCTGGAGAAGGGCGTTGAGGGCGTTGCGCCTTTCCCCCTCGAAATAGCTTTCCCGGCTCCGCTCCTCGAGCATTTCCTCGAGAATGGCGACCTTGCGTTCCAGACGCTCCAGTCGCCGTCCGCTTCTGTCACGCGCTTCACCCCTGTTCACGCCAGCAAAGCCCCCCGCAGTGATTCATGCACCCGCTCCGGCCCCGAACCGCACCGCGAAGGTGCAGCAGCGGCCGCCCCGATGGCAACATTCCAGCTGCCGGTACTCCACGCCGCAACCGTAGTGGCCGGCAAGACCGTCCAGCAGCCCTTCGACGAGATGGCAGAGCCCCCGGCTGGAGCGGTACTCGAGGAGCAGCCCGCCGTCCTCCCCCTCCCGGCAGCGGAACAGCGGCGTCTCCGCATCCCTGTACAGCTTGCGGACCTCCACCTGGTGGATCATGCCGGTATGGCGGAGCAGGTCGCCGGGGCTGGCGAACTGATCGAACAGCTTGGCGTAGCGGCGGGTGAGCCGAGGCAGGGCGAAGCGGCCGAAACGACGGAGCAGTTCGCCCTTCCCGACGCCGATGAGGTGGGCGGCGCAACCGGCCAGGGAAAGGAAATCCTCGTCGGGATAGGTCCCGGGCGCGACGATCAGGCCGGGGTCCGGGGTGGTCAGCGGACAGTCGGCAAGGATGGCCTCATAGGCATCCTCGCCGGCCTGGTCGATGATGAACTCTTCCAGCAGGTTGAAAATTATTCCCTTCACGATCTCGCATCCTTGCCAGCCCTCATCTCCTTTCATAGCGGAACGGAAGCGGAAAGAAAATAGGCAATTGTCCCTAAATTGCATTCCCCGGGCGGCGGCCGGCCTGCTTTCCGAACGGAAACCGGCCCGGTCCGCCGTCTCCGGTTGACAGCCCGATTTTCCGGGGTATAGAGTTACGGCATCACAGCCCGCCGTGGGAACCACCCCTTTTCTCCCCTGAACAGGGACCTGTTGCCTGATCCACGGTCCACCCGCCGCCAACCTGACGACCGCCATGGACAACGATTACCAACTGCTGGACAGCGGCAACGGCCGCAAACTGGAACGCTTCGGGCCGGTCGTCCTCGCCCGGCCGGCGGCCCAGGCTGTCTGGCCGCCGCAGCGCCCCGAACTCTGGGAGGAGGCCGCCGCCTCCTTCGACCGCGAGCACGGCCTCAACTGGCACGGCAGGGAACGGCTGCCGAAGGAGTGGGTGATCAGCGTCGACGGCATCCGCATGCAGCTCTCCCCCACCGACTTCGGCCATCTCGGCCTTTTCCCGGAAACCCGGGAAATGTGGTGCTGGCTGCGTTCCCGCCTCCGGCGCCGCGACAATGCCCCGGCGCCGAGGTTTCTCAATCTTTTCGCCTATTCCGGCGGCGCCACCCTCGCCGCCGCCCTCGCCGGTGCCGAATGCTGCCATGTCGACGCGGCCAGGGGAATGGTGGACTGGGCGCGAAAGAATGCCGACCTGAACGGCCTCGGCGACGCCCCCATCCGCTGGATCGTCGACGACGTCAACAAGTTCCTCAAGCGGGAAAGCCGTCGCGGCGCCGCCTACGACGGCGTCCTCCTCGACCCGCCCTCCTTCGGCCGCGGCAGCAAGGGAGAGCTCTACAAGATCGAAAGCCACCTGATCGACACCCTGGAGAACGTGCGGGCGGTGCTCGCCCGCCGGCCGCGCTTCGTGGCGCTCACCTCCCACACGCCGGGGTTCACCCCGGTGGTCCTCACCAACATCCTCGCCACCATCTTCGGCAGGGGTCCGGTGGAATGCGGCGAAATGCTGCTTTCCGGCGATGGCGACACCCTGCCCCTGCCCAGCGGCGCCTGGGCGCGCTGGCTGCCGGAGGCGGCGGAGGCTGCCGGGTGAGCGTTGCTGCCTTCGAGGTCATCCATTCCGACAACCATCTGCTGGTGCTCAACAAGCCGGCCGGCCTGCTCACCCAGGATTCCGGCAGCGGCCGGCCCAATCTCGAGGAGATGGCCCGCGAGCTGGTACGGCGGGAAAAAGGCAGAAACGGCGCGGTCTTCCTCCACTGCGTCCACCGCATCGACCGGCTGGTGAGCGGCCTGGTGCTCTTCGCCCGGACGAGCAAGGCCCTCGCCCGGCTGCAGTCGGCGCCGGCGCAGCAGGCCATGACAAAGACCTACTGCGCCGCGGTGGAAGGCCGGATGCCCGACGCCGCCGGCACCCTCACCGACTGGCTGGAACACGGCGACCACCACGCCCGGGTGGTCCCGGCGTCCAGCGGCCGCGGCAAGAAAAGCGTCCTCCACTACCGGGTGCTGGCCGACTCGGGCAGCGGCCAGTGCCTGGAAATCACCCTCGAAACCGGCCGCTACCACCAGATCCGCGCCCAGCTGGCGGCGGCGGGCTGCCCCATCGTCGGCGACCGCCGGTACGGCTCCCACCACCGCACCGGCGAGGGAATCAGCCTGCACCATCTGCGGCTGCGCCTCCGCCACCCGGTGGGCAACCTGCCGCTGACCTTTGTCGCCGCCACCGTCCTCGGCCATGCGCCCCATCCCGACCAGGCTGCCTTCACCGACTGCGTCTCCCTGCTTGCGTCGGCCGCCCCCTGAACGAGAAAACCCGTTCCCCCTTCCCGGGAACGGGTTCGCGCTGCCCCTTGTCGATGGTGATTGTCTGCGCCCTATCCCCAGCTAGGCGCTGGCGATGATGCTGTCCACCTCGCGGGCGAGATCCTTGGACGGGGTGACCACGACGCTCTTGCCGCCGATGGTGGCGGAAAAGCGGCGGTCGTCGCCGCTCCGGTGATAGGCGTCCCGCAGCTTTTCGATCATTTTCAGCAGCTGCGGCTGGCCGATGCCTCTTTCCTCGGCCAGGCTCTTGAAATTGTGGACGCTGCCGCCCTTGATCCAGGCCATGCCGAAATTCTTCGGCGGATTGCCGATGAAGACAAAGGCGGAATCGTCGTCCGGTACCACCTCGATACTGTCGCCGACCTCCGACGACAGCTGCTCCAGGCTCTTCTTCATCGCTTCCAGGTTTCTGGCCGCCGGGCTGTCGGCAGCGAGGGCGGGGTACTTCTTGCCTCCTCCGAACAGTTTTTCCAGTAAGCCCATACCATCCTCCTTGTCGGTGTATGTTTCCAGACCGCGCCGGGCGCGGCCAGGGGCAGGCCGAGAGGAAGCGGCGCTGGGGTCCAACGCCGGGATATATGCTGCGCCGGCGGCCGCGGCGGCCGGCGGCATGGGCTCCGTCAAGGTGCGGCGGGAGGCGGACACCGCACCTGTCAAGACCCTATCAAGCAGGGGGCGGGATTGTCAAGACGAGGACCGATCTTTTTGAAAAATCGACCTTTTCAGCCATGGCTGCGGTTGTCGCCGCCACTGATCCTGCCGTCCACCAGCCGGATCACCCGGCCGGCGCGGGCGATGATCCGCGGGTCGTGGGAGGAGAAGAGGAAGGTGGTGCCCTGGCTGCGGTTGATCTCCAGGAGCAGGTCGATGATCGCGGTGCCGGTGGCGCTGTCGAGACTGCCGGTGGGTTCGTCCGCCAGGATGAACGGCGGCCTGCCGACGATGGCCCGGGCGATGGCCACCCGCTGCTGCTGGCCGCCGGAAAGATCGGCGGCGCGGTGATCCGCCCATGCCGACAGGCCCACCGCTTCCAGCGCCGCCCGCACCCGCTGCCGCCGTTCGCCGCCGGGACGATTCTGCAGCAAAAGGACGTATTCGACGTTTTCCGCCGCGGTCAGCACCGGCACCAGATTGAAGGCCTGAAAGACGAAACCGATGTGGTGCCGCCGCAGCAGCGCCGCCTCCCGGCGGCCGAGACCGGTGCAGTCCCTGCCCAGCAGGGAGACAGTGCCCCGGCTGGGGGAGTCCAGCATGCCCGCCAGATGCAGCAGGGTGCTCTTGCCGGAACCGGACGGCCCGGCGATGCAGGTGAATTCACCGGCCGCCACCCGCAGGTCGATCCGGTCGAGCGCGGTCAGGGACACCCTGCCGCTGCGGTAGATCTTGCTCACTCCCTCCAGGGCGACGACGCTCATGAGTGGCGCAGCGCCTCCACCGGTTCCAGCCGCGCCGCCCGCAGGGCGGGCAGCAGGCCGGCGACGAGGGCGGTGAGCACCGTGGTCAGGATCGCCGCCGCCATGTCGCCGATGCCGAGATCGGCGTAGAGGACGGCGCCGGCGGCGAAGTACTGGTTGGCGCTGGTGAAATGGCCGAGATCGATCCCCTGGCTCGCCAGATAGCGGCAGGCGGCCACCGCCGCAGCGCCACCCAGCAGCGAGGCGAACAGGCCGAGGAGCAAGGCCTCCAGCAGCACCATGGCGACGATGCCCGCCGGGGTGGTGCCGATGGCGGCCAGGGTGCCGAACTCACGGAAGCGCTCGAAGATCACCGTGGTCATCGTGTTGGCGATGCCCATGGCGACGATGAGGAAAACGATGCCGATCAGCAGGCGGAAGGTGGCGGTGTTGAGTTCCATCAGCTGGACGAGGTCAGGGGCGAGCGTCCGCCAGTCGCGCACCTGCAGCCCGGGGCCGAACCGTTCCGCCAGGAGCGGCGCGAGCCGGACCGCCTCCGCCGGCTCGACCCGCACCGCGATCTCCGAAACCTCCTCCGGTACATCCAGGAGGCGCTGCACATCGGCAAGGCGCATGTAGACATGGGTGCGGTCGAAGGAACCGAGGCCGGTGGCGAACAGACCGCCGACCGCCAGTCTGCGGGTCACCGGTCTGCCGAAGCCGTCCTGGGCGAGCAGGGTGACGGTACCGCCGAGCCCGACGCCGAGGCTGGCCGCGAGATCCTCGCTCACCAGCAGCCGGTCGGGACCCGGATCGTATTCGCCGCCGCTCATCTTCCCGGCGATGAAGGTCACCCGCGCCTCTTCGCCTGCCTCGATGCCGGAGAGAAGCACCGAGGAGGAGCGCGGCCCGGCGAGAAGCAGGGCCGGGGTCTTCAGCCGCGGGGCCACATGCTCCACTCCCGCCTGGCGCAGCACCTGCAGAACCGCTTCCGGCTCGGGTATCGGCGGCAGGGTGGTGAGATTGGCTTCGTAGCCGGCCGCATGGATCTGCAGGGAACCGAGATCCATGCCGAGCCCGCTTTCCACCATTTTGTCGTGCAGTCCGGCGAGCAGCGCCTGGAACACGATGAGGCAGAAAATGGAAAAGGCCACCGCCGCCACGGTCAGCCAGGTACGGCGCCGGTTGCGGAGCACGTTGCGCAGGGCGATGCGAAGTTGCAGGGCGAGAAGACTCACCCCGTCGCCCCCGGCTTGACGGCGGTGAAGAAGGTGACGAGGCCGTGGAGATGCTCGCGGCGGCCGATCCCGGCAAACCCCGCCGCGGCCATGATCGCCGGCAAGTCGCCGCGCAGGTTGTCCAGGAGTTCCGGCTGCAGCAGGAGGTAGCGCGACAGCCAGCCGACCAGGCGGGCCAAGGGGGTGGTGGGCCGGTCGATGTCGGCGGTGACCAGCAGACCGCCGGGGCGGAGCACCCGGTACATCCCGGCAAAGGCGCGATGCTTGAGTTCGGTGTCGATGTGGTGGGTGAACATGGAACTGACGACAGTATCGAAAACCGCGGCGCCGAAGTCAAGCCTCTCCGCCGCCATGGTTTCGAAACGCACGGCCGCGCCGCGCGCCGCCGCCTTCTTCCGGGCGATGGCGATCATCCGCGGCGCGGCGTCGATGCCGGTGACCGAGCCGCTGCCGGCCAGCGCTTCTCCTATCTTCAGGGTAAGGCTGCCGGTGCCGCAGCCGACGTCGAGGATCCGCTGCCCCGGCCGGATATCCATCCAGGCGAGCGTCCGCTGCCGGAAACGCGCCTCACGGCCGAAGCTCATCCGCTCCACCAGCGGGTCGTAGAGCCAGGCGACGTGATCGAGGTGGCGGCCGCGGGTCTCAGGGCGCGGCATGGTGAAGCAGTTCGGTCACGGCCGGGTCCTCCGGGAAGAAAGGCAGAAGTCCGCGGACGCCGCGCAGGATGAACAGATTACGGATGAGCGCGAGCGCCTGCTCCCGGTTGAACCAGTAGCCCGCCTCCTCCAGCAGGGCGAATCCGTGCAGCGCCTCGCCGATGGCCTCGGCCATCACCCGCCGTACCGTCTCGGAGTAGGCCTTCTCGATGGCCTCGCCGTCGGCCGGCCGTGCGCGTCGGGCGCTCCGCAGTTTCTCCCGCTCGTGCTGGCCGCCGCCATGAAATATCGAGGAAACCAGGTAGTTGTGGTTGCCGGCGCGGATGTCCTCGTAGAAATCGGTGAGATCGTCGATGATCTGCAGGGCAAGTCCGATGGAATAGATGCCCTGCTCCGCCCGCAGCAGCGCCCGGCCGTATTCCCTTTCCAGCAGCCGCGGCGCGACGAAGGACAGGCAGAGCAGCTTGCCGCCCTTGTACATGTGCACCGAGGAAAGGATCTCCTGCGGGGTGAGGATGGCGCCGACGCCGCCCTCCTCGCCGGCCTCCTCGGCGCCGATGGGGACGATGGCGCGGAACAGGGCGTCGTGGAGCCGGTCGACGCCGGGCGCGTCGAGCAGCCCCGCCTCCTGCATCCGCCGCCCCGCCCTGTACAGGAAACGGTCGAAAACGAGGATGTGCATGACGCTCTTGAACCGTACCGCCGCCGCCGGAAAATCGAGGGGCAGCAGTTCCTTGTACTCGTTGTCCAGCAGGTTGTCGGCGCCGGTGACGATGCCGCGCAGGCAATGGTTGATCAGGCCGTAGTGCTGCCGCCGTTCCGCCGGGATGCCGATGGCCCGGTAGATGGAAAGGAAGAGGATGGAAAAAAAATGGCGCTGGGCGTAGGCGAGTGGGTTGCCATAACCGGCCTTCTGCGGCGCGATGTAACGCTCCTCAAGGGTTTCGGCCAGCAGGGAGCGGACGTCCGCCTCCACCAGGCGGTGTTCCCTGAGGGAAGGGTAGAGTTTGCGATAGGCGAAGACGGGCAGCATGGGTCTTTCTCATTTACGTTTTTGATGCGGCCGCGGCCAGGGAAGCAGGAAGGGTACCTGATCCTGGTAGTCGGCATAGGCCATTTTGAAGCGGAACAGGAGAAGCCTCTCCTCTTTCAGCAGGAATTTCGTCGAATACCAGAGCAGGGCCGGCCAGGCGGCCAGCAGGGCGCCGGGCGAGCCGACCAGCAGGATCGCCCCCAGGGCGGCGAGATGGTAGCCCAGCCACATGGGATGCCGGCAGAGCCGGTAGGTGCCGGTGGTGATCAGCCGGCGCGGCGGCCGGAACGGGCTGGGCGTCGCCTTGCCGCCGGCGGTGAGGTCCACGGTCGCCCGCCAGATGAGAACGATGCCGAGGGCCAGGGCCAGCGCGCCGGCAACGAGGAGCGAGGGCGAGGACAGCCGGGGAAGCCCGGCGGCGCGGTCGAGGACGAAACCGCCACCGAGCACGGCGCAGGGCAGCGCGACCCAGTACAGGACGGCGGCGTGCAGTTGCCGGCGCCAGATGTCGGGATGAAAGAACGGCACGGCGATGGCGGCTCCTCCCCGGGAATCGGGGCCAACGGGATACAGACCCCGCCGGCGGCTTTTTGTTCCGGCCAGGGGGACGACCGGACGTTTTTCCGTTGCCCCTTCCGGTCCCTTTCCGTACAATCTCGGTAACCGTTCAGCCGCCCCCCCTCTTCGGAGGATCGTCCGAAGAAGGCGGGCTGCTGAACGGTTGCAGCGTGGGTGGTTGTGCACCATCGTGCCTGTGGGGCGAACGGTCACCGATCTCCCTGGCGCGGTGCAATCGAGCCCCGCCGCCGACCGCCTATTCTATCACGGAGGAAAGCATGAAGGTCACCTGGTACGGCCACGCCTGTTTCGGCATCACCACCGGCAGCAGCAGGCTGCTCATCGATCCCTTTTTCACCGGCAACCCCCTGGCGCCGGTGGCGGCGGATTCCCTGGCGGTGGACTACATCCTGGTCACCCACGGCCACGGCGACCATGTCGGCGACACGGTGGCCCTGGCGCAGCGGACCGGCGCCACGGTGATCGCCAACTTCGAGATCTGCAACTGGCTCGCCGCCAGGGGGGTGAAGAACACCCACCCGCAGCACATCGGCGGCGGCTTCACCTATCCCTTCGGCCGGGTGAAACTGACCATGGCCCTGCACGGCTCCTCACTCCCGGACGGCAGCTACGGCGGCAATCCCTGCGGCCTGCTGCTCACCATCGAGGGCCGCAAGATCTACCACGCCGGCGACACCGGCCTGTTCAGCGACATGCAACTCATCGGCGAGGAGAACATCGCACTCGCCATCCTGCCCATCGGCGACAACTTCACCATGGGCCCGGCCGACGCACTCAGGGCGGTGAAGCTGATCTCCCCCCGCCTGGTGATCCCCATCCATTACGACACCTTCGACCTCATCCGCCAGGACGCCGCCCAGTGGGCGAAACGGGTGGAACAGGAGACGGAAACCAGGGTGGTGGTGCTGCCGCCGGGCGAGTCCTTCGAGCTGTGAGCGGATCGGGCCTCGCCCTCACCCGGCGAGGTTGATGGCGGCAGCAACGAGAGCGGCGTAGCGTGCCGTCTTGGCGATCCCCACCAGGAGGAGAAAGACGAGCAAACGCTCGCGCATCACCCCTGCCGCGACGGTGAGCGGATCGCCGACCACCGGCGCCCAGCTCAGCAGGAGCGACCAGCGTCCGTAGCGGCGGTACCACCCCTTGGCGCGCTCCAGTTTCTCCCCCTTGAGGGGGAACCAGCCGACGTCGTGGAACCGTTCGATTCCCCGCCCCAGCCCCCAGTTCACCAGCGCGCCGAGGATGTTGCCGGCGCTGGCCACCAGGACGAGCAGCCAGGGCGAGTGGCCGCCGCCGAGCACCAGTCCGGCCAGCACCGCCTCCGACTGGGCGGGCAGGATGGTGGCGGCGAGAAAGGCCGCGCCGAACAGCCCGGCGTAGGCGGTCATTGCTGTCATTCCGCCCGGCAGATCAACCCCTTGAGATAGGCGCCTTCCGGAAAGGGCAGGGCCACCGGATGATCGGCGGCCTGCCCCAACTGGCCGATGATCCGCGCCGCCCGGCGGCCGTCCAGGGCGGCGTCGGCGACGATCTTCTGAAAGAGCGCCGGCTCCATCAGCCCGGAACAGGAAAAGGTGAAAAGGATGCCGCCGGGGGCGAGCAGTTCGAAGGCGAGGCGGTTGATGTCCTTGTAGCCGCGCGCCGCACCCGCGAGCTGCTGTTTCGCTTCGGCGAATTTGGGCGGATCGAGGACGATGCGGTCGAACTTCCGCCCTTGGTCGCGGAACTCGCGCAGCAGCTGGAAGACGTCGGCGCGGTGGTTCAAAAGGCGCGGGCCCGCCAGGCCGTTCAGGGCCGCGTTCCGCTCCGCCAGCGCCAGCGCCGCTTCGGAGGCGTCGACGTTGACCACCTTTTCCGCCCCGCCGGCCAAGGCGCCGACGGCGAATCCGCCGGTGTAGGAAAAACAGTTGAGCAGGCTTTTGCCGTTGGTCATGGCGGCGACGACCCGCCGGTTGTCGCGCTGGTCCAGGTACCAGCCGGTCTTGTGCCCCTGGCGCACGTCCACCAGGAAGCGGTGGCCGTGTTCACGGATCTCCACCAGCTCGGGCAGGTCACGGCCGCGGACGAGTCCGGTGCGCGGCCGCAGCCCTTCCTTTTTCCGGACCTCGGCGTCGGAACGCTCCCAGATGGTCGCCGGACGCAGCAGTTCCTCCAGGGCATCGACGATGGTCTCGCGCGCCGCCTCGGCGCCGGCGGCGAGGAACTGGCAGACCACCACCGCGCCGTAGCGGTCGATGATGACGCCGGGCAGATAATCCGATTCGCCGTTGACCAGCCGGCAGGCCTCCCCCTCTCCCATGAGCCCGAGATCGCGGCGCAGGGCAACGGCGGCGGTCAGTCGCCGCCGGAAAAACGGGGCGTCGATCTCCTCGTCTTCCACGAAACTCCACAGCCGCGCCCGGATCTGCGAGGCGGGCGACCAGGCCCCGCGTCCGAGGAAGCGACCGTCGAAAGCGCGGACGACGACGGTGGCGCCGGCAGGCGCCTCGCCGTCCAGCCTGCCGACGGCGCCGCTGAAGATCCAGGGATGCATGCGGAGCAGGGATTTCTCCCGGCCGCGGGCGATGATCAGGGTGGCAGGATTGGACATGGGGTCTCCGGGGGTAAACCGCTGCCGGCTCATTGCTTCCGGCTGCGGCTGGTGGAGCGTACCCGATGGAGGCGCTCGGTGAAACCCCCTTTTTCCCTAAAATCGTCCGCCTGGGAGGCAAGTTGCCGGTCGAGGAGGAAGCAGGCCAGGTTGAGCAGGGCCAAGGCGGCGTTGGCGGCGAGGGCTGGGGAGGAGAGGGGAGGCGGAGAAATCAGGGACGGACACGGACGAGCACGGACACCCACGGACGGGGTGCCAAAGGCGCCGCTTTCGTCCGTATCCGTCCGTGAAAGTCCGTGCGCGTCCGTGTTCTTCTTCCCCCCAGCCAGCTCCGCCGCCACCCACCCCTGCACCCCGGCGAGCGAAAAACACCGCTTCTGCTTGAAGCGCTGCAGGGCCGGGTGATCGGCAGGCAGCCGCGGCAGGTTCCGCTGCCGCAGGAAATCCTCGTAGTCGAGGCGCAACTCCTCCAAGCTGGCCCGCGCCACGCTGGTGAGCTTGATCTCCATCTTCTTCGAAGTGGCGGAGACCTGGCTGCCCTCGGCAATGTTCTGCACCCCGCTGCGGGCCGCCTGCACCATCTGATCCCGGGTCCTGCTGAAACGGTCGACGTAGAGCTCGCAGAACCGGACGGTCACGTCATAGACCAGTTGCGCCATCTGAAAGCTCTTCAACCTCCGGTAACCGCCATGCTTCGGCAGCAACGGCTCTTCGGTCTTCATGTCGGTGCCCGTCCGTGTCAGCCCGCGTTGGCCCGTGCCGCGGCAACCCTGGAATTCCGCTGCAGGAAAAGAAACAGCTGGTTGGCTGCCAGCCTGTTACCGGCCAGGTTCCAATGGGTATCGTTCGGCTTGTACAGCCGCAGTTGCCCGCCCACCTGCCGGAAGACCGACAACAGGTCAATGGCGGCAATTCTCTTTTGCCCGAGCTGATCCATCAGGATGCGGTTCGGCAGGGAGAAATCAAAACGGCCTCGGCCCTCCTGCGGTTCCCCGGCGAGCACCTCCCGCTGGAGACGGGAATCCACCTGCAACTCGTCGGGAATCAGCACGACCACGAATGGAATTCCCTTTGCTTCACACAGTTTCCCTATTTTTTCCAACGGTTGGATGGTCGCATGGATGCAGGTCAGCAATGCCCGGTGGCTACGGTCAAAAAATATGAGTCGGCTCTGCATCATCGACAGATAGTGCGCTCTGCTGTACGTTTCGCCGGCGTCGTCGTAGATCGGGGTCCGGTTTATCAAGCGTCCGGGGTTTACCGCGCGGAGATTCATCAGGAATCGGGCAAGGATGGAAACGCGGCTGGAGTTGTACCATTCTTTTTCCCCCTCCAGGGCTTCCTCCAGGTCATTGCCGATGTAGAGAAAACAGAATACCGCGTCCGGATCGAGGCCCATCCCCTCGTTGACGAACAGGGAAAGGTAGTCCCGGGGGCCGATCCCGGGAATCCCCATGTTGACGATTTCGGTTTTCACCTCTGCCGGGCCGCCGGCTTGCAGCATCTCCTCCAGCAGGGTGAGAAAATTGTCCTTGATCGGCACGACGCCGTAAGCGAAGGAATCGCCGAGGGCAACGATCCGCTTCGTTTCCGGCTTTTTCATCACGGTGTACTCGGCATCCTTGAATCCTTGGGAATTCAGTACTCCGTCGTATTCCCGGCCGTACGGTTCCCCCCGAAAACGGTTGTAGGAACCGGCAGCCAGCACGAAATCCGGCTGCACCTTTTCGTAGAGACGCAACGCCGCTTCCAGGAGACCGAGGGTGATGGCCAACGACACCAGACCACTCCCGGCGATGACCAAACATTTCCTGAAAATCGAAGAGAAGGATCGCATGCCGGCCTCCCGTTGAAAAAGAGAGAACATTTCCGCACCAGCCGTCACCCTTGCCCCATGGCACCGGCTTTGTCAAGCAACAACCCGCGGCACGCTCCCATAAAAAAAAGCGGCCCTGCCGTCAACCGGCGGGCCGCCTGTCCTCCCTGGGCGGGAAGTCGTTTCTACTCAGCCTTGAGGCTGAACTCATCCATCACCGTTTTGTCGCCGGCAACGATCTTGGTCTTCACCATGTACTCGCCGCCGCCGAGTTCGACATCGGCGCCGTAGCCGCCTTCCATCGCCATGGTCATCGCCTTCTGCTGGCCGGCCGCGCCGGTGACCAGATACCCCACGGTGGCGTCGGTGATCTTGCCGCCATCGGCGCCGGTGACGTAGAGCATCAGGTGATGGGACTTCATCTCCGGCATCTGCGCCATCGCCTCCGCGCCGCCGGGCATCGCCGCCATCTTCGCCTTCATGTCGATGAGGTGGTAGGCGAGCGCGAGGCCGTCGACGGTGGCACTGCGGACCAGCCTGCCCTCGTGGCCGCTGTGGTCCATCTCCATGCTGTCGCCGCCGTGCTCGGTCTCCATGGAGCCGCCGTGGTTCATGGCGGCGCCATGCCCGTCGTGCCCGCCGGCCGCGCCGTGGTCGTCGGCCGCCGCATGGCCGCCATGCTCCATGTCCATGGCAAGGGCCGGGCTTGCCGTCAGCAAGAGGGCGGCGGCGAGGATGCTCAGATTTCGCTTGAAGGTCGTCATGGTGTTCTCCTTGGTTTGATTAACGTTCCCCGGTCCTTGCCGCGACCGCGGGCAGGGACCGTCGTTTCCAGATATCGTACACCGCCGGGATGATCACCAGGGTGAGCACGGTGGAGGAGATCAGTCCGCCGACCATGGGGGCGGCGATCCGCTTCATCACCTCGGAACCGGTCTCGCTGCCGAACATCACCGGCAGGAGGCCGATCAGGGTGGTGGCCACGGTCATCAACTTCGGCCGCACCCGCTCCGCCGCACCCTCGGCGATGGCGCCGTGCAGGTCGGCCTCGTCCCGCATCGACCCCTGCCGCTGCCGGCGCCCGTGCGATTCGTCCAGGTAGACCAGCATCACCACCCCGGTTTCGGCGGCGAGGCCGGCAAGGGCGATGAAGCCGACCACCACCGCCACCGACAGGTTGTAATCGAGAAGATAGAGCAGCCAGACCCCGCCGACAAGGGCAAAGGGCAGACTGCCCATCACGATGGCCGCCTCGGCCATGTCCTTGAAGTGGAGGTAAAGCAGGACAAAGATAACCAGGAGGGTGAGCGGCACGATGAGGTTCAGTGTTTTACGCGCCTTTTCCATGTACTCGTACTGGCCGGACCAGACGATGGAATAGCCCGGAGGAATCCTGATCTCCCGGTCGATCACCGCCTTGGCCCGTTCCACGTAGGAACCGACGTCCACCCCCTTGAGGTCGACGAAGATCCAGGCGGTACGCCGGGCGTTCTCGCTCTTGATCGCCATCGCCCCCTTGCTGATGACGATGTCGGCGAGCTGGCCGAGCGGCACCTGGGTGCCCGTCGGGGTGGCCACCAGCACCCGGCGCAGCTGGTCGATGTCGTCGCGCAGCTCACGGTTGTAGCGGAGATTGACCGGATAACGCTCCAGTCCCTCGACGGTGGAGGTGACGTTCATGCCGCCGATGGCGGTGGCGATCACCTCCTCGACGTCGGCCACGGTCAGGCCGTAGCGGGCGATCTGGTCGCGGCGGATGACGAAATCGAGGTAGTTGCCGCCGGTGGCCCGCTCGGCATAGGCGGACAGGGTTCCGGGGATGTCGCGGACCAGGGCCTCGATCTCCGAGCCGAGGTCGGAGAGCACCTGCAGGTCCGGCCCCATCAGCTTGATGCCCACCGGTGTCTTGATGCCGGTGGACAGCATGTCGATCCTGGTCTTGATCGGCATGGTCCAGGCGTTGGTGAGGCCGGGGAAGCGGATGGCGCTGTTGAGCTCGTCGGCCAGCTCGTCGATGGTCATGTACCGCTCCTCGGGCAGGATCAGCGCCAGCGGCTTGCGGAGAAAGGCCGGCCAGCCGGAAAAAAACCGCTCGACCCTGCGCTTGCGCCACTGGTGAAGGATCTCCCCTTCCCTCTCCTCGGGCCAGACCAGGGCGAGCGGCGCCTTCAGCCAGCCGGGCCAGTCGGAGAAGAACCGCTGCACCGGGATCCGCTCGCGGGTGAGTTGGGGTTTGAGGGTGATGGTGGTCTCGATCATGGTGAGCGGCGCCGGGTCGGTGGCGGTCTCGGCGCGGCCGATCTTGCCCAGGGTGCGGTCGACTTCCGGGAAGCGCTGGATGATCCGGTCGGTCTGCTGCAACAGTTCGCGCGCCTTGGTCACCGACAGTCCCGGAAGGGTGGTGGGCATGTAAAGAAGATCGCCCTCGTTGAGCGGCGGCATGAACTCGCTGCCCAGCCGGGAGAGTGGCAGCAGGCTGAGGAGGACGAGGAGAACGGCGGCGGCGACGGTGAGCAGCGGCCGCTTCAGCACCCAGCGGATCACCGGCAGGTAGCTGCGGATAAAGAAGGTATTGAGCGGATTGGCCGCTTCCGGCAGCAGCCGCTGCGGCGGCAGGCAGACCGCACCGAGCAGAGACAGGCCGAGGGCGGCGACCAGCGCCCAGTCCGGCCACGCGAAGCCGAAGGCGCCCGGAAGGATGACCGCAAGCGGCGGCGCCAGCAGAACGGCGAGCCAGACGGTGGATCGCCGTCCGGGCGAAAGGTCCGCCGGCAGGAGCCGTTCCCGGACGAAGAAGGACATCAGCACCGGGATGATGGTCACCGCCAGCAGCGACGAGGCGGCCATGGCAAAGGTCTTGGTGTAGGCCAGCGGCTTGAAGAGCCTGCCGGACTGCTCCTGGAGGGCGAAGACCGGCAGGAAGGAGACGGTGATGATCACCAGGCTGTAGAACAGCGCCGGCCCCACCTCCTTGGCCGCATCGGTGATGATCCGCAGATGGCTGCGGCCGCCCGCGTCGCGCTCCAGGTGCTTGTGGGCGTTCTCCACCATCACCACCGAGGCGTCCACCATGACGCCGATGGCGATGGCGATGCCGCCCAGGCTCATGATCGTCGCGTTGATGCCGATGAGGCGCATGGCGAGAAAGGAAAGCAGTATCCCCACCGGCAGGGTGAAGATCGCCACCAGGGCGGAACGGAAGTGGAGCAGGAAGATGACGCAGACGAGGGCCACCACGGTCATCTCCTCGATCAGCTTGCCCTTCAAGGTAGCGACGGCGCGCAGGATGAGGGCCGAGCGGTCGTAACCCGTCTCGATCACCACCCCTTCGGGCAAGCCCTTCTGCAACTCCTCGAGCTTGGCGCGCACCCGGTTGATCACCTCCAGGCCGTTTTCGCCGTAGCGCATGACGACGATGCCGCCCACCGCCTCGCCCTCGCCGTTCCATTCCAGGATGCCGCGGCGCAGCTCCGGGCCGGGATGGATGTCGGCGATGTTGCCGAGCAGGATCGGCGTGCCCTGGCGGTCGACGCCCACCGCCACCTGCTTCAGATCCTCGATGGAGCGGAGATAGCCCAGGCCGCGCACCATGAACTCGGTCTCGCCCATTTCCACCAGGCGGCCGCCGACGTCGTTGTTGGAGCGCTGGATCGCCGTCTTGATTCTGGCGATGGAGAGATCGTAGGCCAGGAGCCGGTTGGGATCGATCTCCACCTGGTACTGCTTGACGAAGCCGCCGATGCTGGCCACTTCGGCGACGCCGGCCAGGGCGGTCAGCTCGTAGCGCAGGTACCAGTCCTGGAGACTGCGCAACTCCTGCAGGTCGTGTTTGCCGCTGGTGTCCTTGAGCACGTACTCGTACACCCAGCCGACGCCGGTGGCGTCCGGCCCCAGCGCCGGGGCGACCCCGGCCGGCAGCCGGCCGGAAACGAAACTCAGGTACTCCAGCACCCGCGAACGCGCCCAGTAGAGGTCGGTGCCGTCCTCGAAGATGATGTAGACGAAGGAGACGCCGAAAAAGGAATAGCCGCGCACCACCTTGGCGTAGGGTACCGCCAGCATGGCGGTGGTCAGCGGATAGGTGACCTGCTCCTCCACCACGTTGGGGCCCTGTCCAGGGTAGTCGGTCTTGATGATCACCTGGACGTCGGAAAGATCGGGAATGGCGTCCAGGGGCGTCGTCCGCATGGCGAGCACGCCGCCGACGATGCAGAACAGGGTGGCGAGGATCACCATGAACCGATTGTTGATCGACCATTCGATGACCCGTTCGATCATGGCTGCGGTGCCTCCCCGCCCCCCTTTTTCGCCGGCGGTTCCATGTCGGAGAAAAAGTCGTCCTGTGCCTTTGCCGGCTGCTGCTCCATATCGGAGAAGAAGTCATCCGTCGCTTTCCCCTGTTCCTCCTGGGGCTCGGCGCCGCTTTTCGCGGCGAGCATCTTCTGCACCGCCTCCTTGAGCTTGGACTCGGAATCGATGAGAAACTGGCCGGAGGTCACCACGATTTCGCCCGGGGCGATGCCGGTGAGCACCTGGATGCGGCCGTTGTCCAGACTGAGTCCCGGGGTGATCTCCCGGGGGATGAAGGAACCGTCGCCGGCGGTGACGAAGACCAGATTGCGGCGGCCGGAGCGGATCACCGCCTCGGCCGGGATGATGGTTCCCTCGCCGCGGGCGGAGGTGGCGATGATCACGTCGGCGTACATGTCCGGCTTGAGTTCGCCGGCGGCGTTGTCGAATTCCAGGCGGACCACCACGTCGCGGGCCTGTTTCTCCAGGTAGGGATAGATGTAGGTCACCCTGCCCCGGTAGATCCGGCCGGGATGGTAGGGGAGCGTCATTTCCGCCTCCGCCCCCACTTCGACCCAGGGCAGTTCGTACTCGAAGATGTGGGCCTCCACCCAGATCGTCGACAGGTCGGCGAGGGTCAATACCGGCATGCCCGCCTTGACCGCCTCCCCCTCCGCCGCGTTCTTCCTGATCACCACCCCGGCAAAGGGAGAACGGATGGTAAGGGCCTTGGAAGGTTTGCCGCTCGCGGCCAGGGCCTCGATCTCCTGCCGCGGCACGTCCCAGAAAGCGAGGCGGCGTTCGGCGGCGGCGAGCAGCTGCCGCGTCCGGTCGCCGGCGGCGGCATCGCGGGCGCGTACCGCCGCCAGATATTCCTGCTGGGCGGAGAACAACTCCGGCGAGTAGACGTCGAAGAGGGGATCGCCCCGCCCCACCTCGATGCCGGTGAAATCGACGTGCAGTTTCTCGATCCAGCCGCTGAACTTGGGGCTGACCGTGCGGGTGGCGGTTTCGTCGTAGGTGAGATGGCCGTAGGTGCGGATGGAGCGGCGCAGGGCGCCCTTTTCCGCCCTGGCGGTGCGAATCCCCATGTTCTGCCGGGTGAGCGGATCGATCCTGACCTCGACGCCGCCGATCACCTCGTCCTCGTAGACCGGCACCAGGTCCATTCCCATCTTGCTCTTGCCCGGCTCGTGATAGATCTCGGTGGGGTCCATCGGCGCCCGCCAGTAGACGATTTTCCGCGCCTGCGAAGTGCTGCCGCCGCTGTCGTCCTCCTTGGGGGTGAGCTTCATGCCGCAGATCGGGCAGTCGCCGGGCTCCTCGGCGACGATCCAGGGATGCATGCCGCAGGTGTAGAGGGTCTTCTTTTCCGCCTGCTGCCCGCCGGCCGCCGGCCCGGCCGATTCAGAATGCCGGTGACGGTGGATGGTGCCTCCCTGCCAGAAGGCAATGCCGGCCACGGCCACGAGGATGCCGATCAGCGCGCCGGCCGTGGCGGCGGTCAGCGGAATCTTTTTGTCGGCGGATTTCCGTTCGGGATCCGATGCGGTCATGGGGTTGCTCCCTTACGGCAGGCGTCTGCCCACCGTTTCTTCAAGCTCGCTGCGGCCGATACCCATATCGCTTTCCCCGCGGGCCTGGGCGAGACGCGCCTTCAGTAAATTGATGGCGGCGGCGACCACCTCGGCGAACATCGTCCTGCCCGCTTCGTAACCGCTCACCGCCACATCAAGGGCAGCCTGCGACAGTCCGACGATATTGCCGGCGTAGAGGGCCCGCTGGCGGCCGGCGCGATCGAGCTGCAGCCATTTCTCCCGCACCAGGGCGGCCGTCTCCTGTTCCATGGCGGCGAGCATGCCGCGGCGGGCGGCGAGTGTCCTGCGGCTGCGCTCGAGAAAGGCGTCGTTGGTGCCGAACCAGGGGGCCTTGGGCAGCCCCGCGCCCATCTGGGCCTCGGTTCCGACCGGGAAGGAGGGCTGCATGGCCCCGCTTCCCACCTGCATCACCGCCTGATCGGCGAAACGGGAAAGATCGAGGGTAAAGGGCGGCAGGATCATCGATTCGCCAAGGGCGATCATCCGCTCCATCCGGCGGATGGCGATCCGTTCCGCGCGCAGCTCCTGCCGGTATTCATCGGCGCTTGCCTGCAACTCGGCAACGGTCGCGGCAACCGGTAGCGGCCGGGCCGCCGCCGGCGCGCCGACCGGGGCCGCCGCCGGCAGATCGACGAGCTGTCGGATGCGCTGCTCGATGGCCGCCCCGGTTTCCGCCAGGGTCTTCACTTCGTCTTCCTGGATGGCCAGGTTGATCTGCGCCTGCACCACATCCTGGAAACCGGCCTGGCCGGCCTCGTAGCGGCCGCGGGCCACCGCCTCCAGCCGGGTGAGCAGATCGACCATCTCGCGATTGAACCGCTGCGCCCGCCGGTTGAAGAGGAGATTCCAGTACTGCCTGGCCGCCATGGTGGCGGCACTGCGGCGGGCGATCTCCAACCCTTCCGCCGCCGCCGCCACCTCGTCGGCGGCGATCCGCCCCTTCAGGGCAGCCACCGCCGGGAAGGGAAAGCCCGCCTGCGGCCCCTGTGCCTTCATCGGGCCGACGCCGGTCATCAGTGCCTCGGAAAAGGCGGAGTACTGGCGAAGAATGGCGTCGAGATTGGCGGCCTGGGTGATCGACTGGCGCGCCGCCTGCTCCCTGGCGGCGGCGGCCTTGATCATCGGGCTGCGGGCCAGGGCCAGCAGTTCCAGGGTGGCCAGGGAAAACTCGGCGGCGACGGCGGTCATTGCCCGGTCGTTCGCCGCGAATTCCTGCATCCGCGCCCGCTGGCCGTCGCTGAGGGAAAAGAACGGGGCGGGCCTGCCGCCGGCGGCCGCTTCCTTTTCCAGCTCCGCTGTCGCCGCCGCCGTGGTCGCATCGGTGGAAGCGGTGGCAGCCGGGGGCTGAACCTCCGTCGCCGGCGCTGTCAAATGCTGGAGGTAGAAGAAGGACGGCGCATCGGCCTCCAGCTGGCGGCGCAATTCGCCGTAGCCCGATGCCACGGCCGTGATCGGCAGCGCGACGCAGGCGGACAGGAGGGCCCAGGTCGCGGAAAACCGCCGCAGCCGGCCCCGCTTCATGGTGTCTCCCCCTCGGCCGCCGGCGCGGACGCCTCGATCAGCCGGGTGCCGGCCAACCCTTCCAGCCGGGCGAGAAATTTGCCGGCATCGGCCTGGGCGCGGGCTAAAGAAAGCTGGAAGTTGTAGACGGTGGCCTGCGCTTCGATCAGATCGGAAAAGCTGCCCTCGCCCTCCCGGTTCCAGCTTTCCGCGGCGTTCAGGGTGGCGAGCGCCTGGGGCAGCAGGCTGTCGCGGTAGAGGACGACAAGCCTCTCCGCGTTCCGCAGCCGGAAATAGACCTCGCGCACCGCCGCCCTGGCGCGGTTGACCGCCTCACCGCGGGCAAAGCCGGCGCTGTCCTCTTCCGCCTCGGCCTGACGCGCGGCGCTGCGGTTCTTGCCGAACCAGAGGGGGATGGTTATTCCGGCCTGGAGCCCCACCGCGTCCCGGCCCGCGTCCCTGGGCGGCGGGCTCATCTCCGGTTGGCCGATTTCGGCATAGAACAGACCGAAGCGCAGCTCGGGAAGGGAGGAATAACCGGCGAGGCTGCGGCCGATCTCGGCCTTGTCCTTCCTGAGCCCGGCGATGCGGATCTCCTCGCGGTTCTTTTCGACCAGGTCGCGGATCTCCGGAAGGGAAAGGGCAAGGGGCGGCTGCGCCTCCGGTACCAGCCGGCCCACCGCCGCCTCCGGCTCCCGGTTCAAGAGCGCGTTCAGCCGGGTGACCTCGGTCTGCTCCAGTTCGTCGAGCAGCAGCACGTCGTAGCGGAGCTGCGCCGCCTGGGACTGGGCCCTGATCACGTCGTTCAGGGTGGCACGATCCTCGGCATGGCCGCTCTCCACCCCCCGGCGCAGCTGTTCGAGCAGCCTTTCGTTGGCCGCCGCCACCTCCTTCGCCGCCCGGATGTAGATGAGTTCGTGCCAGGATTCACGGATGGCGACGATCATCTCCCGTTCCGCGGCGTTGAGCTCCAGCCGGGCGATTTCCGCATCCTTGGCCAGGGCCTCCGCCTTCCGCGAAAGCCGGCCGGGAAAGGGAACGGCCTGGGTAAGGGTGAGGTTCCAGTCCTGGGGACCGAGACGGGTTTCGATGGGATCGGTGAACCAGGTGACCATCAGCTGCGGATCAGGGTAGCCGCTTTCGGCCCGTACCTTCTCCACCCTCGCCCGCCAGTCCGCCTTTTTCATCGCCACCTGCGGGTTGTGGGCATGGCCCTGGCGGACGAGATCGGCAAGGGTCGCCTTCCGGGCGATATCGGGGCCCTCCGGTGCCCCGGCACCGGTCAGCAGGAGGCAAGCCGCCAGCAGCGCCAGCAGGCGACAAGGCAGCGGCTGGAAAAAAATTCGGTCCGCAAATGGCCGGGGAGCGGCAAAGGGCCGCATCCTTCTGTTTCTGCGCGGTTCGGTGTCCATACTATCTCCATCTCAATGGCAAAAGCGGTGCCATATCCATTTCTTCCGTCATATCAGAATGTTGAACAAAATGGAAAGAACTTTGTACCTCCCGGGATTGCAGAATATTCTCCAATCGATGGAGACTATTCTGTATCCTCCCGGGAAGATAGGCCTTGACGCCAGCAGGGAGGGGAAGGTACATCACAACTCATCCGGAGCAGCACTATCGGGCGCCAGGGATGACCATGCACGAGGGGCGCCCGAAGGGAGGAAACGGTGCGATGCGAAGGTGGGGCAGACCGGATCGCCACGTATTGCTCGCGATGCCCGGGGAAACACCCGTCCTCGCGAGGAACGGCGTGACGAAGCGATCCGGAACGACCGGGACCTCCGTTCGCTCCACCTTGCCGCAATCGTAATCGTCGTCCCCGTCCCATTCCCTTTCGACCGCGATGACGACAACGACAACCGTTGCGCTGCCACGACCCCGACAACGAGCGATTTCCTTCCAGTTCATCATCCCAAACCTCACGGCGGCAAAATGGCCCTCATCTCCCTTCAGGACATCTCACTTTCCTTCGGCGGCCCGCCGGTGCTCGACCGGGTCTGCCTGCAGATCGAACCCGGGGAACGGGTCTGCCTGATCGGCCGCAACGGCGAGGGCAAATCCACCCTGATGCGGCTGATCGCCGGCGAAATCGAACCCGACTCCGGCCGCATCCTCCGGCAACAGAATGTCCGCATCTCCCGTCTCGCCCAGGAGGTGCCGGCGGCCACCGACGGCGCCATCCGCGACATCGTCGCCGCCGGTCTCGGCGAGCTGATGGCGCTGGTCGCCGAACACCAGCGGCTGATGGACGAGGTCGCCCGCCGGCCGGCGGGCGAGGCCATGGAACGGCTGGCCGCGGTCGAACACCGCATGGAGGTGGAAGGCGGCTGGCAGGCGGAACAACGCATCGACACGGTGCTCTCCCGCCTGCAGCTGGACGGCGGCCAGCCCTTCGCCGATCTTTCCGGCGGCATGAAACGACGGGTGATGCTGGCCCGCGCCCTGGTCGGCGCCCCGGATCTGCTGCTGCTCGACGAGCCGACCAATCATCTCGACATCGACGCCATCGGCTGGCTGGAGGACTTCCTGCTGGAGAGCCCCTTTTCCCTGCTCTTCGTCACCCACGACCGGATGCTGCTCCGGCGGCTGGCGACCCGGATCGTCGATCTCGACCGGGGGCGGCTGACCAGCTGGCCGGGAGACTGGGCCACCTACCTGCGGCGGCGCGAGGAGATGCTGGCGGCGGAGGCGCAGCAGCAGGCGAAATTCGACCGCAAACTGGCCCAGGAGGAAATCTGGATCCGCCAGGGAATCAAGGCCAGGCGCACCCGCAACGAGGGCCGCGTCCGCGAACTCGTCGAAATGCGCCGCGCCCGGGGGGAACGCCGCGCCCGCCTCGGCACGGTCAGAATGGAGATGAGCGAGGCCGAGATGTCCGGCAAGGTGGTCGCCCTGCTCAAACACGTCTCCTTCCACCATGAAGGCAGACCCATCGTCGGCGATCTCTCGACCACCATCCTGCGCGGCGACCGCATCGGCATCATCGGACCCAACGGCGCCGGCAAGACCACCCTGCTCCGCATCCTGTTGGGAGAACTCGCCCCGGACGGGGGCAGCATCCGCTTCGGCACCGGCCTGCACCCGATCTATTTCGACCAGCAGCGGGCCCAGCTGGACGAGGACAGGACCGTGTTCGACAACCTCGGCGACGGCAACGATTCGGTGACCGTCGGCGGGGTCAAAAAGCACATCCTCGGCTACCTGCGCGACTTTCTCTTCACCCCGGACCGGGCGCGCTCGCCGGTGCGCATCCTTTCCGGCGGCGAACGCAACCGGCTGCTCCTGGCGAAGATCTTCGCCACCCCGTCCAACCTGCTGATCCTCGACGAGCCCACCAACGACCTCGACGTCGAAACCCTGGAACTCCTCGAGGAACTGCTGCTGGAATACCAGGGGACCCTGCTGCTGGTCAGCCACGACCGCACCTTTCTCAACAACGTCGTCACCAGCTCCCTGGTGTTCGAGGGCGAGGGACGGGTGCAGGAATACGCCGGCGGCTACGACGACTGGCTGCTGCAGCGGCCGCAACCGCAGCCGGCCCCGGGGCCGCCGGAGAAAGAGAAAAAGCAGCGGCCGGAGGGCAGAACCGCCACCGCCCGCAAGCTCACCTTCAAGGAGGAAAAGGAACTGGCCGAGCTGCCCGGCCAGATCGAATCCCTGGAGGAGGAGCAGGAACGCCTCTACGAGACCCTCGGTGACCCCTCCCTCTACCAGGGCGACCCCGACCGGGCGGCAACGCTGCGCCGCCGGCTCGCCGAACTGGAACAGGTCCTGCCCGCCGCCTACGCCCGCTGGCAGGATCTCGAAACCCTGCAGGAGGCCAGTCTTGCCGCCAGGAAAAAATAAACGCGGTACCGGAGGCAAGGACGGATGACCGGAGCCTTCGCCACCCTGATCCCGGTCTTCGCGGTCATCCTCACCGGGCTCGGCCTGCGGCTGACCGCCTTTCCCGGTCGCGAATTCTGGCCGGCCGCCGAACGGCTCACCTACTTCATCCTCTTCCCCGCCCTGCTGCTGCAGAGCACCGCCACCGCCGCCTATTCGCCCGGCGTCTTCCCGCGCCTCGCCCTCGCCCTGCTGCTGGCCACCTGCATCATGGTCGGCCTGCTCTTCCTCCTGCGACCACGCCTCACCGCCAGTCTGCCGTCCTTTTCCTCTGTGGTTCAGGGCTCGATCCGCTTCAACACCTACGTCGGCTTCAGCATCAGCCTGGCCATGGCCGGCAGGGAGGGCCTCGCCGCCGCCTCACTGGTCATCGCCATCCTCATCCCCCTGGTCAACCTGTTCAGCGTCGTTACCCTCGCCATGGCCAGCGGCCGGACCTCACCGGCGCGGCTGTTGCTCACCGTGGCGCGAACCCCTCCCTTTCTCGCCTGTCTGCTGGGGCTGGCCATCAACGGCAGCGGCATTTCCCTGCCGGAGACCGTCGGGAACCTGCTTTCCCTGTTCGGCCGCGCGTCGCTGCCGCTGGGCCTCCTGGCCGTGGGCGCCAGCCTCCACTGGCAGGGGATCAGCCGCCAGCCGGGCATCATCCTCTTCAGTTCCGCCACCAAACTCGCCGGCTTTCCCCTGCTGATCTTCGCCATCGGCTCCCTGGCCGGGCTGCCCGACGGGATGCTGGCCCAGGCGGTGCTGTTCGGTGCCCTGCCGGGATCTGCCTCTTCCTACATCCTCGCCAAGCAGCTGGGCGGCGACCACGAACTGATGGCCGCCATCATCACCGGCCAGACCGCCGCCTCCCTCCTCACCCTGCCGGTGGTGCTGGCGCTGCTGCCTCTCTGACCGCCGCCCATGAAACTCCGCCACCTCCTGTTGCTCATCACCTGTTTCGCCTTCGTCGCCACCGCCGCCGGCGGCTACCTGTACTACGCCAATCTGAACATGGCCGCCACGGTCCAGGCGGACCGCAAATCGACGGTGGAACTCGCCACGATGAAAAGCCACCTGTCCGCTTTCCTCGCCGAGCAGCTGAAGCCGGTACGGGTACTGGCCGGGCTGCCGGAAATCCGCGCCGCCCTGGCCTCGCCCTCCGCCGCCGCCATCAACCGCGGCAACGCCCTGCTCGATCATTTCCATCTCACCCTCGGCGCCGACGTCTGCTACCTGATGGCCGCCGACGGCACCACCGTCGCCTCCAGCAACCGGGGGGAAGCCGACAGCTTCGTCGGCAGGAACTTCTCCTTCCGCCCCTACTTCCAGCAGGCGATGGCCGGCCGGCCGGCGATGTACATGGCTCTCGGTTCCGCCTCGGGCCGGAAGGGGGTCTACTACAGCTATCCGGTCTTCGCCGCCGGCGGCCGGAATCCGCTGGGGGTCGCGGTGATCAAGGCGGGAACCGATCCCATCGAGGAGGAATTCCGCGGCCGCCCCGGCACCACCCTGCTGCTTGTCGACCCGCACGGCATCATTTTTCTCGCCAGTTCGGCGGAGCTGGTGTTCCGTTCCCTGGCCCCGCTTTCCGATGACCAACTGCGGCAGGTGGAGTCCAGCCGGCAGTTCGGCGCCGGTCCCTGGCCCTGGAGCGGCCTTGCCCCCGCCGGCGACCGGCTGCTCGCCGACCGCGCCGGACGCAGCTACGCCGTCTATCGCCAGCAGGTGGAGGAATTCCCGGACTGGCAGCTCATCCTCCTCCACGACCTCGCCAGCCGGCGACAGGACTTCTTTCTGCCGGTGCTGCGCACCACCGGCATGCTGGCGCTGCCGCTGCTGCTGTTCATCGGCACCGCGCTTTTCGCCCTCTACCGCAAGGCCAGCAGCGAACTCCGCCGCCGCCGCGAGGCGGAACAGGCCCTGGCCGCCAGCGAACAACGGTACCGCACCCTCTACCTGCAGACCCCGGCCCTGCTCCACTCCATCGACCCCGATTCCAGACTGGTGAGCGTCAGCGACCACTGGCTGCAGGTACTCGGCTACCGGCGCGAGGAGGTGGTCGGCCGGCCGATCACCGACTTCATGACCCCCGAATCCCGCGAAAAGGCCGAGAAGGAGGTCATCCCCGCCTTTCTGCGCACCGGCTCCTGCAAGGACATTCCCTACCAGTTCGTAAAAAAGGACGGCGAGAGCATCGACGTGCTGCTCTCCGCCATCGCCGAACGCGACGAAACGGGCCGCATCCGGCGCTCGCTCGCCATCCTGGTCGATGTCACCGAACTGAAGGGGGTGGAGCATCAGCTGCAGCAGACCACCAAGGAGTTGCGCCTCTACTCCCGGGAGCTGGAGCGGCAGGTGCGGGAGCGGACGCGGGAGATCAGCAGCATTCTGCAGCACACCCCGGCGGTGGTCTCGATGAAGGACACCTCCGGGCGGTATCTGCTGGCCAACCAGCGCTTCTGCGAACTCTTCGGCCTGCGGCAGAATGAGGTCCGCGGCAAGAACGACCACGAACTGCTGCCGCCGGAAATCGCCCGTATCTTCCTCGGCCACGACGCCCGCATCCGGGAGTGGCGACGGCCGGACCAGTTCGAGGAACGGCTGACCATCGCCGGGATGGTGCGCACCTTTCTCGCCGTCCGTTTCCCCCTTTTCGACGAGCAGGGGGAGATGCAGGGCGTCGGCGCCATCGCCACCGACATCACCGCCCTGAAACAGGCGCAGCGGGAGATGCGCGGCATGCCCGGCCGCATTCTCGAAGGCCAGGAAAAGGAACGGGCCGCGGTCGCCCGTGAGCTGCACGACGAACTCGGCGGCCTGCTCACCGCCCTGCGCATGGACGCGGTCTGGCTGCGCGACCGGCTGGAAACGGAACAAACCGCCGGGCGCTGCCGGGAGATGTGTTCCCTCATCGACCGGACCATCGACGAGGTGCGGTCGCTGGCGGTGCGGCTGCGTCCCGGTGTCCTCGACGATCTCGGCCTGGTGCCGGCCCTGCAGTGGCTGGTCGCCGATTTCGAAAAGCGCACCAGCATTTCCTGCACCTTCCACCACCACCGGCTGCCGCCCCTGCCGGCGACCACCTCCACCGCCATCTACCGGATCACCCAGGAGGCGCTGACCAACATCGCCCGCCATGCCGGCGCGGCCCACGCGGTGGTCTCCCTGATGCAGCGCGACGACGGCCTGGTGCTGGTGGTCAACGACGACGGCCGCGGCTTCGAGGTGCCGGCCGGCGATGAAGGCTTCGGCCTGGGGCTCACCGGCATCCGCGAGCGGGCGGAACTCATCGGCGGCACCGCCGAGATCACCTCCCATCCGGGCGAGGGTGCCGAAATCCGGGTGGTACTGCCTCTCGCCGCCGCCTGACGCCTAAATGCCGGTGCCAAGGGCGAGCCGCGGCAGCGGCGCGAGGAATAGGCGGAAGGGCGCCCTCAGCCGTCTACCATCCCGGTTCCGTTGCAGACCGGGCACACCACCTCCGGGGTGCACTGGCAGTCCTGCCACTCCTCCTCCACCCGGTTGCCGCGCCATTCCATGTCGCAGGAACAGGTTCCCTTGATCATCTTGCTGCCGTTGCACTGGGGGCAGGGTTTGCCCTTGCCCGGTACGGCCGCGCCGGTGTGGCAGGTCGCTTTCGTCATCGCCGTTCTCCTTTACTGATGTTTCGTAACCGTTCAACGTTCGTCCGCCCGGGTGCCAAAACCGCCTCACCCCGGCGCATTCGGAAGCCGCCTCGGTCAGAAGGTCGGCATCGGCATGGTTCCCCATTTGTGGCGGGCTTGGGGCCGCATGCTGGTGAGGAGCCGGTGCTCCTCGGCGTCCAGATCCATCACCAGCACCGGCAAGCGTCTGAGCCCCAGATCGAACAGGTCCGGCGCCGGTACCGGCTTTCCCTTCCGGTCGGTCACCTTCACCAGGACGAGGCGTTCGATGTCGTAGCCGCTGTCCGTCGTGCCCAGGGTGGTGACGAAGGTGAAGAAGATTTTGAAAAACTTACCGAGGCCGCCCTTGAACTTGTACCGGTGCCACTCCATCGCCTCGGCCAGGTGATCGTCCAGCTCGTAGGAAAATCGCCGGGACTCGTCGGTCACCAGGGCGGTGAGAAAAAAGTCCGACGGCAGGATGTAGACCATGTTGGCGCCGCTTTCCTTCACCTCCGGCCGATCGGCCAGCTGGGCCCAGAGTGCCCGCACCTCGGCGGCCGGCCGGGGAAAGACCGGCAGCAGGGTCATGTCGCCGGCCGACACGGTCGGCAGCACCGATACCGTGTAGGCGCGGACCAGCATGGCGCCACCCACCGCGAGGGCGAGCGCCACCACATAGGAAACCGCGATCCCGGCAGCCTTCGGCCGGATCCGGCCGAACAGCACCCGAAACAGCCGGCCGCCCGGCTCGCCGGGAAGAAACATCGGCGTTCTCGCCAGGTACTCCTCATAGGCGCCGGGCGCTTCCCGGGTCATCCGCCCTTCTTCGTTCCTGGCGAGGAGATAGTAGACGTACAGCATGGTGACGTACATGATGAGGATGACGAAGCGCGGCCAGTAGAGCAAAAGTCCCAAGCCGGAGATGGCGAGAAACAGGTACTGGGGATGGCGGATCTTCGCGTAGAAGCTTCCCTGCACCACGCCCTTGCCGGTAAAGCGGCCCCAGTAGAGGGGCACGGCGGCGGAGAGGAACAGCAGCAGGCCGATGGGCAGCAGCAGCTGCAGATAGGAGAGCGCCAGGATCAGCCCGTCGTCGGGAAAGACCATGTGGGGCAGAAAGAACTCGGTGGACCAGGCCAACAGCGGCGAGGAATGGAAGAAATCGAGGACCGGCCCGTACACCGAATAGAAGTACAGGGCAAAGGGCGAGATCATGATGACGATCTCGAGGGTGATCAGCAGGTAGAGCAGGGACGGTGCGGCGAGCAGCCAGCGGTTTTCCTTGCGGGTCACGGTGGGCCTCCTGTTTTCCCGAGCTTACAGGAAAACACCCGGCCGATGCAAGAACCGGCGTGGCTCAGGGGGGCGGGCGTAGCTGCCTGCCCCTGAGCAGATACAAAAAAACTTGTGACGAGGCGGCGCAGGGAATAAAAGGGAAGCAGGCCCTCCACCACCCCTTGTCGACGCCATCCAGGAGCAGCATGATCCGGGTACTGATCGCCGAAGACCACAGCATCGTCCGCGCCGGCCTCTGCCGGCTCATCGAGGACACCGACGATATCCAGGTGGTGGCCGAGGCGGCGGACGGCGGGCAGGCCATCGCCAGAACCCTGGAAACCCTCCCCGACGTGCTGATCGTCGATCTGTCCATGCCCGGCATCGACGGTCTCGAGGTGATCAGCCGGATGCAGGCGCAGCTGCCGCAGCTGCCGATCATCGTCCTCACCATGCACGAGGAGGAGCAGTACGTCTTCCGGGCGATCAACGCCGGCGCCCGCGGCTACGTCACCAAGCGCTCCGCCCCGGAAAACCTGGTGAAGGCGATCCGCAGGGTGCACGGCGGCGGCAGGTATCTCACCGAAGAGGCCGCCGAGGCGCTGGCGGTGCACATGGCGGCGGGCCAGGGCGGCCGCAGCCTGCTCGACAACCTCTCCAACCGGGAAATCCAGGTGCTCCGCCGCCTCGCCCTGGGCCAGACCAACCGGGAGATCGCCCTGTCCTACAACATCAGCGTCAAGACGGTGGACACCTACCGCCAGCGGCTGCTGAAAAAGCTCAACCTGCGCAACAACGCCGAACTCTCCCGCTTCGCCATCCAGAACAACCTGGTGAGCAGCTGAGCCTCGGCCTTCATCAGTCCGCCAAAAAGCCCTCCGTGGCTACCCGCGTCCACCTGCCGCCGGCAGCCCGCCTTTCAGCGGCCGGCCGGCTTCGCCGTCTTCCGGCAACCGCTCCGGCCGCTGTCCCTCCCGTTTTCCCGCCTCCTCGTCCACAGCCAGCAAGAGCGCGAAGCCGGCGGCGAAAAAGAGCAGCACCGAGGCCATGCCGGCCCGTTGCGAATGGAAGAGGTCGGTGCACACCCCGAGCAGCAGCGGGCCGAGAAAGGCGGTCATCTTGCCGGATAGGGCGAAGAGCCCGAAAAACTGGCTCTCCCGTCCGGGCGGGGAAAAACGGGCCATCAGCGAACGGCTGGCCGATTGGTTGGGCCCGGCGAACACCCCGACCAGGATGCCGGCCAGCCAGAACATCCGGGTGGAGTCGGTGCAGACGGCGACCAGGGCGGCGGCCGACAGGGCAACGAGACTGACCAGGAGGGTTTTCCTGCCGCCGAACCGATCGTCCATCCTGCCCATGGCAAAGGCGCCGACGCCGGCGGCGACGTTGAGGACGATGCCGAACAGGATGATCTCGCTGAAAGAGAAGCCGAACACGCCGGCGGCGTAGATGCCGCCGAAGGCGAAGACGGTGATGAGCCCGTCGTTGTAGAGCAGGCGGGCGGCGAGGAAGAGCAGCGCCTGCCGGTGGTGGCGGACGGCTGCCGCCGCTGCCGCGAGTTCGCCGCCGAGGGTCGGCAGCAACGGTCCGGTGCTCGGTTTGCCTGCGGCGTGGCGCCGGTCGCGCAGGCCGATGAAGGTGGGCAGGCTGAACAGGGCGAACCATGCCGCCACCAGCAGGTTGGTGGCCCTGATATGCTGACCGCTTTCCTTCGTCAGACCGAACCAGGGCGTCTCGGGATTGACGAAGCCGACCAGGGCGAGGATCAGGGCGAGCAGCCCGCCCAGGTAGCCGACACCCCACCCCCAGCCGGAGACCCTGCCCACAGAGTCCCCGGTCGCGATGTCGGGAAGAAAGGCGTTGTAGAAGACGTTGCCCAGCTCGAAGGCGATATTGGCGATCACGAACCAGAGCAGCGCCTTGGTCGTCTCGCCGGGCAGGGCGGTGGCGAGCATGACGCAGGCGCCGATGCAGACCCAGGTGGTGGCCAGCAGCCAGGATTTGCGGTTGCCGCCCCGATCGGCGAGAAAGCCGAACACCGGCGACAGGAAGGCCACCGCCAGGCAGCTCGCCGTCACCCCCCGCGACCAGAGGACGGTGCCGCTGATCTCGTCGGCGGCGATGGCCTTGGTGAAGTAGGTTGCGTAGATGAAGGTGACCACCAGGGTGGTGAAGGCGGAATTGGCGAAATCGTACATCACCCAGCCGAACAGTCCGGGGGTGGCACGAAAGACGGCAAGGGGGTTTTTCATGCCGGATTCTCCGCGAAATAGCGCATCCGGGCGGCGGCGACCCCGTGGATGCCGGTGAGCAGGTTGGGGCCGCGCAACCCTTCGACCGCCGCCGCCACCCCCACGACGTCGTCGCCTCCGTCGAGCACCGCGAACACCTCGGCCGCCGCCGCCAGCGCCGCCTCCTCCATTTGCCTCAAGCTGACCTCCCTCTCCTCGCCGCTCACCGGATGACGGAAACGGACGGTGGCGCCGGCCAGCCGGTTGACCTTGTCCGCCTGGTAGACGTAGGAAAGGGCGAGCAGGTGTTCCAGCCGGCCGTCCAGCAGCCGGTTGACCGCGGCCAGCAGCGGAACCGGCCAGCGCCGGAAGAACAGGGCCTGGCTGCGGCCGTGGGCGGCGATGGCCCGCGCGGCGGCGGCCATCGCCCCCTCATCCAGGCCGAAGGCGACGGTGAACAGGCGGGCGAAGGCTTGCCGGCCGATTTCCACCCCGTCGGCCAGGGTGCGGAACAGCGGACAGGGATCGCCCTTGCCGGCCGCCATGGTCAACAGATCGAGGCCGGTTTCCAGGGCCCGGTGGCGGGCGGTTGCCCGCAGCCGCCGCGGCCCGCTCTCCGGGCCGGCGAGGTAATAGATCAGGGGATGAAATACCGCGTCGGCAGCGATATGACTGCTGAGACCGGCGGCAAAGGCCAGCCTTGCCGGATAGGGCGCGCCGCCCTCCGCCCGCAGCACCCGGGCGGCCACGGCGAAGCCGTTGCCGGTGGTGTCGTGGATGCGCTGCGTCGCCTGACGCAACCGACCGGCATCACCGCCGCCGACGTAGTAAGGGGTGTCGAGCACGACGGCGCCGAGCAGATACAGCCGGCGATGGCCGGCGATGGCACGCCGCAGGCCGGAATCCTCTCCCAGCTTCCCGGCTTGCCGTTCCGCCAACCGCCAGTGGGTGCATTCCTTGGGCATCGTCCTTCCTCCGTCAGCAACTCATTCCCTTCCCGCCGGTGTCTTGCCGCAAGGAAAGAGTTTAATAAGTTAAGGAATTACTTGTTTACCCGGGGACCGTTTTTCTCTATACTACCTTCTGGGGGCCTGGCTGCAAAGAGCGGCCGCGCCCCTTCATTGCCGTGACGCAGGAAAAGACGCATCCATCACCACATCGAAAGGAGGAGAAAAACCATGCACCGTCAGTTTTCCGTGAGATACCTCTGCATTCTCGCCCTGACCATGGCGGTAGCCGCCTCGCCCGCCATGGCGGATACCGGCACCGCTGCCGAAACCGCGCCGCCGGCCGCGGCCGCCCAGGCCCAGCCGACCCTGAAGGGCAAGATCCTCGGGATTTCGAAAAAGGCGAAGACCATTTCCATCGACGCCGACGGCACCACCGTTCTGGTCAAATACAACGATGCGACGGCGGGAATGGAACACGCCAAGGTGGAAGAAGGCGCCATCATCTCCTACGCCGAGGAAGGCAAGGACAAGATCGCCACGGTCATCAAGCCCAAGCTTGCCCAGCTGCCGCCCGGGGTCACCGAGATCACCCCGGATGAACTTTCCGCCCTGCTGGAGGGCTCGGCCCCGGACAGGTATCTGCTGGCCGACGCCCGCCCTGCCGCCCGTTTCGCCGAGGCGTCCATCCGGACGGCGATCTCCCTGCCGGTGGCGAAAATGGAAAAGGAGGGCGAACAGCTTCTTCCCGCCGACAAGGACACCCCCATCGTCTTCTTCTGCGGCGGTCCCACCTGCGGCCTCTCCACCAAGAACGCCGGCCTCGCGAAAAAGCTCGGCTACACGAATGTCCGGGTGATGCTGCAGGGCGTGCCCGGCTGGAAGAAATCCGGCCGGCCCCTGGTGGCCTCCCCCGACTTCATCAAGAACGGCAACAACGTCATCGTCGATCTCCGCTCCGCGGAAGAAGCTGCCCAGGGACACATCCCCCGTGCAGTCAACATCCCTTTCGCCAAGCTGGCCGAGAGCGAATCCGCCTTTGCCGTCAAGCCCTCCGCGCCCATCGTCGTCTACGGCAACGGCGACGAGGCCGAACAGGGGGCGAAGATCATCCAGAAATGGGGATTCAAGACCGTGGCCCTGGTCGACGGCGGCATCGACGGCTGGAAGGCCCGGGGCGGTGAACTCGCCAGCGGTGCCACCGGCACGGAAATTTCCTGGACGCGCATTCCCGGCAAGGATGAGGTGGTCATCGCCGATTTCCTGAAAGCCGTTGAAGGCGGCGACCCGGGCCGGATCATCCTCGACGTCCGCACCAAGGACGAAGCCGCCGCCGGCGGCTTTGCCGGCGCGGTCCACATCCCCCTGGACGAGTTGGCCAACCGGATGACGGAACTGCCCAGCGACAGGGAGATCCTCGTCCACTGCACCACCGGCGCCCGGGCGGAGATGGGGACCAAGGAACTGGTCAAGGCCGGCTACCGCAGCAAATTCCTGCTCGCCACCGTCGAATGTGACGGCAACGACTGCTCCGTGGAAGAATGATGGCGTCGCAGCAACTCCGATCTCCGGCGTCGTGGCGGGCTCCCGGGTGCTCAGCCGCGGCCTTGACACCACCACTGCTCGCATACCGGAATTTTTGCTTCGCCATCCCACCCGGCGCGACGGATTTTTCGCGAGACCGTCAGGAATAATCCTCCGCCCGCCGAAGGAAAGAAAAAGGCCCGCCACCGTTTCCCCGGTGCGGGCCTTTTCTTTTCCCCGATACCGCCTCATTCCCCGGGGGCGGAGCGGTCGTCGCCGCAGGGGGGAATGGAAAGGTAGAACAGCCGCTTCAGCTCCTGCCGGCCGCGGGTGACCGTATCGAGGATGAGGCCGCAGGCCAGCGCGAGAAAGGCGAGCAGCATCATGCCGGTGATGAGGATGGCGGTGGGAAAGCGCGGCACCAGCCCGGTGGTGGCGTAGGTCCAGAGCAGCGGCAGCGACAGCAGCACCGCCCCGGCGGCCAGCCCCGCGAAAATGATGGAAAAAAAAGCGAGCGGCCGCTCGGTCTTGAACATCTTCAGAATGGTCAGCAGGATCTTCATCCCGTCCCGATAGGTGCGCAGCTTGCTCTGCGCCCCCGGCAGCCGCAAGTGGTAGGGGGTGGAGACCTCCGCCATCGGCATCCGCAGCTCCAGGGCGTGGATGGTGAGTTCGGTCTCGGTTTCGAAGCCCTTGGCCAGGGCGGGAAAGGATTTGACGAACCGCCGGGAGAACACCCGGTAGCCGGAAAGGATGTCGGTGAAACCCCGGCCGAACAGCCACTTCACCACATCGGTGAGCAGCGCGTTGCCGAACCGGTGTCCCTGGCGATAGGCGGCCTTGTCGGAACTGACCCTTGCCGCCACCACCATGTCGAGGCGATCGCGAAGCAGCCGTTCGACCATGGCCGGGGCGCTGGCCGCGTCGTAGGTGTTGTCGCCGTCCGCCAGCACGAAGACGTCGGCGTCGACGTCGGCGAACATCCGGCGGACGACGTTGCCCTTGCCCTGCCTCCTTTCCCGGCCGACGATCGCCCCCGCCTTCTCCGCCTCCGCGACGGTGCGGTCGGTGGAGTTGTTGTCGTAGACGTGAATCGCCGCCTCGGGCAGGGCGGCACGGAAATCGGCCACCACCCGGCCGATGGCCGCCTCCTCGTTGTAGCAGGGAAGGAGGACGGCGATGCGCGGCCAGGGGCGACCGGAATTGTTCTGCATGACCTTTTCCTGAAACGGAGGAGGTTGTGCCTCGACGGCGAATGCGTGTTGTCAAAACACCGGCCGGGCGGTACAGTGGTTCCCCTCCCATACCAGTCCTTCCGCGCCGGCGGAACCACGCCTATATACTACGGCCATGTGGAATCATAAAGAGTTTTCACCAGGATTTGCGGCGACGCAAGCGCCGGCGGGCCGGGCGCGTTTGATTCTCCTCTGGGGGGTACCGCCGCTCATCGGCCTGCTGGCCGCCTGCCTCGGCAAGTCGGTGGGCTGGGATTTTCTCAACTACCACTGGTACAACCCCTACGCCCTGCTGCACGGCCGCCTCGGCTTCGACCTGGCGGTGGCCCATCACGCCACCTTTTACAATCCCCTTCTGGACCTCCCGTTTTACCTGGCCGCCCGGCAGCTGCCCGCCGCGGTCGCCGTCTTTCTGCTGGGCACGGCCCAGGGCGGCAATTTCAGCCTGATGCTGCTGTTGGCCGAGGCCGTGTTGCCGCTGGAAAACGGGCGGGCACGGCTCGTTGCGGCCACCGCCATCGCCGCGGCCGGCATGGGAGGCGCCGGCGCCCTCGGCCAGCTGGGCGGCACCTCCGGCGACATCCTCGCCAGCCTGGGCGTTCTCGCCATGCTCTGCCTGCTGGCCCGGCGGTGGTCCGCCCTCACCTCCGGGAGCACGGCCGTGGCGATGAGCGTGGTTCTGCTGGCGGGACTCCTCGCCGGCCTGACCACCGGCCTCAAGCTGACCATGGCCATCTACCCCACCGGCTTCGGCCTGATGCTGCTTCTGCGGCCGCTGGTATCCCGGCGCCGGCGGCTGCTCGTCTTCGCCGCCTTCTGTGCCGGCGGCGCGCTGGGGTTCGCCGTCACCGCCGGGCCGTGGATGTTCCAGGTCTGGCGCATGACCGGCAACCCGCTCTTTCCCTACTTCAACGATCTCATCGGCTCGCCCCTGCTGCCGGCGGCCTCGTTCCGCGACCTGCGCTTTCTGCCGAAAGCCCCGTGGGAATATCTCGTCTACCCCCTGCTCTTCACCATGGACCCCCTGCGGGTGGCGGAATTTCATTTCCGCGACGTCCATATCCTGTTGCTCGCCGTACTGCTGCCGTTGGCGCTCTTCGTTCCGCTGTGGCGGCGCGGGCCGGGCCGGGCCGCCCCCGATGCCCGCATCTCCTGGCTGCTGCTGGGCGCCTGCTGCAGCTACCTGCTCTGGCTGCGTCTCTTCTCCATCTACCGCTATCTCATCGTGCTGGAGATGCTGGCGCCGCTCCTGCTGGTGCTCGCCCTCCACCGGCTCGGACTGCGCCGCCGCGCCTGGCTTTCCGTCGCCGTGCTCCTCCTGCTCGGCAGCCAGGCGGCGGTTTCCTTTTCCTCGCACCGCCTGCCCCTGGACCACCGCTTCGTCGAGGTGACCGTGCCCGAAATACGGCGACCGGACGATACCATGGTGCTGATGACCGGCTACCGGCCCATGGCCTATGTCATCCCCTCCTTTCCGCCGCAGATTCCCTTTCTCCGCATCCACGGCTATCTGACCGGCCCCCCGCCGGCCGGGAGATCGGAAAGCGGCTTTTTCAAGGAGATCCGGCGGCGGGTGGAATCACACCGCGGCGCCCTGTTCCTCCTCTACCATCCTTCCGAGGAAAAGGCGGCCCACAAGGCCCTGGGGGCCTTCGGCCTGCAGATGGCAACCGCCGACTGCCAGGCGGTCACCGCCAACATCGATGATCCGCTCCGGTTCTGCCGGGTCCAGCCACTGGACACCGACCCGGCAACGGCGGAAAAGGAAACTGCCAGATGAAAACCGGCAAGACATGGCGGCATGCGATCCTTCCCTGTGCCATGGGGATGCTGGCCTCTCTCTTCGTCTCCGGCTGCGTCGCCACCCGGCAGCCGCCGGCACCGCCGCAACCCGGGGGCGAGGCCGCAACCACCCTCATCACCCCGCCGGCGCCGGTAACGCCGCCCGACAGGCAAGCGGCCGTTGCCCGAAAAACGGCGCCGGAAGCGGTTCCCACGGACAGCGCCCCGCCCGCGAGTCCGGTGGAAGCTTCATCACCGGAGACGGTTGCATCGCAACCATCTGTCGATCCGGCCCAATGCTATCAGTTCCAACCGGCGGGGAAAAAAAGGAGGCGCTGCGAGCCGCAGAGCCTGATCTACGGCCGCTGCCGCAGCTCGATCACCACCTGCCGGCTCGGCAGGGAAAACGGCCCGCTCACCTGGTTCGCCTGCGAGAAGAAACGGGGTAACACCTCGCTCAGCCCGAAGGCGGGCGCCATACTCATCCTTGCCGCCAACCGCCACGGCATGCCCACCGGCCACGTCTTCTATGTGGAAGCGGTAAAAAACCGCCACGGCAACGGTTCCACCCTCATCCTCAGCCACACCAACTACGACCGCAAATGCAGCCTGGAAACCGGGATCGAGGCGGAATACGATGCTACGGGGCCGACCCTGGATATAAAGAACGGCGCCTGGGCCTCCTGGGGCCGCGGGCTGCCGGTGGCGGGCTTCATCCTGGAGTAGCCCCCCCCCGGCGAAGTATATGGCGACCGGCCCCAAAAGGCCGTATAGTGTCGCCAGACCGTTCCTTCTCACTCCCCACACCCGCACCGGCACGCCGATGAAGAAATCGCCGCTCCTCCGCCTGCTCCGCCAGAAGCTGAAAACCGCCTTTCTTGCCGGTATCCTGGTCACCGGCCCCATCGTCCTCACCGTGATGGTGGTGCAGTGGTTCGTCCTGCACATCGACAACATCCTCTACAACCTGCTGCCGACACCGCTCCATCCGGAAACCATCATCGGCTTCCGCCCTCCCGGCCTCGGCCTGGTCCTCGGCCTCGTCGCCATCCTGCTCATCGGCGTCTTCACCGCCAACTACCTGGGCCAGCGGCTGCTGCGGCTGGTGGAGATGGTGCTCTACCGCATCCCGCTGGTCCGGCCGATCTACGCCCTGCTCAAGCAGGTGACCGACACCACCATCGGCAAGGACCGCAAAGGTTTCCGGCGGGTGGTGCTGGTCGAATACCCGCGGCGGGAGATCTGGAGCATCGGCTTCGTCACCGGCGTCACCGAGGGCGAGGTGCAGGACAAAACCGCGCAGCGGGTTCTCAACATCTTCATCCCCACCACCCCGAACCCCACCTCGGGGTTTCTCCTCATGGTGCCGGAAAAGGACACCATCGCCCTGTCGATGTCGGTGGACGACGCCTTCAAGCTCATCATCTCCGGCGGTATGTTCACCCCGGCCGTCAAAGGCAGGGAGGGCAGGCGGCCGCCCGGCCGCCCGGGGGAGCCGCCGCCGTCCACCCCTGCGGTCGAGCAGGAGATTCCCTCCTGACCGGCCCCTGCCCGCCATCGTCTTGCGGGTATCCTGAAAAAGGTGCCCTTGACATGTTTCCCGCCTGCGGGTAGGAAACGCTTTCATCATCCAACCACCCTCCCGCGAGGGTTCCTTTTTCCTGGAGGTTCATCCATGCTTGCCGCCTACCGTCACCATGCCGCCGAGCGGGCCGCCCAGGGTCTGCCGCCGCTGCCTCTTTCCGCCGAACAGACCCGCGCCCTGGTGGCGCTGCTGCTGCAGCCCCCCGCCGGCGAGGGAGATTTCCTGGTCGATCTGCTCAGCAACCAGGTGCCGCCCGGCGTCGACGACGCCTCCAGGGTTAAGGCGGAGTTTCTCGCAGCCGTCGCCAAGGGCAAGACGGCCTGCCCTCTCATCGGCAGGAAAAAGGCGGTGGAACTCCTGGGCACCATGCTGGGCGGCTACAACGTACGGCCGCTCATCGACCTTCTCGATGACCCCGAACTCGCCGACGCCGCCGTCGCCGCCCTCTCCGGAACCCTGCTGGTCTACGACTCCTTCGGTGAGGTGGCGGACAAGGCGACGACCAGCGGCGCCGCCCGCCGGGTGCTGCAGAACTGGGCCGAGGCCACCTGGTTCACCTCCCGCCCCGCGCTTGCCGAGGAACTGACGGTCACCGTCTTCAAGGTGCCGGGCGAGACCAACACCGACGACCTGTCGCCGGCATCCGAGGCCTGGAGCCGCCCGGACATCCCGCTGCACGCCCAGTCCATGCTGATGAACCGGCTGCCGGGTGCTCTTGCCGTGATCGAAGAGCTGAAAAAGAAGGGGCACCCGCTCGCCTACGTCGGCGACGTGGTCGGCACCGGCTCGTCGCGCAAGTCCGGGGTCAATTCCATGCAGTGGCACATCGGCCGTGACATCCCGCACGTGCCCGGCAAGCGCACCGGCGGTGTGGTCATCGGTTCGACCATCGCGCCGATCTATTTCAACACCGCCGAGGATTCCGGCATGCTGCCGATCCAGGCCGACGTCTCCGCCCTGGAAACCGGCGATGTGATCACCATCAACACCCGCGCCGGCACGGTCGCCAAAGACGGGCGCACGGTCGCCACCTTTGTCCTCGCCCCGGCGACCCTGCCCGACGAACTCCGCGCCGGCGGCCGGGTCAACCTGATCATCGGCAGGGGACTCACCGCCAGGGCGCGGAAGGCCCTCGCTCTTCCGCCCGCCACCCTCTTCCGCGAGCCGGAAACGCCGAAAAATACCGGCTGCGGCTACACCCTCGCCCAGAAAATCGTCGGCCGCGCCTGCAACCTCCCCGGCGTCCGCCCCGGCGCCTACTGCGAGCCGAAGATGACCACCGTCGGCTCACAGGACACCACCGGCCCGATGACCCGGGACGAGATCAAGGAGCTGGCCTGCCTGAAGTTTTCCGCCGACCTGGTGATGCAGTCCTTCTGCCACACCGCGGCCTATCCCAAGACGGTGGACGTCCGCACCCACCAGACCCTGCCCGGATTTTTCAGCGACCGCGGCGGCATCGCGCTCCGGCCCGGCGACGGTGTCATCCACTCCTGGATCAACCGGATGGTGCTGCCGGACACGGTGGGCACCGGCGGCGACTCCCACACCCGCTTTCCCATCGGCATCTCTTTCCCGGCGGGAAGCGGCCTGGTCGCCTTTGCCGCCGCCACTGGCTCCATGCCGCTGGTGATGCCGGAATCGGTGCTGGTCCGCTTCACCGGATCGCTGCAACCCGGCATCACCCTGCGCGACCTGGTCAACGCCATCCCCTGGGTCGCCATCCAAAAGGGGCTGCTCACGGTGGAGAAAAAGGGCAAGAAGAACGTTTTCGCCGGCACCGTGCTCGAAATCGAGGGTTTGCCGGACCTGAAGGTGGAGCAGGCCTTCGAACTGGCCGACGCCTCGGCGGAACGCTCCGCCGCCGCCTGCACCGTGCGGCTTAACCGGGAACCGGTGGCTGAATTCCTGCGCTCCAACGTCAGCCTGCTCAAAAACCTGCTGGCCAAGGGCTATCAGGACAGCGCCACCATCGGCAGACGGATCGCGGCCATGGAGGCGTGGCTCGCCGCACCGCACCTGCTGGAACCTGACGCCGATGCCGATTACAAGGCGGTGATCGAGATCGATCTGAACGAAATCACCGAACCGATCCTCGCCTGCCCCAACGATCCCGACGACGTCAGGCCCCTCTCCGCGGTGGCCTCCACCCCGATCGACGAGGTGTTCGTCGGCTCCTGCATGACCAACATCGGCCATTTCCGCGCCCTGGCCAGAATCCTCGACGGCGGACCGCAGGCCCCGGTGCGCCTCTGGGTGGCGCCGCCCACCCGCATGGACGAGGAGCAGCTCAAGAGCGAGGGCGTCTACGCCATCCTCGGCCGCGCCGGCGCCCGCATCGAACTCCCCGGCTGCTCCCTGTGCATGGGCAATCAGGCCCGGGTGCGGGACAACACCACCGTTTTTTCCACCTCCACCCGCAACTTCGACAACCGCATGGGAACCGGCGCAAAGGTCTTCCTCGGCTCCGGCGAACTGGCGGCGGTCTGCGCCAGGCTCGGCCGGATCCCGACCGTCGAGGAATACCGGACGCTGGTGGCGGAACGGATCACCCCCAACGCCGATGCCATCTATCGCTACCTCAATTTTGACCGGATCGAGGGCTACGAGGGGCGAGGCTGGTAATCATAAAAACCTGCAGGGAGAAAAACATGACGCCGGAACAAATGCGGCAAAAGGCCATCGAACTCTTCACCGGGCGGCTCCACTGAAGCCAGGCGATCCTGGCCGTGGGCCAGGAAAAGGCGAAGCTCATCGACGAGACGGTGATAAAGGCCATGGGCGCCTACGGCGGCGGCATCGCCGCCTCGGGGGGAACCTGCGGCACGCTGCTGGGCGGCGTCGCGCTGATCTCCGGCATCTACAGCCGGGCCAGCCTGACGGAGAAGGAAGATCCGCGCATGTGGTCACTGTCCAAGAAGTTCATCGCCGCCTTCGAGGAACTGACCCGGGAATGCGGCGGCACCGACTGCCGCGACATCGCGCGGGTGGACTGGAGCGACAAGGCCGCGGCCAAGGAGTACTACGCCAGCCCGGACAGCCGCCGGCAGGTATGCATCGAACTGGTCGGCGCCGCGGCGCACGCCCTGGGCGAGATACTGGAGGCGGAAGGGTTCTGACGCAGAGAATGCCCTGCAGGCCACACCACTGACTCTCCCCCCAGCATGTCGGCAGGCGGGGAAAGGGCCAAACGCGAAAGGGGCTTCAGTCCGCTGACCGAAACCCCTTGATTTTACTGGCGCGCCCGGAGGGATTCGAACCCCCGGCCTGCGGATTCGAAGTCCGAGACAGCCACTTTCCTATCTTTTCCTACACACCCCCAACAATCACCAGAAAACCCCGTTACCATTGCATGTTGCGCTTGACATATTCTATGCGTGTATACTATCTTTTACCATCATTTCCTACCATGGAGGTTGGAAATAGGGTTGGAAATTCAAATTCCGGGAGGTGGCATACATGGCGGCGAAAAAGCGATACCCGACCAAGTACCCAGGGGTGTTCTACCGAGAGGTTGACAGAGTAGGGGCGCCAGGCGCGGAGAGGATGTACTACGTCGCGTTCAAGCGTGACGGCAAACTGATCGAAGCCAAGGTTGGAGGCCAGTACCGCAACGACATGACGCCGGCACGTGCTGCCGGTGTCCGCGCCGACCTGATCGCCGGGAAGCAACTCACCAGGAAGGAGCAGCGTGAGCAGGCAAGGCAAGCCGCCCTTGAAGAGCAAACCCGCCCGACAATGACGAAGCTTTGGGAGGCATTCCGCGCCGCCAAGCAGGGCAACAGGAGCCTGCGCGACGATATCAGCCGCTGGAAGAACCACCTGGAGCCCGTCTTTGCCGGCAAGACCCCAGACGAAATCCTCACCCTGGACGTTGACCGCCTTCGCCTGAGGCTGACCAAAAATGGAATGGCGCCGGCCACGGTGAAACAAGTTTTGGTCCTGATGAAGCGGATCATCAACCATTCCATCAAGCGCGGACTCTGCCCTGCCATCGACCCGTCCCGGCTTCACTTCGAAATGCCCAAGATCAACAACGAGACAACCGAGGATCTTTCCCCGGAACAACTCGCCCGGCTGCTGAAGGCCATCGACTCGGCCGCGGACTGGAGAGCGGCCGGCCTTCTGAGGCTGGCGATGTTCACAGGGATGCGCCGCGGTGAACTGCTGGGCCTCAAATGGGATGACATCGACCTGCGGCAGGGGTTCATCCGCATCGTGAATCCGAAGGGAGGGAAAGACGCCTCGATCCCGCTGAACCGACAAGCACAACTTACACTGATGGGGCTCCCTCGCGCCGGCAGCGAATACGTTTTCCCGGGTCGCGGTGGCGGCAAGTCTTCCGACCTAAAAAATCCGGTCGCCGCAATCAAGAAAGCCGCTGGCCTTCCGCCGGACTTCCGGCCATGCCATGGCCTGCGCCACTTCTTTGCCTCGACGTTGGCATCATCCGGGAAGGTAGACCTGCACACGCTGCAACGGCTGCTGACTCACAAGAGCCCACAGATGACACAGCGGTACGCCCACCTACGCGACGAAGCCCTGAAGACCGCTTCGTCGGTGATGGACGATGTTTTCCGGAAGCAAGGATGAAGGTGGTCCTATGCAACTGCTGATTGACTTTGCTAATACGCGCACATGGAACGATGACACTCTTGCCGGAATTATCGACCGCCTGGCCGATGCCGCGAAAGCACGACGGGAGGGTGGCAACATCATGGAGGTAGAAAGGCACACCCACCCCGCCGATCTTTACGGGCTCACGATACCGGTATTCTTTGACCTCAACGGAAAAAATGATGAAGAACGCCTACGTCGCCTGAAGAGACTTCAAACGCTGTGGAGGGTTCGACTCAAAAAAACTGCTCGCAGTGGCCCTGATCCGGCATTTCTGAATAGGATCATTGGAAAGTCGAAGTTCTTCCTGTCGGTCAACGATGCTGACCCGTTCACACCACAAGCCCAACCGATGTACAGCCAGTACACTACCTTCGCTCAGTGGATAGAAGGCGAGTACCTGTCAATCTTCCTGTCCGGTGATGGCCAAAAATTCCGCGCACTGCGAGAGTGCCACAACCAGGAATGCAGGAATCTGTTCCTCTCCAACAGGAAAACGCACCGCTTCTGTCAGGAGCCATGCAAGCACAAATTCCATAATGAGATTAAGGTGGAGAGCGGATACATGAAAAAGTATATGGCGGATGGACGCGCCGCAGGAAGATATTACTGACCCCCCATAGGCCCCATGCCGGCACCATTCAGGCGGTCGTAGTCTTGCCAAGGAATGCCCTGGCCTCAGCTGCGAGGGCTTCGGTGGTGATGGGGCGGGCCGAGGATGAAACTTCCTCGATGAGGCAGCTCAGACGAACTTGATGTGCGGGTACAGCTTCTTGGTGCTCTCTATCGCGGAGCGCCTGGCTTGCTTGAGTGATTCGATCTCGGAGGGAGTCAAGCGGTTGGGATCTGAGGCCGGTGCGTCCTGCTGGCTCAAACTGGTCGCCGGCTGTTCTTCTGGTGGCGGTGGCGCTTGCTGGTCGTGCTGGCTCATGCCCCCACACTACATCACCGCGAACCATCCCGTCATTTACAAATCCGTATCCAAATTTGTAAATAATGCAATGAAAACAGTATGTTATTGACTGGTTCCTGCTCGGGTGGTAACCTCCCTCAAAGCTTGGCGGACAGGCCGC
>JBFLZZ010000030.1:0-46052 GCA_040755255.1 Thermodesulfobacteriota bacterium
GAGGATGCAGTCAGGAAAATCATTGATGCAGTGGTGATCGCTGCCAGTCATGTGCTGAAACCCATGCCAGGTAAGGCGCTGATAAGTACGCATTAACAGTTAGTTAGGTCAAGTCAGAAAGTTCAGTTCCGACAATGGCGAGGAGCAGCATAATCAGCAGGATCGTGTGGCGGGTCTGGCTGAGCATTTCTGCGGGGCGCTCCCCCGACAGGCCGAGATGCAGGGATTCCTGTCCTCCAGGGAGAACCGGCACGACGATGTCCTGGATGCTGTTCACCTTCGATTCCGGGAGCTGCGCGCTTTGCCGGCCGCCGTCGGCTCTGGCGCGGAGATGCTCCGGGAACCCGTTGGCAAAGGTGTGGGCGACAGGATGGCTGGAACTGTCCAGGATATAGGCGTACACCACCTCGTCGTTCACCCTGACGGCATTGTCGAGCAGCAGCTGCAGGCGGGCAAGGTCCTTGGCCAGCAAGGGCTCGGCCGCATGCCCGGCGACGGTGCGCGCAACCTCTCCTCCCTGAACGTTGTGGTACCGCAGGAGGACCCGCTCGATCATCGGCAGGGAGATCTCCATCATCGCCAGGCCGAAACCAAGGATGATGGAGACGGTGATGAGGATGAACTTGAGGCGCAGACTCATGGCCCGGCCTCGTGGCCGGCAGGTCCCGGGGAGGCCGGCGGCGGTGCGGCATGGCCCGCCGGGGATGAGGCGGGAGCCGGACCATACGGGGAGCGCCTGATGCTGTTGCGGAAAGAGGATGCCATCGGCTGTCGGAGCGGCGTTGGTTTTCGGTGGGAGATGCAGCGGGCGCGGCGCTTTGCTTCGCCGGGACGGTGCCGGTGCAACCCGTCGGACTCGCAGTGGTTCCGATCCAGATAATTATATTCCAGACCGGTGGGGAAAAGGAAACGCTTGTCGATATTTTTCCTGCCAGCGACCTGGAGCCGCCGGTTGCATTCTCGGAGAAACAAGGGTAAGAGGCTGGTGAAAAGGACTCTGGCTGCAGTTGGGGCGGAACGGAGGCCGGCTGCCCTCCCCACAGGACGATGGGGCACGGTCGCCGCCGGCAGGCTGCCAGGATTCCGGCCCACGGCCGGAAAGCGAGGAGACGAGATGAGCGAAAAACAGTTCCCCGCCGGCATGGAACCCCTTGCCGGGCGAACCTTCACCTTTGCCTGTCACCCCGGCGTTTCCTGCTATATGCAGTGCTGCCGGAACGTCGACATGTACCTGTACCCGTACGACATCATCCGGCTGAAGCGCTGCCTGGGCTTGCGTTCCGATCTCTTTCTGGAGCGGCATGCCCGGATCGTCGAGGGGGGGAATCCCTATTTTCCCGCCCTGATGCTCAAACTGGCCGACGGCGAGGAGAAGGCCTGCCCGTTTCTCGGGGCCGAAGGCTGCACCGTCTACGCCGACCGGCCTTCCGCCTGCCGTACCTATCCGCTGGAACGGGCCGTGGACCGGCGGGCGACAGGCGGCAGACCGGAGGACTTCTATTTCCTTACCAGCCATCCCTACTGCAGGGGACACCAGGAGGAGAGGGAATGGAAGGTGCGGGACTGGCTGCGCGACCAGCAGCTTGCCTACTACAATCTGATGGACGATCTGTGGGCGGAGATGGATACCCTGTTCCGCTCCAATCCCTGGGTCGGCGAACCGGTGGCCGGCCCGAAACAGCAGCTCGCCTTCATGATCTGCTACAACGTCGACGGGTTCCGCGATTACCTTGCCGCCAACGACCTTCTCGGCCGTTTTCGTCTCGACCGTGACCGGCTGCGGGCCATCGGCCGCGACGACGAGGAACTCCTGCGTTTCGGCTTCGATTTTCTGAAATTCCACCTGGCGGGGCTGCCGGTGCTGCGGAGGAAAATATAGGTCCTGTAAGACCTCTAATTCTTCTCAGCCCGCGGCCTGGCGCTGGCCGTTCTTGAAGCCGCTGTGCCCCTGGCGCGGCTGCAGGACCGTCTTGATGTAGCGAACCGCCTCGTAGCCGAGCAGTTCGCCCGCGTCGCGGGCGAGCTCGGAGCCGGGCCGCACGGTGAAATCCTCGGGGGGAGCCAGATCCACCTCGCCGCGCTGGTCGAAATGGACGGTCAGGGAAAGCGGACAGGGGCCGGGATGCTGGCGCAGCAGTTTCCGCAGGGATTCCAGGCGGCCGCGGTTCAGTTGCGCCGCTTTCAGCATGATGTGGGTGCGGGCGGTGAAGCGGGAGCGCGCCTCTTCCAGGGTGAGCACCTCTTCGGCAATCACCTTGACCCCCCGTTCCTCCCGCAGCGTCGAGCCGGCGACGACGATGGGGCCGTCGCTGCCGAGCAGGTCCGCGGCGCGGGCGTAGACCGCCGGGAAAATCAGTACCTCCACCTCGCCGCTGGCATCCTCCAGGGTAAGGAAGGCCATCTTTTCGTCCTTCTTCGTCTTGTGCTCCTTCAGGTGCTTCACCAGGCCGCCGATGCGTACCGGCTGGTTCTCCAGCCACTCGCCCAGGTCGCTGCTGGCGGCGTCGGAAACCATCTGCAGTTCGCGGCGGTAACGGTCCAGCGGATGGCCGGTGATGTAAAAGCCGACGGTCTCCTTCTCGAAGGCCAGCTTTTGCGATTCGTCCCATTCGGCGACCTCGGGGAGCGGTATGCGGCTCGCCTTCTTGAAATTGTCGTCCTCCACCATGGAAAACAGTGAGATCTGGCCGCTCTGCTTGTCGCGCTGGGCCGCCTGCGCCTGCTCCATCGCCGCGTCGAGGATGGCGAAGAGCTGGGAACGGCGGGCGCCGAAGGAGTCGAAGGCGCCGGCCTTGATCAGGCTTTCCGCCACCCGTCGGTTCACCTTGCGCGAGTCGATGCGGGCGCAGAAATCCTCCAGCGAGTCGTAGGGACCGTCTTTGCCCCGCTCTTCGATGATCGAATCGAGCGCCGTGCCGCCGACGTTCTTCACCGCCGCGAGCCCGAAGCGGATCCGGCCGGCAACGACGGTGAAATCGGCGTCGCTCTCGTTGATGTCCGGCGGCAACACCTCGATGCCGTGGTCCTTGCACTCGTTGATGTATCTGACCACCTTGTCGGTGTTGCTGACGTCGCAGGATAAGAGCGCCGCCATGAACTGGGCCGGGTAGTGGGTCTTGAGGTAGGCGGTCTGGTAGGAGATCAGCGCATACGCGGCGCTGTGCGACTTGTTGAAGCCGTAGCCGGCGAACTTGGCCATCAGGTCGAAGATGTATTCGGCCTTGTCCTGCGGCACCTTGTTCTTGAGGGCGCCGGCCATGAACTTGTCCTTTTCCGCCGCCATCACCGCCGGGTCCTTCTTGCCCATGGCGCGGCGCAGGATGTCGGCGTCGCCGAGGGAGTAGTCGGCCAGCACGTTGGCGATCTTCATCACCTGTTCCTGGTAGACGATGACGCCGTAGGTCTCCTCCAGGATCGTTTCGAGCTGGGGCAGGGGATAGCTCACCGCCTTGCGGCCGTGTTTGGTGTCGATGAAGTCGTCCACCATGCCGCTCTCCAGCGGTCCCGGCCGGTAGAGGGCGACCAAGGCGATGAGGTCGGTGAACAGTTCCGGCTTCATCTTGACCAGCAGATCGCGCATGCCGCTCGATTCCAGCTGGAAGACGCCCAGCGCGTCGCCCCGGCAGAGCAGGTCGTAGGTCTTGGGGTCGTCCAGCGGGATGTTGGCGATGTCGAAGCCGGCGCCGATGGCCTTTTCGATCAGCTTCACCGCCCGGTCGATGACGGTGAGGGTCTTGAGCCCGAGAAAGTCGAACTTGATCAGCCCGGTCTTCTCGGTGCACTTCATGTCGTACTGGGTGAGGACCTCGCCCTTGGGCCCGCGCGCAACGGGCAGGTGCTCGACCATTTCCCTGGGCGAGATCACCACGCCGGCGGCGTGGGTGGAGGTATGGCGGGGCAGCCCTTCCAGTACCTGCGCCACCCGCAGCAGTTCCCCCACCTGGCCGTCGTGTTTTGCGGCGTCCTCCAGCCGCGGTTCATCCTTCATCGCCCCGGCGACGGTCACCTTGGGTCCTTCCGGCACCAGCTTGGCGATGCGGTCGACCTCGGCGAAGCTCATCCCCAGCGCCCTGCCGACGTCGCGGATCACCGCCCGCGCCTTCATCGACCCGTAGGTGATGATCTGCGCCACGTGCCGGTCGCCGCCGTACTTGTCGTGGACGTACTGGATGACCTCGCCGCGCCGCTCCTGACAGAAGTCGACGTCGACGTCGGGCATGCTCTTGCGTTCGATGTTGAGAAAGCGCTCGAAGATGAGGCCGTAGGGGATGGGATCGATGTCGGTGATCCGCATGGCGTAGGCGGCAAGCGAGCCGGCGCCGGAGCCGCGCCCCGGTCCCACCGGGATGCCGTGATCCTTGGCCCAGTTGATGAAATCGGCGACGATGAGGAAGTAGCCGGGAAAGCCCATCTGCTTGATGACGCCGATCTCCATCTCCAGCCGGTCGTGGTAGTTTTTTTCGATCTCCGCGGTCAGCTTCTGCTTTTTGCCCATGGCGAGCAACCGCTGCTGCAGCCCCTTGCGCGCCGCCTTCTCGAACACGCTGTCCAGGCTTTCCCCCTCGGGTACCGGGAAGATGGGGAAATGGTTCTCGCCGAAGGCGAGCTCCAGGTTGCAGCGGGCGGCCACCTTCACCGTGTTGGCCACCGCCTCCGGGCACCAGGCGAAGGAGCGGCGCATCTCCTCCGGGGATTTGAAGTAGAGTTCGTCGGTGGAGAAACGGAAACGGCTCTTGTCGTGGATGGTCTTGCCGGTCTGGATGCAGAGCAGCACCTCGTGGGCGTGGGCGTCCTCGCGGTTGAGGTAGTGGCAGTCGTTGGTGGCCACCAGCTCGATCCCCAACTCCCGGCCGATCGCCACCACGCCGTCGTTGGCGATCTTCTGTTCCGGGATGCCGTTTTCCTGGATCTCCAGATAGAAGCGATCGCCGAAGATCTCCAGCATCTCCCGTGCCGCCTGCCGGGCGGCGGCCGGGTTCTTCTCCTTGGCGAGCAGGTAGGGGATCTCGCCGTGCAGGCAGGCGCTCATCGCGATGAGTCCGTTGCTGTGGGCGGCGAGCACCTCCTTGTCGATGCGGGCCTTGTAGTAGAAGCCCTCGAACATGGCGATGCCGGAGAGCCGGCAGAGGTTGCGGTAGCCTTCCTCGTTCATGGCGAGCAGGACCAGGTGGAAGGCGGCCTCGCCGGCGCTGCGGGCGTTCCTGTCGAAGCGGCTGCCCGGGGCGATGTAGAATTCGCTGCCGATGATCGGCTTGATTCCCGCCTTCTTGGCGGCGAGGTAGAACTCCAGGGTGCCGTACATGGCGCCGTGGTCGGTGACCGCGACGGTGTCCATGCCGAATTCCCTGCAGCGGCCGAGGAGATCGGGGAAGCGGATGGCGCCGTCGAGCAGGCTGTACTGGCTGTGGAGGTGGAGATGAACGAAATCGGCGCTCATGGCTGGCGGGGCTCCTCGTTTGGCTCGGACATCAGCCGCTGAAAGGCATGATGGTTGGCAAGGTAGCGAAGGCTCTGGTGCAGATCCTCTTCGCTGTGCGGTTCCAGGGTAACCGTCGGCCGCAGGCCGCGGTCGGCGAGATAGGAGAAGAATGCCTCGAAATCGAAGCAGCCGCGGCCGGGTGCGAGGTGGGAGTCGCCGCTGCCGTCGTTGTCGTGCAGATGCAGGTGGCCGAGCCAGGGTTCGAGCGCCGGCAGCCAGTCGCGCCAGTGGTTGCGGGCAAAGGCGAGGACGTGGCCGCTGTCGAGGCAGAAGCGCGCCCGGGGCGAATCGAGGCCGGACAGCAGGGCGCGGTGACCGGCGGGGTTCGTTTCGTAGGTGTTTTCGAACATGACGGTCACCCCGTGCCGCGCGGCGATGGTCAGCAGCGGCCGCCAGAAACGAAGGGACATCTCCAGCCGCTCGGCGAAGGCCTCGCCCGCGGCGACCAGATGCGGGTGACAGACGATGGCGGCGGGCCGGAGGATCGGCAGCAGGGAAAAGGCCCAGTTCAGCGCGCTTGCCGTCCGCTGCCGTACCGCCATGTCCGCCGCCGCCGGATCGAGGCCGAGAAAGGGGGCGTGCAGGGTGCAACCGAGGCCGGCGTCGTCAAGTGCCTTGGCCAGGGCGTGCAGCTTTGCGGCCGGGAAATCGAGGGGGTCCGCCCCTTGCAGGCCGATTTCCGGCTGCAGCCGGTCCCGGAGGAAGATGGTCAGCAATCCCTGGTCGAGCTGAAGAAGCGGCGCGTTGACATACAGGCGGGGGATCATCCCTTGCCGGCGGTGGTGGTTTCGTCCAGGGGTTTTGCCTCGTCGATGAGCATGATCGGGATGTCGTCGCGGATCTCGTAGAGCAGCCTGCAGCCGGTGCAGACGAGGCCGTCGCCGCCGTCGGTGAGTTCCACCGGATTCTTGCATTTCGGGCAGGCGAGGATGTCGAGCAATTCCTTGCTGATCATGGCAGTTGTTCCATTATTTCTTGTGGTTATGTGGTGTTGTCGAGAGGTGCGCCCTTGTCGCAGCAGTATACTACCTGCCTTTTCCCGGGCGTGCAAACGGCTTTTCGCGTCAGGAGCACCTGCGACGGAGGATCGGCAGGCCGGCCGCCGTGCAGCGATGGTGGAATCCACCGCCGCGGCTTACTCTTCGATGTTGAGCTTTTTCAGGCGGTAGCGGAGGGTGTCGCGGCTGATGCACAGCAGTTTCGCCGCCTTGCGCTGGTTGCCGCCCGAGAGCTTGAGCGCGGTCTTGATGTGCTTGCGCTCCATCGCCTCGAGGGAGAGACCTTCGTAAGCGTCGAGGGCGACGGTCTCGCCGACGCCGGGTGCGGCGGGTGCGGCCGGCGAGAGCGGGGAGACGGAGGGCAGCTCCCGGTTGGCCTGCTGCTGGATGAGGAGGTTGGCGCAGATCTCGTCGTTGCCGATCTTGTCCTGTTCCGACAGGACGACCAGTTTCTCGATGAGGTTCTTCAGCTGGCGGACGTTGCCGGGCCATGCGTACTGCTGGAGGGTGAGCATGGCGTCTTCGGTCATGCTCTTGACCGGGGAATCGTACTTCTTGGCGAAGTGCTTGAGAAAGGTGTTGACCAGCTGGGGGATGTCCTCGAACCGCTCCCGCAGCGGCGGCAGTTCGATGGTGGCGGTGTTGAGCCGGTAGTACAGGTCGAGCCGGAATTTCTTTTCCTGGACCAGCTGGTGCAGGTCCTTGTTGGTGGCGGCCAGGATGCGGACGTCGGTGTAGGTGTCCTGCAGCGCGCCGATCCGGCGGAAGCATTTTTCCTCGAGCAGGCGGAGGATCTTGGCCTGGAAGGCATAGGGCATCTCGCCCAGCTCGTCCAGCAGGATGGTGCCCCCTTCGGCGATTTCCACCAAGCCCTTTTTCGAGTTCTTGGCGTCGGTGAAGGCCCCCTTTTCGTAGCCGAAGAGTTCGCTTTCGATGAGATGTTCAGGGATGTTGGCGCAGCCGATCTGCACGTAGGGGTAATCCCGGCGGGGGCTCATCTCGTGCAGCTTCTGGCAGAGGAAATTCTTGCCGGTGCCGGATTCGCCGGTGATGAGGATGGTGATGTCCGACTTGACCGCGAGCCGGCGCATGAGATCGATCGCCTGCCGCATCTTCTTGCTCTTGCACTGCAGCGCGGCAAAGGGCGAGTCGTCGACCTTTGCCGACGATTCGTCGTGCCAGAGGGCGGCGACGTTGGCGAGCACGGATTTGAGCCGGTCGAAATCGATGGGCTTTTCGAGATAGTCGAGGGCGCCCAGTTTCATCGCCTCCACCGCGCCGCGGATCTCGGTCTGGCCGCTGATCATGATCACGGTGATCTCCGGCCGGCTTTTCTTGATGATTTCGAGCAGGGAGAGACCGTCGTAGGAGTCCGGCAGTTTCACGTCGAGGAGAACGAGGGAGATGTCCGCCTCCTCCTCGATCTTGGACAGGGCGGCCTTGCCGGTGCCGACGCAGATCGGGGCGTAGCCCTCCTTGGCGATGAGCTTCTCGAGGCCAAGGCGGATAAGAGGGTCGTCATCGACAATGAGTACTTTTTTCGCCACGTCTGCCTGTCCTGTTGCCTGGGCTGCTGCTTACGTCCTCCGGCAGGTCGCACGGCGGCAGGAATCCGTCGTGAGGCGCACCATGAGTCATGGCTCCGGTAAGGTCGAAATCCGATATTCGGAACATGTATCAGCGAAAAGGAATTCCGCGATCGTTTTCCCCTGCAACGATCGGGGGCCGATTATCTCATCGAACCTTGAGGAGGAAATGTATTTAACAAATTACCCCTGTTTCCGTCAACAGATGGCGGTCACTTTCTTGCGGGTTCACCTGTGCCCCGCCCGGGGCGGGAAGAAAAGGAGGATGCAAGGAAAACGGCAAGCGTGTATAGTGGGGTCTTTCCGGGATTGTGCTGCCGAAGAGGCTAACGTCTTATGATAAAAAGAAAAAATACACGACAGATTGCAGTGGGCGGGGTGACCGTCGGCGGCGATGCCCCGATCCGGGTCCAGTCGATGACCAACACCGACACCCGCGACGTGGAGAAAACCATCGCCCAGATCCGCCAGCTCGAGGACGTGGGCTGCGAAATCATCCGGGTCGCGGTCCTCGATCTCGACGCCGCCCGGGCGATCCGTGCTATCCGCCAGGGCATCGCCATCCCGTTGATCGCCGACATCCATTTCGATCACCGTCTGGCGGTCGCCAGCATGGAGCACGGCGCCCAGGGCATCCGTTTCAATCCCGGCAACATCGGCGGTCCGGACAAGCTTGCCTCGGTGGTCGCCGCCGCGCAGGAACACAAGGTACCGCTCAGGGTCGGGGTCAATTCCGGCTCGGTGGAAAAGGATCTGCTGCGCAAGCATGGCGGGCCGACGCCGGCCGCCCTGGTGGAAAGCGCCCTGCGCAACGTGCGGCTGCTGGAGGATCTCCATTTCACCGAGATCAAGATCTCCATCAAATCGTCCGACGTCCTGACCACCATCCACGCCTACCGGCTGCTGGCGGAGCAGGTCGACTACCCACTGCATCTCGGGGTTACCGAGGCGGGGGGGCTGATCCCGGGAACGGTGAAATCCAGCGTCGCCCTCGGGATTCTCCTCCACGAAGGCATCGGTGACACCCTGCGCATCTCCCTCACCCGCGATCCGGTTGAGGAGATCCGGGTGGCCTACGAACTGCTCCGCGCTCTGAAACTGCGGATCAGAGGCCCGGAACTCATTTCCTGCCCCACCTGCGGCCGCTGCCAGATCAATCTCTTTTCCCTCGCCGAAAAGGTGGAGGCCTATCTGCAGACCAAGACCACCCCGCTGAAGGTGGCGGTGATGGGCTGCGTGGTCAACGGGCCCGGCGAGGCGCGCGAGGCCGATCTCGGGCTTGCCGGCGGCAACGGCGTCGGTATCCTTTTCAGGAAGGGCAGGCTGTACCGGAAGGTGAAGGAGGAGGAACTCTTCACCGTGTTCGTCGAGGAACTCGAGGCGATGCTGGGGGAGGGTCCCGGCTGAGGGGAGTGTCCCCGGCGGGGCCGGAGCGGCCGGCCTCGCCGGCTGTGGGCTGCCACGATTCACGATTACGACAACGACAACGGGGAAGAAGGCAAACAACTCCGTAAACGGATACACAGGATAACGACACCAAGGAAGAAAGTTATGCGTTTTTCCCAACTGCTCATTCCGACACTGAAGGAAAATCCCGCCGACGCCGAAGTGGTCAGCCATCAGCTGCTGACCCGGGCGGGATTCATCCGCAAGCTCACCGCCGGAGTCTACTCCTACCTGCCTCTGGCCCTGCGCTCCATCCGCAAGGTGGAGCGGATCGTCCGCGAGGAGATGGAGCGAGCCGGCGCCCAGGAACTGCTCTTGCCCATGGTGCAGCCCGCCGACCTCTGGAAGGAGACCAGGCGCTGGGAGAAATACGGACCCGAGCTTCTCCGTTTTCGCGACCGGCACGACCGGGAGTCCTGCCTTGGCCCCACCCACGAGGAAGTGATCACCGATCTGGTGCGGATGAACGTCCATTCCTACCGCAACCTGCCGCTCAACCTCTTCCAGATCCAGACCAAGTTCCGCGACGAGATCCGTCCCCGTTTCGGCCTGATGCGCGGCCGCGAGTTCATCATGAAGGACGGCTACAGTTTCGACGCGAGCGAAGAGGGTGCGGCCGAGACCTATGGCCGGATGTACGATGCCTACCAGCGCATCTTCGGCCGCTGCGGCCTCGGTTTCCGGGCGGTGGAAGCCGACACCGGCACCATTGGCGGTAATTTTTCCCATGAATTCATGGTGCTGGCCGATACCGGCGAGGACACCCTGGTCATCTGCAGCGGCTGCGATTACGCCGCCAACATGGAAAAGGCCACCTGTCGCCCGCCCGCCGGAGCCGGCACGGAGGCGGACTTGCTGCCGCCCGAGAAGGTGGCCACCCCGGGGCGGCGCACCGTCGACGAGGTGACGGATTTTCTCGGCATCGGCCGCGGCGACCTGGTCAAGACCCTGGTCTACCGCGCCGACGGACGCTACGTCGCAGTCCTGGTGCGGGGCGACCACGAGGTGCAGCCGGTGAAACTGAAGAATATCCTCGGCGCCGACGAGGTGGAGATGGCCGGTGACGAGGAGGTCCAGCGGGCCACCGGCGTCGCGGTCGGCTTTCTCGGACCGGTGGGGTGCGTTCTCCCCATCTATGCCGATCTCGAGGTCGCCCGTCTGCGTAATTTTGTCACCGGCGCCAACGAGGCCGATCATCATCTGCGCAACGTCAATTTCGGGCGCGACTTCGAGGTGGCCGCCAGCGGCGACCTGCGGACGATCACCGAAGAGGACCATTGCCCGCGCTGCGGCGGCCGGCTCGGTCTCACCCGCGGTATCGAAGTGGGGCACATCTTTCGCCTGGGTACCGCCTACAGCGAAAAGATGGCCGCCAGGTTTCTCGACGGGCAGGGCAGGGAAAGCCTGTTCGTCATGGGCTGCTACGGCATCGGCGTCAGCCGCACCGTCGCCGCCGCCATCGAGCAGAACCATGACGACGACGGCATCATCTTCCCCATGCCCATCGCCCCCTTTCAGGTCATCCTCCTCAATCTCGGCCTGAAGGACGAGACGATCTGCCGGGCGGCGGCCGAACTCTACGCCGGGCTCAACGACGCCGGCATCGAGGTTCTGCTCGACGACCGCGACGAGCGGCCGGGGATCAAGTTCAAGGATGCCGACCTGCTCGGCATTCCCCTGCGGGTGATGATCGGGAAACGGTTCAGCCAGGACGGCTGCATCGAGATCCGCGACCGCAAGAGCGGCGAGGTGAGCGTGGTGGCGGCCGCGGATGCGGTCACCGCCATCGCCGACCTGGTCTGTGCCGCGATGACGGCCACCGGCGGCCAGTGAGCCGTTCCACCCCGCGCCATCGCCACCGGCAACCGCCCACTGCATCATGCTGACCATCGACATCGTCACCGGGCTTGTCCAGGACTACATCCCGGAGAAGGGCCGCCAGCTGCTGCGCGAGGCCTATGCCTTTGCCGCGGAAGCGCACCGGGAACGCAAGCGCGACTCCGGCGAACCGTACATCACCCATCCCCTGGAGGTCGCCCACATCCTGGCCTCCATGCGGCTCGATCTCTCCACCATCGCCGCCGGTCTGCTCCATTCCGTGCTCAAGGAAAAGGAGCCCCCCGCCGAGGAGGAACTCCTGCGCCGGTTCGGGCCGGACATCACCGGACTGGTCAAGGGCACCACCAAGATCGTCAATGTCCGCTATTCCAGTCAGGAGGCCTATCAGGCGGGCAATATCCGCAAACTGCTGCTTGCCATGGCCGAGGATGTCCGGGTGATCCTCATCCGCCTCGCCGACCGGGTGCACGACATGCAGACCCTGGAGTACACGGAGCGCGAACGCCAGGTCGCCGTCGCCCGCGAGACCATGGATCTCTACGCGCCGCTGGCGAGCCGCATCGGCATCGAATGGATGAAGCGGGAACTGGAGGACCTGGCCTTCCAGTACCTCTATCCGGAGGAGTACCGGCGGCTCTCGGCGCAGATCGAAAGCACGATGAGCGAACGGCTCGCCTTTGTGGAGGAAGTCAAGCGGGTACTGCGGCTGAAGCTCGATGAAAACGGGCTCACCTCCAGCAGGCTGCTCGGCCGGCCCAAACATCTCTACTCCATCTACCGCAAGCTGGTCGCCCAGCAGATTCCCCTGGAAAAAGTGTACGACAAGGTCGCCTTCCGCATCATCACCGCAACGGTGAGCGAATGTTACGAGGCCCTGGGCGTGGTGCATTCGTTGTGGCAGCCGATCCCGCACCGCTTCAAGGATTTCATCAGTTCACCGAAGGCCAACGGCTACCAGTCCCTGCACACCTCGGTGATCGGCCCCCATGGCGACTTCATGGAGATCCAGATCCGCACCCGGGAGATGGACGAGGTGGCCAAGGAAGGGGTGGCGGCGCACTGGGCGTACAAGGAGGGGCAGTCGATATCCCAGCGTGATGCCCGTTTCTACCAATGGATGAAACAGCTGGTGGGCGGGCTGCAGGAGGTGGAAGACCCGCGGGAGTTCCTGGAGGCGGTGAAGGGAGAGCTGCATCAGGAGGAGATCTACGTGATCACCCCCAACGGCGAGGTCCGCAACCTGAGCTACGGCGCCACGCCCCTCGATTTCGCCTACAACATCCACACCGAGGTCGGCCATCACTGCACCGGCGCCCGGGTGAACGGCAAGATCGTGCCACTCAAATACCAGCTGCAGACCGGCGACGTGGTGGAGATCCTCACCTCGCCGCATCAATGGCCCAACCGGGGCTGGCTCGGGCTGGTGAAGACCAGCCGGGCCAAGAGCCGGATCCGCAGCTGGCTGCGCCTGGAGGAGCAGCAGAAAAGCCTGGCAATCGGTCGGGAGATCTGCGATCGGGAGCTGAGGCGGCGGAATATCAGTCTGAAAAAGGTGATCAAGACGGGACACCTGAAGGAGGTGCTCAAGCAACTCTCCTGCAATTCGCTGGATGAGTTGATGATGAAGGTCGGCCGCGGCAAGGTGACGGTGGAGCAGATCAGTCAGATCGTCCAGCCGCCGGAGCTGAAGACCGAGCCGGAAGCGGCTCCTCCGCCGGCCCTTCCCGCCGCGAAAAAATCCCGGCGGCGCGGCGCCTCGATCATCGAGATCGACGGCATCGACAACATGCTGGTCAACGTCAGCCGCTGCTGCATGCCGGTGCCGGGTGACGAGATCATGGGCTTCATCACCTCCGGCAGGGGGATTTCGGTGCATAAGACTTCATGCCCGAATCTGCAGTCGACCGATCCGAGCCGCTGGCTTGAGGTGCGCTGGTCGAGTTCACCGGACGCGGTGCACAGCGCCAACATCTTCGTGATCGGCCGGGATCAGCGCCGGCTGCTGACGAAGGTGAGCGATGCGGTTGCGGTGAACGATGCCGCCATTATGGAAATGGAGGCCAGGACGGTAAGGGAGACGGGGGTGGTGACGGTGAATATGGTGGTGGAGGTGGCCGGCGTCCATCACCTGGAGCGGCTGTTGCAGCAACTCCGCAAGACCGAGGGGGTGATGGAGGCCGGTCGCCGGTAGGCGGCGTCGGGCGGATCGCCGCGGCGCGTTGTTCACGCGCCCGCCTGCGTCCGCCGCCGGGGTTCAAGAGGGTTTGACCACCGCGCCGGAACGGATGCAGCGGGTGCAGACCCGGGCCTGTTTGCTGCCGCCGCCGGCGGTCACCATCCGTACCTTCTGCAGATTCGGCAGCCAGCGCCTTCTCGTCTTGTTGTTGGCGTGGGAGACGTTGTTGCCGGTGGTCGGCTTCTTGCCGCAGATTTCGCATTCACGAGCCATGGGGTTCCTCCTTATCGATGGGCCGTATGTTCGGCCGGCATGATGATCGGTCTGACGAGCCAACCTTTATACCTTTTCTCCCCCTGCCGCGCAAGAATTTTCTCCCGGTGGAGTCGGTCAGTCCGCTGAAAATGCCAGCCTTGCTTTTCTTCGCCACCGCTTGCCCGGAACGGATCCCGGCCGCCCTTGCCGATTCGCCGGGTCTCCGGAGCGGCGGACCGGATGGCGCGTCCATGTGCCGGCAGCAGCCTTTTTTTTCGACGGCTTGCTTCGATATTTTCACGGCGACGCGGAACAAAACGGCGCCGGCGGGCTCCCATAGCCAGTGGCCATCCCTGTCGGGCTTTTCTGTTGACAGGGCCGGGAACGCCAAGGTAGAATTAACCGTTTGTATTTTGACCACCTGGAATCGTTAACCTTTTCTCTTGCCGGGGCCCTTGGCCGCTCCTCCTGAGAATCTCTTCCAACCCTTGAATACTTAGACACCACCACAACATGAAAAACACCAACGCCTTCTGGGAGTTTTTTTCGTCGGTAAAACTGGCGATCTTTACCTTCATCACCTTGGCAGTGACCTCGATAATCGGGACAGTCATCCCGCAGAACGAGCCGATTTCTTTCTATGTCCAGGAGTTCGGCCCGAAGATGGCGACCATCTTTAAATATCTGCATGTGCCTGACATGTACAACTCCTGGTGGTTCCTTTCTCTTCTCGTGCTTTTCAGCATCAATCTTCTGGTCTGCTCCCTCGACCGTATCCCCAATGTCATCCGCATCCTCAAAACCAACAATCTCGAAACCGATATCGGTCGGCTCACCAAGCAGCGCGAACGCCATGAACTGCCCCTGTCCCTTCCTCTTGCCGCTGCCGGTGAACAGGTCAAGGGGGCGATGGCGGCCAGCGGCTGGAAGACGAGTTCCGCCGAACGCGACGGCGGCATCCTTTTCTTTGCCGAGAAGGGCGGCTGGACCAGATTCGGCGTTTACTCCGTGCACCTCAGCATCCTGGTGATTTTTGTCGGGGCGATCATCGGTTCGGTCTTCGGTTACAAGGCGAGCGTCATGGTGCCGGAAGGCAGCAGCACCAAGGATGTCTACGCCAGGGACAGCAACCACACCCCCATCCCGTTGGGTTTCGATCTCCGCTGCGACCGTTTCGATCTTCACTATTTCGACAACGGCATGCCCAAGGACTACATCTCCTATCTCACCGTCCGCAAGGATGGCAAGATCGTCCTGCAGAAACGGGTGGAAGTCAACGATCCCCTGCAGTACGCCGGCCTCACCTTCTACCAGTCCAGCTATCAGGCCATCGAGAATCAGTACGTGGTTTTTCTCCAGAAGGTGGAATCCGGCGAGTCCGGCAATTTCATCGTGGCGCCGCGCCGGGAGATGAAATGGCAGGAACAGAACGTGACCTTCGGCATCGTCGACATGCGCAATCCCAACATGTTCGGCCAGTATCAGCACAAGATCTGGTTTTCCGACGGCAAGGGCAGTCCTGTTGAGTTCTGGGTGGACGAGGCGCGTCCCGCCGATATCAAGCGTGACGGGGTGACCTTCCGCTTCGAGCTGAAGCAGCGTTTCGCCACCGGTCTGCAGGTGGCCAAGGATCCGGGAGTGTGGTGGGTGTATGCCGGCTGTACCCTGATGCTGGTCGGTCTGTGGGTGGTCTTCTTCCTGTCCCATCGCCGGGTCTGGGTGTGGCTGGTTGCCGGCGGGGAGGGAACGACGGCCATCGTCAGCGGCAACGCCAACAAAAACAAGGTGGCCTTTGAAAAGGATTTGGAAAAATTCGCCGATCTGATAAGAAGCAGGGTAGGAAAGCAGGCGGGTCAGTGAGGGGTTTTCCCCCATCTGCATCCGCCGGCACCGTCGGGGCCAGGGCGCCGGGTAGCCCTCGGTCGGGCATCTGCCCCGGGGCGGGAGACAACGAGGCAAATCACATCGTGGTCGCGATACGGCGGTTACGACAATACTAATGACTGGCAGTCACATCCGTAGGGATTGGCGCCGGCCGCAAGGTGATACCAATGAATAGTTCGCAGTTGCTTGGTTCGACTACATTCATCTACCTGTTCGCCACGGTGATCTACCTTGGGGTGCTGGTGTTCCGCGTCGAGCGGCTGGGGATCATCGGCACCGCCGTTACCCTGGTCGGGATACTGGTGCAGACCGCCGGTCTCGGCATGCGCTGGCTGGAATCCTACCAGATGGGGTTCGGACATGCGCCCTTGTCCAACATGTACGAATCCCTGGTGGTCTTTTCCTGGTCGATTGCCATATTCTACCTCGCGGTCGAGTTCATCTACAAAAACCGTATGCTCGGCGGTTTCGCCATGCCCTTCGCCTTTGCGAGCATGGCGTACGCATCCTTCGCCGGCGAGATCAGCCAGGAGATCAAACCACTGGTGCCGGCCCTGCAGAGCAACTGGCTTCTCGCCCATGTCTTCACCTGCTTCATCGGTTATGCTTCCTTTGCCGTCGCCTGCGGTCTCGGCGTCATGTATCTGATCAAGGCGAGGGCGGAGGAGAACAAGTCCGTCGGCTCCATTCTCGGCGCCCTGCCCGCCCTGCGTACCATCGACGATATCATCCACAAGTCGCTGGTCTTCGGTTTTCTCTGGCTGTCGGCCGGCATCATCACCGGGGCGGTCTGGGCCAATTCGGCCTGGGGCACCTACTGGAGCTGGGACCCCAAGGAGACCTGGTCGCTGATCACCTGGTTCGTCTACGCCGTCGCCCTGCATGCCAGATTCACCAAGGGCTGGGGCGGCAAGCGGATCGCCTGGATCGCCATTATTGGTTTCCTTTCCGTGATTTTCACCTATTACGGCGTGAATTTCTGGTTGAGCGGTCTGCACAGCTACGGCCGCAGCTGATCCTGGTGCGGTCGCTGTTTTTTTGGCATCGCCCTTGACAACCCTCGGAGGGCGAGGTAAAAAGGCACAGGATGAAATGAATGGTCATTCATCCATCTTTTTCCATCGAAAAAGGAGGATCCAGAGGTATGAAGAAAGTAGTTCTTTTCGCAGCAGCAGCCCTTCTGGTTGGCGGCCTGATGGTCGGCAACAATGTCGTCGCCCAGGACAACGGTCCGGCGGAGATGACCCTGCAGACCGCCGAAGGCAAGAAGCCCGCCGTGTTCCCGCATGCCAAGCATCAGGAACTGATGGGCGCCGACAAGTGCGATGTGTGCCACAAGGATGCCAATTATCCCGCAGAGAAGGGCAAGTGGACCAAGGACTCCGGTCACGCGCTCTGCAAGGATTGCCATACCAAGGGTTACATGGACAAAAAAGGCCCGACCAAGTGCAACGACTGCCACAAGAAGGCGGGCGGCGGCAAGAAGCTGGAAGGCTGCTGATTCTTTCTCGACATGTCTGAACAATGGCCGCCCTGCCGGGGCGGCCATTTTTTTTCTGCCATGCGCAGGGGAGGTGTGCAGATGAGAGTCAGCGCTTTGTTGCTGGTGAGCCTGGCGCTTGTCGCCGTGGGCGACGCCCGCGCCCAGTGCTTGCGGGGAAACTGCCAGTCGGGCATCGGTATGGCCGATGTGGAGGAAAGCGTCCGCTATCTCGGGGTGTGGCGGCAGGGCGAGGCCACCGGGCCGGGGTTCCTGATCTATAATCCCGATGAGGACGAGAATCTGCAGGCGGTGTACGAGGGAACGGTGGTCGCCGGCCGGAAGGAGGGGCAGGGTGTGATCTATTTCCCTGACGGCACAACCTACCAGGGGGAGTTCATCAACGATACCTATGGTGGTTACGGGATTTTTTCCTACTCCGAGGGGGGGCGTTACGAGGGGATGTTCAGGGATGGGGAGTACGATGGCTACGGCACTTACGTCTTTCCCGATGGCCGCAAGAAACAGGGGTACTGGGAGATGGGCAGGTTCGTCCGCGAGGAGGTGTTCGAGAAATAGCGCGCCGGGGCGCGGTGTGGAGGCATCGTCCTCTAAGCCACCCTGGCTTGGCTGCTGGTCTGCGTGCCGTTTCCGGATCGCCTCGTCACGCTGTTTCTCGCGAAGAGAAGAAGTCCCCCCGCGGCGGCAGCGCCGGCGAAGCGTGGCGGTCCAGTCCGCGCTGTCGTTCCACCCATCCGGGTGCGCCGCCCATGGGCAACTCTTCAGGCAATGCCCACCGTGTGTTTCTGGATGAAATATTCGAGCAACGCCTGCTGGTTGGGGGACAGCTCGCCGAACTGAACCCCGCAGCGGCGCAGGGCGTGGGAAGTGTCGTCCACCGGGATGTCGGAGATGATCTTGATGGGGATCTGGTCGAGGTAGAAATCCTCGTCGTCGAACAGCTCGAGTTCCAGCAGTTCATTGCCCCAGTCCTCGGTGCCGTTGTAGCTGAAGGCAAGCCCGCTGCGACTGATGTCGAGGATCTGGAAGGGCATGATGTTGTTGGGTGAAACGAGGGCCAGTGCCCTGCCTCTGACCATGTACCGTTTTTCCTTGCGCTTTTCCTGCTGCATTGGCTCCTCGCATTTTCGGCTCAGGCGATGGTGTGGTTGCGCCGGCCTTGCTGCATTCATTATATATCGCCGGCGGGCTGCCGCAGCGGAAAAAGTGAGGGGCTGGCGGCCGGAAGGGCTGTCGGGGTGGCGATGTCGTTCCCCGCGGGTGTGCCGTCCGGCTGAGACAAAGGGCCGGGGAGGCGGGTGCCGGGGGAGAGTTAAATGGAGGTGATCTCGTCGGTGGGCGGCTTGCTGAACTGTGACGCCTTGACCGGAGTGGCGGCCAGCCGGTCATAGAAGGAGAGATTGTTCCGGTCAATGATCTGACGGATATCCTCCACATACCCGAGGCCGCGCTCCGAATACTGGGTCAGTCCCTGGGCGAGGGCGTAGGGGTCCATGGTGTAGAACCGGGTTTCCCGGAGCTGCTGGTAGGCGGGGTGGCGATTGATCGTCAGAAGGTACTTGCGCACGGATTCGAGTATGGAGTCGTAGGTGGCGACTTTGTGACTGTCGCCTTCGCCGCGCTCCTGCGGGATCATCCCGTTCTCTCCCCAGGTCCACAACCCGAAGATGTTGTTGCCCTGCCGGGCGAAGCGTGAGGTGCCCCAGGAGGATTCGATGGCCCCCTGTGCCAGGAGCAGGCTCGGTGGCAGACCGTCGATGCGCATCGCCAGCTTGTCGATGTTGGTGGTGCGGTATTTTATCGTCAGCCCGGTGAGAAAGCGGATCTCGTCGGCGGTGAAATGCCCCTGCCATTCCCTGTCTTCGCAGGTGAGACCGCGTGTGGCGAGTTCGTTGGGTATCCGGCTTATCAGGGTGAGGAACAGCTGCCGTTCTCCTTCCACCTCGTTGAGCGCGGTGATGGCGGCCGGCAGCAGGGTGTGCAGGAACAGTCGTTTTTTCTGGTCGACGGACAGGCGATCCATTCCTTCGGGAAAGTGTTCGACGAGCGGCGGCGGAATTTCCGTCCGGGCATCGATCTGCCAGAAGGATTTCTCTTTCAGCAGGTCGATGAGTTGCTCGGCGTCGGCGGTCGTTGGTGGTTCGACTGTCGCTGCGGAGGCTGAGGAAGGATGCTGGCCGGTGTCGGTGGGTGGTTGCAGGGAAGGATAGGGTCTTGTCGCGAACAGGAACCACAGCGAACTTATGCCGAGGAGGAGAAACAGCAGGATGGCGGCATGCTGTCCCCCTGTCGGGCCGTGGTGGTTGCGGCACAGGGGCCTTTCTGCTCTGGTTTCCGGCATCGGTCGGGAAGACGTGTTGGACTGGCGCGGGACCGGTCCTGAGTGTCGGTGGAGCTGTTCTTACCTTGTTGGAAGAAAAAATGCAAGGGGTGGAGTCGTCGCCGTTCTGGCCCGCCTCCCCGCAGCGCCACAAAAAAAAGACACCTGCCCGGCTTGGCAGATGTCTTTTCAGCAATGGTGTGGGGTCCGGCTTACTGCATGCTGACGAACAACAGGGAGACCGTGCACCAGATTGCCCAGAGAGAAGCCGTTGCCATGATGCCGCCGAAGAGGACTTCGCTGGGTGTCATCTGCTGAGAGGTTGTCGGGTTGCTGCTGTTTTTTTTCATGATGTTCTCCTCCGTATCATGTTGGTGATGGTGAGTTGCTCTCACCCCGTTGTCTGGTTTGTATAGCAGGTGGCGTGCCAGGGGAAGGCGTCTTCGTTTTTTCGGATTTTCCGGCCCGGGTCAAGGAGGGGACGGGAGGGGAGATTTTGAAATTTATCTTATTTTAACAGGGTGTTGTCTGGTAATTCCGGAGTTCCCCTGCCTGTAAAATTAATTGTCTCTTGTGTAATATGAAGTTTCATTCAGAAAATCATTTTGTGTTATTTGCCTTTCGGTGCGGGCGTTGAGGGGAATTTTTGGGGCAAATGCCCCATTTGTCTTCCTTGCCGGATCGGGAGCACGCCGCGGTTTGCCGAAAATCGGCGCGATCTGGTGTGCCGATGGGGACGCCGGGTCCTTGCGGCCCGGTACGATCCATGATATGGAATCGCAGTGCCGAACGGAGTGGAGACATTGTGCCGGACGCCCGTTTTGCCGAAGATACACAGGCATGCCCATGAGCGAGCAATACCAGGAAAATGATCTGGTTACCTATCCCTGCAGATGGCTGTACAAGGTGATCACCGTCGATCCGGAAAGGGATGGGCGCAGGATCGGCCTCCTGTTTCAGGATTGCCGCTGCGAGATCAGCCCTTCCCACCGCAGCAGTTCGGGAAGATATACGTCGTTGAACGTGGAGATCGAAGTGGTAAACCGGCTCCATCGCGACACGGTCTACGGCATCCTGCGGGATCTGGAAACGGTGAAGGTGGTTCTCTGAACCACGGGTGGGAAGGAATTTGCCGCGGACAAACGAATGCGAACAGAGGAGGGAAAGGGTATGATCATCACCACCACACCATCCCTGGAAGGGAAGAGAATCGTTGCCTATCTGGGTATCGTGGTCGGCGAGGCGGTCCTCGGCGCCAATATCTTCCGGGATCTTTTTGCCGGGATCCGCGATGTGGTTGGCGGCCGTTCGGGTTCCTATGAGAAAGAGCTCAGCCGGGCGCGGCAGATCGCGCTCGACGAAATGGCGGAGAAGGCCCATGCGCTGGGCGCCGACGCCGTGGTCGGGGTCGATCTGGATTACGAGGTGCTGGGAGAGAAGAACGGCATGATGATGGTCAGCGCCTCCGGCACCGCCGTCCGGCTTGCCTGACCGGCAACGGCGGCCCGCCGTCTCTCTGCGACGGAAGTATCCGAAGGCCTGCCGCCCGAAGGCGACGAAGGGTCATTCCGCCACATCGAAACCGATGGCGGTGATCGCCTTCCTGACCGCGACCGGGTCGACGTCCGTCCCCGCATAGGTGGCCTCCTTCCGGGCGAGATCGACGGAGACCTCGGTTACCCCCTTTACCGCCTGCAGCGCCTTGGTGATCGACGCGACGCAGTGCTGGCAGCTCATCCCAGGAATTTTCAAGGTCGGCATATCGTTCCTCCTCACGGGTCTCCGGCGGTTGTGTCCTGCTGAACGCCGCCGGTTGGGGTGTAATCCCTGCGGATGCAGCAGGGAAGTGGTCCTGTCCATCCGCGCGAAACCTGGCGGATCGACTGCGGTCTTATTATGCAGAAAATTTCCGGACGCGCAAGGGGCCTGTCGCCTCTGCGGAAGAACTCCCCCGTCGGGAAACGGGATGGTAAGAACCATGATTGAACACATCCAGCTGCCGGTGCGCGGCATGCACTGCGCCGCCTGTTCCGCCAGGATAGAAAAGATCCTCGCCGCCACCCCCGGCATCGAGAAGGCATCGGTCAATCTCGCCACCGAAACCCTGTCGCTTTCCTGGCGCCCGGAAGAAATCCCTCTGGCGACCGTCGCCGAACGGCTCACCCCACTGGGCTTCGAACTGGTCCTTCCCGAAAAGGAGAGCCGGCAGGAACTGGCCATCACCGGCATGACCTGCGCCTCCTGTGCGGCCAGGATCGAACGGGCGATCGGCGGCAGTCCCGGGGTACGCTCCATCGCGGTCAACCTGGCGACGGAGCGGGCACAGGTGGTGTTCGATTCTGCCCGTACCGGGGTCCGGGAGATCTGCGAGCGGATCGGCGCGCTGGGATTCGCCGCCGAACCGGTGACCGCGGACCGCGGCGACGAGGAGCTGCGGAAAACGACCGAACGGCTGCGGCAGATGGAAAAAAGGCTGTGGCCCGCCCTCGTGTTTGCCGGCCTGCTCCTGCTGATCTCCATGGGGGAGATGGTCGGCATGCCTCTGCCCGGGATTTTTTCCCCGCACCGACAGCCGCTGGGATTCGCCACGGTTCAGCTGCTCTTGGTGCTGCCCATCGTCTGGTCCGGCCGCCATTTCTACCTCTACGGCTTTCCCAACCTGCTGCGTGGGACTCCCAACATGGACTCCCTCATCGCCGTGGGAACCGGCGCCGCCCTGGTCTATTCCCTGTGGAATATGGTGGAGATCCTGCTGGGGATCGAGGTCATGCAGCGGGTCATGGAACTCTACTTCGAGTCGGCCGGCGTGCTCATCGCCCTCGTTTCCCTGGGTAAGTACCTCGAAGCCCGTTCCAAGGCACGGACCTCCGACGCCATTCGCCAACTGATGGGACTCGCCCCCGACAAGGCGACGCTGCTCCGCAGCGACGATGGTGGCGGCGAGGAGAGGGTGGTGATTCTCGCCGAAGAGATCCAGCCCGGCGATCTTCTGCTGGTCAGGCCCGGCGAACGGATACCGGTGGACGGCACGGTTGCCGGCGGCGAATCGGCGGTGGACGAATCCATGCTCACCGGCGAGAGCATGCCGGTGATGAAGCGGCCCGGTCACCGGTTGATTGCCGGCACGCTCAACAAAAACGGCATGCTGCGGCTCAGCGCCGAAAAAGTCGGCAGGGATACGGTACTCAGCCGGATCGTTACCCTGGTGCAGGTCGCCCAGGGCTCCAAGGCACCGATCGCCAACCTGGCCGATACCATCAGCCTGTACTTCGTCCCGGTGGTCATGGCCATCGCGGTGAGCGCCGGTCTGGCCTGGTTCTTTCTGGGCGGCGCCTCCTTCGCGTTTTCGCTGCGGATCTTCGTCGCGGTGCTGGTCATTGCCTGTCCCTGCGCCATGGGGCTGGCGACGCCGACCTCGATCATGGTGGGCACCGGTCGCGGAGCCCAGCTGGGGATTCTGGTGAAAAGCGGCGAAGCCCTGGAGAAGAGCCGAAAAATCAATGCCGTGGTCTTCGACAAAACCGGCACCCTGACCCACGGGCGGCCGGAGCTGACCGATTTCCTGCCCCTGTCGGCTGACCTGGATGCGGATAGCCTGCTTTCCCTGGCCGCCGCCGCCGAATCCGGCTCGGAACATCCCCTGGCCGAGGCCGTCGTCCGCGGCGCGGCCGAGCGCGACCTGCCGCAGCGGGCGTCGACCGCCTTCACCGCGATCACCGGCCAGGGTATCGCCGCCACGGTGGACGGTCGCAGGGTGCTCATCGGCAACTCCGGTTTCATGGACAGCAACGGGATCCGGTTCGCCGACCCGCGGCAGCGGGATGCCGTTGTCGGCGACCTTGCCGGCGCGGGGAAGACGCCGCTGCTCATGGCGGTGGACGGGCACGGCGCCGCGGTTCTCGGTGTCGCCGACACCATCAAGCCGGAATCCGCCGCGACCGTGCGGCAGCTGCAGGCGATGGGGGTCGAGGTCTACATGCTCACCGGCGACAACCCACGCACCGCCGCCGCCATTGCCGGCCAGGCGGGCATCTCCCATGTTCTTGCCGAGGTGCTTCCCGAAGAGAAGTCGGCCAAGGTGGAGGAGCTTCAGGCAGGAGGTTTGCGGGTGGCGATGGTCGGCGACGGCATCAACGACGCCCCGGCCCTGGCGCGGGCCGACATCGGCATCGCCATGGGCACCGGCATCGATGTCGCCATCGAGACCGGCGACATCGTGCTGATGAAAGGGCGACTGGACGGAGTGCCCGCTTCCCTGCAGCTCGGCCGCGCCGTGATGCGCAACATCAAACAGAATCTCTTCTGGGCCTTCATTTACAACATCATCGGCATACCGGTGGCGGCGGGACTGTGGCACGTCTTCGGTGGACCGACCCTGAACCCGATGATCGCCGGCGGTGCCATGGCCTTGAGTTCGGTGTCCGTGGTGAGCAACGCGCTGCGTTTGCGTTTTTTCACCCCGACGGCCGTGGCGGACCGGTAACGATGGGGACGGGCGGCGGCAAGCCCCCGGCGGTATCGCCGGCTCCGCCCGGGCAGGATGCGCCGCCGCCCGCCCGGTTCCCGGAGGTCGATCTGTTGCGGGGCACCGCCGTTCTGGCGATGGTGATCTCCAATTTCCTCTTCGATCTCTCCTTTTTCGTCGGCATTTCCTCCATCCCGGCCGCGGCGGCCGCCATGCTGGCCCGGCTGACCGCCGGCGCCTTTCTCACCATCGCCGGTGTTTCTCTGGTGCTGCGCCGCCGACGGCTGCGCGGCCGGCCGCACCCCTTTCTCCCTTATCTGCGCCGGGGGGGCTGGCTGATTCTGCTCGGCATGCTGGTGAGCGTTGCCACCTGGGTTGCGGCCGGTCAGCAGTTCGTCGTTTTCGGGGTTCTTCACTGTATCGGGGTTGCCACCCTGCTCGCCTATCCGCTGCTTGCCATCCCCTGGCTGGCCGGCCTGGCGGGACTTTTTTTCGTCTGCGGCCGCCCGCTTCTGGCGCTTCTGCCCCCATTCGGCCCCTGGCTGATTCCTCTGGGAATCGCGCCGACCGGATTTGCCAGCGTCGACTATGTACCGCTGGTTCCCTGGGCAGGCTGGGTGTTCCTCGGGGTCTGGCTGGGAAGCGTCCTCTATCCCGAGTCGCGGACGCGGTCGTGGCTGCCGGGACGACCGGTGGCCTGGCCGCTGCGGCTCATCGCCGTCGCCGGTCGCCATTCGCTGCTGGTGTATTTCGTGCACCAGCCGTTGCTGCTGGGCGGTATCTGGGTGGTGCTGCAGGCGCGGAGGGTGTTGGGGGGGTAGCGCGGCTCAGGGGGAAGAAAGAAGGCGCATGCTGATGTCGCAGGCCGGCGCCGAGTGGGTGAGGGCGCCCACGGAAATCAGGTCGACGCCGGTGGCGGCGACCTCGGCCACCGTGGCCAGGGTGACGTTGCCAGAGGCTTCCACCAGCGCGCGGCCGCCGATCAGGGCCACCGCCTCGCGCATCAGGGCGGGGGGCATGTTGTCCAGCATGATGACGTCCACCCGGCTGTCGAGGCATTCCCGCACCTGCGACAGGGTGGCTGCCTCCACTTCGATGCGCAGGGTATGGGGCGCCCGCTTGCGGACCCTTTCCACCGCCCGGGCGATGGAGCCGCAGGCGGCGATGTGATTGTCCTTGATGAGGATGCCGTCGGCCAGCGAAAAGCGGTGGTTGTTGCCGCCGCCCACCCGTACCGCGTATTTCTCCAGGTGGCGCAGGCCCGGCGTCGTCTTGCGGGTGTCGACGATCTTTGCCCGCGATCCCGAGATTTTTTCGACGAAGGCCCGGGTGAGGGTGGCGATGCCGCAGAGGCGCTGGAGGAGGTTGAGTGCCACCCGTTCCGCCTGCAGCAGATCGGCGGTCGGGCCGGCCACCTCCAGAAGTACCTCCCCGGCCGAGACGCTGGCGCCGTCGGCGATGGCGGCATGGATCCCGGTGGCCGGATTGATCCGGGCGAAGACCAGTGCGGCCACCGACCCTGCCCCGGCGGCGATGCACGGCTGCTTGGCCACCAGGCGGGCCGTCGCCATTTCCCGGCCGGTGAAGATGGATTCGGTGGTGATGTCGCCGAACCCGAGGTCCTCCCGGAGGAAGGAATCCACTGCCAGGGCGACAAGCGAACTGTGCATGAAATACCCTCGGCGTCAGGATGGGGAAAAGCAACAGGCACTGCCGGCATCGGTCCGACAGTGCCTGTGGTTATTGCTCCGGCGCGCCTAGCGCATGACCCAGCGGTCGTTCTCGCGGCAGGCGGTGGAATAGGTCTTTTCCGCCTTGCCGTCGATGGTGGCGAGGATTTCCACCTCGCGGCAGTCCTGGTTGGTTTGCGGCTCGCGCCAGGTGCGCTGCGGTGTCACCTGGTAGGAGTTGCCGGTGTTGGGGTTGACCCACTGGGAGGTGGAATGATCCGGGGTGTACTCGTAGGCGTTGGAGAGGCGCGCCCGGTCTTCCTTGTCCATCTCGTTGCCGACCATGTAGCCGAGAATGCCGCCGATGGCCGCTCCCAGCAGGGTCGCCTTGGTGTCGTGGCCGATGGCCTGGCCCATGACGGCGCCGATGGCGGCGCCGCCGGCGCCGCCGGTCTGTGCCTTGTTGGCGCAGCCGGAGAAAAGGAGGGTCATGCCCAGGGTAAGAACAATCGCTGTTTTCATCGTTTCCATATGTGTGCCTCCGGAAGAAAGAATCGCTGCGTGGTCTGTGGTAAACCAGTGTCCATACCCAGCACTATACCCCCTCTTTTGGGGAAAGAAAAGCCGATATCATGCCATGTCGGCAATCATTGCTCCTCGACACTTTGTAGCATCGAATCAATGAGTTGGAGACCTCCTTCCCAGAATGTCGGGTCGTCGAGATCGATACCGAAGGGGGCAAGCAGCGCAGCCGGGGATTGACTGCCGCCCGCGGCGAGCATTCCCATGTACCTGGGGACGAAACCCTGCCGGTCATGCAGGTAGAGATTGTAGAGGGCCAGCACCAGCAATTCGCCGAAGGCGTAGGAGTAGACGTAGCCGGGAGAGTTGACGAAATGGGGGATATAGGACCACCAGCAGGCATAGTCCCCGCCGAGGGTGACGCTGTCGCCGAACATCTCCTGCTGGGTCGCCAGCCAGTGGCGGTTGATCGTCTCCGTCGCGAGTTCGCCTTCGCTGCGGCGCGCGGTGTGCACCCTGTCCTCGAAGCGGTTCATCGCCACCTGGCGAAAGACGGTGGCGAAGATCGATTCCAGTTTCTGACAGGTGAAGGCGCGCCGCTGGGCGGGGTCGGCAAGGGTTTCCAGCTGATGGCGGAAGAGGAGCAGTTCGGCGAACACCGATGCGGTTTCGGCCAGCACCAGGGGGGTCGAGCTGTTGAAATACCCCTGCCCGGCGGCCAGAAACTGATGGATGCCGTGACCGAGTTCGTGGGCCACGGTGGAGACGTCGCGGATATTGCCCGTATAGTTGACCATGACGTAGGGGTGAACTTCCGGCACGCAGGGGTGGGCGAAGGCGCCGCCCCGCTTGCCTTCCAGGATCGGCGCGTGGATCCAGCGCCGCTCGTAGAAGGTGGCGGCGATGGCCGCCGCCTCCGGCGAAAATTCGGCGAAGGCGCCCAGCACCATCTCCTTGGCCTGCTGCCAGGTAAGCGTGGTGTCGGGAAGATGGGGCAGGGGGGCGTAGCGGTCGAAGTCGGTGAGTTCGGGAAGGTCCAGCAGCCGTCGTTTCAGCCGGTAGTAGCGCTGCACGATGTCGTAGCGGGAGGTGACCGCCTCCACCAGGGCGGCGACGGTGGATGGTTCCACCTCGTTGTACAGGTTCATCGCCGACAGCCAGGAGGGGTAGCGCCGCAGCCGGTCGTCGATCATCTTGTCGGTGAGCAGGGTGTTGAAGACGTGGGTGAGGATGTGCTGCTGGCTGCCGATGCCGGCGGTCAGCTCGGCGGCCGCCTGGCGCCGGACGGAGCGGTCGGCATGGTAGAGGTCGGCGAGAACCTCTTCCTCGCTGCGGCGCCGGTCGCCGAACTGCAGGTGGCCGAAGATCTTCTCGAACAGGTTGGTCCAGCTCGATCGGCCGGCGGGAGCGATCTCGATGAGCAGCCGTTCCTCTTCCCGGGAGAGCTGGTGGGGCGCGTAGCGGCGCAGGTTTTCCAGGTGGTGCCGGTAGTGGGCGAGTTCGGGGGCCCGCAGCAGTTCGCCCGCCATTGCCTCCTCGAGTTTGTTCCACTCCAGTTCGAAGAATACCGTATGCTTGCCGGCTTCGCTGCCGATCTCCCGCACCCGCTGCAACAGGGCGCTGGCGCCGGCGTCCCTGGTCCGGGTGGTGAAGTTGAGGAAGGCATAGGTGGCGAGTTTGCCGAGGCGGGTGGACAGCGCTTCGAGGGCGGCAACCAGTTGCTGCAGCTCGATCGCGTTCAGTTTGTCCACCCGGCCGGCATACCGCTCTTCGAGATCCCTGGCGTCGGCGAGGCAGGCCTGGCCGTCGGCGACGATGGCCCCGTCCGTGGGCGAGGCGTAGAGGTCGGCCAGGTTCCAGATGACGTCGCTGGTGCCGAGACCGGTGTTCAGTTCGTTGCTCATGGCTTTCCTTCGTTTGCTGTGTGGATGCCGGCGGGACGCTTTCCCGCGGCCGCGTTTCCATCGTTCCCGGCCAATCGCGCCCGGACGACGGGTTCCGGTTACGATAGAGAAAAGCGTCGCGGCGCGCAAGTCCAAAGCTGGAAGAGACACCGGGAAGCGAAAGGAGAATATGCTTTACGGTGCCAGGGGCGTAGTGTAATGTAGGCACCAGCCGAAGGGCAGCAATTGCCTTTCCCTCCGGCCGCGAACCGGTTCCACACCAGACGCTGCACCACCCCGTCGGCGATGCGGCATGCTGCCGATGGTTTCCGGTTTCCGCGTGGCCGGTTCAATGCGACCTACATTCCGTATCCAGAACAGTTACACGAATATCGACAGGGAGAAGCGTGATGGGCTACCAGGAAGATCTTGCCAGGCTTGAGGGTTTTGTCGAAAAACTGTTGCAGCAGGTCGACCTGCTGAAACAGCAGAAGGGGGATCTCGAAGCCCGGCTGCAGCAGCGCGAGGCGGAAATCCTCGACCTGCGCAACCAGCAGGATTCCCTGAAGGAGGAACGTTCCGAGGTGCATCAGCGGGTTTCCCGCATCATCGGCGCCATCGAGGAATGGGAGCAGCAGGAGGATACCGCCGCCGTCGACAAACATGCCGGCAAGGGTCAGCTGGTGCTCGGGCTGGGGAGCGACTGATAGCGTCGCGCGATGGCTGAGCCGAGAGCGAGAGAGCAGGAACGGCGGATCAACGTGAGATTCCTCGGACACGAATTCGTCCTGACCACGGCCGCCCCCCAGGAAGAGGTCGAGGAAGTCATCAACCTCGTCCAGAGTCAGCTGGCGAAGCTGATGCACCCGTCCTCCAAGCTCATTTCCGAAAAGGCGGCCATCCTCACCTGTCTCAATCTGGCCGGCGACTATGTCAGGCTGAAGCGCGAATACGAGCAGGCACAACTCGCCCAGGGAGCGCGGGTCGGCCGGCTGACAAAAAGAATTGAGAGTTATCTCGATATGCTATAAGATGGAATTCCCTGCCTTGTTGGTGCTCGGTGGTCCATATCGAGCCTGTATAGATGATTAGGGTTCCTCCGCTGTCCCGACAATGACGCTCTTCCTGAGCAGTCAGCGCTGGATACGAGTCATACCCACCTAACGGATGTTAGGTTCGATCATCCCACCGACACGGCAAAGGCGGGGACTTTTTGCTGAATACGGTCCTGCCTGCCCGGCGGGGCCTTGATATATACCGGAGGGAGCGCCCGGCCCCGGCTGCTGGCGCATCGGATCTGGGATATGGAGACAACGGTCCAGGCTGTGGAAGCCTGAGGGTGTTTTGGCATAGATGGAAACTCCGTGCAAAATGGTGTCATGTGCTTTTTCCGATGAATCGTGAGGAGAAAACCGTCCCCGGGATGGTAAGCTCCCCGCGGCCCGCCCTGTTCATGCCGTTATCTTGATACGATCCCCCTGGAAGGCATGCCCCGTCATGGCTTCCATCCCATCCTCTCCCTCCCCTGCGCGAATCGAACCAAGCGGGGCGACCGTTGTCTCCGGTCCGCCGCATTCCGGCACAATTTGTTCCGTCTGCCGCCGTCCGTAACGCCGGAGCGGGCGGGGTCGTGGTCGCCGTGCGACCGGGACCGGCGGGACTCCTAGCACCTTCACCGAGGATGGGTACTTTCCATGGAACTGCATATAACAACGATTCTCGCCTTTGTCGGTTTTCTGGTTGCCGGCGCCGCCGGTGGTTATTTCCTCAGGAAGATGTACGCCGACCAGCGCCAGCGGAACCTGGACGAGCAGGGCAGGAAGCTCATCGAGGACGCCCTGGCCGAGGCGGAGAAGATCAAGAAGGAAGCGATCCTGCAGAGCAAGGATGAAGCCTTGCGGATGAAGCAGGATGCCGAGGCGGAAATCGGCCGGCGCAAGGCGGAGATCAACGAAGAGGAGAAGAGATTCACCCAGAAGCTCGACCAGATCGAACGGAAGATCGACCTCCTCGACAAGCGGGAAATGGAATACCTCAAGAAGGAAAAAAACCTCTCCCGCGTCGAGAAGACCCTCGAAGACCGGGAGAAGGAGATCGGTCAGATCATCGCCGAACAGCAGAACCGGCTGGAGAAGATCGCCGGCATCTCCAAGGAGGACGCCAAGGCGCAGCTGGTGGAAAGCATCACCAGCGAGGCGCGCATGGAGGCGGGCAAGGAGATCCTCCGCATCGAGAACGAGATGAAGATGAAGGCGGACCACAAGGCCAAGAACATCCTCGCCCTGGCCATCAGCCGTTATGCCGGCGACTATGTCGCGGAAAAAACGGTGTCGGTGGTGCCGCTGCCCAGCGAGGAGATGAAGGGACGGATCATCGGCCGCGAGGGCAGGAACATCCGTGCCATCGAGGCGGCCACCGGCATCGACATCATCATCGACGACACACCGGAGGCGGTCATCCTCTCCGGCTTCAACCCGGTCCGCCGGGAGGTCGCCCGCATGGCCCTGGAGCGCCTCATCGCCGACGGCCGCATCCATCCGGCGCGGATCGAGGAGATCGTCCAGAAGGTGGAGCAGGAGGTGGAGACCTCCATCCGCGAGGCCGGTGAGCAGGCGACCTTCGATGTCGGCGCCCACGGCGTCCACAACGAGGTGATCAAGCTCATCGGCCGCCTCAAGTACCGGACCTCCTACGGTCAGAACGTGCTGCAGCACTCGCTGGAGGTGTCTTTCCTCTGCGGGGTCATGGCGGCGGAACTGGGGATCAACGTCAAGCAGGCCAAACGCGCCGGACTGCTCCACGACATCGGCAAGGCGGTCGACCACGAGGTCGAGGGCAGCCACGCCAGCATCGGCGCCGACCTCGCCAAGAAGTACGGGGAGAACGCGGCCATCGTCCACGCCATCGCCGCCCACCACGAAGACGTCGAACCCGAGTCCGTGCTCGACGTATTGGTGCAGGCCGCCGACGCCCTTTCCGGCGCCCGTCCCGGCGCCCGCAAGGAGATGCTCGAAACCTACGTCAAGCGGCTGGAGGAACTGGAGCGGGTGGCCAACTCCTTCAAGGGGGTGGAGAAGTCCTTCGCCATCCAGGCGGGCCGCGAGTTGCGGATCATCGTCGACAGCGGCCAGGTGCAGGACAATTCCTCGGTCTTCCTCGCCAAGGACATCGCCAAGCAGATCGAAAAGGATCTCACCTATCCCGGCCAGATCAAGGTGACGGTCATCCGCGAAACCCGCTCGGTCGCCTACGCCAAATAGGAGCTGCCGTCGTGGGGATGACCATCGCGGAACAGATCAGTCTCATCGAGCGGGGTGCCGTCGATCTCCTTTCCCGGGAGGATCTGGCGGCCAAACTGAAAAAATCCGAGGCCACCGGCAGGCCGCTCAGGGTGAAGGCCGGCTTCGATCCGACGGCGCCGGATCTGCATCTCGGCCATACCGTGCTCCTGCAGAAGCTCAAACACTTCCAGGAGCTGGGGCACGAGGTCTGCTTCCTCATCGGCGACTTCACCGGCATGATCGGCGACCCCACCGGCAAATCCGAGACCCGCAAGGCGCTCACCCGCGAGGATGTCGCCCGCAACGCCGAGACCTACAAGACGCAGGTGTTCAAGATCCTCGATCCTGCCCGGACGCGGGTGGTGTTCAACAGCGACTGGCTCGACAGGCTGCCTTCCCAGGAGTTCATCCGCCTCGCCTCGCAGCTCACCGTCGCCCGCATGCTGGAACGGGAGGATTTCAAGGTCCGCTTCGAAAACAACCGGCCGATCTCTATCCACGAATTCCTCTACCCGCTGATTCAGGGCTACGATTCCGTAGCGCTCGCGGCCGACGTCGAGATCGGCGGCACCGACCAGCGCTTCAACCTGCTCATGGGCCGCGACCTGCAGCGCGCCTGGGGCCAGGAGCCGCAGGTGGTGCTGACCCTGCCGCTCCTGGAAGGGCTTGACGGCGTCAACAAGATGAGCAAGTCGCTGGGCAACTACATCGGCATCACCGAAAGCGCCGACGACATCTACGGCAAGACCCTGTCCATGCCCGACACCCTGATGTTCCGCTACTACGAGCTGCTCAGCGACCTGGACGCAGCCGCGGTCGAGGCACTTCGCGGCCGGATGGAAAGCGGCAGTCTCCATCCCAAGGCGGTCAAACAGCAGCTCGCCCGCGAACTCACCGCCCGTTTCCACGGCGAGGAGGCGGCGGTGCGCGCCGAAGAGAACTTCGAGCGGGTCTTCAGTCAGCGCGACATGCCGGAGGAGGTGCCCGAGATGCGGGTTGCCGCGGTCGAGCCGCGGATCTGGCTGCCGAAGCTGATGAGCGACTGCGGCCTTGCCAAGGGTACCGGCGAGGCGCGCCGGCTCATCCAGCAGCACGCTGTCTCCCTCGACGGGGTCCGCGTCGACGATATCGAGCACCAGGTGGAGACGACCGGTGCCATTCTGCTCAAGGTCGGCAAACGCCGCTTTCTGCGGGTCATCTTCGGCTGATTTTTCGTCCCTGTCCACCGCCGCCGGCCGCCAGTCGCCGGCATCACGCTGATTTCCTTGACTTTCAGTTGCCCTTTTTCCGCAAGAGACGGTATGATGCCCAGATCGGCCAGCCTGCCAATCCCGGGCTGCAGGGAAGCATCCACCTCAACTTCAAGGGGAACCATGCGCGACATACCCCGGATAACCGTCACCGATCGGCGGATCGTTGTCCGGTTGGCGGAGAATACCCATTCCCTGCCTTCCCGCAAGTTGCCTTCATCTCTCGCCTCCTGGCTGCGGCTGGGCAGACTGGCTGTCTACCGCCAGCTGCTGGAGGATCCGGACCGAATCGAATTTTTCCATCAGCACCTGCCGGTGCTGGTGACCCGGCCACCCGACTCGCCGTTTCCCTTCAACTGCGGCAACAAGGGGGTCGGTTTCCTGCCCGATGAACAAAACCTGGACAGATACATCGCTCTGTACCGCCGGACCATCGAGGCAACGCGGGGCATGCCCTGGCGGCAGTCGCTGGCGCAAAGGTTAACCGCGGCCAGGGCCTTTCACGAGGATACCGCCGCCATCGACCAACGCTGCCTGACCTCCATCGAGATATTTCAGCGGCAGACCTACGCCAACCTCCGGGATTACCCTTTCGCCTCCCTGCTGTTCACCGGCTCCTCGCCGCAATACATGAGTTTTCAGCTCAACTGCGCCGTCGAGATCATCGACGAGCAGGATCCCCGTTTCGCCTTCATCAAACTTTCCCGGCGGATGTTCGAATTCGACGGCTTTCATATCGCCCAGCCCGACTTTCATACCGGCTATCTCTTCTGGATCTCCGAGGTGCTGGACAAGACGCCGCATCGGGTGGCGGACAGGATTGCCGACGCCGGTGCGGACGGGGAAACACCGGACCTGCCCTGGGACGACGAAGCCCTGGCGGTTCTGCTGACCCTGCCCGCCTGGAGCAGGGCCCATGTCAAGGTGCAGATCGACCGCTACGGCCTCGAGCGGGGATTCTGCAGGATCACCGCCGCGGTCGTCGCCGAGGCCAGAACGATGCTGCGCCACTGAAGGAGGAGCCGGAAAGGTGATGACCATACCGCGAGAAAAAACCTACGCCTCCATCCTCGTTGCCCTGGACGGATCCGACGATTCCCTGGCCGGCGGCCGGCTGGCCCTGGCGATTGCCGGAAGCACCGGGGCGCCGTTGCGGGCGGTGCACGTCTACGATACGAAGATTCACAACACCCGCTTCCGGGAAATGGAACCGGGCCTGCCCCAGCGCTATCGCGAACAAGCGGCACTCGGCAAACTGCGGCACGAGCATGACCTTCTGATGGCCGACGGCTTCCGGTCCCTGTCCCTCGGATATATGGAGGATTTCCTGGCCGAGGCCGACAGGATGGGGGTCCGTGCCACCGGCGAGGCGGTGGAAGGCAGGAACTATATCGGCCTGCTGTCGCTGCTCGAACGACATCCCGTCGACCTGGTCGTGCTCGGTGCCGCCGGCCTTGGCAAACAGGGGGACGGCATGCTCGGCAGCACGGCCCTCAGGGTGCTGCGCCGCGCTTCCTGCGATGTGCTCATCGCCAGGGCCGGAACTGGCGGGATCGGCGGCCGGACGCTGCTCGCCTGTACCGATGGCAGTGCCGCCGCCACTGCCGCCCTGCGCAGGGCGGCCGCCCTGGCCGAATCGCTTGCCGCGGAACTGCGGCTATTTGCCGCCTACGATGTGGAGTTCCACAAGACCATCTTCAGGACCATGGCGCGCAGCCTGTCCATGGACCGGCAACGGCAAATCGGGCTGGACAGGCAGGAGGCGGTGCACGAGGAACTGATCGACAAGAGCCTGGAGGCATTGTATTCCGCCTTTCTTCAGGCGGGGGCCAGGGAACTTGCCGTCGCGAACGGCGAGGTGCGTACCTGTCTGCGGCCGGGCAAGGCCTACCGGGCCATTGTCGATTATGCCGGGGAAGCCGGAGCGGCGCTGGTGGTGCTCGCCAGATTCGGCCACAATCTCGAAACGGCCTCGGATATCGGCTCCCACGCCGAGGCGGTGACCCGGTTGGCGCCCTGCCATGTGCTGGTGTGCAACGGCGGGGAAACACCTGCCGGCACATCCCGGCAGGGGGAAATGTTCTGGGAGGAAGAGGCCCTGCGGCGATTGGAACGGATCCCCGCCCCGGTCCGTGCCATGGCCAGAAAAGCCATCGAGGAGCAGGCCGTAGCCGGCGGGGCGTCTGCCGTCACCCTGGAGGTCATGCAGGCCGTGGCCGGCAGGTTCGGCATGGGCGAGAACTGAGTCATCATCAATGGACCCGCAGGAAGGCAATCCTGCCGCGGAGGAGGTGCATGCCGTGGAAACCCATCCGGAGGCGGAACGGATCGTTCTCGCCTGCTTGAAGCCGAACGCGCCGCCCTTTCATCAGTTCATCGTCAGGAAGAAGCTGCTGGGGGGCAGCTGGCAGGCCGGCGACCGGGCGGTCATCTATGAAATCGTCGCCACCGTGCCGGCCGGCCGGGTCCTGGTCACCGACCGGACCGCCATCCAGTTCGAAACAGCGGCGCAGGAGGGGTGATGGATACCTCGGTATGGCAGTTTCTGCCCATTGATCCGCTCAGCAAGACCTACCTTTCCCTCGGTCTCGCGGTACTGGCGCTGTTCGAATTCCTCACCGCGATGAAACTGTTCGGCAGCAAGGGGCCGCATGCCGGCGCCATGACCCTGCTGCGGCTGCACCGGCTGCTGGGATACGTCTTTGCCGGCTGTTTCGCCGGCATCTCCTGGATCTGCCTCGATCTCATGGGCCGGCTCGCCAGGGTCGGCAATTACGAACTGGACGCCAGGGGGGCGATCCACGGCCTGCTGGCCTTTACCCTGTTCGGCATCCTGCTGCTGAAGATTTCCTTTGTCCGCTTCTACCGCAACTACCGTCCCTTCGTGCCGCTGTTGGGGATGATCGTCGCGGTCGGCACCGTCGTCCTCTGGTGTGTGGCCGGATGGATGTTCCTTTTCCTGGTGGGCGGAGTCGGCACGGTGGCCCCGCTTTTCTCCAATTAGTCGGAGCGCCCTTTTGGCGGGACGGCCCGCTGGAACAGGGTGCCGCGGTAAAAGAAGAAGAGATAGCACAGCACGCCCCATAGAAGGGTGGAAAAGAGAATCGCGCCGACCTGCCAGCCGCTGAGTTCCGGCACATCGTCCAGGGCGAGGAAATAGGCGTCGGCCGGGATCCGGACTCCGTGTCTGTCCCGGAAGATCTCTTCGATCCGGTAGGAGAAGGGTTGCGCGGCGAAGGGGCGCAGTTTGCCAAGAAAGCGGTCCAGCATCGTCCACTCGTCCGTCACCCGGTCGTGGGTGCGGACAACGATTCTCCTCCCGTATGGCTTGAGCGTGAAGTAGGTGAAGGTCAGGCCGTAGCGCTGGTAGCTGAAGGCATCGCCGAAGTCGGCGCGACCGTGCACCGCGACGAAGACGGGTCTGCCCGGGATGATACCGGCGAGATCCTCTGGCGAGGCGATCTCCGTCGGCGTCCGGTCGCTCAGGTCGTAGGCGAGTTCGGGGATCTGCAGGGCCGCCATGTGGGCGACCAGCGACAAAACCGCTATTTTCCCGGCCAGCAGAAGGAATTGTTTTAACCGTTTCATCGCGGAGCCATGGGGGCTAATCGAAAAAGAATCCGAGCACGATGAGTGCCAGGATGAACAACCCGGATCCCAGCGCCACCCAGAGCCATATCTTCACCGTGCTGACCGCCCAGCCTGGATCCTCCTCGGGGGGGCGCAGGGGGTAGTCGGCCAATTCGGATTCCCACGGATGCGGGCCGGCGGTCGGCGGGGCTTCGTCTGCCTCCGGCTCCTTTTTCTTCCCCTTCTTTTCCCCTTTCCGTCCTGCTTTTTCGGCGTCCACGTCCTGATTCTCCTCAGTAGGGTTTGCCCGAGCGGAGGTGCTCGACGATCATCGCCGCTTCCCCGGTCGACAGCCTGAGCCCGTAGGCCTGCATCTGGCCGACGATCAGCTCCCAGTCGCCGGCCCGGTAATTCTTGACCCGTTCGAGGGTGTGGCAGCCGATGCATTTCTGCCGGATCAGCCTGACCGGTTCCGGCGCCGGTGTGGCCTCGACCGCCGGGGATGGGGTCGGAAGGTCTGCCGGCGCCAACGGCAGCATCAGATAGGGCTGCCGCTGGTGCGGCGGATAGATCGCATCGTAATGGGAGATGCGGTTGACGAAACGCGGTCTGGCCGCCTCCCGGGCATAACCGCCCAAGAGCACGGTCAGCAGGGAGAGCAGGGCCACCGCGGTGAACAGGGCCCGGGGCGAGCCCTGGTGATATCCGGACAGGTGTTGGGCCAGCAGGATGCCGGCCAGGGCGGTGAATACCATCCACCAGAAGAAGGCGTAGGTCATGATCATCCCCATGGCCAGGTAGAACATGAGGTAGAAGAGGGCGATGGCGGCGACCATGACGGCGGGGATGGAAAGAAGGCCGTCCTCCCCGCGCTGACGCCAGAAATAGTGCATGGTCATGCCGAACATCAGGGCGACGATGAGATGCTTCAACCACCACCAGTCGATGCCGCCGGCGATGATGTCTCCCTTGCCCCACATCAGGTTGACAAAGGCCTCGTTGGCCTCGTACTTGAGGACGTGGGCGTAGAAGTAGCCGATGATCGGCAGGGAGAGAAAGGCCATGAAACCGAGGGTGAAGGCGAAGCGCCCGCCTTTTTCATAGGCCTGCAGAACGGGGACGGGATGTTTTCTGAACAGGTGCCAGCCGCACAGTCCGGCGACCATGAAACCGCCGTAGGAGAAGTTGACGAAGGCGCGGTGCAGGGTCAGCATCAGGAAGGAAGGGTTGTAGAAGGCCTTCCTATCCCAGCCGAGGATACCCTGGGAGAGGCTGGCCTGCGCTTCGCCGAATCCCGGCGTCAGCATGAAGGCGCCGATGCCGTTGATGAGGTAGAACTGCAGCAGGAAGAAGGGGGTGAGCAGGGCGCCGAGGAAAATGTGCATCTTCTTGTGGCCCCAGAGTTTGTCCCAGAAGAAGTAGTGCAGGGTCAGGGTGGTGGCGAGCAGGAAGAAGAGGAATTCCTCGACGATCAGGGTCCAGAACTGATGGACGAAGAGCTGGCTCCAGAATTGCGGATAGAGGCCGGAGAGGCCGAACACCAGGCCGATGGCGACAATGGTGCCGATGTTGTAGATGCAGACGTGCAGCAGCTGGATCTGCTTGGCGAGCAGATCGTAGGAACGGTCCCGCCGCAGATAGCCGACGAGCTGGGCCGCGGTGACGATGAAGGCGAAACCGATGGACAGAGATGCCACCATCGTGTGGGACAGGGCGGTGATGCCGATGTACCATTTGGCGCCGATGGCCGGAAATTCGATATGCCCTGGGGTCACCGGTAGCCGTCCTCCAGGTGGCGGACGATGGCCGCCGCCTGTTCGTCGCTGAGATCGAGACCGTGGCGCTGCCGCTCCGCGGCTACCCTGGCGGGCCAGTCGGTTGTCCGCTCCGCGGTCAGCTCGGCCACCGAATGGCAACCGAGGCATTTGTCATAGAAGAGAAAGCGGTCCGCCTCCCGATCCACGACTTCCGGCTTGACGATCTCCTTGTAGACCGTATAGGGGCTGCGGCTCCGCTCCCGGACGAACCCGCCGATGAGAAAGGCGCCAAAGGCGAGCAGCCCCACCACGAGTTTGCTCCACTGCCAGAACGGGTGCTTGCCGGACATCCCCGGCACAAAGCGCCACAGCAGGAAGAGAAACGCCGCGAATCCGGAAAGGAGGCCAAGCGTCCAGACCGGTCGGCTGGCGGTGATCGTCGGCAGCGGCGGATGGGCAAGGAGGACGAACAGCACCAGGAGAAGCCCGGCGCTGACCGACAGCCGCAGCGGCCGGCCGTTTTTTGGCGCCGCGAAGAGGTGGACCGCCCCCAGGGCAACCATGGCCCCGACCAGGAACATCTTGACGAGGAAATGGGGGGCCACGTGTCCGCCCATGAGGGCGTGGAAGGCCACCGGCGCGTGCTGGCGGATTACCGATGCGTAGCCCCAGCCGATCAGCGGCATGGCGAAAAAGGCCAGATAGCCGAGGGGAAAGGTGGCCCGGGCGGCGAAAGCGTAGTAGTCCCGCTCCGGTTCATCCCGCGTTTTCATGGCACAGACGGCAAAGACGCCGCCCACCAGCAGCATGACATAGCTCAGGTTGCCAAAGAAGCGGTGCCAGAACAGGAAGGGGAAACTGGGGTTGAAGAAGGCGGCGGCCGACCAGGCAACCGGTTCGTTGATGGCCGGCAGGGGTGCCGCCGGCGTCAGCATGTAGCTGCCGAGGGCGTCCCAGACCGCCTGCACCAGGAGGGTGAAGGCGGCGGCGACGCAGCCGAGCGCCACATGCAGTGTTTTGCGGTCGCGAAGTTTTTCCCAGGCCAGGTAATAAAAGAAAAAGAGAAAGACCACCTCGCCGAGGAAGAAGGCGAATTGCGCCACCAGCGGCCAGAAGAAGAGGTTCGACCAGCGGGACCAGAATTCCGGATAGGTGCCCATGATCCACATGGGGATACCGGTGCCGAGGGCGGCACCAGGGGAAAAAAGGATCAGCGAGAAGGTGACGAATCCCCTGGCCAGCCGGTCATAGCGGGGATCCTGCCGCCGGATGCCGATGTACTCGTAGATCGGCGCCAGCAGAACCAGGGTGTTGATCAGCGTGGCGATGGGGATATGGGAGTAGGTGATTTCTTCGATCCATACCCAGCGGGGAAAAATCGGCGGATCGATGACGGGAAGGTCCATACTTGTCCACGCTGCCAGGTTATATGGCGGAAATTCCGCGCTGGCACGATGCATCCATGCGGCGGTATCCCCCTAGCCCGGTACGACGCCGGACTCGAACTCCGTATGTTCTATCAGGCGGAGAAAATCTTTGCCAACTGTTTTCCACCCATTGGCCGCATCGCGCCGGATTAGCCCCGCAGATGATAGTACTTCAGCAGATCGACGGCGGTGATGTCCGCCAGAATACGGCCCTGGCCGTCGACGATGGCCATTTCCTTCACCCCGCTCCCGGCCATGCGCTGCAGCACCGCGTCGACCTCTTCGTCGGGGGAGGCCAGGATATTCCGGGTGTCCATCAGGTCGGACGCCCGCTGGGCGGTGATGTTGCGAAGGATGCCGCGGCCGTGAACCCTTCCCTCGTAGTGGTAGGGGAAAAGGTGACGGAGAAGGGAGCCGACGGTGATGGTGCCCCGCAGCCGCCCGTCGCCGTCGGTCACGTAGATGAGCCGGGTGTGGGGAAAACGGACGATCATCTCGATCACCTCGCGGATCGTGCATTCCTCGAAGATGGCCGGGACCTCCCGTTCGGTGATGCGCTGCATGACCTCGCCGATTCTCATGGTTTCATTCCTCCGGATGCGTTTCGCCTGCCCGGTGCAGAGCCCATTTGACCAGGGGCGGCGAGACGATTTCGTTCATGATGATGGCGGCCAGCATGGCACTGAGCAGGACTTCGAAGATCTCCGGTGTCAGTATCGGTCTGGCGAGAAAGATGAGACCGAGGGAGAGGCCGGCCTGGGGGAGAAGGGTGATTCCCAGGTATCTGCGGACGTGGCCCGGCGCGCCGGAAAGGATGCCTCCCAGATAGCTGCCGGCCAGTTTGCCGGCAAAACGGCCGAGGAGCAGGATGGCGCCGAGCAGGGCGGAGGATTGCAGGACGGCGATATTGAAATGCGCCGCCGCGAGGGAAAAGAACAGGCAGAAGACCAGTTCCTCGAAGAGATCGAGCTGATGAAAGAGATCGTCAGCGTGGGACATGCCGTTGATGATGAACAATCCCATTGCCATGTTGGCCAGGAGCGGCGAAATGCGGAGATAATCCGCCAGGCTGTTCACCAGAAAGACGGCGCCCAGGGTGAACAGCAGGTTGATGTCGGCCCGTTTTCCCGGAGAAAGGCAGAGGCGCAGGAAAAAGCCTGCCGAAAGGCCGAGGGCCAGTGCGCCGGCGACTTCGAGAATTCCTCGCCAGAACATGGAGCCCCCTGCCGTCGCTATCCCTCCAAGGTGTCCGGCAATGGTCAGGGCGGCGGAAAAGATGACGATGCACAGACCGTCGTCGAGGGCCACCACCCCCAGCAGGGTGGTGGTCAACGGTCCTCGCGACCGCAGTTCGTGCACCAGGGCCAGGGTCGCGGCCGGCGCGGTGGCCACGGAAATGGCGCCGAGGACGAGGATGATCGAGGCCAGCGGGACAGCGCTGCCGTTTCCGGCAAAGGACAACAGGGGGCTGGCGATAGAGACGGCGAGACAGGTGCAGGCGAAGGCTCCCAGCCCCTGGCACAGGGTGATCGACAGAATCGCTCCCCCGAGATTCCTCATCTTCTTCATCTGCAGGGAGCCGCCAATAGAGTAGGCGATGACGGCCAGGGCCATTTGCGAAGTGAACGCGAACAGGGATTCGACCTGGGCGGCGGGAAGGAGGCCGCTGACCGATGGCGACAGCAAAAGACCGGTAAGGATATAGCCGCTGATGCGGGGGATACCGAAGTGGTGGGCCGCCGTCCCGGCAAGGGAACCGGCAATGAGGAGCAGGCCGAGGGTGAAGAGAGGGTCTGACGGTAAGGGGTCCATGCTGGTTTTTCCTGTTTTCCTGCCGTACCATGCGGGCGGTCAGGAGATGGCGTGCAGCTTCAGTTTCTCCCAGAGGTTCTTGCGGCTGATCCCGAGCAGCCGGGCGGCCTCGGTGCGGTTGCCGGCGGTGGCCTGCAGCGCCTTGACGATGCAGGCCTTTTCGGTACGGGCCAGCACCGTTGCCAGGTCGAAGGTTTCCTCCCCGGTCGCCGGGGCGGGACCGTTCAGGTCGGCGGGCAGGTTCCACGGTTCGATGACCGGCGCCGGCGCCAGCACCGATACCCGTTCGATGATGTTGCGCAGTTCCCGGACGTTGCCGGGATAGTCGTAGGCGGTGAGCGTGGCCAGGGCGGCGTCGGACAACCGCAGCCGCATTCCCCGCCCCCGGCTGAACTCCTCGAGAAAGGCGTCGCAGAGTTCGGGGATATCCTCCTTGCGCTGCCTGAGGGGCGGCACCTCGATGGGCACCACCCGCAGCCGGTAGTAGAGATCTTCCCGGAAATTCCCCTTTTTCACCTCCTCTTCGAGTTTCCTGGCGGTGGCGCAGATCACCCGTACGTCGATGGAGATGGGGCTGCTGCCGCCCACCCGTTCGAGTTCCCGTTCCTGAAGAACGCGCAGCAGCTTGGCCTGGAGATGGAGGGGCAGGTCGCCGATCTCGTCGAGCAGGATGGTGCCGCCGCTGGCCAGTTCGAAACGGCCGGGCCTGCGGTTGAGCGCGCCGGTGAAGGCCCCCTTTTCATGGCCGAACAGTTCGGACTCGATCAGTCCTTCGGGGATGGCCGCACAGTTGACCCGGACATAGGGCCCCTTTGCCCGATGACTGCCGAAATGAATGGCCGCCGCCACCAGTTCCTTGCCGGTGCCCGATTCGCCGGTGATCAGCACCGAGGCCTCGGAACCGGTCACCTTGCCGATGAGCTTGAGCAGGTTGCGGGTGGCGGGGCTGGAGCCGAGAATGGCCGGGTGGTGCGGCCGGCAGGACTGTTCCAGACCGGAGAGCCGCAGTTTGGTGGCCTTCATGTCCACTAGCCGCCTGATCCGGATGGCCAGGTCATCCATGTCGAAGGGCTTGAGGATGTAGTCCGCCGCGCCCAGCTTCATGCAGGCCACCGCATCCTCCATGCTGCCGTAGGCGGTCATCAGGATGACGTCGGTTTCCGGGGAAACGGCGATGATGCGTTCGAGCAGCTGCCGCCCGTCGAGGCCGGGCATCCGCACGTCACTCAGCACCAGATCGTAGGTTTCGTTCTCGATCGCCTTCAGCGCCTTGCGGCCGTCGTCCGTTTCGGTCACCTGCCAGCCGCTGCGCCGCAGCCGGTCGAAGAGGGTGACCCGCATGATCTCGTCGTCTTCCGCCAGCAGGATTTTCGCGTTCATCGCCTACCCTCGCGCAGGAGCCGCTGCTCCGGTGTCGTCCTCGTCATTCCGCGGCGCGGCGGCCGCTCGTGGCGGGATGGGAAGAATGACCGTGAAGCGGGCGCCGCTGCCCGGCCGGCTCGCCACGGTGATCTCGCCGCCCATCCGTTCCACCAGGGCATGGGTCACCGACAGCCCCAGTCCGGTCCCTTCCCCCACCTCCTTGGTGGTGAAGAAGGGATCAAAGATCTTGTCGAGATGTTCGGGGGCGATGCCGGGGCCGGAATCGGTGAATTCGATGCGGATCCGGCCGTCGCCGCTTTCGGTCCGCACCCGGAGACTGCCGCCTGCCGGCATTGCCTGGATGGCGTTCAGGCCGATGTTGATGATGATCTGCTTGAGGGCCTCCAGGTCGACCAGGCAGCTCTGCGGCAGGGCGAGGTCGAGCTCCAGGTCGATCCTTTTCAACCCGTACTCGAGGAGTTGAAAGCATTCGCGGATCAGCTCGTCCACCGCCACCGGCTGCGGGTGCAGGGGTTCGCGCCGGCCGAAGTTGAGCAGCTGGCGGACGGTGGCGCCGATGCGGTGCAGACCCTTGCGGAGCAGTTCGAGATAACGCTGGTGCATGGCGACGTCGTCGGGCGCGTCCTGCATCGCCTTGACGCAGTTGAGCATGCCGCCCAGGGGGTTGTTGATCTCGTGGGCGACTCCGGCGGCGAGCCGGCCGAGCGCCGCCATCTTTTCGGAGTGGAAGGCCTGTTCCCGGGTCCGGTCCAGTTCCTCCTGGGAAGCGGTGAACCGATGGCAGAATTCCCGGAACTTGGTCATCAGGATGCCGACCTCGTCGGCGCTTGCCGGCAGGGTGTCGACGGTGGTGCAATCCCGGCCGTCGTATCTCTCCATCGCCTGCGCCAGCAGGTTCAGCCGCCTGCCGACCAGGAGATCGAAGAGCAGGTAGATCGCCAGGCTGACCAGGGTGATGGTGAGGGTGGCGATGCCGAGCAGCATCCGGTTGTTCCGCGCGACCTGGTCGTAGGCCCAGTCCACCGGGATGGCGATGCTCAGCGCGCCGCGGATGTCTCCCTGCCGGTAGCCGTGCCGGGCATGGCATTCGAGGCAGGATTCGCTCACGATGAGCGGCGCCATGAAGCGGAGGAAATGCTGGGGGCCTACCTGGTCGATGGCGACGACCTCCGGCACTCCCTGCTCGAAACGCAGCAGACCCGCCCGCTCGAATCCGTCCGGACCATTGGCCGGGTTGACGGGCCGCAGACTGGTCACCCGGTAGCGGCAGAAGCCGTCCCGATTGGCATATTCGGAGAGCTCGCGGGTGACCATCGCCGGATTGCGCCGGACATAGTGGGTGCCGCTCCGGTCCACCACCTCGGCGGCGGGCAGAAAGGGGTTGCTCTCGACCCCGGGGGCCTTGGCGACCAGCACCCCGTTGTGGTCGGCGATCCACTGCCGGGTAAGGATGATCTGCTTGTGCAGCATTCTTGCCTGTTGGGCGGCCTGGGCGATGACCAGTTCCTTCTGAAAGGCGGAGGTCCGGAAAAAGGTGATCCCGAACGAGGCGATGATCACCGCCGAAAGCAGCAGCATGAAACGGATGCGCAGGCGCATGGCACCGATCTCCTGGGGCAGGGAGAGATTGCATCCTGATGTTACCAAACGGTAGCATCAGGTGCCAGTGGTTTATGAAGGCGTCGGCTGCGGGAGGAGGGCATCGCCGCCGCCGTCCTTTCTGCCGGACTGTCATGCAAGGCGGATTCCATGGTTGGTGATTTCGCGTTTCCGGCACCGCCGCTAAGGGCGTGGGCGGCGGTTGTTCGTTCCGGAGAGGGTCCGTGTAACGACTTGGTAACACTTGCGGTCTCCGGGTGTTACCGTATGGTAGCGATTTTGGTGGATGGAAAAGGCAACATACTGGAAACATGAGACTTTGTTGTTGGCATCGGTATTGCGAAATGCACAGGACAGCGAGTGTGGAGATCCTTGACGAGCACGGCGACAAGCAGGGCGGCATCAGCCGGAGGAGGTGAGAAGATGACAGACGGGAAAAAAAGGAAAGGCCTGACGGTGCTGGCGCTGCTGGCGACGGCTGTCCTGGTTTCGATCTTTGTCGCGGTGGGGCCGCCGCAGCTCCTGGCCAGGTCCGAGTCGCCGCTGTTCTGCGCCGGCTGCCACGTGATGGAGTCGGAATACGAGGCCTGGAGCCATGCCGGAGCCCATCGCCGGGAGATGTGCGTCGACTGTCACCTGCCCAACGACAACACCCTCCTCCATTACACATGGAAGAGCATCGACGGATTGAAGGACGTTGCGGTCTTCTACTCGGGCAGGGTCCCGGAGCGGATCACCATAAGCGAGCACGGACGGAAGGTGGTGCAGCAAAACTGCCTCCGCTGTCATGAAACAACGGTGATGCACATCGATCAGGAACGGATCTGCTGGGACTGCCACCGGCGGATATCCCACCGGCGGAGCGGTGCCATCACCACCCTGTGAAAGCAGGACGAAACGAAGATTTCAACACGAGGAGGTGGAAGCCATGAAGAAAAAACTGATCTGGTCCCTGATTCTGCTTGCGGCCGGCGGACTGGCCGCCGCTTGCCAGGCGCCGCCCAAAACCGAAGCGGTCCGGCCGGTGGCCATCGCCGACGGCGAGATGGATCCGGAGGCCTGGGGAAAGGCCTACCCGGTCAACTATGACCTGTGGAAAATGACGGCGGAGCCCACCGAGCCGGGCAAGAGCAAGTACAAAAAGGGCTTCGACGCCGACAATATCACCTACGACAAACTTTCGGAGTTTCCCTTCATGGCCCTGCTGTTTCATGGCTGGGGCTTCGGGGTGGAGTACAACGAACCGCGGGGGCATGCCTACATGCTGAAGGATCAGGTGGAAATCGATCCGTCGCGGGTCGGGGCCGGCGGCGTCTGCCTCACCTGCAAGACCCCTTACGCCCCCAAACTGGAAAAGGAGAAAGGGGTCGACTACTACCGCAAGCCCTGGGACGAGGTCCGCCACATGATCCCGGAAAAGCACCAGGAACTGGGGGTGGCCTGCATCGACTGTCACGACAACAAGGACATGTCGCTGGTCATCTCCCGTGATTTCACCCTGGGCAAGGCGCTTGCGGCGATCAGCTTCGATGCCGGCAAGGCCACCCATCAGCAGATGCGCAGCCTGGTCTGCGCCCAGTGTCACGTGAGCTACAACATCCAGAAGGACGCCGACAAGAAATCGGTGGGGATCTATTTCCCCTGGCAGGGTTCCTCCTGGGGCGATATCTCGGTGGAAAACATCATCAAGCAGATCCGCAACGATCCGACGGTGGGAGAGTGGACCCAGAAGGTGACCGGCTACAAGATGCCCTTCATGCGCCATGCCGAATTCGAACTCTTCTCGCGCAACAGCGTGCACTGGCAGGCCGGGGTGGCCTGCGCCGACTGCCACATGCCGTACACCAAGGTGGGGTCGGCCAAGGTGTCCGACCACCGGGTGACCAGTCCGTTGAAGAACGATCTGAAGGGCTGTCAGCAGTGCCATTCCGAGAGTCCGGAATGGCTGC
>JBFLZZ010000031.1:0-45417 GCA_040755255.1 Thermodesulfobacteriota bacterium
CCAAACGGGAATTCGGCAAGGCCTACCTGGAAGTCAAGTACGACGGCGGCCTCTTCGCCGGCATGGAAAGGGATCATGCCGAATACCAGGTCTGGATGAGCCACGGCGACCGGATCGAGGCACTGCCGCCCGCCTTTGAAATCACCGCGGTGAGCGAGCACTCGCCCAACGCCGCCATCCGCCACCTGGAGAAACCCTTCGTCGGCGTCCAGTTCCATCCCGAGGTGGCGCACACCCTCATCGGCAACGACGTGCTGCGCAATTTCCTCTTCGGCATCTGCGGCTGCGAACCGAGTTGGACGATGCACAACTTCATCGAGACCACCGTCCGGGACATCCGGGACCAGGTGGGCGGCGACAAGGTGATCTGCGCCCTTTCCGGCGGCGTCGATTCCTCGGTGGTCGCCGCCCTGGTGCACCGGGCGATCGGCGACCAGCTCACCTGCATCTTCGTCGACAACGGTTTCATGCGCACCGGCGAAACCGACAGCGTCCTCCGTTTCTTCCGGGAAAAAACCGGGCTCAATGTGGTGCACGCCGACGCCCGCGCCTACTTCCTCGACCAGGTGGCCGGGGTGGTCGATCCCGAGGTGAAACGCAAGCGGATCGGCCACGGCTTCATCAAGATCTTCGAGGAGGAGGCCGCCCGGCTGGGCGAAGTCCGCTTCCTCGCCCAGGGAACCCTCTACCCCGACGTCATCGAGTCCGTCTCCTTCAAGGGGCCGTCGGCGGTGATCAAATCCCATCACAACGTCGGCGGCCTGCCCGAGCACATGAAGATGGCGCTCATCGAACCGCTGCGCGAACTGTTCAAGGACGAAGTACGCGAACTGGGACTGGAACTGGGGCTGCCGGAAGAGGCGATCTACCGCCAGCCGTTTCCCGGGCCCGGTCTCGCCATCCGCATCCTGGGCGAGATCACCGAGGCACGGCTCGCCATCCTCCGCCAGGCGGACGTCATAGTCCTCGAGGAGATGAAGCGCTCCGGCTACTACCGCAAGGTGTGGCAGTCGTTCGCGGTGCTGCTCCCCATCCAGACCGTCGGCGTCATGGGCGACGAACGCACCTACGAGCACGTGGTGGCCCTGCGCTGCGTCAACTCGGTGGACGCGATGACCGCCGACTGGACGCCGCTGCCCTACGAACTGCTCGGCCGCATCTCCAACCGGATCATCAACGAGGTGCGCGGCGTCAACCGGGTGGTGTACGACATCTCCTCCAAGCCGCCCTCCACCATCGAATGGGAGTAATCCCCTGTAACCGTTCAGCTTGGGTGGTTGTTCCCCATCGTAGCCGTGTGGCGAACGGTTACCATCCCCTGATCGGGCCGCAGCGTTATCTTTTCACCTCCCGGGCCAGTTCGCGGACGCGCGCCATGGTTTCGCCGAGGTCGATGGTGACCAGCCGCCGGTTCTCCACCACCGCCCGGCCGCCGACGTAGACCGCCTCGACATCGCTGCCCCGGGCCGCATAGACCAGCAGGTCCGGGCCATGCCAGGGCGTGAGATGCGGCCGGTCGAGATCGATCACCAGAAAATCCGCCAGATAGCCGGGCGCCAGCGTCCCCAGGATCCCGTCCATGCCGAAGACGGCGGCGCCGCCCGTGGTGGCCATGGCGAGCACCGCCGCCGCCGGCATCACCGCCGGATCGCCCCCCACCACCTTGTGCAGACGGGCGCAGCTGCCCATTTCCCCGAACATGTCGAGATCGTTGTTGCTGGCGGCGCCGTCGGTGCCGAGCCCCACCGGCATGCCGGCCATGGCGGCGAGATGCGCCGTGCCGCTCGCCAGCTTCATGTTGCTTTCCGGACAGCTGATCACCCCGGCGCCGCTTTCCCGCATGACCGCGATGTCCTCGGCGTCGAGGTGGACGCAGTGGACGCAGACCGCGCCGGGATCGAGCACCCCGAGCCCGGCAAGGTAACGGACCGGGCTGACGCCGTGTTCCTGCCGGCAGGTCGCCGCCTCATCGGCGGTCTCCGCCAGATGGATGCACCAGGGCACCCCGTATGACCGGGCCAGTGCCCGGCTGGCGGTGATGGTGGCGGCAGAACAGGTGTAGGGGGAATGGCAGAAGACGGCGGGGGTCACCAGCGGGTCATGTCCGGCCCAGCGGTCGAGATGAGCCCGCGCGACCAGAAGGTTGCGGGACGGGTCGTCGACGCCGGGCGCGGGGAAGTCGATCACCCCCTGGGCGGCCACCGCCCGGATGCCGCACTCGGCGAAGGCGCGGGCCGCGTCGCCCTCGAAAAAATAGCCGTCCGCCACCAGGGTGGTGCCGGAAAGCAGCATCTCCGCCGCCGCGAGCCTGCTGCACCAGTAGACCATCTCCGGCCGGACGTGTCGGGCTTCGGCGGGAAAGATGTGTTCCCGGAGCCAGGTCAGCAGCGGCAGGTCGTCGGCCATGCCCCGGAACAGGGTCATCGCCGCATGGCAATGGCCGTTGACCAGACCGGGCATCAGCAGTTTACCGGTGACGTCGAGCTGCCGGCGCGCTCGTTGGCGGAAATCGGGGGGCAGCTCGGCCAGGGGGCCGGCGGCAAGGATGCGGCCACCGGCAACGGCAAGATAGGAAGAGGCGACCGGTTCGGCTCCGGCTCGCGCCAGCAGCGCGCCGCCGGTGAGCAGCAGATCGACGGCGGGGCCGGCGGCAAGGGTCATGGGCGGGGGCGGGTATCCGGGCGGCAAACGGTGCCCCCCGGCCAGGAAGAAGACGCTGCCGTGGTTGCCGCGGCAACGGGCGGGCGGCGCGCCGCTGGCGTCGCTTCAGTCCTCATGGACGATGGTGATGCACTTGCGCGGGCAGAAGGCTGCCGCTTCCTCCAGTTCGCGGCTCGCCTTCGCCCGGCTGCGGATTTCCTTGGCGGTATCGCCGCCATCGTCCATGACGAAGTGTTCGGGGCAGAGTTCGACGCAGCCGCCGCAGCCATTGCAGCGGTAGGAATCGACGCTGATACCGAAATACTTTTCGTCCCGTTGGTTCGTCATCTCTCCGTCCCCGCGATCCGCGTGCCGACTCTCGGCGCCGAGAAGGACCGCAAGTTCCGTGGTGCGGAGTCCCCCCTCTGCCGGTTTCGGCCCGTCTTTTCCGCCCCCCAGCCTCGTTCTGCTCAGAGCGCCCATTCGTCCTCCCGCCCGACCGGTGCGGCCACCGTCACACCAGCACCTCGGCGGCCTGGGAAACGACGGCCGAATCGATGGCTGCCCGGTCGTCGGTGCTTGCCTCCAGATAGGCGTTGTAGAGCAGCCGGTTGACCTCTCTGGGAACGCCGCCGCTCAACTGAAAAATCCGATCGTAGGCGTTTTCCTGCACGAAACCCAGGGGCGCCTTGCATTTGAGCAACCGGTACTTGATCATCTGCTCGGTCTCCTGCCGGGTCAACGGCGCCAGCTGCACCGCGAAGGTGATCCGGCCGCGCAGGGAGGCGTAGCTCGGGCCCTTCAGCCGGCGGCGCAGCACATCCTCGGAGATGAGCAGCACGGTGATCAGCTTGTCGCTTTCGGTTTCCAGATTGGACAGGGTTCGCAACAGATGCAGGGCGTCGGCCTGGAGAAAATGGGCCTCGTCGATGACCACCACCAGTCTTTTTCCTCCCGCATGGCGGGCAAGCGCCTGTTCCTGGACCTTGCCGATGCGGGCCGCCGTCTGGCGCGGCCCATCCCCTTCCTGCAGTTCCAGCAGCAGGGCGTCGAGCAGACCGCCCTTGCCCATCCCCGGATGGACGGAAACGACCACCGGATCGTACAGGGCGGGATCGAGCGACCGCAGCACCACCTGCGACACCAACGTCTTGCCGGTGCCCGACTGGCCGGTGAGCAGCACCAGGGCGTGGCCGTCCTCGATGCCGCAGCGCAGTTTGATCACCGCCTCCTCGTGCTGGCGGGTCCTGAAAAACAGGTCGGTGTCGATGGTATCCCGGAACGGGTTCTTCGGCATGGCCACTCTGGGAAAATTCATTACCGCGGCTGTCATCTCCCGTCACCCTCCCCCAGCATGTTCAGATAGCGTTTGAAGGCGGAGCCGAGCACCACCTCCGGATCCTGCCGGTGCAGCAGGGCACCCGCCACGTTGGCTATATTCCTCGCCGCCCGGCTCTCGGGGCGGAAGACCGAGAGAGGAACGCGGCGGTTCACCGCGGCGGCCACCGTCGCATCCTTGAGGACATAGCCGATATTCTCCACCGTCACCCCGAGGAACTGGTCGGCGCAGGCGGAAAACCGGCTGGCGACATCGGCGGCCTGCCGCAGAGATTCCGCCATGTTCACCAGGCAATAGACCGGCCGCCTGGCGCCGCCGGCCCGCTGCATGGCCTTCAGCAGGCCATAGGCATCGGCCAGGGAGGTTATGTCCGGGGTGAGGACGAACAGCACCTCGTCGGCGGCGGCGAGAAAATCCCGCACCCCCTTGCCCATGCCGGCGCCGGTGTCGACAAGGATGACATCGGCACGGCGTTCGAGCTCGGCCAGGGCGGCGATGATCAGCTGCCGCTGGTGGGGATTGCTGTCCGCCAGGCTCATGGTCCCGCTTCCTCCGGGAATGAGCCCCACCCCTTCCGGCCCTTCGGCGATGAGTTCCTCCACGTTTTTCTCGCCGCTCAGCAGGTCGCCCAGGTCGTGTCGGGGCAGGATGCCGGCAAGGAGATGGATGTTGGCCATCCCCATGTCCGCGTCCAGGATCAGGCACAGTTTGCCTGCCCGCTGCAATTCGATGGCGAGATTGAGGGCGAGATTGGTCTTGCCCACCCCCCCCTTGCCGCTGGTAACGGCTATGACCCTGCCATACCGGACCCCGGTGGCGATGGTGGCGGCCAGGCCCCCCGACTGCCGCTGACAACGCTGATCGATGCCCAGAAAGGCGGCAACGGCGTCCTGTTCATAGACGTAGCGGTCGCCCTGCAGCTGTTTTTCCGGCAATTCGTCGGGGTATTCCGATTCGTAATAGCGAAGGACGCTCTCCTCGAGCCCGGTTTCCCTGGCGATGTCCTGTATGGTGAGGGGCATCTTGCTGGTGATGTCACTTGCGGGACGGATGCGTGATTCCCCGATCCGCGGCCGGTTTGGTCCCGCAGTATCTGGCGCCGGCGGCGGCCGTGCCGCGTTGCGCGCCCGGGCGACGGGAGACAGGCGAAAGGTAGCAGGGAAGGATTCGATTTGTCAAAATGTTTCTCTCGCCTGCCCTGCCATGCACGGGGTGCATCCGGATGACGACGCGGCCGCGCTGAGCCGTCCTCGCGAGGAACAAGGTGCGGATGCTCTCCGAAATGGCATGCGGACCCGCGTCCAGTCCGGGTGTTTTCCGAAGAGGGGTGCGGCAGGCGGGTTCGGCGGGAAAAAGCGCGCCCCCGGACGATCGGGAGGGAAAGCGGCAGGGTGGGCGACGGTCACTCGGGAACGGCAGGCAGGGCCTTGCGGATGGTTTCCAGCACCTTCTCCAGCATGAAGGGCTTCTTGAGACAGGCGAAGGCCCCCATGCCGACCGTATCGGCGATCTCCTTCTTACTGGCAAGGCCGGTGATGATGACCACCTTGACCTCCGGGAATTCCTCCCGCACGAACTGCAGGACCTCGAGGCCGTCCTTGCGCGGCATGCGGATGTCGAGCAGGATGAGATCGTACTTGCGGAAGCGGAGCTGGCTGATGCCTTCCACCCCGTCATAGGCGCCGTCGACCTCATAACCGGCGTCGCGCAGGGTTTCCTGGAGCATGTCGTTCAGGAGATGCTCGTCGTCGATGACCAGGATCCGGTGCCGGTTCCTCCTGACCGGCGCTGCCGGTCGCGACTCCTTGATGGACTCCTTCAGGGCGCGCAGCCGGCCGCCCTTGTCCACCGGCAGGGAAACGGTGAAGGTGGTCCCCTTGCCGAGAGCGGACTGCACCCGGATGGTGCCGCCGTTGTGCTCGACGATGGTATTGCAGATGGCCAGGCCCAGACCGCTCCCCTCCCCTTCCTTCTTGGTGGTGAAAAAGGGATCGAATATCCGGCTCAGATGTTTGGGATCGATGCCGGTGCCGGTATCGGCGAAGGCGACATCCACCATTTTGCCGGAGTTCGCCGCGGTGATGGCGATGGAACCTCCCTTGGGCATGGCATGGGAGGCGTTGATCAGCAGATTCATGAAAACCTGCTCGATCTGCAGCGCATCGACCATCACCTCGGGCAGATCGTGGGCCAGGTTGCTCGCAACCGAAATGTTGCGAAGACAGACCCGGTCGCCGAGCACCTTCAGCACCCGGTCGAGGATCTCCTCGACCCTGGCGGTGGCGAATCTGGGCTGGGAGGGGCGGGCGAAACCCATCATCTCCTGGATGATCTTGGAGATCCGCTGCACCTGGCTGGCGACGATCTCCAGCCGTTCGCCGGTGGCGCCGCCATCGTCCAGGGAACGGGCCATGTTCTTCAGGAACTGCACGTTCAGCGAGATGATGGTCAGCGGGTTGTTGATCTCGTGCGCCGCGCCCGCCGCCAGCTGCCCCACCGTCGCCAGCCGGTGGGAGTGAAAGAGCTGGCGCTGATTTTCCTCCATCTTCCGGGAGGCTTCGGCCAGCTTGTCCGCCTGGCGGGACAGGTGCCGTTCCAGGAGCAGCCGTTCGACGATACTGGAGGCGGTGAGGGCGAAGGTGCCGAACCGCCGGTGCAGATCGGCGGCTCCCTCTCCCGGTACCCCCACCCCGCCGAAATCGATGAGCAGCATGCCGTACACGGCTTCGCGGCCGCTGACCGCGGTAACCTGGGGAGTGAAGAAGGTGGCCATGAACCGGGCCCCGGCCAGCATGCCGGCCAGGCCGTTTTCCGGGATCTTGCCGGAGAAGGCCTCGGCGGTCACCTGGCGGAGGCGCTCGATGGCGACCTGCTCGATCTCCGCCATGGCCCCGCCGCGCAGGGAGGCGTATTTCTCCATGGCGATGAGGTGCACCGGCAGCTCCATTTCCTGGAGCATCCCGTGCTGGAGCCAGCTGCCGGTGAACACCTGCCGTTCCTCGTCGCGGATCAGGCATAAGCTGCTGTCCACCCCGAAGGCGCGCTGGACGTGCTCGTTAATCACCCTGGCGGATGCCTGCGTGCCCATCCGGGCGTGCAGTTCCCGGACCAGGGTGCAGGAGGCGTCCATCACCCGGTTGGCCTCGCCCAGCTCGCGGTTGTTCCTCTCCAGGACCATGCTGGCACTGCCGAGGCTGACGTTAGCGCTGGTCACCAGCTTGCGGTATTCGTCCTCGTCCCAGAACCCGAGCACCGTGCCCAGGGCCTTCACCCGGTCGTGGGTGGCGGCCATCAGGGCATCCACCTCGGCGGGGCTGATACTGTGGTGCAGCATCATATTTTCGAGGGCGAAATGAAAATGCTCATGGGAATAGGAACCCTCGGTCAGCAGATAACTGCTGCCGATGTTGTGGGAAACGCAGAGGACATCGGCAAAACGGAGCAGGGCGCCGAGATTCTCCGATTCGGGAACGATGGTGTCGGATACCGGCTGGTGATGCAGCCAGATGGCGTTGACCAGATTTTCCGGAAAACGCCAGTGCTCCGCCGCCTGCCGCCCCATCTCCATGTGGGTGGTGCCGAGAAAGCCTTTCTCGAGATCGAGGGGCAGCGGTCCGTGGACGCTGAAGGAGCCCTGCCGGTCGATTTCCTCGCACAGGGCGGCGAAGTCCGCGGGACGCTGGAGATAGGCGACCAGTTTGCCTATGTCATGGATCAGCCCGGCGAGGTAGGCCTCGTCCGGCGAGGGAAAGCCCAGGCGGCCGGCAAGCGCTTCGGCGGTGACCGCGACCCCCACTGAATGAAGCCAGAACTTCACCGGTTTTTCCCGCTGGGGATCCACCTTTTTCGAAAAACTCGCGAAAATGGTGGCGGACAGGATGATGCTGCGAACGGCATTGAAACCGAGCAGGGCGATCGCCTGATCGATGGAGGAAATTTTTCGGGAACTGACGTAGGCGGTATTGGCGTAATGGAGGATCCGCGAAGCGAGGACCTGATCGTTCTGCAGCAGGTCGGCAACCGAGCTGAAACTGGAATGTTCCCCTTCCATCAGCCTGATCGCTTCCATGGCGATCGCCGGCAAGGTAGGCAGGCGATTGACATCGATGGTCGAAGACAGTACAGACGTTTCTGGCTCAGTCATTCCTTCTTCCATTCTCCATACTCGGATGCCGGCTGTCCTGGCCCCTTGCGCCCCTCCGCAAAGCGACAGGTTTCATTATACCGAACAACGCCCCCCGGGAGGCAAGCAAAATTGACGGGCGCCCAGCTCGCCGTGAGGAGTCCATCTGCGGAGGCAACGGCAGTACGACAAAGACCTCGCCTGCACAGCGGGCTTATCAGCCGACCGTCTGCTGGCGCCACCTGGACGTGCGGCCGAATTTGGCCGGCCCAGAAAAGATGGATTCGTAACAAATGGCCACCCGCGTCATTGCGAGGAGCGAAGCGACGAAGCAATCCAGTATTTTCAGTCAGTTACAAACAAATTGGTTGCTTCGCTACGCTCGCAATGACCCTGGTTTTGGGTTATTGCGCTTCCATCAGAAAAAAGCCAAGGCAAAGCCGAGGTCGATTGTACCACAACGTGACACAAGCGTGTCAAGAGGCAACAGAGGCGGGAATATACGGCGGTGGAGCTGCGCGAGGCCCTCAGCTCCAGGATCAGGGTGCCATTGGTGATGTTCGAGCCGCAGGCGTTCCCCGGCGCACTACCCGGGTGCCCTGCGAGGCGGCCAGATCGACACCACCATTTCCGACGCGGAGGTGCCGAACCCGATGATCACTGCCGCTCAACTGCGGCGGCACGCCGAACTGGCGGGTGGTGGAGGCTGAACCCTCCATTGAGCCGGTTGTACCAGGCCGTCACCTTGCTTATTACGGTGGCCAGCAGGTTTTCTTGCGTTTCCTCGACGGAAAGGGCCCTGCCTTGAATCTGCAGGTTTATTCTTTCGGCCCGGAGGGCCGGATCGGGATGGCTGGAAAGGAAGGAATGACCGCTGCCCAGACCGGCAAGTTTGGTCAAGGCCGAAACCGCATCCTCCGGCGCATGCCCTCGCGCCTTGAGGAAGGACAGGCCATAGTCATCGGCCACCTTCTCCTCGAATTGCGAGAATTGCGCCGCCATCAGCCGTTCGACCAATCCTCCCAGTTGCGAGCGGGCAAGATCCGCAGCCATACCTTCCTGCGCCGCCAGTCCCTTGCGCACGGCGCTGGCGGCATAGGCAAGGCGCAACTGTTTGCGGGTATGCTGTTTCACGATATGCCCCATTTCGTGACCGATCACAAATCGAAGCTCGCCATCATCGAGCATGTCCATCAGGCCGCTGAAGATCCGGATAGAACCGTCCGCCATGGCAAAGGCGTTCACCTCGTCGCGCAAATACACCTTGTAATTGAAGGTGTAGCCATCCTGCTCATACAGTTCGCCCACCAAGGCCTGCAACCGTTTCGCATAGCGGTTCGCGGCCGGAGCAACCGGTTGCTTTCCGTCCAGAAAGGCCGATGATTTCCCGGCCAGTTCCACCACCTCCTGGTCGGAAAGGGTGATCGCTTTATAGGCATCAACTCCGGCCTCGGTGGCCAGTTGCATATCGGTATTCTCACAGCCGGCCAAAAGCGCGGCCGCCCAAGCCAGCAGCAGGAGAAGAAAAAGACGCGCGCGCCTGGCCCGCAGGGCAAGACCGAATGCAACGGAGGCAGGGATGAGTTTCATGCCGTTCCTCTTCTTTCGGTTTTACTCTTCACATCACCCCAAAAATCCACCCTTCCACCCGGGCGACATGGTATTCACCGGGCAGCATGTCGGGCTTGAGAAATTTGCCGATGCTGCCATCCATATCAACCTGCCGCAACCAGGCGGCAGTCACATAGGCGTCGTGCTGGTCGGGCGTGCGTCCCGCCCGTGGAGTGCTCTTGCTCCACAGCGACGGGTAGACCTCCACCAGTGCGGACTTGCCAGCAGGGATCTCCCAGCCGTCGAAGGGCCAGAAATGGATCCGGCCTCCAAGCTGATTGCGCAGATAGTTCAGCCAGGGCAGCCCGGCGTGGGTCGATTTGGCCACCGAACCGGGCACATCGAAATGAAAGACCGACTTGGCCCCAACCCGTTCCTCAGTGATGCGCCGCCAGCGGGAGCTGCCGGAACGGGCCTCGCCTTTCCCCCGTATGCCGTGCCGGATGAAATCGACGGAGGTGTGGGTGTCGGTCGGCCAGTGTTTCTGGAAATCGTTGAGGAAGGTCGGCCAGTCCGGCTCTATCAAATGAACCTCGAAATACCGCATGGGGAAGGAAAAACCGTGGTCGATACCGGCAATGGTTGGCACATCCTCGGACAACCGCACTGCCAGCCATTCCGCCAGGCCGCGCCGGGTCCAGTACTTGCGGGAGCTGGGCGGCGGCTCCACCTCCACCGGCAAAGACTCGCGGCTCGCCTGGCAGACCCGAATCCCCTTCAGGCTGGAATCCGGGGTTTGTGCGCCGGAGTAGTCGATACCGATATAGCGTTGGAAGGCGGGATGCATCATAAACTCTCTTTCAGAAATCGAGACAGGCATTCACGATCCGCCCCAGAGCTTCCAGCTCCTCCTTGGTCAGATAGTTTTTTGGGTAAGCGCCAAGCGAACCGCTGGTCACCCAGGAGCGGCGGTTCGCTTGGCGTTTACTGAAAACCTGGGGATTGCCGGCGTGGATCTGTACGGCGGGACCCGTCACAGTTTGGCCATTACCCTAAGGACTGACAAAGAAAATCCGGCCACGACGCAAGGCGTAACGTGCCGGATTTACTAATAAAATGGTGGAGGTGGCGGGAGTTGAACCCGCGTCCGAAGATACTCCGCTGCAAGCGTCTACGTGCGTATTTCTGTACTTGGGCTTATCGTGCGGCGTCCCCACCAGAACAAGGGGCCGTCCACACTATTCCGCGTTTGTCTCGCCGCGGACCGGCGGAAGCGGTCGTTGGCCAGCCGGCGAAGTCGGCGCCCTTACCCAGCCCCGCCGGCGAGGCTGGAAGAACGGTAGCAATTATGCTGCTACGGCGTAAGCATAGTCGTCTGCGACTATATTTAGTCCCATCTGTTTAACGAGAAGAAGGGGTACTCGGCACGCAGCCTGAGCTTGCATATCCCCGTCGAGCCCGTTTCACCCCCATATTTTCAAAGATCTGTATCTAGGACAGCGGCGCGCGGAAAAGGTTTGCACCAAGGTGAAATTTTCCGCTTCTGGAACCGATGACCGCTTCAACTCTAACAGGGTTTCAGCGGCACCGCACAGTATTTTTTTCGGTGGCCGCCCGATCAGCGCTTGAGCGCCCGCTCCATCTCCCGGTCGGCGTCCTTCTTTTTCAGAGCGGCCCGCTTGTCGTAGAGCTTCTTGCCGCGGGCAAGGCCGATCTCGACTTTCGCCTTGCCCCGTTCGTTGAAATAGATCTTGAGCGGCACCAGAGTGATGCCCTTTTCCTTGACCTTGCCGATCAATTTCTTGATTTCCCGGCTGTGCAGGAGCAGTTTGCGCACCCGCAGGGGATCGGGCCGGTCGTAGGTGGCGTGGGTGTAGGGCGAGATGTGGACGTTGTGGAGCCACACCTCGCCGTTGTCCACCCTGGCGTAGCCGTCGCGCAGATTGGCCTTGCCGGCGCGCAGGGATTTCACCTCCGAACCGATGAGGATGACCCCGGCCTCCACTGTTTCCTCGATGTGAAAATCGTGGAAGGCTTTCTTGTTGGTGGCGACGATTTTCTTGGACACGATGGGTTCCCCTGAAAAAAAAGAAGGATGCGGATTATACGCAAGCCGCACCCTTCTGACAAGCTCTTCCCCCAGGAGATCTCCCCGGGCACACCACCATCACACGCCGACCACCCGCACCGCCTCGTCACAGGTGGTTATCCCCGCCCGAATCTTGCGCCACACATCCTCACGCAGGGTGGTCATCCCCTCGCCCAGCGCGGTTCGTTTCAGTTCCGCCTCGGGCTGCATCCGGCTGATCATCCCCTGCAGGGCATCGCTCATCGGGAAGATCTCGAAGATGCCGCAACGGCCATAGTAGCCGGTCTTGCGGCAGTGGCGGCAGCCGGTACCGTGATAAAACACCTGGCCTGCCTCCATCGCCATGTCGTGACCGACGACGCAGGCGGCGGTGGCCGGCAGCGGTTCCTTGCAGTGCGGGCAGATCTTGCGCACCAACCGCTGCGCCATGGCGCCGATAATGGTCGAGGCGACCAGAAAGGGCTGGATGCCCAGATCGAGCAGCCGGGTCACCGAAGAAATCGCATCGTTGGTATGCAGGGTGGAAAACACCAGATGGCCGGTGAGCGCAGCCTGCACGGCATGGGCGGCCGTTTCCCTGTCGCGGATCTCGCCGATCATGATGATATCCGGATCCTGGCGGAGGATGTTGCGCAGGATCGACGAAAAGGTGACGTCCACCTGCGGCTGGACGGCGATCTGGTTGAACTCCTCGCAGATCATCTCCACCGGATCCTCGACGGTGACGATATTCCTTTCCGGACTGGATACCTGCTTCAGCGTCGAGTACAGGGTGGTGGACTTGCCGCTGCCGGTGGGGCCGGTAACGAGAAAGATGCCGTAGGGGGCGGCGATGATCTTCTGGAACACCTCGAAATCACGCGCGCAGAAGCCGAGCCCATCCAATCGTTGAAACAGGATATCGGGGTCGAGGATCCGCATGACCACCTTCTCTCCGAAGGCCACCGGCACGGTGGAGACGCGGATCTCCGCAGTCTTGCCCCCCTGATCCACCTTGATCCGGCCGTCCTGGGGCCGCCGTTTTTCGGTGATGTCCAACCGGGAGAGGAACTTGATCCGGGAAACGATGGCCGGATGCACCACCCGCGGCAGGGTGTAGATGGTGTGCAGGGCGCCGTCGATGCGCAGCCGGACCAGGCTGTTGTCCCTTTTCGGTTCGATGTGGATATCGCTGCCCCGCTGTTCGAAGGCATAGGAGAACAGATGGTCCACCGCCTTCTGGATGTGTTTGTCCGACATCGCCGCCTCTTCCGAGGAGGCGATCCGCACGTACTGCTCCAGGTTGCCGATATCCACCGCCGGGCCGCCGAGGTGGGTCTCGGCGGCCGAGATGCTGCTCTGAAAGCCGTGGAACTCCCCGAGAATCTTGCAGACATCGGAACGGCTGGCGAAATAGGGTTTCACCCGGCACTGGTTCACCCGCTCGATCTCGGCAAGGGTCGAAAGGGAATCGGGGTCACAGATGGCGACTTCGAGCATCCCCTTCTTCTGGGAGAACGGCAGCAGGCGGTGCTTGAGGGCAAAGGTCTTGGGGATGGCCTTGGTGACAACCTCCATGTCCAGTTCGAGGGGATCGAGCTTCTTATACGGCAGGCCGAGATCGCGGGCGACGGCGCGCATGAGCATCTCCTCGGTGAGCGGCTTGTCGGTGCCGGCCACATCCAGGCGGAAGGAGAGCAGCACATCGAGGAAATCCGGCGGCAGCGCCGGCAGGACGACCTTGTCGGAACTGCGGCGCCGGGGCGGGTGGCGCCGCGCCAGTTCCTGCCGCTGCTGCGCCTTGCGCAGTTCGATGAACTGCTGCTGCTGCGGGGAAATGAGCTTCTCCCGCAGCAGCAGGTCCATCAGTTTTTTTTCATCGTCGAAATAGCCCATCTGCTGCCTCGAAAAAAAGCCGGCCGCGCCACGGCAGCCGGCTGAACGTTACCATCGGGAAGGAACCTACCTCTCCCGCCAGGCCTTCTTGCCGCTCCGCACCCGTTCCTTGGTTTCCGCCTCCTGGCGGATGATGGTCCCGGTGGAAAGCTGGGTGAAGACGCTCACCTCGGTATCCCCTTCGCCGCTGCCGCTGTGGATGGCCGGCGAGGTGGCGAGGCCGAAGCCGAGATCGACATAGCGCAGGGAATAGGTCGCGGCGGTGATCGGGTCGGTATAGGTGCCGAACACACTCGGCTGCGGCAGGGCGGTGCCGGTGCGGAAATAGAGGCCGTAGAGGCGGCTCAACCCCTCCGAAGTGCACGCTTCGACGGAAGGCTGGTACACGGAGCTGAAGAGAATCCCCCCCAGCAGTGCCTGTTGGTTGAGCATCCTGGTGGCGGGATCCACCCCCGCGGTGCCGGTGATCGGTGGCAGATCGAGCTTCCACCCCTTCCTGGTGGAGGCGATGCTGCTCTCCAGATCATCGAAGGTGCTGATGCCGACAGGACCGTTGATCAGGTCGCCGTCCGTCTCCACCTCAATATCGGTCACATCCTCCAACTCGGCCAGGGTGACCAGGGTGTCGTCGTCGACCAGGCCGTACAGACTCTGGGTGGCCGCACTGGTCTTGTCGTCCTGCACCAGCAGCCGGCCGCTGCCGAAGAAGACCCAACGGTTGGCGACGGCCGGGTTATCGCTGTCCACCGCGGCGGTGGGCGGCGCGTACACCGGCTGAGCCACGTCGATGAGGGTTGCCGGGGCGGTCCAGTTGGCGGGGATCGGATCCTCGTCGAGGGTGAAGCGCATCAGCCGACCGCTGGTGCCTCCGGTGCCGCCGATGATGCCGAAATAGGAAGTATCCGCCTTGTAGTCCAGATCCCAGTCTACCACCATCGGCGTGCCGACGAAGCTGTTGGCCACGCCGGAATCGCAGGTGATCACCTTGATCGCCGTCCCGAGGGTGGACAGGGTGCAGCCGGTCGGCGCCGCGGTCGTGGTCCCCGGCGCGCCAAGTTCGGCAAGGTCGAGCACGTACAGCTTGGCCGTGCCGGTGTTCTGGCCGGTGGTGAAGGAATTGGGCCCGGAACCGAATACCAGGAACCATTTGTTGGCATCGGCGCCGGAAACCCGGTCCTTGAAGGTGAGAATCGCCGGGTAGACGGTGGTGAAGGTTCCGTCGGGCAGTTGGATCTCACCCAACAGATTCGGTGCCGATTCGGGGTCGGTCACATCGAAAATCGCATAGGCGGATCGCCGAGTCCGGTCATCGGCATCGTTGGGCGCCCCCAGGCCGTTGCCGGCGGTATCGATGGTCATGGCACCGCCGCCGAAACGCATGCCGGCGACGAGAACCGTGCCCCAGCCGTTGGGATGGTCGATGCCGGTGACCGGATCGATGCCGGCGGTGAAGATCTTGGCGTCGAACACCCGGGGCTTGGCATCCACATAGGAAACATGGGTGTACTCGGGATCCTTGAGCCATTTGAGATGGGGCTGCAGATTCATCGGCACGTACGCCCACAGTTCGGAACCGAGGGGATGGGCGGCCGCGGCGGTGACCCCGTCGGGCTTCAGGCCGTCGACGCTGTAGGCGACATTGACCGGATCGAAGAAGCCGGCGTTGAAGGCGTGCAGCATGCCGTCGTTGGCGCCGACATAGAGGACATTGCGCCGGGTGCGGTACTTCACCCGGAAGGTGGAATAGCTGTCGTCGCGGTAGAGGAGGTCGAAGGCTTCCACCGGCGGCCCCACCCAGGTGGGGGTAGAGTTGACGATATCACCGAGGCGCATTACCTCGGTATCGCCGTCGCCATCGTAATCGACGACCCGGCTGCGGTAACCACCGATCTCGACCCCGCGCAGGTAGTTGACGATGCCCTCCACCTCGCTCTCCGTTCCCAGGTCGAAATGGGCGTAGTTGGTGTAGGTGATGCTGTCCTCGGTGAAATCGACGTACTCGCCGGCGTCGACGACGCCGTCGCCGTCAATGTCGAGCCAGGTTTTGATGAAGCGCCCAGCCGACGCCGGATCGCCGTAGACCCGCTGGTCCTTGATGTCGTTGTCGGTCAGCAGCGGGAAATAGAGCTGCTCCCTGGCGTTCCAGATCGGCCGCACCTCGTCGAGTTCGATGGTGGTGTACTCCTGATGGGCGACCCGGACGGTGTCGCCGACCGCTATCCAGGGCGAGGCCGGGGTGACGGTGAAGGTCTGGTCCCCGTGGTCGGCCAGCAAAACCGTGGTGGTGCTGTCCCCTGTCTCGCCGTTGCTGAGGTTGGTGACCACCCAGGGGGTATAGGGGCCGTCGCCGTCACTGCCGCCTATTTCGGTAACGGTGAAGGTCAGGGTGCCGTTGCCGGCGTCGAAGGCGGTGACCGTGCCCTCCATGAAGAAGGGGGCATACTCGGTGGTGGAGGAACTGATGTGCCGGCGGACCCGGGTACGATTTTCAGCGCCGTCGAAGAAGGTCTCGATGACCTTGTCCTCGCTGTAATCGCCCAGAATCGCGTCGCCGTCGTCCTCGCGCATGTAGCCGTAGCGGTCGAGCCACAGACCGTGCAGGGTGCCGGCCCAGGTGGCGGTATTGCCTGCGGCGTCCTGCTTCATCGGCTCATAATAGGCCTGGTAGAGCGCCCCCTCGCCGCGGACGTTGTTGGAGACCACCGCCGCCGCGGTGCCCGAGGAGGTGCGCTTGAGGATGGTCAGGAACACCCGGTTGAGAGAGTCTTCCAGCTGACGGGGATTGGTGGCGTAGAAGTAGTTGTCCGGGATGCCGTCCGGCACGGGATTGCCCTCGGTATCCTGGCTGTCCCACTCCGAGGGCAGATCCGGGATGTTGTTGCCGTTGGAATCCTGGAAATTGCCCCACTTGGCCGCGTACCAGAGCGGCTCCTCCAGCAGCTCGGCGAGGGAGGCGCCGAGGGAGTAGGTGGCGGTGGAAGCGGCATTGCCGACATTGCAGGCGGCCCTGCAGTCGTTTCCCGCCGTCAATCTTGCCTCGGCGCCGTAGGAGAAGTTCTCGATGCCCGAGTGGACGTGGAAGCCGTCGCTGGTCGTGCCGCTGAGGATATAGCCGAATCCCATCTTGTAAATGGTGGATTCCGCGTGCACGTCCGTGGTGATGGTCAGGGTGTTGGTGTTGCCGTCGATGGTGTACTCGATGATGCCCCACATGTCCTGGTCGTAATCACCGCCCTGCTCGCTGTCCTCCCAGTTGACGTAGAACTTGCCGCTGCCGATGCCGCTGCCGTTGTTGACCGTCTGGCTGACGATCTTGAAATCCACCAGGGCGCAGTTGCCGGCCGGGTTGAGGGAGGTGTTGCGGCAGGCGGGCAGGATCTTGACCGCGTCGCCGCCGGTGATCGGGTGAGGGATGCCGATCTCGGGCACCGCCGTGGCGCTGGACACCGCGTAGGTGTCGATCTTCTGCGTTCCGTCGAGCCGTCTGGCTGGGGAAAGATAGCTGGCGCGAACATCGGCGATGTGGGCGTAGTAGGCGATGCCCGCCACCCGGTAGGAGCCGCGCAGACGCGGGGATTCGGGGCAGAGGCCGCCTAGGTTGCCGAGGCTGGTCACCGTCTTGGCGGTGCAGAGCTGGTCTTCACCGTCCGCCTGGTTGTCGACGTTGACCTCGCCGATGAAGTACTGATTGCCGTGGATACCTTCCTCCTCGCCGATGATGTCGGTCATCGCCGCCGAGGTGTCGTTGCCGGGCAGGGTGGCGGCGTTCCAGATCTCCCCGACGCCGGGGCTGTTGGCGTCCAGTTCGTCGAAGTCGTAGGAAGAGGTGCTGGAGTTGAAGGCGACGATGTTGGCGCGGGCGCAGTAGTTGTTCGCGTTGAGCGGGTTCGGGTTGGCCCAGTTCTGTGGCGTCGGCAGGCCGGTGATCCCCACCGAGGCGTTGTCCTGGTAGGTGCCGGTGACGCCGGCGTCGCTGTAGTAACGCACCGACTGCAGAAAAATCTCGGAAAACGGGTTGCCCCAGTTCTTGCACTCGTTGGCGCCGGAAACGTTGGCGAAGGCGGAAAGTCCCCAGGAACAGTTGTCGTACTGGGCGCCCATGTAGGTGCCGTCGCCGTGGTTGTAGCCCACCATGCGCAGCAGGCTCCAGTCGTTGATGATGCCGTAGGCCTGGTTGTTGGCCTCCGGGCCGCCGGCGGCCACCGCCACCTTGCGGAAGGTACCGTCGGTGGCCACGTTGATCTCGTCGGTGATGCTCTCGATGTTCTTGAACAGCGAGCCGCCCGAGACGTGCTTGTGGTAGGTGCCGGCCACCATGCCGAACAGCAGCTGATCGTCGTCGCCGTATACCTGCAGCAGGCCGATGGGCTTGTAGTTGCCGGCCGGATACTGCTTGCAGCGCTCGCGGCCGAGCAAGCCCGGCACGCAGGCCTGGACGCGGGCGATGTAGTTCTTCTGGCCGAGACCCTGGGCGTAGGCCGGGCTCGCGCTGTAGGCGTCGATCCCGGAAAGGGCCACGCTGTTGCCGTTGCTCGCCGCGTGGTTGTCGGCGGCGGCGCCGGAATCCCAGGTGCACTGCCAGCGCTCGTTGCCGGCCCACAGGGAGTAATTGCCCTTGGCCACCTTGATCAGCGGCGGATCGGTGATTTCCTCCGACTTGTTCGACGCGCTCGCCACCTTGTCGGTGGTGTTGCAGAAGGTGATGCCGTTCTGCTTGGCGTCGGCGTTGGTCAGGGTGAAATGGCCGGCGGCGGTGCTGAACGGGGTCAGCATCTCCAGGTCGCTGCCGCCGTAATGCTTGGCCCAGCTGTGGGCGTCGTGGGGCAGATAGGCGCGTTCGAGCACGGTGTCCGCCGCGCTGTCCACCCGCCGGTGGCCGCCGAAGAGGATCTTGCGGATGGTATCGATGCGCGACATGGAGATCCAGTTGAGGAAATTGCCGGACCAGTAGCCGTCGTTGGACCCGGTGCAGTAGGAGGGGACGGTGGTCGAAATCTGGATGTTGGCGCCGACCGCCAGCCACTCCTCGGCGGTGGTGGTCATCGTTTTGGAGCCGGCGGCGGCGAGGGTGGTGGGGGTGGTGGACGTGCCGGTGGCGCCGGTGGTGAGATTGGTGATCGTCCAGTCGTTGTAGGGCCCCAGCCCGGCCACGCCGCTCAGGCCGGTAACGGTGAAGGTCACTTGTCCGGAGGCCGGTACAAAGCCGGTCACCGTGCCGAGCATGTAGTATTCGGCGCCGGCGACGGCCGCCGGCTCGAACCGCCCCTGGCCGGCGTCGTAGTCGTAGCACTTGTAGCTGTCGAAATAGCCGTAGTAGACGATATTGGGTTTGAAGGTGGTGTCGGCGATGTTGTCGCCGTCCAGATCGGAATAGTCGTTGTAGGCCTTGAAATAGAGCTGATGGTCGTTGGAAGCGGCGATCATCACCAGCGGCGCCACCGAGTCGGTGAGGTTGAGGGGATAGGAGGTGAAATCGTCGATGGTGTGGCCGGATACCTCGTGGAAGTAAATTTGCACCGTCACCACGTTGGAATTGGCCTGGCCGTCGCTGGCCCGGTAGGTGAAGCTGTCGCTTTCCGAGGCGCCGCCGTCGTGGGTGTAGGAGAAGGTGCCGTCCCCGTTGAAGACGAGCACGCCGTGAGAAACGGTGCTCACCAGAACGGCGGATAGGGCGTCGCCGTCGGCGTCGGTGTCGTTGGCCAGCACGCTGGTCGCGCCGCTCATCAGGATGGTGGCGGTCGCGCCCCGGTTAGCGGAGATGCTGTCGGCCACCGCCACCGGCGCGTCGTTGACGTTCTGGACCGTGATCGTCACCGTGGCGGTGGAGGTGACATGCTCGATGTCCTCCATGGTGTAGGTGAAGGTGTCGACCCCGAAATAATCGGCGGGCGGGGTGTAGACGACCACCGCGCCGTTATGGGCCACACCGCCGACGGTGCCGGTGGTGTCGACGGAAAGGATGGTCTTGCTGTCCACCAGATCGGGGTCGATGTCGTTGGCCAGGACGTCGAAGGTGTTGGCGCCGCTGTCCTCCAGGATGGTGTAGGCGTCGTCCACCGCCGTCGGCGGGTCGTTGACCGGATTGACGGTGATGGTGACGGTGACCACGTTCGAATCGGCCGTGCCGTCGTTGGCCTTGTAGGTGAAGGAGTCGGCGATCGTCTCGCTGCCGTCGTGGGTATAGGAAAAGGTGCCGTCGGGCAGGATGGTCGCCGTGCCGTTGCCGCCGTCGGCCACCAGAACGGCGGTCAGCGCATCGCTTTCCGCGTCGCTGTCGTTGGCCAGCAGATTGTTGCCGCCGCCGTCCAGGACCGTCGCGGTGGCGCCCTCGTCGACGGTGATCGATTCCGCCACCGCCACCGGCGGGTCATTGACCGGATTGATCGTGATGGCGACGGTGACCACATCCGAATCGGCCGCGCCGTCGTTGGCCTTGTAGGTGAAGGAGTCGGCGATCGTCTCGCCGCCGTCGTGGCTGTAGGAGAAGCTGCCGTCCGCGTTCAGGGTGAGGCTGCCGTGGGAAACGTCGGCCACCAGGATTGCGGTCAGCACATCGCCTTCCGCATCGGTGTCGTTGGCCAGCACGCTGGCAGCACCTCCGTCCAGGACCGTCGCGGTCCCCCCTTCGTCCACGGTGATCGATTCCGCCGTCGCCACCGGCGGGTCATTGACCGGATTGATCGTGATGGTGACGGTGACCACGCCCGAATCATCCGTGCCGTCATTGGCCTTGTAGGTGAAGGAGTCGGCGATCGTCTCGCCGCCGTCGTGGCTGTAGCTGAAGGTGCCGTCCGGATTGATGCTGACCGCGCCATGCGCGGCGTCCGCCACCAGGACCGCGGTGAGAGGATCACCCTCGGCGTCGGTGTCGTTGTTGAGCAGGTTGTCGCCGCCGCCGTCCAGGACCGTCGCAGTACCGCCCTCGTCGACGGTGATCGCGTCGGCCGTCGCCACCGGCGGGTCGTTGACCGGGGTGATGGTGATGCTGACCGTGACCACGCCCGAATCATCCGTACCGTCGTTGGCCTTGTAGGTGAAGGAATCGGCCGCGGTCTCGCCGCCGTCGTGGGTGTAGGAGAAGGTACCGTCCCCGTTCAGGGTAAGGGTGCCGTGGGTGACGTCGGCCACCAGGGTCGCGGTCAAAGCGTCTCCCTCGGCGTCGGTGTCGTTGGCCAGCACGCTGGCGTTGCCGCCCTCCAGGACGGCGACCGTGCCCCCTTCCGCCACGGTGAGCGCGTCGGCGGTCGCCACCGGCGGGTCGTTGACCGGAGTGACGGTGATGCTCACCGTGACCACATTGGAATCATCCGTGCCGTCGTTGGCCTTGTAGGTGAAGGAATCGGCCGCGGTCTCGCCGCCGTCGTGGGTGTAGGAGAAGGTTCCGTCCGCGTTCAGGGTCAGGGAGCCGTGGGCGACGTCGGCCACCAGAATTGCGGTGAGCGCGTCACCCTCGGCGTCGGTGTCGTTGCTGAGCAGATTGCCGCCGCCACCGTCCAGAGTGGTCGTACTGGAGCCTTCCGCCACAGTGAGCGCGTCGGCCGTCGCCACCGGCGGGTCGTTGACCGGGGTGACGGTGATGCTCACCGTGACCACATTGGAATCATCCGTGCCGTCGTTGGCCTTGTAGGTGAAGGAATCGGTCGCGGTCTCGCCGCCGTCGTGGGTGTAGGAGAAGGTGCCGTCCGCGTTCAAGGTGAGGGTGCCGTGGGTGACGTCGTCCACCAGAATCGCGGTGAGCGCGTCATTTTCCGCGTCGCTGTCGTTGGCGAGCACTGTGGCAGCACCGCCATCCAGGGTGGTCGTACTGGAGCCTTCCGCCACGGTGAGCGCGTCGGCCGTCGCCACTGGCGGGTCGTTGATCGAGGTGACGGTGATGCTCACCGTGACCACAATGGAATCATCCGTGCCGTCGTTGGCCTTGTAGGTGAAGGAATCGGCCGCGGTCTCGCCGCCGTCGTGGGTGTAGGAGAAGGTGCCGTCCGCGTTCAAGGTGAGGGTGCCGTGGGCGACGTCGGCCACCAGAGTCGCGGTGAGCGCATCGTTTTCCGCGTCGGTGTCGTTGGCGAGCACAGTGGCAGCGCCGCCGTCCAGGACCATGGCGGTGCCCGCTTCCACCACGGTGAGCGCGTCGGCGGTCGCCACCGGCGGATCGTTGGCCGGGGTGACGGTGATGCTCACCGTGACCACGCCCGAGTCCGCCGTGCCGTCGTTGGCCTTGTAGGTGAAGGAGTCGGCGATCGTCTCGCTGCCGTCGTGGCTGTAGCTGAAGGTGCCGTCCGCGTTCAGAACGAGGACGCCATGGGCGACGTCACTGACCAGAATCGCGGTGAGCCCGTCGCCCTCGGCATCGGTGTCGTTGGCCAGCACGCTGGCGCCGCCGCCGTCCAGAGTGTTGGCAGTGCCCGCTTCCGCCACGGTGATTGCATCGGCCGTCGCCACCGGTGGGTCGTTGGCCGGGGTGACGGTGATGCTCACCGTGACCACGCCCGAATCATCCGTGCCGTCGTTGGCCTTGTAGGTGAAGGAGTCGGCCGCGGTCTCGCTGCCGTCGTGGCTGTAGCTGAAGGTGCCGTTCGCGTTGAGCGTCAGACTGCCGTGGGCGACATCGGCGACCAGGATCGCGGTCAGAGGATCGCCGTCGGGATCGGCATCGTTGGCCAGCACTGTGGCCGCGCCGGTATCCAGGGTGGTGGCGGTTCCCCCCTCGGCCACGGTCAGGGCGTCGGCCACCGCCACCGGCGGATCGTTGACCGGGGTGACGGTGATGCTCACCGTGACCGGATCGGAATCGTCCTGCCCGTCATTGGCCTTGTAGGTGAAGGAATCGGAGGCGGTCTCGCCGCCGTCGTGGGTGTAGGTGAAGGTGCCGTCGGGATTGAAGACGAGCACACCATTGCCGACATCGGTGACCAGAACCGCGGTCAGGGCATCGCCCTCCACGTCTCTGTCGTTGGCCAGCACGCTCGCCGCGCCGCCGCTCAGGGTGGAGGCGTTTCCGCCTTCGGCCACGGTCAGGGAATCGGCGATCGCCACCGGCGGCACGTTGTCGTTGTCGATGGCGATGACCACCTTGACGTCGTTGGAGTCCGCCGTGCCGTCGTTGGCCTTGTAGATGAAGCTGTCGGTGGTGGCGGCGCCGCCGTCGTGGGTGTAGGAAAAGGTGCCGTCGACGTTGAGAACAAGAGTGCCGCTGGCGACATCGACCACCAGGAGTGCGGTGAGGGGATCTCCTTCCGCATCGGTATCGTTGACCAGCACGCTGGTCTCGGTACTGGTCAGGGTGGTTGTCGTCCCGCCGGGCACGACATGAATGTATTCGCCGTTTGCCACCGGCGGATCGTTGACCGGGGTGACCGTGACCGTGACCGTGACCGGGGCGGAATCCGCGGCCCCGTCATTCGCCTTGTAGGTGAAGGAGTCGGCAACGGTCTCGCTGCCGTCGTGGGTGTAGGAGAAGGTGCCGTCCGCGTTCAGGGTGAGCGAGCCGTGGGCGGGGTTGCCGACCAGAACGGCGGTGAGCGGGTCCCCGTCCGGATCGCTGTCGTTGGCGAGCACAGTGGCGCCGCCGCCGTCCAGAGTGGTGGCGGTTCCCCCCTCGGCCACGGTCAAGGCATCGGCCGCCCCTGCCGGCGGGTCGTTGACCGGAGTGACGGCGATGGTCACCGTGACCACGCCCGAATCCGTTATGCCGTCGTTGGCCTTGTAGGTGAAGGAATCGGCCGCGGTCTCGCCGCCGTCGTGACTGTAGGAGAAGCTGCCGTCCGCATTCAGGGTGAGCGAGCCGTGGGCGACGTCGGCAACCAGAATCGCGGTGAGCGGGTCGCCGTCCGCGTCGTTGTCATTGGCCAATACGCTCGGAGCGCCGCCGTCCAGGGTGGTGGCGGTGCCGCCTTCCGCCACGGTCAGGGCGTCGGCCACCGCCACCGGTGGGTCGTTGGTCAAATTGACGGTAATGGACACTGTTACCACGTTCGAGTCCGCAGTACCGTCACTGGCCTTGTAGGAAAAGGAATCCGCCGCCGTCTCGCTACCGTCGTGGATGTAGTTGAAGGTGCCGTCCGCATTCAGGGTGAGACTGCCATGATTGACATTGGCAACCAAAACCGCGGTCAGTGGGTCACCGTCCGCATCGCTGTCGTTGGCCAATACGCTCGCCGCGCCGCCGTCAAGATTTGCGGTAGTGCCGCCTTCCACCACGGTCATCGCATCCGCCACCGCAACCGGCGCGTCGTTGGTCGGGGTGACGGTAATCGCCACTGTCACCACATTCGAGTCCGCGTTGCCGTCGTTGGCCTTGTAGGTAAAGGAGTCGGCCGCGGTCTCGCCGCCGTCGTGGGTGTAGCTGAAGGTTCCGTTCGGATTCAGGGTGAGGCTGCCGTGACTGACGTTGGTGACCAAAATCGCGGTCAGGGCATCGCCGTCCGCATCGCTGTCGTTGGCCAGCACGCTTCCTGCCCCGCCGTCCAAAGAGGTAGCGGTACCCCCCTCAGCCACTGTCAGGGTGTCGGCGGTTGCGACAGGTGCGTCATTGACCGGAGTCACCGCTATCGACACCCTCACCGCAACGGAATCTGCCGTCCCGTCATTGGCTTTGTAGGTAAAGAAATCCGAAATCGTCTCGCTGCCATCGTGGGTGTAGCTGAAGCTGCCGTCCGCGTTCAGGGTCAGGGTACCGTGGGTGACGTCGGTGACCAGAACCGCGGTGAGCGGGTCGCCGTCGGCATCGCTGTCGTTGGTCAATACGCTCGCCGCGCCGCCGTCCAGGGTGGCGGCGGTCCCCCCTTCCGCCACGGTCAGTGCATCGGCCGTTGCCACCGGCGGGTCGTTGGCCGGGAGTATGGTGATGGTCACGGTGACCACATTCGAGTCCGCCGCACCGTCATTGGCCTTGTAGGTGAAGGAGTCGGCAACGGTTTCGCCGCCGTCGTGGGTATAGGAGAAGGTGCCGTCCGGGTTGAGGGTAACGGCGCCGTGGGCGGGACCGGCAAGGAGGATCGCCGCCAGAACATCACCCTCGGCATCGGTGTCGTTGGCGAGCACGCTGGCCCCGCCGCCGTCCAGGGTGGTGACCGTGCCGCCTTCCGCCACCGTGATGGCGTCGGCCGCCGCCAGCGGCGCATCGTTGACCGGAACGATGGTGATGGCCACGGTGGCGATATTGGAGTCGCTCGTGCCGTCGTTGACCTTGTAGGTGAAGGTGCCGCTGGTCGTTTCCCCGCCGTTGTGGGTGTAGGAAAAGGTGCCGTCGGCATGGATGGCCACCGCGCCGTTGCTGGCGTTGCCCACCAGGCTCGGGGTCAGCGGGTCGTTTTCCGCATCGCTGTCATTGGCAAGCAGACTGACCGCGCCGCCGACCAGCACCGTCGCATTTTCACCCTCGTTCACCGTGATGGCATCGTCCTGCGCCACCGGCGGATCGTTGACCGGGGTGACGGTGACCGTCACGGTGACCACATTCGAGTCCGCCGTCCCGTCGTTGGCCTTGTAGGTGAAGGAGTCGGCCGCGGTTTCGCTGCCGTCGTGGATGTAGTTGAAGGTGCCGTCCGCATTCAGGGTGAGACTGCCATGATTGACATTGGTAACCAAAACCGCGGTCAGTGGGTCACCGTCCGCATCGCTGTCATTGGCCAATACGCTCGCCACGCCGCCGTCCAGAGTGGTGGCGGTTCCCCCCTCCGCCACGGTGAGCGCATCGGCCACCGCCGCCGGGGCGTCGTTGACCGGGGTGACGGTGACCGTCACGGGCACGATGTTCGATTCGCCGCTCCCGTCGCTGGCCTTGTAGGTGAAGGAGTCGGCCGCGGTTTCGCTGCCATCGTGGGTATAGGTGAAGGTGCCGTCCGGATTCAGGGTAACCGAACCGTTGGCCGGATTGGCCACCAGAATCGCGGTGATCGCGTCGCCTTCCGCGTCGCTGTCGTTGGCAAGCACGCTCCCGGCGCCGCCGCTCAAGATCGAACCGCTGCCGCCTTCCGCCACGGTCAGGGAGTCGGCCACCGCCACCGGCGGGTCGTTGACCGGGGTGATGGTGACCGTCACCGTAACCACGTTCGAATCCGCCGCGCCGTCGTTGGCCTTATAGCTGAAGGAATCGGCAACGGTTTCACTGCCGTCGTGGACATAGGAGAAGGTGCCGTCGCCGTTGACGGTAACGTTGCCGTGGCCGGCATTGCCCACCAGGATCGCGGACAGGGGGCCGCCGTCGACATCGGTGTCGTTGGCCAGGAGATTGTTGCCGCCGGTCGTCAGGGTGGTGGCGGTTCCCCCCTCGGCGACGGTGATCGCCTCCGCCGCCGCCACCGGTGGATCGTTCACCGGGTTGATGGTGATGGCCACCGTGGCGGAATTGGAATGGGCGTTGCCGTCCCAGGCCTTGTAGGTAAAGGAATCGGCGACCGTCTCGCCGCCGTCGTGGGTGTAGGAGAAGGTGCCGTCCGGGTTCAGGGTCAGGGTGCCGTGCAGGACGTTGATGATCGGCGCGGTGGCGGTGAGGGCGTCGCCGTCGGCGTCGGTGTCGTTGAACAGCACCGAACTCTGGCCGGCGGGATTGGACAGCACCGTCACCGTGGCGCCCTCGTTGACGGTGATGGCATCGTTGACCCCTACCGGCGGAGCGTTCGGTTCCACCTTGACGAAACGGACCGCGTCCGCCGAGGCGGTGAACACGGAGTTGGGCTTGATCAGCTCGACATACTCCTTGTTGCTGCCGGAAAAGCCGAAGGTGCCGAGAAGATACCAGTCGCCGCTCTCGTTCCTCTGGTTGATGGTGCTGGTGCTGGTGCTGTTGCCGTTGTTGTACTTGACCCGCACGGTGATGTTGCTGTCCCGGCCGGCAGCCGCCACCCAGTGGATATACACGGCGTAGTCGTCCGCGTTGCCCACGCCGAGTACCGGATACCAGCGCACCTCCTGCGGATCGTTGTTGGTACTGACGTGGTGGGAATTGGCATCAGGGGGGGTGGCATAGGCGGCGCCGTTGTTTTCGGTGGTCCATCTTCCCGATTTGTCCATCCAGAAGCCATAATTCCCTTTGCTGCCGGTAACGTCGGCATCGTCGACGATGACCTCGAAGGCGGCGGCCGTCGAGGCTCCGAAGGCAAGCAGGATCGCCAGCGCGAAAGCGGCAATGCGGCCGCCGCGCCGGCGGATCAACGGCATGGGGAAGGGATTCTCACGCGTCAGGAATTTCATGGCAAAGCCCCCTGAAAAACATCCGCCCTTTGGCCGGGCACGGCATCAGTAACGGCAATCACCCTCGAGACCGATGTTGTGCCGCCAGACAATCTCCACTTCCGATTCGCTGTTTTGTGCCCCTATCCGCTGGGAAACCAGGTTGTAGCGGATATAGCCGCCGCCGGAGGCGGCGCCCTTGCCCTTGCCCTCGTAGCCGGAAACCATCTGGATCGCCGAGCCGGTCACATACCTGGTCTGTCCGGAAACGGTGATGTTGGTGTGGGGAGCGCTGCCGGTGTAATTCTGGGGGTAGTAGAGGTGGCGATTGGCGTCGGAGGGATCGACCGCCGCTTCATTGCGCCAGAAGGTGAGCGCGGTTGCGGGCACGGCGATGACGTTGTTGATGATCGCCCGCCCCTGCGCATCGGCGGGATCGACGGTGAAGCCGGTGCCGCAGGCGATGTTCTCCTCCACCATCCGGGCAGCCACTTCGGTGCCGGCATCGGCGCCGTAGAAGGTCTGTTTGTTGACCTTGTCGTTACCGGCGATCTGCACCTCCACCGTGGTGGTGGTGGTGGCGGTGATGCCGATGACGATGAGCAGCAGCAGGGTGACCAGCACCATCACCAGGACGTAACCGCGCTCGTCGGCGCCAACATGTCTCAAATCTGGTAGTTGCGTATCCATTCAGATCCCGGCCGTGCGGATGAAATCGATGGTGGTGGGGGTGTTGAGCAGTCCGTGGACCACGATCACCCGGATGGTCTTGGTATCGATTACCGGCACGTCGGTGGCCACGTTCCAGTAGATCGTGTAGGAACCGTCGGTGGACGCGGTGGCGCCGTCCGCGGTGGTGCCCGCAACCGGGCCGTCGTCGAGTCCGGCCGTGCCGTTATTGGTGCCGCCGCCGTCGGTCAGCAGCGGATCGTCGTAATCGAGGTTCATCAGGGTTTCCAGTTGGTCCGTGGCCCAGGAGGTCGCTTCGCTGATATAACGGGCCTTGGCGTTGCCGCCGGCGGCGGTGGTCTGCATGGCGGCCACCGCCAGGATGCCGAAGGCGAAGACGGTAAGCGCGATGAGCACCTCGATGAGGGTAAAGCCTTTCTCCTGCATGGTCGTCACAGCCCCATGTTCCGGCAGACCACCGTGGTGGTCGCCATCCGGCCGCGGTAGCCCGCCGGGATATTCCAGACCGCCCCGGACGGGGTGGTGAAGGCGCCGGCGCCGCCCCCCTTGGGATCGGTATTCTCGGTGCGGGCGAGCACGGTCACCTGCACCGCCCGGATGTCGGCCAGGGTCGCCGGCGCCGTGGTCTGGCTGCCGTCGGCCATGGTGTAGAAAAATTCCAGGTTCTCGATGTAATCGGCCACCGGCATGGTCTGGAGCGGGTTGCGGCGCCCCAGGCGCTGCCGCACCGGGTTGCCGCCGTTGTAGAGCAGAAAGGTGATGGTTTCGAGGGTGCCGGTGCCGTCGTCGTAGGTGAAGGTGAGTTGATTGGCGGCGGCGGCGGTGATGCCGGTGGCGAGGGACTCGTTGGGGTTGTAGCCCGCCCGGCGGATCTCCTTTTCCATCAGCAGCAGGGAGGCGCGCAGGTTGTCCTGCATGCCGACCACCATGTCCTGGGAGACGTAGGTGTCCTGCTGGACCTTGGCGCTGTTGTAGACCGCAACCCCGATGATCGAGGCCATCATAAGAGAGATGACCACCTCCACCAGGGTAAAGCCCTTCTGTTCGCGGAACGGCTGCATAAGGTTCTCTACCATGCGTTGAGCGCTCCGGTGTCGACCGTGTTCATCGTCATGCCGACGTGGCCGGCGGTGGAAAGGGAAATCTTGTAGCTGGTCCCCTTGACGTTGACCAGGTAGACGCTGCCCTGCAGGCTGTTCAGCGGCAACCCCTGAGGGTTGTACCCCGGGGTGCCGCCGAAATTGGTCGCGTACAGGGTGACGTATTTCGGCATGGTGCGGGAGACGAGAACGCTGCCGCCGGCCATTTCGACGAGCTGGTACGAACCGATCTCACCGGCCGGATCATAGGCGCCGGGGGTGAAGCGCATCTCGACGTTGCAGTTGCGTTTCACCGCCTCCACCTTCGCCTTCTGGAAATCGGTCGCCAGGATGCGCGCCGCCCCTTTCAGCTGGAAGCGGGGGACGTTGGCGGTGATCAGCGGCACGGCGACCGCGGCGAGCACGGCGACGATGCCGACGGCAATGAGCAGTTCGATGACGGTAAACCCGCCGGTGCGGTGGTTTCTGCGTTTCCTGGACATGGCCGACCTCAGTGGATGCGACTATGGGAAAGGAGCACGGAACATGCCAGCCCGTCGGTGTCGCATCCGTATATGATAGTAAATTTTGTTTTCTTTTGGCAGGGATGATTTGGCCCGGCGAAGACCGGCGCGGTGCCCGATTGCCTCCCCGCCTGAACATGAAAACATTTTTTACTCCCCGCAAAAAACTGTTTACTGACAAAATTTGTCAGCGGCGTACTGCCAAAAATTGTCACAACACCCTCGCCGCGGTAGACTGCTGTCGCTACGCCCTCCCCAACCACGATTCCCGTAATCATCCGAATCGACGCGATTTTTTGAAAAAGTTGCGCTGTTGCCGCAACCGTGGCAAACCTTTTGCTCAAGCCCGGGACATCGTTCTGCAAACAGGCAGCGAAAAAACGGTCGCGTCACCGTCGTTCCAACCATGAGATCAGTAAAGGAGGTCGTTATGTTGGAATTCTTCAGAAGGTCAAAAAATCAGAAAGGATTCACCCTGGTGGAGCTGATGATCGTCGTCGCGATCATCGGCATCCTGGCCGCCATCGCCATCCCGCAGTTCGCCAAGTACCGTTCCCGTGCCCAGAACTCGGCGGCGTTGAGTGATGCCCGCAACCTGCGGACGGATATGGAAGGGTATTACGCAGAGTGGAGTTCTTACCCGAACTGATATTCATCTTGCAGCTTAACCACACCGGACATTTCTCAATCCATGGAGACCTTATCATGAGCAAGAAGATCATATCAATCCTAGCAGCGGCTGCTGTCTTCTCCTTCATGGCAGGAAACGCTTTTGCCGTTACCGCCACAAACTCTGCAGGGGGAGCACTGACCATTACCGATACTGACGCGGATCTCGTCTATACTCCTTCGCCTGGAGTACTCCTACGAGTCGTCACCAGCGCCACGGCTTTTTCCATTGCTTCAACAAACGACAACGCAAACGACGACGACCAAATGGAATATGGGATAAACTCGACTGCTGCGGGCTACTATCAACAGACAGCCACCGGTGGCGCGCTTACCGCCATTGACAGTGAAGCTTACGACTTCTCCTCCTGGACCTACATGGGCGGCAGCTGATCTCCGGCCTCATATGAAAAAACCCCTGCGGTCCCGCAGGGGTTTTTTTTTGTCGTCATTCTGCTATAAAAAGGACGCATGGAACCAGCCCAGCCCATCGCCTTCGATAAGATCACCAAATCCTATACCTCCGACCTCCGCCTGAAGAAAAGCGTCGCCCTGCACGAGCTCTCCTTTTCGGTGAAAAAAGGCGAGGTGTTCGGCGTGGTCGGGCCCAATGGCGCCGGGAAATCCACCGCCCTCAAGATCCTCATGGGCCTTGTCCGTCCCGACAGCGGCACAGTGACCGTCTCAGGTTCCCCGGCGGCGGAGCCGGCATGCCACGCCAAGCTCGGCTTCCTACCGGAAAATCCCTGCCTCTACGAACGGCTCACCATCCGCGAGCAGCTCCGCTTCGCCGCCAGTGTCGCCAGGATGCCCGCCGCCGCCGTCGGGCTGCGCATTGAACAGCTCCTGCAGCAGGTCGATCTCGCCACCGCCGCCGACACACCCATCCGCAATTTCTCCAAGGGCATGACCCAACGGGCCGCCCTTGCTTATGCCCTCATCCACGAACCGGAAATCCTCATCCTCGACGAACCCATGTCCGGCCTCGATCCCCTGGGCAGAAAACTCGTGGTGGACCTCATCCGCGCCTATCACGCCAAGGGCAACACCATCCTGTTCTCCTCCCACATCCTCACCGATGTGGAGCGCATCTGCGACCGGATAGGAATCATGAACAAAGGCAGACTGGTTGCCACCATCGTCCCGCAGGATCTGCAACCGGTTGCCGCCGATTCCGGCCTGCCGCCGTCGACCACCCCCCTGGAGGCGTATTTCCTGCGGACGATACGGGATGACCATCGCCTCCACCCGTCGGCAACAGCACAGCAGCCATGAACAACATCCTCGCCCTCGCCCTGCTCACCTTCAAGGACGGTCTCCGCCAGCGGGTACTCTACGGCGCCATCGTCTTTTCCCTCCTGGTCATTTTCGTGTCCATCCTGATCAGCGGCATGTTCATGCGGCAGATCACCAAGGTGACCCTCGACTTCTGCCTCAGCGCCGTCAACATCGGCGGTCTGCTGGTGCCGGTCTTTCTCGCCGTGCATCTGCTGGCCCGCGATATCGAACGGCGCACCATCTTTTCCATCCTGTCGCGCGCCATCTCCAGAAAAGAATATCTCCTCGGCAAATTCGGCGGCCTCACGTTGCTGACCGGCGCCATCATGGCCGTTCTCGCCGGCGCCACCGCCGTCGCCCTGATGATCAGCAAGCTGATCTATGCCGAATATTTCTTCGCCGAACTCTCCTGGAGCAGCATCCTGCTCTCCATTTGCGTCAGTTTTCTCGGCATGACCGTGCTCAACGCCATGGTCATCCTGTGGAGCACCCTCACCACGAGCTCCTTTCTCGCCACCCTGCTCACGGTCGGCACCTACCTCATCGGCCAGAGCGTCGAAGACATGGTCCGCTTCATCTCCACCAGAACACCCGGAGTCGAGATCAGTCCCGTGGTGGAACACACCGTGCGGGCGGCCTCCTACCTGTTTCCCAACCTGGCCGCTTTCGACCTCAAGCTCCTTGCCGCCCACGGCCTCGTCATACCGGGGCGGGAGCTCCTCTTCCTGCTGGTTTACGCAGTGGCCTACACTACGGCAGCCCTGACCCTGGCGATGGTCAGCTTCCAGCGTCGGGATCTGACATGACCAGGCTTTCCCTGCGGCTATCCCTGATCTTTCTGCTCGCCGCCCTGACCAGCGGCTTTTGCATCCCCAGACTCTACGAACTGCGCGGCAGACATCAATTCGAGGTGATCAGCCAGTTCGGCCAGCTGCCGTCAGCCTTGGTCCAAACGATGAGCGGGGAGTTCAAGGGGGTGATGGCCGATTACCTGCTGCTCAAGACCATCACCTATATGGGATACAAACTGATCGCCAATGAAAAACTCGATACCGGCGAATGGCAACTCGTACACCTGATGCTGCACCGGGTGACGGATCTCGACCCCCGCTTCTGGGACCCCTATCTCCTCGGTGAGATGACGCTGCCCTGGGATGCGGGCATGATCGAAGAGGCGAACGAATTGTTGCTGAAGGCAGCGGCAAACCGGCCGGAAGACTTCCGTCCCCCATATTTTCTCGGCTTCAACGCCTTCTACTTCCAGAAGGACGCGAAAAAGGCCGCCCCCTATCTCCGTCAGGCAGCAGAGCTGCCAGGAGCGCCGGGCTTTTTGAAGGCCCTGGCATCGCGGTTCAGCCTCTACAGCCGGGAAACAACGGCCGGCATCGCCTTTCTCGAAGGCATGCTGCGCTCGCCCCTCGATGACGCGCTGCGACGGCACCTGGAAAAGCGGCTCAGCGCCCTCAAAACAATTGACCTCTTGGAAAGGAAGGTGGAAGAATACCGGAGGAAATTCGGATCGCTGCCAGAATCGGTCGACATCCTGCGGCAGAAAGGGTTGATCGATGCGGTTCCCTCGGATCCCTACGGCGGGCAATTCGTCGTGCTGCCGAATGGCCGGGTGTACACCACCAGCGACTTGGTATCGAAAACACACTGAATGGAAACTCGGACGCAAGCAAAGCGCTGGTCGGCCTCTGCGGAGGCCGCGTTTCACGGATAAAACCGGTACAAGCGTCGCCGCTTTCGTACTATAATTTCGGAGGTTGATTTTTTCGGTAAACACCCAAACCAAAATCCGTCACCTTGCCCATCCCCAAAGCTATCCTTAACATTATCTCTCACCGTGAATTACTCAGCGCCCTTGCCCTCAAGGATCTCCGGGTCCGATACAAGCAGGCCTATTTCGGGATCGCCTGGTCCGTGCTGCGTCCGTTGCTGCTGGTGGCCATTTTCATCCTGGTGCGCAGTTTCGTCGGCATCGACAGCGGCGCCACCCCATACCCGGTTCTCACCTTTGCGGCATTGATACCTTGGGTCTTTTTCCAGGAAGCGACCACTGACTGCATCCACAGTATCGTCGCCAACGCCATGCTGGTGCGGAAAATATATTTTCCGCGCGAAATTTTCCTGTACTCCGCTCTCGCCGGCAAGTTGGTGGAATTGGCAATCAACCTCCTCCTCCTGACCGTCCTGATGCCGATTTTTCACATCACCCCGTCCATCCATATCCTCTGGCTGCCCCTTCTCGTCGCCTATGCGATGGCGGCAAGCCTTGCCATCGGACTCATCGGGGCGACCCTGAATATTTTCTACCGGGACATCGGCTCGCTTCTGCCCATCGCTCTTTCTGTGCTCATGTATCTTTCGCCGATCATCTACCCCCTCTCTCTCGTCCAGCGAACCCTGTTGGTCGAACACAAAGCCGGCACCTGGTCGTCAGCCCTGTATTTCCTGTATACCTGCAACCCCTTGGCCGGCATGATCGACGCCTTCCAGAGAACCCTGCTGCAGCAGGCCCCGCCAGCCCCGGCCTCTCTCCTGCCCGGCGTGCTGCTCACCGGCGTGCTGCTCACTATCGGCTATTCCGCCTTCAAGCGTTTTGAACCGGAATTCGCCGATGTCATCTGAACGGTCTATCGCCCCTGATGCAGACACGATGATTGCGATCGACGCCCGCAATGTGACCAAGGAGTTCAGGCTAGGACAGCTGCAAGGCTTCAAGGACAGGCTGCTCTCCGCCTTTGGTCGCCAAGCGCCCCGTCCTTCCCCGTTCAAGGCCTTGGACGATGTATCCTTCACCGTGGAAAAAGGGGAGGTACTTGGCATCATCGGGGAAAACGGCGCCGGCAAAAGCACCCTGCTGAAGTTGCTTGCAGGAGTTTCCAGTCCCACCAGCGGGTCGCTGAACCTCGTCGGATCAATTGCTCCGCTCATCGAAATCGGTGCCGGCTTTCACCCGGAACTGACCGGCCGGGAAAACATCTTCTTAAACGGCGCCATTCTCGGACTGCCGAAAAAAATCATCCAGGAACGCTTCGACGACATCGTCTCCTTCGCGGAACTCGAAGAATTCATCGACACACCGATCAAACGGTACAGTTCCGGGATGGCTATCCGGCTTGGCTTTGCCGTTGCCATCAGTATCGACCCGGAAATCCTGATCATTGACGAGGTGCTGGCGGTGGGGGATATCGCCTTTCAACGAAAATGCTTCGACAGGATGGAGCGGTTGATCAAGGACGGGAACAGGACCGTTATCCTGGTCAGTCACAATATCCGCCAAGTCGAACGAATCTGCTCCAGGGCCATCCTGCTGGAACAAGGCAAAATCCTCATGGACGGCAACCCGGATGAGGTTTGCTCCCAGTTTTTCCAGAGCAGCAACAGGAAAATATTCTCCTATTTTGCCAGCGCAAGGAGCCATCGGCCCAGGATCGAGTCATCGGGCGAAATCAACCAACTTCATGTAGAACTCGTTGGGCAGACCGGCCCCCGGCAGGGGGAAATTTCCTCCTGCGGCCCTCTTTCGCTGCGCATTCGCTTCCAGCTCGAATCGCCAATCGAAGGAGCGGAATTCGTCATCGGCACCCACACAGCGGACTTTTTCTATCTGACCGCAAATTCCACGGCATTGCTGGGTCAGGAGCTCAACCTCGCCGCCGGTCCCCACCTGATAGATTTTGCCATCCCTGCCTTGCCGTTAGCTCCCGGCATTTACTGCGTCCGGATAGCGGTGTTCGACGGCAACCGCCGCTTGCTTTATATGGGGGAAAATCTGCAGCAGTTTTCGGTCGTCCCGAAACATGGCGAGGCACGACAACCACAATTACGGACCATCGAAGTCGATTCCTGCTGGGCTATCGACGGCAAGGCTCTGGTTCCTTCAAGGGATGATTCTTGCTTACAGGGGAATCCACATGCCTGAACCCTCATTTTTCCTCACCTTCGCAAATCAGCTTTCCTCGCCTTCTCATGTCGCCTGCGTGGTCAACCCTGAAGCGGACACTCTGGAATGGCTTCGAACACCGAAACACACCGAAGGCGCAACCGGAGCGTCCGGGGCATGCCTGCTTGCCCCCGACACCCTGGCATTCTGCCTTCAAGGCTCTCCTCCCGCCGCCGTCGTTCTGCGGTTGTCGACAAAAAAAATCCTCCAGATCCTGCCTCTCGAAAAAGTTGTAGATCCCCATTCCATTGCCATTTACCAAGACCATCTCTACGTGACCAGTACCGGGACAAACACTATCATCCAGCTTACCCTCGATGGCACAACACTTTGCGGGGAAAAACTTTTCTGGAGGTATCCCGGGGTTCCTGATTCAGATAATGTCGTTCATCTCAATGGCATCACCAGATTTCAGGAAAGCTTCATTGTGAGTTGCTTCGGAGAAAATACTCCAACAAGCTCTCAACGTAATGGACACCTTTTGCTCGTTGACACGGGCATCCCCATCGTTGAAAATCTCAATCAGCCGCATTCACCTCTTTTCCTGGACAACACCTTGTTTGTGGCAGAATCGGGAACGGGCAAAATCCTCATTTTTGACCACCTTGGCGATCAGAAATTCGTCCTGCGGGCTGAAATCACCACCGGCGGCTACCCTCGTGGCCTCGCCCTCAGAGGCAGAAACCTTTTCGTCGGCCTCAGCTCAACGCGCAATATCTCCAAAAGCCAACAAAAAATGCTTGGCAGCCAAAATCAGACAAATATCACTTCCATTGCCCGCATCGATCTCGATGCCATGAGCTATCATATCGTTTCCGACCTGCAGCCGTTTGCCAGGGAAATCTTTGACCTCTGCATTATCGAAGGAAGCGGACCTCTCACCCAGAAATTCACGTCCCTCACCTCACGTGTCTTGGAAATGGAACTTGTCGCGGAACGCTTTTTCCAGAATCATCGAGTTGCCCATGATGAGGTTCAGCGGCTGCACGAAGCCACGCGCATTTTTCAATCTTCCCTCTCCTGGAAGGTGACGGCGCCTCTACGCTGGCTTGCAGGGAAAGTTGGTTTCCGCTCCGGAAACGATACCTGATCAGCGAGCTCATGAATAATCAGATCCAAATATCCATTGTCATCCTGACCAAGGACAGGTTCGAACTGATCGACAACTGTCTGCAAAGCCTATTGGACACTTGCAATCGCCCCGACATCGAGGTGTTGCTCGGCGACACGGGCTCCAGCGACCGGCAGGTATACGAGATATACCAATCCTTCGGCCGCCGCTGGCAGGGCGTTTTCCATGTAACACAACTACCTTCCTACCATTTTTCAAAAAACAACAACGACCTTGCCTCCCATGCCCAGGGCAAATTTCTCCTTTTCCTCAACAACGATACGGCCGCAGTCTCCACCAACTGGGCAGCCAAGCTTCTCTCCTCGTTTGCGGAGAACCCCCAAGTCGGAATCATCGGCGCCAAGCTCCTCTATGCCCACAACCACCGCATCCAGCACGCCGGCGTGGAATTCATCAGGAATGGCCCCCTGCGCCATCTCGGCTACCACCCGTACCGCAACCGGCACTCCCTGATGCCGGAAGTGTGCATCCCCAAATACATGCCGGCGGTAACCGGTGCCTTTCTATGTATGCCAAAGCATTTTTTCGAAGAAATCGGTGGATTCACCGAGAGTTATGCCCAGGAGGTCCAGGATGTCGACCTCTGCATGAAGGCACTGGAGCAGGGGAAAAAATGCCTTTACCAGCCGGAGATCACCTTCTTCCATCTCGAAAATGGCACTCGTATTCTTGGCGAGGAAAACATCCATGACCGGCAAATCTTTCAGAAGAAGTGGTCTGGCCTCATCAACCAAGCATTCTTTACCTCACCCTTTCAGAGCACCTTGATCAGAGAGGAGGATCAGGCGGCGAGAAAAACTCAACCCCGGGTCTTGGTCGAGCGCGCTATAGCGAGGGGCGACGTGCTGGCCACGGCCGCGATTGTCGCCCTCTACCGGGAGAACAATCCCGGCGCCCACATAACCTTCAAAACCGCCTACCCGGAACTCGTCGACAGTTACCCCTTCATCGACAGGGTGCTCCACACTTCCGACATCGACGACTTTTCTTATGACAAGGAGGTTGTACCGGGGTATGAAGGCGGAAATTGGAGAAAGAATGCCGTCACCTGGCTGGAGGAGATGGCCGCCTGTTTCTCCCAAGTGGATGCCGGCTTTCCCACGCACCGGCTGCTGCGATCCGTGCAGGACGGTTCTTTTTCCTACCCGGTTCCGCGCAACAGCATGGTTGAACAGGACAAGGCGGATTTCTATCGACGCTTTTTCAGGTCGTCAAAACATATCGCCATCTCCACCGGTGCCGGCTGGCCGGAAAGGGAATGGACCCCTGCGGCCTGGGATCACCTCGCAGGAATGTTGACCGACGCGGGGTACAAGGTTGTGCAGATCGGCGGCGGGGACGACTATCGGGTCCAGGGCGCTTTGCAGCTGTTGAACAGATCGCTGCAGGAGAACTATTCCGTACTGAAGAGCATGGAAGCCTTTGTGACCCTGGATTCCTACCCCCTTCACATTGCGATTGCCGCCCGCATCCCCATCATCGTCCTGACTTGCAAGACCTGCGCAAACACCGTGTTTCTTCCCAGTAATGCCCGCGAGATCAGGCATCGCGGGGCCACGGATACACCGCTTGCCGGCTGCCGCTTTCTGGGCTGCCGGCAAAAATTCGGAGACGGCCGTGACAACCCTTGCCCGTCTCCGATCCTGAAACAGCTTGGGGCGGAATACGTCATGGGTGAAATTGTGACCGCAATTGCGGGTACGGCATGAATACCTTCGACCAAATGATCACCGCCATGCAGGACAAAAAAGGCGGGGTCCTGGGATTATCGCTGCAACCCCTGGCCTCTGTTCTGCCGAAACAGTGCATTGGCCTTTCCGATGACCTGGATCGGTTGGCGTCCGGGCAACTCTATGACTTCCTTGCCATCGGCGGCGAGGTCTTTCTGCTCAATGTTGCGGACCGGCTGCCTTCCCTTCTAGGGAAAATCCTCAAAAATCATGGGCTGTTGTTTCTTTGCCTGGCCATCGATACCGACAGCCATCGGCACACGATGCACGTCTCCCGGCTCCTCCAGACGGTATCCTCTTGGAACCATTTCGAATTTGTGGCACGAGCAAAACAACCTGGGTTCGACATCTATGTCGCCAGATTTATCAAAAAACTCCCTGTCGCAAGGGTTCCGGTCGCAACTTCGAATAAATCCATCGGCATAATCATCGATCAAAAACTGGATGCACTCCTCACCAACCACCCCTTGATGTACGGCATTTTGCGGAAAACCTACCTCACTCTGCAGCGTTTCTTCCCGGCAGACGGTGCCGGCTGAAGCGAAACGAGACTCGTATGATCCATTCAGCCATTGCCCGCTGGCCTCTGTTTCGGAAGCTCTTCACCTTTGTTTCCGGTTATCCCAAACGCCGCTGGAGTTTTTTTAAAGGCCTGCCAGCCCCCGGAAACATCCTTGAACTCGGCTGTGGCAATGGTGGCAATCTCAACTGCGCCCGCCTCGTTCATCCCAGCGCCACCCTATTCGGGGTCGACATCGTTCAGGCCGCCGACCTCTTCCCCGACATCAATTTCGCCCATGCCGATATCGACCGCGAAAAACTTCCGTTCGCCGACGACTCTTTTGACGCGGTGGTGCTCGTCCATGTCATCGAGCATCTCCGCAACCCTTTTCTGGTTCGGGACGAAATAGCCCGCGTGCTCAAACCCGGCGGAAGATTCTACGTCGAAACGCCTAATTGGACCTCCACGCTTGTCCCCTCGTTCGGAATCAAACGAGAGATTGGTTTCCCCGCCAACTTCTTTGACGACCCGACTCACATTCGACCCTGGACCAAGCAGTCGCTCTTCGGCTGTTTTCATAAAGGTCGCGGTTTGCGGGTGGAGCAGGTCGGCACCACCCGGGAATGGCCGCGCGCCCTGTTCGATCCGTTTCTGATGGTTGCCGGCTACCTCCTGCGCGACCGCGTGGCTTTTCTGCTTTCCTTCACCAATTTGTTCGGCTGGAATATCTATGTTTCCGGCCGCAAAGAGAACCAGGGGCAAAGGCCCTGATGTGGTGCAGATTGCTGCGGGTGTTGCCCTCTCGGCGTTTCCTCCTCCTCAAGTTGCATCCGGGCTGATTGCACCCTGGAAATCCTGAGGCATTCAGAAATCAACCATGGCCCAACCCATCGCAGCAGACAAAGTTTCCGTTGTCGTCCCCATTCTCAATGCCGCCGCGCATCTCGAGGCCCTGCTCACTGCCCTGCAGCGACAGACTCCTCTTCCCCCCTCTGAAATCATTCTCGTCGACTCGGGATCGACCGACGCTTCCTTGGCGATTGCAGGGAAGTTTGCCAATACCCGCATCGTCCCTCTCTCGAACTTTTCCCACGGCCGCTCGCGCAACCTAGGGGCCCGGGCCGCGTCCGGAGAGATCGTCGTTTTCCTCTCGCAGGATGCTCTGCCCAAGGATAATTTTTGGCTGCAGGAACTGTTGCGCCCCTTTTTCGACCCGCAGACGGTGGGGACGTATTCCCGGCAGATCCCTTGGCCTGATGCGCTGTTTGCCGAAAAATTCTTCCTCGCGACCAGATTTCCGGCTGGGCCGGCCATCCGGAGGGAAAAACCTGCAAGGGCCGAACTCACCCTTGAAGACGTGTTCTTTTCCAATGTCAGTTCGGCGATCCGCCGTTCGACTCTGTTGCGATATCCGTTTGATGAAACGCTGATTATGAGCGAGGATCAGAAATTCTCGAAAGATGTGCTCAACGCCGGCTATGCCGTGGTGTACGCGCCGGATTCAGTGGTCATCCATTCGCACGCCTACACCCTCCTTTCCCTTTTCCGGCGATACTTCGACAGCGTTTACTCGCTGACCCAGATTTTCCCCGCCCACGGGGTTGGCACCAGCGCCGCCATCGGAAGCAGCTATATCAGGAAGGAAGCCCTGTTTGTCATCCGGGCCTGTCCGCAAAAAATCCCGTATTACGTGTGCTATAACCTCGCCAAAGCTGCCGCCGGGGTTCTGGCCCATCTCGCACCCCATCTACCTAAGTTCCTGCTCCGCCGCCTCAGCCTGCACAGCTACCATTGGAAATGACCGATCTGGCTGCCCGGTTTTTCCGGCAGATCATTTTCCTTCCTTCATGCTGTCGTTGAGCAGCATGCCCAGCATGAAGGAACCAAAAATGCTGTTGATGCCGATGACGATGAATCCCGAGGCGACAAAAGCCAAATGCACCGATTCCTCCATCGGCCCCCTCTCGCGTAGCCACCGATACAGCAGGATGCCGTCAAACAACAGGCCGCCCGCTGTAAGCAGGCCACCGAACAGCAGCCCTCTTTCGAGGGAATAGTAGCGCTGCAGCCAGGCGACCATTTTCTTCCGCATGGCCGGCGCCGATTTCACCAGATAGACCTTGGCGATCAGCCCCAGATTCATGGCATTGAAGCCGACCAGGGTGAGCAGCAGCCCCAGGGCGAGGAAGTGCGGCCCCATGAAAAAATCCCCTACCGCCACCGGGCCGTTGGCCAGCACGATCTGCAGGGCAGCGCCAAGGGTGAACAGGATGGCGCCCGGGATCATGTACAGGTAGTTGGGTGCGTAGGTCATGATGAAGCGCAGATGCCGCCAGCCGTCGCGAAAAGTGCGGAGATGGGGCGGCCGCGAACGCTTGTCCGGATAGAGATCGATCGGCACCTCGGCAATGCGCAGCCCTTCCTGGGCCGCCCGCACCACCATTTCGGTGGCGAACTCCATGCCGTCGGTCTGCAGGTTCATTTTCCGGTAGGCTTCCCGGGTGAAGGCGCGCATACCGCAATGGAAATCGCCGACCGGAATCCGGTAAAAGATCCGCGCCAGGGCCGATAGGAGGGGATTGCCGAGATAGCGATGCAGGAAGGGCATGGCGCCGGCATGGATCCGGCCCTGGAAGCGATTGCCGATGACGAAATCGTAGCCTTCCCGCAGTTTTTCGACAAACGGCCCCAGATTCTGCCAGTCGTAGGAATCGTCGGCGTCGGCCATGATCAGATACTCATGGTTCGCCTCTTTCACGGCCGCCTTCACCGCCGCCCCATACCCCTTCACCTTGTCCTCATGGGCGACTCGCGCGCCGCACCCGAGGGCCGTGGCCACCGACCCGTCGCTGGAGCCGTTGTCCCCGACAACGACCTCACCAGCCAGGCCGAGGCTGGCCATGGCACCCTGCACCTTAGCGATACACACCGGCAGCGTCTTTTCCTCGTTGAGGCAGGGGATGATGGCGGAGATCTGCATGTGCGTCGGCATGGTCAGGAACTTTCCGGCGCCAGCAGCGCGCGCCACTCTGCGGCATCGACAATCCAGACGCCGTGCAGCCCCTTCCGGGCGACACGTCGGGCACTGGGAAAATGGGTTTGCAGCATGCGCCTGTTCTCGGGTCCGCCGCGGCTTATGAAAAAGATGGTATTCTCCCGCAGAAAGGGATCATTCTGGACCAGATCCTGCGCGAAGTACCCCTGCAGTCCATCAATAAATACCAATTGTACCGTGTCGTCATCGACTTTTTTCTCCACCGGCGGCAACTGTTGCAGATGCCTGGCAATGAAACGCTCCGTCTGCCAGAAGCGCAACCCGTTGGCGAGAAAAAGGCTGACCACGGTCAGCAGGCAGATGCATCTTCTGAAGCTGCTCCCCGCTGCCCCAGGCTGCAGCACGAAGGAGGCCGCCAGCAACGGCAGGGCCGCCCAGGCGGAATGGAAATAACGGAACCCCCAGCCATGGCCCTGGCTGACCGGCACGAACAGGTAGCCGACCACCGTTGTCAAGGCCGCCCAGGCCCAGAGACGGAGCAGGGAATCCTCGCCGCGCAGCCGCCGCCATCCGAGCATGGCCAGAATCGGCAATCCCGGCACCGCCCAGGCAAACAGTTTGAGAAAACCAAGCAATCTGAGCCAGAGAAAATCGAAATCCGGCAAGGTGAGGATCTCTTTGAGGAGGCGATACGGGGTCTGCAGGAGTCTGCATACCCCGTCCTGATCTGGAACGTTGGCCTTTCCGGTCACGGCCGCATCCGAGGCCCCGAGGGCGGCCCCTGGCGCACCCGAACCTGCCCCCGCCTGCATGATCGCCATTTTCATCCAGACCCAGCCAAAGCCGCCGCCCACCACCAGCGGCAGATAGCCCAGCAGCAGCAAGGTGATTTTGCCCAGGCACCTTGGTTGCCGAAGTATCCAGACCATCCAGGGCAAGGCGAACAGCAGATGCGGGACCGGGTTGTGCTGCAGCAGCGCCAGCGATCCGGCGAGACCGGCCAGCAACAGCCGTGCGGGTGTGAGTTCGAGAAGCAGCCAGGCATACAGGACGTTCAGGAACAAATGCCCGCTCATCGCATAATAGGAAATACCGTTCACCGCCACCGCCGTCGACGCCGCGCTGAACAGCAGAACCCACCCAGCCGCAACTTTTTCGTTGAAAAGACGGAGAGAGATTCGCCACAGAAAGTACAAGGTTCCCGTGGCCAGGAGCGGATTGAGCAGCCATGGGACACCCAGCCGGGCAAAGGGGGCGAGCAGCAGGGAAAAGCCCGGCCAGTACGAAGTGACGATCCGGCCGCTCTCGGGCGAGACGGTGAAAAAATGATTTTCATGTCCGGAAGGCACCAACCACGGCACCAGGGCGGGCGGAAATTGTCCGGTCAGCTTTCCTGCGGCGAAGACCTCTGCCTGGAAGTACACGCTGTACTCGTCGATGTTCAGCGGCCGGTTGTGATAGACCATAACGGAGGCGGCAACAAGGACGCCGAGGTAAGAAAGCAACAGGGGATAGGGATTGTCGGAAAGCCTCTCCGCGAGGCGGCATTCTCCCGCCCCCCCCACCCCTCTTTTCGTCAGGACAACGGCGAGGAGGAGCAACACGACGCAACCCGCCCCCCCCAGTACCTCCTGGGCCCCATACATGTGCTCGAAGGACGGCTCGCTTTCCGGATGGGGCGTCCTCTGGAACAGGGCGCTCAGCACGGTCAGGACGGAGAGGAACAGGGTCGCCCAGAGGAACAGCCTTTCATCTCTGCGGGCGAAGATCTTGTGCATCGCTTGACGGTCTCGGGTTGCGGGCATGCCGGTCGCTGGCTGCATACGGCCGGCATCAGCGCCGGCACCCTGCAGCACGCATACCACAAAATCCATACCATTATACCCGAAAGATTTCGCGCGGCTGTACCGGGAATGAAATTGACGGTAAGCGGTTCAGGATGTTTGCCTGGGCGCTGCCCCGTGATCAGTTACAATTGACGTGCTGATCGACCACGGTCTGACCCTGCAGCCGGTGGAGATCAGATCGGGGCAAACGATTGTTGCCGATTTTTTCACCAGCCTGGACAAATGGCGGCCCCTTGCCGGCGATACGGCAGGGTCGCCGGTTCTCATCCATGGCGGTCCTGCATCACAACTTCGAAAGGAAACGGGGGGCGTCTGCTGGAAAACCCCGGAAGCCTACCAAAGGCTGACCACTCCTTCCGTTCCCTGAACAACGACCAAGGCGGCCACCCTCCTCAAAAAAGTGACTCCCGGCCAGTTTAAAAAAATTGGTGATGGAGTATAATTCCCCGGTTTTCCGGCAATGCCCAAGCTGGCGCTCCCTCCGCGCCACCCCATCCGTCACCCACAGGAGACCCACCATGCTGGCCCGCATCCAGGCAGCCCTCAAACCTTCCATCAACGACTCCTACGGCGAAAAGATCCGCAAACGGATCCAGACCGATCTCGACATTTCCCTTGCCGCCGTCCGCACGGTCAAGGTCTTCACCGTCGACGCCGACCTCACCGGGGAGCAGCTTGCCGCGGCCGCCGCCGGCCCGTTCTGCGATCCGGTCACCCAGGTCTATTCCCTCAAGCCCCTGGCCCTGGACCTGAACCTCGCCTTCGACTGGCTGATCGAGGTGGGCTTCCGCCCCGGCGTCACCGACAACGAGGGCCACACCGCCGCCCAGGCCATCGAGTACATGATCGGCCGCAAGTTCGGGCGCGACGAGGCGGTCTACACCTCGACCCAGTTCCTGCTCTCCGGCGCCATCGAGCGCCGGCAGGCCGAGGACATTGCCAGAAAACTGCTCGCCAATGAACTGATCCAGCGTTTTACCGTCATGAGCCGCGACGAATTCGCCGCCGCCTCCGGCATCAAGCCGTTCGCGCCCAAGGTGGTGGGCGAGAACCGCGGTCTGGTCGCCACCATCGATCTCCATGTTGCCGACGAGGAACTGCTGCGGATCAGCAGGGAGGGGGTGCTCGCCCTCACCCTGGACGAGATGAAGCTGATCCGCGACTACTTCTCCCGGCCGGACATCGTCGAGGAGCGGCAGAAGGTCGGCCTCGGCGACAAGGTCCAGGACGCCGAACTGGAGGTGCTGGCCCAGAGCTGGTCCGAGCACTGCAAGCACAAGATATTCTCCGGCATCATCGACTACGAGGACGCGCAGACGGGCGAGTCGACCACCATCACCAGCCTGTTCGACACGTTCATCAAACAGCCCACCGCCGAGATCCGGGCGAAGATGGGCGCCCACGACTGGTGTTTATCGGTGTTCAAGGACAACGCCGGCGTGATCCGTTTCAACGACGACTACAACGTCGTCTTCAAGGTGGAGACCCACAACAGCCCCTCCGCCCTCGACCCTTACGGCGGCGCGCTCACCGGCATCGTCGGCGTCAACCGCGACCCGTTTGGCACCGGCATGGGAGCCAAACTCATCGCCAACACCGACGTCTTCTGCTTCGCCACCCCCTTCTACGACAAACCGCTCCCCGCCCGGCTGCTGCACCCCAAGCGCATTCTCGAAGGGGTGCGCGAGGGTGTCGAGCACGGCGGCAACAAGAGCGGCATCCCGACGGTGAACGGCTCGCTGGTCTTCGACGACCGCTTCGCCGGCAAACCCCTGGTCTTCTGCGGCACCATCGGCATGATGCCGGCTGCGATCAACGGCAAGCCGTCACAGCACAAGAAGGCGCAGGTGGGCGATCTCATCGTCATGACCGGCGGCAGGATCGGCAAGGACGGCATCCACGGCGCCACCTTCTCCTCCGAGGAATTGAACGAGAACTCGCCGGCCACCGCGGTGCAGATCGGCGATCCGATCACCCAGAAGAAGATGTTCGACTGTCTGCTCAAGGCCCGCGACCGCGGCCTCTACAACTGCATCACCGACAACGGCGCCGGCGGGCTGTCCTCGTCGGTGGGCGAGATGGGCACCGACACCGGCGGCTTCGAGCTGCACCTCGACCGGGCGCCCTTAAAGTACGCCGGCCTGCAGCCCTGGGAGATCCTCATCTCCGAGGCGCAGGAGCGGATGACCCTCGCGGTGCCGCCGGACAGGATCGACGCCTTTCTGGCGCTCTGCG
>JBFLZZ010000032.1:0-43327 GCA_040755255.1 Thermodesulfobacteriota bacterium
CGAAGCGATGATGCGGAGCTGAAAGGCAGAAGGGAGCGCCGGACGGACTGTGGGCAGGAGGTGTCCGGCATCCCTGCTGGGAAATTTTCTAAAAATAACGGAATCGATGGGGCAATTCAATAGGTAATAATACGAAAAAGCCTTGCAGGACGACAGATTAGCGATATTTCTCGGGAAGGACCAGCGGAGCGGCTTGCGGCCGATGGGGAGGCAGCCGCAGGAGCGGGGGAAATGGGTGTTTGTTCGCTGCGGCGGGACGCGTGGCGGCGAGGTCAGGCGGCGCGGCCGAATTTGCCGCTCGCCAGGCGGACGATGATGTCGTTGGCCTGGGAAAGCCGGTCAACGAGGGAGCGGAAAAGATGGCTGGCCACCTCCGGGTACTTCTGGATGAGCTCCGGCAGCTTGTCGCCCGGGAAGCGCTTGACCACCGAACGGCCCCGGGAAACGATGGAGGCGTTGCGCGCCTCGCCGGAGATGGCCGACATCTCGCCGAACATCTCCTCGGGCTCGGTGATCTCCGCGATCTTCTTGCCGTCCTTGACCACCATCACCGCGCCGCGGACCAGCTTGAAAAAGTCCTTGTCGGTGTTGCCCTGGCGGATGATGACGTCGCCGTCCTCGTAGCTCTCGACATCGGGGTTGACCAGATAGGCGGGCAGGCTTTCCTCGGTGACCACCGTCCGCCGCAGCACCTCGTCGAGGCTGGTGACACCTTCCCGTACCTTCTGCAGCGCCGCCATGCGCAGCGTCTTCATCCCTTCCTGGACCGCGATTTTGCGGAGCTGATCCTCGGGGACCTGGGCGTTGATCGCCTTGGCCACCTCGTCGGTGACCTCCATCAGTTCGAAGAAGCCGACCCGTCCCTTGTAACCGCCGCCGTTGCAGACCGGGCAGCCTTCCGCCTCGTAGATCTGCAGGGAGGCGACTTCATCCTTGTCGAAGCCGATGGTGATCAGCTCCTTTGGATCGGGCTCGGGGACGAGCCTCTTGCATTTGGCGCACAGCCGCCGCCCCAGCCGCTGGGACAGCACCATGGACACCGCCGAGGCCACCATGAAGGGCGGGATGCCGATGTCCACCAGGCGGGCGATGGTCGCCGGCGAATCGTTGGTGTGCAGGGTGGAAAAGACGAGATGGCCGGTCATCGCCGCCTTGATGGCGATCTCGGCGGTCTCCATGTCGCGGATCTCGCCCACCATGATGATATCGGGATCCTGGCGGAGAAAGGCCTTGAGGGCGGCGGCGAAGGTCATGCCGACATCGGCGTTGACGTTGACCTGGTTGATGCCGCGGAAATTGAATTCCACCGGATCCTCGGCGGTGAGGATCTTGGTGTCCTCCTTGTTGAGGGAGTTGAGGCAGGAGTAGAGGGTAACCGTCTTGCCGCTGCCGGTGGGGCCGGTGACCAGCAAGAGACCCTGGGGCCGGGTGATGCAGCGGCGCAGGGTGCGGAAGGTCTCCTTTTCGAAGCCGAGTTTGGTGAGATCGACGTTGAGGCTGCCTTTGTCGAGGATACGGAGAACGATGGACTCGCCGTAGAGGGTGGGCAGGGTCGAGACGCGGAAATCGATGGCGCGGTTGCGCCCGATTTTCAGCCGGATACGGCCGTCCTGCGGTACCCGCCGCTCGGTGATGTCGAGCTGGGAGAGGATCTTGATTCGCGACACCAGGGCGTTCTTGATGTTCACCGGCAGGTTCATCGACTTGTAGAGGGAGCCGTCCAGGCGGTAGCGGACCTGCAGGTTCTTCTCGTAGGGTTCGATGTGGATGTCGCTCACCCCGTCCTTCACCGCCCGGACGAGGATGCCGTTGACCAGCTTGATGATGGGCGCGTCCGAGGCGGAATACTGGTCGGCGCCGACCTCGCCGCCCTCGTCATCCTCCACCTCGTACCCCTCCGCCGCCTCAGACACGAGGGCGCCGAAGTCCTCGATCTGGTTGATGGGCGCCTCGTCCTCGGCGGCCTCCTCCTGGTAGCCCACCAGTTCCCGATAGTCCTCATCGCTCAGTTTGTAATGCTTGCGGTAGGCTTCGAGGATGTTCTTTTCGGTGGAGACGGAAAGAACGAGGCTCCTCCGGACATCGGCCTGCATCGCCTCGACCATGGCGGTATCGGTGGGCTCGGCCATGGTGACGTGCAGGGTGTTGCCTTCCACCTTTAAGGGGAAGGCCATGTACTTCTTGGCGGTCTCGAAGGGAACCAGCTTGATCGCCTCCGGCGCCGGCGGGTTCTTCGAGATGTCGATGGAGGGGAAATTATGGAGCCGGGAGAGGAAGTTGAGGATGGTATCCTCTTCGATGTAGCCGAGCCGGATCAGCACCGAGCCCAGACGGCCGCCGTGCTTTTTCTGGTGGACAAGGGCATCGTCGAGCTGCTTGGAGGTGATGTAGCCCTGCTTGCGCAGCATATCGCCGATGCGCAGCTTGCCGGCGCCGGACTGGTCCTTGACCGAGGCGCGCAGGCTGGACTGGTTGACGTTGGAATCGGAAACTGCCATGAAACCCGCTGGTGACTGGTGGAAAGAACGATGTGACTTCCATTATATCCGGCAGCGGGGAATCGCCCTAGGGAAAAGTGGCAGGATGGCGAAGCCGAATGCCATGCCGGGATTGCGCCGCCCCACCTGCTTTGCCTGCCGGAAGAGGCGGCGCCAGCGCCGCCGGCGACGAAAGGCGGGCAGACGCTCATGACGGGGGCCGGGGCATCACTTCCCATCTCCAGCCCGGTCAGGGCAGGAGGTCGTTTGGGGTGCGGCAGATGAGCAGATCCACAGTCGTGTCGAGCAGGATCAGCTTCATTTCCAGATGTCGTCGTCGATGGTTTCGAACATGGTGACGGCGTCGGCAAACTCTTCCTGATCCTTTTCGGTCCAGGTGCCGGCCAAACGATCGAGGTCGTGGTGTCTCGGGCGACGGGTCGGATCGATGCCGATGCCTTTGTGGATGTAGTCGAGTATCAGCGCATTGATGCTGACCCCGTTTTGCGCCGCCTGTTTTTTGAGCATTTTTTTGACGTTTTCGTCGATACCCCGCAGGCTGATGTTGGCCATGACCACTCTCCTGTGCTCTGAAATGATAGCAGGTGGATGATACCAAAGAAAGGCCGGCCTTCACTTGCCCCAGGATCCCGTCAAAGTCACGAGTGCAAGGACCGATGGAGCTTTTCAGGGTCGGGGTCGGTATCGGCATCGGTATCGAAAGGCCGCCGGTATTGTCTGGCTCCAAAGGCAGTGAATCCGACGGCGCATTTCCGATCACGATTGCGAGCCCGATCTGACAACCAAATTCAGGGGTTCAACAAGACTTTGACGGGGCTCTGCCAGAGCCCCAACCGCTCTTTGCGTCGGGCCGCCGCGATGTGCTACAAGTCTGAGCAGGCGGGACGTTCCGCAGTGCCGCGACCGTCCCCTGCGTTCCATCTTTTCCATCGGAAGAAACGACCATGGGCGAAGCGCCACCTGCCGGCAGCATGACCGCCGCGGAATACCTGGCCTGGGAAGCCGGCCAAATGGAGAAACACGAATACGTGCGCGGCGAGGTCTTCTCCGTGGGTGGCGCCTCCCGGCGGCGCGTGACCGTGTCGGGAAACCTGTTTCTGGAACTGGCCCAGGTCTTGGCCGACGGTCCCTGCCGCGTGTACATGGCGGACATGAAACTCGCCCTGGAGGCGGATACGGCCTACTTCTACCCCGACGTGCTGGTCACCTGCGACCCAGATGACCACCGTGCCGACCAGGTCATGCGCCGGCCGCTGCTGGTTGTCGAAGTCCTTTCTCCTTCCACCGCCGCCAACGACCGCGGCGAGAAGGCATCGGCGTACCGCTCCCTTCCTTCCCTGCGGGAATTCGTCCTCGTCGACCCGGAACGGCAGACCGTCGAACTGTACCAGCGGCAGGAAGAAAATGTCTGGCAGCTGCGGGATGTCCGGCCGGGCCAATCCCTGCTCCTCAGCAGTCTTGAACTGGAAATCCCCTGGCAGCGGATCTTCCGCAATGTCGATTGAACAGGCTGGAGGATGAAGACTGAAGGCGGGATCACCGTACAGCCCGTGCGATGACCTATGCTGATTGGGCAGGAGCGAACCTCAGCCACAAGCGAAGCATGAGAAGCGAAACGATCCCCACCAGCCTTCCCACCTCCTGTTTACGCTCTGTGTCGCAGTGTGCTGCAAAATTGACAGCGCTACCGGTCGGGTTCATTCCCCGCCGGAGTGGCCGGCACGGAATCGGTAACCAAGTCATCGATCACAGATCACCACCAACCGCAGGCAATGAATTCGCCCCCCCAGCCGGCTCGAAACCGGGATAACCGGTGCGCCCCCATTCTTCATGGTCATTGACATGGTCATGTCCATGATCTAGAATGACACCATGATTACCGTAAATATCAATGAGGCGAAAGCGCATCTTTCCAGCTGCCTCGACAAGGTCGCCAGGGGCGAGAAGGTGGTCATCTGCCGCCGCAACCAGCCGGTGGCCGAAATCAGACCGCTCAGGGCGGCGGTCCGTAAAAAACGGCCCATCGGTCTGGCCGGCAAGGAATTTCCCTCCTTCACCATTGCCGGAACCTTCTTCGAACCCCTGCCGCCGGAACTGCTCGACGGTTTTGCCGGCGAGACGGAATGAATATCCTTCTGGACACCTGCACCTTTCTCTGGCTGATCGCCGGCAGCGACGAACTGTCGTCCACAGCCCGGGAACTGTTCGTGGAGCCGGAAAACGATGTGTTCCTGAGCGCCGCCTCCTGCTGGGAAATCTGCGTCAAGTGGTCACTCGGGAAACTGCCGCTGCCGGAAGAACCGGGCCGTTTTCTCGCACGGCAGCGCGTCAGCCACCTGATCGACCCCCTGCCCGTCAGTGAGGAAGCAACCTTCCATCTGCCGAAGCTGCCGAACCACCACAAGGACCCCTTCGATCGCATTCTGGTCTGCCAAGCGATTGAACACGCCCTGACCATTCTCACTCCCGACCCCCTCGTCACGCAGTACCCGGTGCGCACTGCCTGGTAGGAACCGGAAGCAGCCGGACTTCGATCTCCCAGAAACACAAAGGCCGCCCGATCGGGGCGGCCTTTGTGTTTTCAGTGGGTATCCGTTTGCTCAGAACACGCCCTTCACCCGGCCGGTTTCGACGTCGACGTCGATACGGCGGTAGGCGGGATCGGAGGCGGTGCCCGGCATCAGGGTGATGGCGCCGGCTACCGGCACCACGAAGCCCGCGCCCTTGTAGGTGAGGATGTCGCGGATCGGCAGGGTCCAGCCCTTGGGCACGCCCTTTAAGGTCGGATCGTGGGACAGCGACAGGTGGCTCTTCACCATGCAGGTGCCCATCTGCTTCATCTCCGGATCGTTCTCCATCCGCTTCAGCTTGGTCTGGGCATCGGCCGAGTAGCTGACGCCGTCGGCGCCGTACACCTCTTTGGCGATCAGCTCGATGCGCTTGGACAGCGGCGTGTCGAGGTCGTAGAGGAAGCGGAAGTCGTTCTTCTCCTCGCAGGCGTCGACCACCGCGTCGGCGAACTCGAGCGCGCCGTCACCGCCTTTTTCCCAGTGGCGGGACAGGGCGACGCGGGCGCCGGCCGCCTCGCACAACCGGCGGACCGCCTTGATCTCGTTGTCGGTGTCGGTGTAGAAGGCGTTGATGCAGACCACCGGGTTGATGCCGGCCTTCTTGACCGTGGCGATGTGGTGCAGCAGATTCTTGCAGCCTTCCTCCACCCAGCCGACGTTCTCCTTCTTGTACTCCTCGGGCATCGGCCGGCCCGGGACCGGAATCGGCGCGCCGCCGTGGCACTTGAGCGCCCGGATGGTGGCGACCACCACCGCGCAGTGGGGCTTGAGGCCGGAGTAGCGGCATTTCAGGTTCCAGAACTTCTCGAAGCCGATGTCGGCGCCGAAGCCGGACTCGGTGACGTTGTAGTCGGCGAGCTTCAGGGCCACCCGGTCGGCGATGACCGAGCTCTGTCCGATGGCGATGTTGGCGAACGGGCCGGCATGGACCACCACCGGCTGGCCTTCCAGGGTCTGCATCAGGTTGGGATTGAGCGCCTCGACCATCCAGGCGGTCATCGCGCCGGCGACGTCGAGATCGGAGGTGGTGACCGGCCGGTCCTGCTTGTCGTAGGCGACGACGATCTTGCCGATCCGCTCGCGCATGTCCCGGAGGTCCTTGGCCACCGAGAGGATGGCCATGATTTCCGAACTCACCGCGATGGCAAAGCCGGACTCCATGGTGAAGCCGTCCATCTTGCCGCCGTGGCCGATGGTGATGTTTCTGAGCGCCTGGGCGCAGTAGTCGATGATCCACTTCATCTCCACCTTCTTCGGGTGGATGTCGAGGCGCTTCAGACCGCGCTTGCCGAGCTGCTCGTCGGTGTAGTTGGCCTCGTGCTGCATCCGCGAGGTCAAGGCCACCATTGCCAGGTTGTGGGAATTCATGATGGCGTTGATGTCGCCGGTGAGCCCCAGGGAGAACGGAGTCAGCGGAATGCACTGGGCGAGGCCGCCGCCGGCCGCCGAGCCCTTGATGTTCATGGTGGGGCCGCCCGAGGGCTGGCGGATGGCGCCGATGACGCTCTTGTTGCGCTTGCCGAGACCCTGGACCAGACCCATGGCGCAGGTGGATTTGCCCTCGCCCAGCGGCGTCGGGGTGATGGCGGTGACGTCGACGTACTTGCCGTCCGGCCGGTCCTTGAGCCGTTCGAGGATCTTCTTGTAGTCGAGCTTGGCCACGTAGTGGCCGTGGGGCAGCAGTTCCTCCTTCTCAAGACCGAGCTTCTCGGCGAGCTCGTATACGGTCTTCATCCGGCTTTCAGCTTCTTCGGCGATTTCCCAGTCTGCGTGCTTGGTCGGATCGAGGGCCATACGTTTCTCCTTAGCGCATGATTAAAAGTTACCGGGGTCCCTGGCGATGGCGCGCAGGGGCCCGGGTTGTCGGCATAAGCTTGTGGAACGTACTGAACCCAAGCTCAATTTTCAATAGGTAAGAATACAGATCCCGTCGCTTTTTTTGCGACAGGCGGACGGCGATGTGCCGGCGGGCGCGAACGAAACTTTTCCGCTACCTGCAGCGGCACGGCAGGGGGTGTACCTCCCTGGCGCACCGGGTGGCGGCCCTTGAGGAAGAACCCGTCGCGGCCATCGGCAGGGGCGGCATCTTTACTTTTCTTCTCGTTGTCGTAATCGTAGTCGCCGAACCCGGCGGGTTCCCGGCCGCACGGCCGCAACTTCAGCCCGCCGCCCTAAGGGGTGACGGTGAAGTCGGCGAACACCCGCGGAAACAGCTCCCGGAACCGATCCAGCAGCGGCAGCATGATCTCGCGCATGGAGGGTTCGGCGGCCTTGGAGGTGCGCAGGCGGAAGATGTGCAGCCATTCGAGAAGGTTACAGTAGGCGATCAGCTCGGTCTTGCAGGAGTTGGGCAGCACGGTGCGGGCCGCCTGCGGCGAGGTGGTTTCGAGCAGCTTCAGGTAGAGCTGTTCGGTTTCCCGCATGGCATGCTCCCAAAGCCGGTACTCCTCGCTGCCCTCGCTGAAGAACATCGGCTTGATGAAGGTCACCTCGCTGCCGAATTTTTCTTCGGAATAGCGGCAGTAGCGTTGCGATTCCTGCAGGTAGGAACAGGGACGGTGGCGGACGATCTCGTGGGTTATCGCCCGATTGACGTAGAATTTCACGGCGATGTGCCGGTGGCGGGCATAGATGCCGGCGGGCAGTTCCTCGACCTGCGCCAGGGAAAGCTTTTCCACGGCCACCCCCTCCTGGGGCAGCCAGCCGCGTTTCGGTTCACAGTCGAAGAAAAATTCGGGATGGCGACCGCCGAGAAAGGAGGCGATGGCCTTCACCATCTTCACGGTGGGGTGGGCCTGGTACAGTTCACGGAAGGCGCGGACGCTGCCGGTGATCACCAGCAGCTTCTTGTCGAGCTTGTCGATGAACAGATACTTGGGGCAGGTTTCCAGCAGCTGGTAGTACACCGATTCGGTGGCGTAACCGACGCTGAGGGTCAATACCCCCATCTCCATCACCGAGTTGTGCCGCCGCTTGATGATGTTGCGGATGAAGGGGCCGGCGGAGTCCTCGCTGATTTTCTCCTCGCTCTTATAGCACACCCTGCCGCAGACCTCGATGCGCAGTGCCAGACTCTGCCGGTCGAGATCTTCCAGAATTTCGAAAGACGGGGGGATGACGCGCACTTAACTTTCCTCCACAAAAGGTGATGGGTTCCTCACAGGGAACAAGGTCCGTCGCCGGTCCCTTCTCAGACGGGGAAGGAAAACTCCCCTCCCTGGCCCCCGCCCGAGCCGTGGTTCCACGGCAAACCTGGTTCAGGCCGTGCCGCAACTCTCCGGCGGGGCGGTATCAGGAACAGCTGCAGGCGCAGCCGGCGCCGCCGACCGCACCCTTGTGGCTGGTCTGCCAGAAGGGGGAAAGCTCCCGCAGTTGGGCGATGATCGGCGGCAGCTTGTCGATGACGAAATCCACTTCCTCCCGGGTGTTGTAAATGGACAGGGAGAAGCGGATGGAGCCGTGTGCGGCGGTGAACGGCACCCCCATGGCGCGCAGCACGTGCGAGGGCTCCAGCGAACCGGAGGTGCAGGCCGACCCCGAGGAGGCGCAGATGCCGAACCGGTCCAGATGGAGCAGGATTGCCTCGCCTTCGACGTACTCGAAGCTGATGTTGCTGGTGTTGGGCAGCCGCTCGGCGGCATGGCCGTTCAGCATGGAATTGGGAATGGCGGCGAGCAAACCCGCCTCCAGCCGGTCGCGCAGCGCCCGTACCCGGGTGTTCTCGTCGTGCATGTGGGCACCGGCAAGTTCGCAGGCCTTGCCCAGCGCGACGATCGAGGCGACGTTCTCGGTGCCGCCGCGGCGGCCGCGCTCCTGATGACCTCCCACCAGGAAGGGCCAGAACGGCGTTTTCTTGCGGACGTACAGGACGCCCACCCCCTTGGGGGCGTGCAGCTTGTGGCCGGAGAGGGATAGAAAGTCGACGGGCATTTTCGAGAGATCGATGGGGATTTTGCCCACCGCCTGCACCGCGTCGGTATGGAAGAGGATGCCCCGTTCACGGGCCATGGCCGCCATCCGTTCGACGGGAAAAATGACGCCGGTCTCGTTGTTGGCCCACATGACGCTGACGATGGCGGTGTCTTCGGAAAGCGCCTCCTCGTACTGGCCGAGATCGATGCGTCCCTCCCGGTCCACCGGCAGCATGGTGACCCGGTGCTTGTGGCCGGTGAGGCGATCGAGCTGTTCGCACAGGTTTTTCACCGCCGGATGTTCCACCCGGGTGGTGACGATGTGACGTTTTTCCGGATAGGCCTGCAGCGCGGAGAGAATCGCGGTGGAATCGCTCTCGGTGCCGCAGGAGGTGAAGACCAGTTCCTCCGGGGTGGCGCCGAGCAGGGCGGCGATGCGCTCGCGGGCCCGGGTGATCTTCGCGGCGACGTTGCCGCCGAAGCTGTGCATGCTCGACGGATTGCCGTAATGCTCCCCCAGATAGGGCAGCATCTCGTCGATGACCTCGGGCGCCACCCGGGTGGTGGCGTTGTTGTCCATGTAGATGACCGGATTGGTGCTCATTGTTTCACCTCCTCGACCACCAGGGTATCCAGCACCAGTTCGCGGAGTTTCTTCTCGACATACTCCTTCAGCGTGGTCTGGGAGGCGGCGCAGGCGACGCAGGCGCCGCGCAGGGACACCTGGACGAAGTCGCCGTCCACGTCGATCAGCTCGATGTCGCCGCCGTCCTTTTTCAACGCCGGCCGGATCTCGCGATCGAGCACTTCCTCGATCATCTTGATTTTCTGGATGTTGGTGAGCCGTTTCGGTTTTTCCTCGCTGGCCTTTTCCTTGCGCTGTTCCTGCCGGGCCTCGAGGATGAGTTCCTGGATGCGGTCGTGACATTTGCCGCAGCCGCCGCCCGCCTTGGTGAAATTGGTCACCTCCTCGACGCTGTTGAGACCGGACTCCCGGATGGCCCGGCGGATCTCCAGATCGGTGACCCCGAAGCATTCACAGACCACCTCGCCCTGGGCCATGGGCAGGGGCTGGCCGCGGTAGTTGGCGATGGCTGCCTCCAGCGCCTCGCGGCCCATCACCGAGCAGTGCATCTTTTCCCGCGGCAGGCCGCCGAGATAGGCGGCGATATCCTCGTTGGTAATTTTCGAAGCCTCCTCCAGGGTCAGCCCCTTGATCATCTCGGTGAGTGCCGACGAGGAAGCGATGGCGCTGGCACAGCCAAAGGTCTTGAAACGGGCGTCAACGATGCGCCCCGCCTCATCGAGTTTGAAGGTGAGTTTCAGGGCATCGCCGCAGGCCAGGCTGCCGACCTCGCCGACCCCGTCGGCGCGATCGATTTCCCCGACGTTGCGAGGGTTGAGAAAATGATCCTTCACTTTGCTTGTATAGTCCCACATGCGGGTAGGTCTCCCTAGAGATCGTTTGGCGGGCATCGGCGCGTAAGCCGAAGCGGTTCCGGCGGGTAGCTTCCTGTCGAAGACCGGATCATAATTTTTTGCCGTGAATTTTACCACCCAAAAAAGAAGTTCTCCGCGGTTTCGCCGGATTCCTCTGCCGGCTCCCCTGCCGTGACGCCATAAGCTCTTTGACAAAGACGATGGGGGTCATGTACATTCAACGGGGGAGCAACGCAGCCACAAATTCACCATAATACCGACAAATCAACAAGATGAACAAACTACATCGAGAAGATTACGAGGTTACGACATGAGCATGCCGGCCTATGCGGCCCTGGACCAGCCCGAGATTCTCGCCGCCCTGTTCCATCCCCGGCGCGAGCCCGAGACCGCCCGGGGCCAGACCATGGTGCAGGTGGCCGACGCCATCGCCATCGGTGCCGCCCTGCACCTGGCCGGCAAGGAGGCGCCCACCATCCTCTTTTTTCACGGCAACGGCGAAACCGCGGCCGACTACGATGAGATCGGCCCGGTTTTCAACCGGCACGGCCTCAACTTCATCGCCGCCGACTACCGCGGCTACGGTGCCAGCACCGGCACCCCGAGCGTGAGCGCGATGATGGCCGACGCCCTGACCCTCTTCCGGTATTTCCGGGACTGGTTGTGCGCCGAAGGCTACGCCGCGCCGCTTTTCGTCATGGGCCGCTCTCTCGGCAGCGGTGCCGCCATCGAAATCGCCGCCAGTCATCAGGCCGAGATCGCCGGGTTGATCATCGATTCCGGCTTCGGCCCCACCCTGCCCCTTCTGCTCAGTCTGGGCATCGATGCCGGCGGGCTCGGCATCAACGAGGGGAACGGCTTCCGCAACCTGCAGAAAATCGCCGGGATCATGAAACCCGTCTACATCCTCCACGGCCAGCACGACACCCTCATCCCGGCAAGCCAGGCGGAAATGCTGCAGGTGCAGTGCCCTTCCCATGCCAAACAGTTCCAGATCGTCCCGGGCGCAGACCACAACAGCCTGATCCTGGTGGCGGGGGAACGCTATTTCGCCGCCATCAAGATGTTCATCGACAAAACGATGAAGGTGCGGCGACGGCGGTCGGCGACCGAAAGGAAATGACGCGGCGGTCGATCGGAACCTCGCCATGCCTGTGACCCGCCCCGCTCTGCTCGGGATCGGCTACGCCCTTGCCGGTGCCGTCGCCTATTTCGCCGTCGCCGGCGGCTATGAGGCCTTCCCGCCGCTGCTTGCGCCGGCGGCGGCCTTAACCGCCCTGTTGCTGGGCGTAATCGCCAACCGTTTCCTCGCGCCGGAGGACGACGCTTTCAGCAGGCAGCTGCTGGAAGGCTGCGGCCTCGCCGCGGCCGCCTTTGCCCTCTACCGGATGTTCGATCAGCTCGCCTGGCAGAGCGTGCTGCTGCCGTTCGGCTATCTCGGCTGGCTTGCCGCCACCTCCCCCCGCCGCGACTGGCTGCCTCCGGCCGCCCTGGTTCTGCTGCTCGGTTTCGCCACCTCCGCCCGGGGGCTCTCCCCCCCCCTGCCCGAGATCCTCAACTGGCTGCTGTTCGGTGCTGGAATTTTTCTCCTGCACCGGCGTCCCCCTGCCGGGAAAACACGGATACGGCCGCCGCAACGGATGCAGTCGGTGGTCAGCGGCGAGACGACCATCCCGGTGGAAACGCCGGCGAGCGGCGGGGATGTGCCCGTTGAGCAGGTCAAGGATCTCATGGCCGAAATCCTGCGACTGGAACTGGAAAGACTGCATGGTTCCCTGGAGCTCATCTCGGCGGTGCTGCTGGTCCGGCGTGGCGACGGCTACCGGATCCGCAGCGCCGTTTCCTCCAGCGATCAGCTCGTCCAGGGAGCCATACGGGAAAACGCCGGCATCCTCGCCGGTCTGCAGCAGGGACGGGATCTGATCACCATGGCGGAAATACGCACCGAGGCACCCCTGGTCCCCTATTACGGCAAGGGCGGCGTCGCCGGTTCGGTTCTTGCCCTGCGGATCGTGCCTCTTTTCCGGGCAACCCATGTCGAACACCTCCTCTGCGTCGATCGAGCCGAAAAAGCCCACTGGACCGATGACGAAATCAACGAGATCCGCGAAGGGGCCCGCCGGCTCGGCACCCATCTCACCCTGCAGGCCCACAGCGGCCGCCTCATCCGCGAACACGACCGCATGCAGCGGCTCTCCCACTGCCTGATCGAACTCAACGGCGTGCTCGGCCTGGAATCGGTGTACCAGGCCACGGAAAAGGCGGTTTCCGCCTACCTCTCCTACGACACCCTGGCGATCAGCCTGCGGGAAGGGGACCGCCACCTGGTCATCTACATGAACGGCCCGGAAAGCGGTCATTTCCTCAACCAGAGTTTCTCCGTGGACGAGGGTCTGGTGGGCCAGGCGCTGCGCACCAACCACTGGCTGCCCGCCTCGGGCAGCTACCCCCGGCCGGTGCCGGCCTTCTGCCGCGAACAGCCGCTGCCCCCCCAGGAATCGCTGCTGATCCTGCCGTTCACCGTCGACGGCGACAAGGCCATCGGTGCCCTCACCATCGCCTCCGCCTCCACCCGGGGCCTCTACACCGGAGTGCAGCGGGAAATGCTTCAGCTCATCGCCGCCCAGGTGGCGGTGAAGATCGATCTCGCCCAGGCCCATGAGAAGATCAGCCGCCTGGCGACCACCGACGGTCTCACCGGCCTCGCCAATCACCGCACCTTCCAGCATGGTTTCGATATGATGCTGGAACGTACCCGTCGCAACCAGTGTCCGCTCTGCCTCATCCTTTGCGATATAGATTTCTTCAAACGAATCAACGATACTTACGGCCATCCATTCGGCGATCAGGTGCTCAGGCGGGTCGCCGAGGTGCTGCGCAAGGCGGTACGCAAGGTGGACCTGGCCGCCCGCTACGGCGGCGAGGAATTCGCCCTGCTGCTGGAAAGCGCCGACGAACTTGGCGGCCGCCAGTTCGCCGAGCGCATCCGCCAGGAGATCGCCGGCATCATCCTCCTCCACGAACGCGAACCGGTATCGGTGACCATTTCCATGGGGCTTGCCTTCTGCCCGAAAGACGCCGACGACAAGGCGAAGCTGATCAGCCATGCCGATCAGGCCCTCTACAAGGCCAAAGCCCTGGGCCGCAACCGCACCATGTCCTGGTCGGACATCGTGATGGATTCGCAGTAGTGGCACTTCTGAACGGTCACAACGCAGGTGGTTGTGCACCATCGTACCTGTGTGGTGAACGGTTACGATTCGCAGCCAGCGGAAGGACGGGGATCAGGGCTGAAGAACGGCGGCGGGATCGAGAAAGCGCAGCGAATCGGGAAGGGCTCCCCAGTCGAACCGGCGCGGATCGACGCCGCCGGGAGCAACGAACAGGCTGATGTGCAGGTGGGCGGGCACCCGCCGGCCCACCTTGCCGGCGGCGATCCGTCCCAGTGCTTCGGCAGCGCTCAGGCGCGCACCGACCCCCAACCCCGGCAGCGGCGCCAGATGGCCCATGGCGCCGTACAACGCGGCAGCGCCCGTTCCCACCCCTTCGTGACGGAGCCACAGGGTCGTGCCGAGAAAATCCTCCGTCATTGCGACGAGTTCGCCCGGATAGAGGGGGCAGACCAGGGCGCGAGCGGCCAGGGCTTCCGCAGCGTCATCGCCGCACCGGTAGTAAAGGATGTCAAGGCCTTCGTGCGGTACTCGGCGCGTCCCTTCGCGCCACCAGGCGCGCCGCTCGCCGAACCCCATGCCGTCGTGGAAGATCCAGCGGAACCGTTTTCCGTCTCCCCGGCACAGGCGATTTTCCGTGACCATCCAGGGGGTGAATCCGCTTGCCGGCAGCCCCGCCGCACCCTGAATCGTCATCATCGCCGCCTCCCTGCCACGGGCTTGCCTCTTTCCCGGCCGCGGTTCGCGGGTGGTTCCCCGGCAGGGGTCGCCACTGCCCTGTTGACAAGATGGGTCGGCTTGCGCATGATGGTCACCTGGAGGGAAGAGGAAAACGGGCCGGGGCGACTGTCCTTCCCGGCTCCACCATGGAGATGGCCGCCCACAGCCCAGCAAATCGGGCCAAGGGAACGGGCCGCCCCGCAACCTTGTACCATAGCGATGCGAGCTTATCCACAAGCAAGCCCTTCAGCGCCCGCGCCGGGTGTTGCGGGCGCGAACACAACAGCATCCTTCGTGGCAATGCTCAAATCAGGACACCCCTCCCCACCCTCGGATTGTTGCTGAAGCCACACTATGCGACCTCCCTGCTGCAAAGCCAGAAAAATGGAATCCTCCTTCGCCGGCAAGGAGACGTGCCCGCCTCCCGGGCCTTCCCTCTGGTGCGCTCTTGCCCTCGTCATCCCCCTTCTCCGCCGGCACGCGGTCAGGATCGCTTTCGGTTTTCTCTGTCTGATCGGCGTCAATCTTCTCCAGCTCTCCATCCCCCGGCTCACCAAGGTGGCGGTCGACCGGCTGGCCGAAGGGCGAATCGATCCGGCGGGTCTTGCCCGGATAACCCTGCTGATGATGCTTTTCGCCCTGGGTATCGCCGTCTGCCGTTTCGGCTGGCGTTATCTGATCATCGGCTTTTCCCGGATCATCGAGCGCGACATCCGCACCGATCTGCTCCGGCACCTGCTGCTGCTCGATCAACCCTTTTTCCAGAAAAACACCGCCGGCAGCATCATGGCCCTGGCCAGCAACGACCTGGCGGCGGTGCAGCTGGCCTTCGGCATGGGGCTGGTCGCCGCCGCCGACGCCCTGTTCATGACAATGGCCACCCTCTGCTTCATGGCCTGGATCAACCTGCGTCTCACCCTGCTCGCCATCCTGCCCATGCCGCTGCTGGCCGTCGGTACTCTGCTGCTGTCCCGGAGAATCCATCACCGTTTCCGCAGGGTGCAGGAACTCTTCTCCGACCTCACCGAATTCGTCCGTTCGAGTTTCGGAACCATCCGCCTGCTGCAGGCTTACACCCAGGAGACCGCCCAGTCCGGCCACCTCGACCGCCTCGGCAGGACCTATGTCATCGAGAACATCCGCCTCGCCCTGGTTCAGGGCATGCTCACGCCGCTGTCGGGGCTGGCCGGCAACCTGAGCCTGCTCGTCATCGTCGTTTTCGGCGGCTGGCTTGCCGTAGCCGGAGATATCACCATCGGCGATTTCGTCGCCTTCATGAGCTACCTGTTCATGCTGGTATGGCCGATGATGGCCATCGGCTGGGTAACCAACCTGATGCAACGCTGCCTCACCTCCCTGCACCGGCTGCAGGCCGTCTTCGCCCAGGAGCCGCAGCTGACCGAACCCGCCGCAGCCGTGCCGGCGGCAGCGCCGCTGACATCCGTCTCCCTGCATGGTCTGACCTATTCCTTTCCCGGCAGGGAACCGACCCTGCGTTCCATCGATCTCGATCTGCACCGGGGGATCACCGGCCTGGTCGGCCGCACCGGCAGCGGCAAATCGGTGCTGTGCCAGCTGCTCGTCCGTCTCCATCCCCTCCCCGACGGCTGCCTCTTCTTCAACGGCGAGGATGTCAACCGGCTGTCTTTGGCCGGCAGCCGCGCCCGCATCGCCTATGTTCCCCAGGAAAGCACCCTCTTCGCCGGCACGATCAGGGACAATATCGCCTTCGCCAAACCGACCGCCGCGATGGAAGAAATCCAGCAGGCGGCGCGCATGGCGATGTTCCATGACGACATCCTCGCCATGCCGGCCGGGTACGATACGGTGGTCGGCGAAAAAGGAGTCAAGCTCTCCGGCGGCCAGCGCCAGCGCATCGCCCTGGCGCGGGCCCTGCTGCCGGACCGCGACCTCATCGTCATCGATGACGGCCTGTCCGCGGTGGACACCCAGACCGAACACGCCATCATCGAACAACTGCTGCCTTATTGCCGCGAACGCGTCTGCGTTTACGCCAGCCACCGCCTCGCCCCCCTGATCCAGGCCTACCAGACCGTCGTCCTCGAAGAAGGGACCGTCGTCGCTCGCGGCACCCACGATGAGCTTCTTGCCGGCAACGCCTACTATCGCGCCATCCACACCCATCAGACCGCGACCGCGCCGGTCGAAGAGCCGGGCCGATGAGAAGGGACTTCGGCTTCCAGGACGACGACCAGGCCTCGACCCTGCTGGAACTGGCGATCTGGCGCCGGGTCGCCGGCTATACCCGTCCCTACGCCCTGCAGGTCGTGCTGGCGGTGCTGCTGTCGCTCTTGATCACCGGGGCCGATCTGGGCATCCCCTGGCTGGTGCGGCAGACCGTCGACCGCTACATCGTCGGCACCACCCTGGTCGATGCGGAGCGGCTGGCTGGTATCCTGCGGATGGGCGCGCTGATGCTCGGGCTCGTCCTTTTCGATTTCATCGCCAATTTCGCCCAGACCGCCCTGCTGGAATGGGTCGGCCAGAACATCATGCACGCCATCCGTCGTCATCTGTTCGCCCATGTCCTCGCGCTGGACCTCACCTTTTTCAACCATCAGCCCGTCGGCCGGCTGGTAACCAGGATGACCAACGATATCCAGAACATGTACGAGATGTTCACCTCGGTGATCGTCACGGTCTTCAATGATTCCATCCGCATCGTCGGCATCTTCCTGCTGCTCTTCCTCATGAACGGCAAGCTTGCCCTGCTGCTCCTGTGTCTGCTGCCGGTCATCCTGCTCAACACCATGCTGTTCAGCCGGCTGGCCCGGAAAATCTTCCGCGAGATCCGCAACCAGCTCGCCCGTATCAACTCCTTTCTCCAGGAGACCCTGTCCGGCATCGCCATCATCCAGTTGTTCGGCCGCGAGGCCAGCTTCAACGACGAGTTCACCCGCCTCTGCCGGGGATACTACCGCCGGACCCTCAAGCAGATCACCGTCTTCGGCATCTTCATGCCGCTGAACGAACTGCTCAGCATGGCGGCGGTGGCAACCGTGGTCTATTTCGGCGGCAGGCGGATCCTCGCCGGCGAGATGACCATCGGCATGCTCGTGGCCTTTCTCGCCTACATCCGCCTGTTCTTCCAGCCCATTCGCGAACTGTCGCAGAAGTATTCCATCGTTCAGTCGGCGGTCGCCTCGGCGGAACGGATCTTCCAGCTGCTCGACATCCACCCCGCCGTCCCCCTGCCGCTTTCCCCGATCGTTCCTCCCTCCTGCGGGGGAGAAATCCGCTTCGAAGGAGTAACCTTCGCCTACGAAGGGAACGAGGCGGTTCTCCGCAACGTTTCCTTTACCGTCCGCCCCGGCGAGACCATCGCCGTGGTCGGTGCCACCGGGTCGGGAAAAACCACCCTCATCAATCTGCTGGAGCGGTTCTACGACCCCACCGCCGGCCGCATCACCATCGACGGCCACGATCTGCGCCAGCTCCATCTTCCCTGGCTGAGGCGGACGGTGGGCCTGGTCATGCAGGACGTCTTCGTCCTGCCCGACACGGTCCGCGCCAACATCGAGCTCGACGCGCGGCTCGACGACGGCGAGTTCGGGCGGATTCTCGACGACTCCCAGCTCGCCGCCTTTGTCGCCAGCCTCCCCGACCGGGAACAAACGGTCATCGGCGAAGGCGGTCTCACCCTCTCCGCCGGGCAGAAACAGCTTCTCGCCTTTGCCCGGGTACTGGCCAGGAACCCGGACATCCTCGTTCTCGACGAAGCCACCGCCAACATCGATTCGGAAACGGAAATGCTCGTCGAGAAGGCCATTGCGCGCACCCTGGCCGGCCGCACCAACATCGTCATCGCCCATCGACTGTCCACCATTCGCCGGGCGACACACATTTTTGTCATGGAAAACGGAACGATCGTTCAGGAGGGCACCCACGAAACCCTGATGCGTCAGGGCGGTCTCTACCGCCACCTGCAGGAGCTGCAGCGGCAGGGGCTGCTGGGCAATGGCCGGTCGCCGGCGGAGACCCGGCAAGGAAGTAGGATGTGAGCATGGACGAGCTGCAGTCGAGTCTTGGCTACCGATACTATCTGGATACGGTATTCCGCCGCCAGGAGACCTTCGGCTACCGGCGGCCGGACATCGCGCCGGCACCCTTCTTCAAGACCTATCCGCAGGCTGAAAAAATCGCACTGCCCAAACCGGTACCGGCGGCAGACGCCGACCTCTGGCAAGTCCTGCTCCAGCGCCGCTCGTGCCGGCGCTATTCCGGATCGTCCATCGGCATGGAGGATCTGGCTCTGCTGCTCTGGGCATGCCAGGGGAGCACTGCCCGTTCCGGTTCCTACCTGCTGCGGACAGCGCCGTCGGCAGGGGCTCTGTATCCGCTGGAAACCTATGTGGCCGTGCGAAGGACGGAAGAACTCGAGGAAGGACTGTACCATTTCGACGTGGCCGGATTTCAACTGGAGAAACTCAGGTGCGAGGCGGTGGGCGAGGAACTCGCCGAAGCGGCCCTTGGCCAGCGCTTCATCGCCGCCGCCGCGGTCACCTTCGTCTGGACCGCGGTCTTCCGCCGCAACATGTGCAAATACGGTCATCGCGGCATGCGCTACATCGCCATGGATGCCGGCCACGCCTGCCAGAATCTGCTGCTCGCCGCCGAAGCCCTCGGCCGCGGCGCTTGCCCGGTGGCCGCCTTTTTCGACGAAGAGATCAACCGCGTCCTTGCCGTCGACGGCGAAGAGGAAAGCGCCCTGTACCTGTGCGCTGTCGGCTAGCAGCCTTTAACCGAAAGGGAGGTGTCTCATGAAAGCGATACGACGCAACGGTGCCGGCGGGCTCGAACGACTGACGCTGGTCGAGATGGAGGAGCCGGCCGCCCCGCGGGCGGGCGAAATCCTGGTGCGGCTGCATGCCAGCTCGCTGAACTATCATGATTACCTGGTCGCGCTCGGCAAGATTCCCACCGCCGACGGTCTCATCCCCTTGGCCGATGGCGCCGGGGTCGTCGAAGAGATCGGCGAAGGCGTCGGCGAGTTTGCCGTGGGTGACCATGTCGTCGCCTGTTTTTTCCCCGACTGGCAGGACGGCGCCCCCCTATCCTCCGGCTTCGCCAGGACGCCCGGCGACGGCCTCGACGGATATGCGCGGGAGAGGGTGGTACGGCCGGCGAACTGGTTCACCCGCGCGCCGGGGAAGTACAGCCATGCCGAAGCGGCGACCTTGACCACCGCCGGTCTTACCGCCTGGCGCGCCCTGGTGGACGATGGTCCCCTGAAGGCCGGCGAGACGGTATTGACCCTGGGCACGGGCGGCGTGTCGATCTTCGCCCTGCAGTTCGCGGGGATGATGGGCGCCTCGACCATCGTCACCTCGTCATCGGATGAAAAACTGGCCCGCGCCCGCGCCCTGGGAGCCGCCCATACGATCAACTACCAGCGCTGCCCCGACTGGGCGGATCAGGTTCTCGAGCTCACCGGCGGACGCGGGGTCGATCACGTCATCGAAGTGGGCGGACCGGCCACCCTGCCGCAGTCGATCCGCGCCTGCCGCGTCGGCGGCCATATCGCGCTCATCGGCGTCCTGACCGGGTTCTCCGGTCCGGTCCCGACCGTGGCGCTGCTGACCCGGCAGGTGCGGCTCCAGGGCCTGACGGTCGGCAGCCGCCGGCAACAGATCGAGATGATCCGCGCCCTGGACGGCAACGACATGAAACCGGTCATCGACCGGACCTTTCCCCTGGAGGAACTGATCGAAGGGTTTCGGTACGAGGAGAGCGGCGCCCATTTCGGCAAGATCGCCATCGGGATATGAAGGGATAAAAAAACAGGGGGAGGCACGCAAGCGCCTCCCCCTGTGTTGTCGGACGGGAACAGCCGGAAGATCAGACGGCGGGCGACAGCGGCCGGCCGGGCTCGGTGGCCGGCAACCGCTGCTGGTGACCCGGCAGGGCGCTGATCAAAGACAGCAGCACCGCGGCCAGGTACGGCATCGACTGGACGATGAGCACCAGCGACCAGAACAGCGAGCCCGGGGTTTCCCGGCCCTGGACGATGGCGACGCCGGCGGCGGATATCCACAGGCCGACGGCGATGGCCGCTTCCTCGGCCACATGGCTCATGGCCTGGACCATGGCCGGCGAATTTTCGCATTTCGGGGTGCGGAAGAAGGGTTTGCCGGTGGTGTAGAAGCCCTGGACCACCGCCTTGGCGATGGTGTGCGACAGGGCAAGGCCCGCCACCGCCGCCGCCGCGGTGCGCGCATAGGAAGCCTTCACCCGCGAGCGGTAGAGATAGACCAGCTTACCCACCTTGAACAGGAACAGGGCGAGCGGCGGCGCGGTGAACACCGCCAGCGGCGGGTCGACGTGCAGCGGGCTGATGATGATCGCCGCCGACCAGACCAGGGCCGCCAGGGTGAAGAACAGGTTGATGCCGTCGGCGAGCCAGGGCATCCAGCCGGCGAGGAAGTGGTACTTCTGGCCGAAGGACAGTTTCGATTCGCCGGCTCCGCCCAAGAGCTGCCGGGAATGACGGCGAAGGATCTGCACCGCCCCGTAGGCCCAGCGGAAACGCTGCTTCTTGTAGTCGAGGAAGGTGTCGGGAATGAGGCCCTTGCCGTAGCTCTTCTCCACGTAGGCGCAGCCGTAGCCCTTCTCGAAGATCCGCAGACCGAGTTCCGCATCCTCGGTGATGCACCACTCCGCCCAGCCGCCGACCTCTTCCAGCACCGACTTCCGGATCATGGTCATGGTGCCGTGCTGGATGATGGCGTTACGGTCGTTGCGGGTGACCATGCCGATGTGGAAGAAGCCCTCGTACTCGGCATAGCACATGGCCTTGAACAGGGATTCGCCGTCGTCCCGGTAATCCTGGGGCGCCTGGACGATGCCGATCTCCTGGTCGCCGAACTGGGGAACCAGATCGCAGAGCCAGTTGGGGCGCACCTGATAGTCGCTGTCGATCACCGCGATGATCTCGGCATCGGCGGCGGTGTTGGCCATGGCGAAGTTCAGGGCGCCGGCCTTGAAACCGGCCAGCGGATCGACGTGGAAGAAACGGAAACGGCTGCCCAGCTTGCGGCAGTGTTCCTCCACCGGCCGCCAGACCTCGGCGTCCTTGGTGTTGTTGTCGATCACCACCACCTCGAAGTTGGGGTAGCGGAGCCGGGAAAGGGCGTCGAGGGTGGCGATCATCATCGCCGGCGGCTCGTTGTAGGCCGGCACGTGCACCGATACCTTGGGCAGCGTGGTCGATTGTTCGGGGTTCTCCGGAGTGGCGGGCAGGAACAGCCGGCGGCGCACCGACACCCAGGAGGCCTCGGCGAGTTCGTGCGCCTCGATGAGCAGCACCAGGGTGATGCCGACAAAGCCCATGATCATCAGGACCCCCACCACGATGGTGAACGGCGTCAGATACTGGTTGCCGTAATCGTAGATGATCCACACCGTGGCCGCCGCCGCGCAGTTGGCGACGATGGCCAGGAAGCTGCGGCCGCGGTTGCGCAGCGAACCGCCGTCGACCAAGAGTACCGACAGGACCAGGATGCCGATGACCGCCGAGCCGGCGGCGAGCATCCGCCATTTGGGGATGCGGACCACCGGTTCGGTGAAGGCGAATTTCGGATTGCGGTCCACGTCGAACACGCCCCAGTAGGCGCCGACCGCGCCTTCCTGCTCGCTCTTCCAGGGCTGGTCGAAGGCCTCCATCAGGAAGTAGTCGAAGCCGCTCTTCTGGGCCACGTTGAGAAAGCGGCGGAGAAAGATGGCCTCGTTGGCCTCGGAAGCCACCGAACTGCGACGGGTGCGGCCGTTGCTCGGCCAGCCCACCTCGGCGAAGATGACCCTTTTGCCGGGAAAGGCGGTGACGAGATCGTTGTAGTTCTGCACCACGAAATCGACGGCGGCCTCCAGGGCGATGCCTTCCCAATAGGGCAGCATGTGGGCGGCGATGTAATCGACGTGCTCGACGAGAACCGGGTTCTTGATCCAGACATGCCAGGGTTCGGCGGTGGATACCGGGACGCCGACCACCGACCGGACGATATCCAGATACTGGGAGACCTGTTCGGCGGTGAGCTCGCCTCGCAGCACCGCTTCGTTGCCGACCACCACCTGGGTGACGTTGGGGGAGGCCTGGGCGATCTGGATGAGTTCCCGCACCTCCCGCAGGTTGTCCTGGTGGTTGCCGGTAAGCCAGCCGCCGAGAGTGACCGAGATGCCGTACTTACGGGCGAGCCGGGGAATGTCCTTCAGGGTGCCGCCGACGCCGTAGGTGCGGACCGATTGCACCTTGCCTGCCAGCAGACGCAGGTCCTCGTCGATTTCCTTCAGGGTGGGATAATTGCCGGTGGCCGGATCGTTGCCCATCCTGAGCGGCGAAAAGGACACGCCGGCGACGGCCGCCGGCCATGGCGGCTCGGCGGTCGGCTGGTTTCCCACCGCCCAGAAGATCACGGCCGCGATGCCGAAGACACCGGCGATGACCGCGTTCACCCACATCAACCGCATCCGTTTTTCTTTCTGTTCGCCAGACATACTCTTTTGCCCTTCCTGAAGCAAGCTGTGAGAATTGAACCATCGCAACGACTGCGAAGGTATCGGGACAGTGCGCTGAAACCTTATCTATCCGATCCGGCGGCAGCCATCCTGCCTTCGCGGGCCGCCCGTGTCCGCCGTCGGCCCGGTGTGCCCGCCAGATCTACTCATCGTGAATCTCGAACCACGGCGGACAGTCGTAGCAGAAGGTGATTTCCTCCCCGGCACGGATGTCGCGGGCGGCGATGAAATCAACCACATCCTGGCCGATCCGCCGTTCCGCCCTGGCATTGGGCAGGGCGGAGTGGTTGTACAGGGAACCGAATCCGAGCACCACCGCGATTCTGTCCCCGCCCCAGGCGAAGTAATAGTCGCGGAGGGAGGTCTGGTTGAGCAGTTCCCAGGGATCTTCCTCCATGACGATCACCGGTGCCCGCTCAATGAGTTGTCCCTGCCGGAACGGCCGCAGCGCGAAGACGCCTCTCCCCTTGCCCGCCACCTGCCTCACGACGAGGTCGGTCCGCATCCCGGAGGAAGACGCGACCCGCGGAAACCTCCGCGCGAGAGTGGCCATGAACCCGTGCACAAACCTGACCGGCAAAGCAGACGCGTGCATCGCAGTGATCCTTAGGGTTATGACGATATGGGCTGGTGGGGGGTTGAGAAGGTCTGGCGGAGGCGGGAGTCTGGGAGTGATACCCTTTTGGGAATGTCAGTGCAGTATGTGCTTCATTTCGAATGTCACGAGCTATATGTACCTCGCTGCAGGTCAAATGTCAATGAGATTGCAATGGCGGTCTCACGGCAACTGCAGGCGACAAACGACAACGGGGCCGTTTCCGGCCCCGTTGTCATGAATAATGGCGGATTACCGCCCCTCGCCCTTGTCCGGCAGCTCAGTGCATCTGGCCGTGGGGCATGGGGGCCGTCTTCGTGTCATCATGGCGCATTTCCTTCATGCCGTGCTGGGAGTCCTTGCCCGTCAACTCCTGCTTGGCGATGGCAAGTGCCTCCGGGAACCGCATCACCTTGCCGCCTTTCTTCTCGGCAAAGGCGGCGGCGTCGGCCTCGGAGGCGAAAGCGAGCTTGGAATTGGCGGTCATGGTGCCGGGTGCCGAGGAGCCCACCACAAAATAGGCCTCCTCGGCAGGAATCACCCTGGCCGGTTCCAGATAGAGGGCGACCATCACCCCCTGGGGATCTTCGTTGTTTTTGGCGGAGATGACCGCGACGCAGTTGATCGAACAGGTGTAGTAGGTGTCCTTGGAGTCGAAGAAGCTGTACCTGGTCCTGGCCCACATGTTACGGTCCATGCCGCAGTTGGCGCAGCTGCTGTTTTCGGTCACCTTTTCCGGCTTCATGATGGGATGCTCGACCTCGTCGGCCAGGGCGGGAAACGGATTAAGGGCGACCAGGGCCAGGAGGACGACGGCAACGGTCAGCAAAGGGGAACAGGGACGACGGGTGGGTGCGATGCTCATGTCATTCACTCCTGGGGTTTGCATTGACGGATAAGAGGGCGACGGGAAAGCGCCGGGCCGGAGCCGGGGCTGTTCCTGCCGCTGAGGCTGATATAAAAAGAAAAGGGGAAAAAAGGAAGGGAAAAGATCCCGGAGTCGGGGCAGGCCATCATTGGGGATTGACTCATGACTTGGCTGCTCGGGCTTAGGCTGGATGATGACCCGCCCCTTCTCCTATCGGGAGGAAAACATGACCCTACGATACCGCCGGAATATCGCAAACACAATATGGCAAATTGTCGCACCGCTCCCCGCCTGTTTTTTCCCGCCCTGCTTGCAAATACGCCGGGCTTGCACTACGATTGGCCTCCACTCCGTGCGATCCAACAGCGCCCGCAGGAAGCAGCCCCCGAGAATTACTCATGTACAGGATCGGCATCGACACCGGCGGAACCTTCACCGACTTCGTCGCTTTCGGCGACGGGGGCATCGCGACCCATAAGGTTGCCTCCACCCCGGATGACCCGGCCCGCGCCATCGTCGAGGGGCTGAAATGTTTCCCGGCGGCCTCGCCCGGCCTGGAAATCATCCACGGCACCACCGTGGGCACCAATGCCTTCCTGCAGCGCAAGGGGGCGCGCACCCTGCTGGTAACCACCCACGGCTTTGAGGACGTGCTCCTCATCGGCCGGCAGAACCGGCAACGGATCTATGATCTCGCCATCGAACGGCCTGCGCCGGTCATCCCCCGCGAATGGATCGCCGGCATCCGCGAACGGATGCTCCACGACGGCAGGGTTCTCACCGCCCCCGGCCCGGGCAGCGGCCGCCGGCTGCGGCGGCTGTGCCGCGATCTCGATATCGAATCCGTGGCGGTCTGCCTGCTGCACTCCTACGCCAATCCGGCCCACGAACAGTTCGTCGGCGAACAACTCAAAGCCCTTGGCCTTCCCATCACCCTGTCCGCCGAACTGCTGCCGGAGTTCCGCGAGTACGAGCGGCTCACCACCACCCTGATCAACGCCTACCTGGCGCCGGTGGTGGCCTCCTACATCGAGCGGCTGATGGGCAGTCTCCCTGGAACCATGCTTTCCATCCAGCAATCCAACGGCACCATCCTGCCGGCGGAAGGGATCGGCCGGCGCGCGGTGCACACCGTTCTCTCCGGCCCGGCCGGCGGCGTTCAGGGGGCATGGGAACTGGGACAGCAGACCGGCATCACCCGGCTCATCACCTTCGACATGGGCGGCACCTCCACCGACGTCTCCCTCTGCGACGGTACCCCCACCCTCACCCGCGACTATCAGCTCGACACCTTTCCGATCCGCAATCAGGTGATGGACATCCACACCGTCGGCGCCGGCGGCGGCTCGGTAGCCTGGATCGACCGCGGCGGTCTGCTGAAGGTCGGGCCGCTGAGCGCCGGCGCCGTTCCGGGTCCCGCCTGCTACGGCAGAGGTGAGGAGATCACGGTCACCGACGCCAATCTGCACCTGGGCCGAATACCGCCGGCGCTGCTGGGCGGCGGCATGAAGCTCGACCGGCGACGCACCGACCGCCTTCTCGCCGGCCTCGGCGAAAAACTGGGACTGACCGCGACCGAAGTCGCCCTGGGCATCGTCCGCATCGTCAACGCCGGCATGACCGGCGCCATCCGCGCCGTTTCCCTGGAGCGTGGCCATACCCCGGCGGATTTCGCCCTGTTTTCCTTCGGCGGCGCCTCGGGCCTGCACTGCTGCGAACTGGCGCTGGATCTCGGCATCGAACGGATCGTGGTCCCGGCCCGGGCCGGTGTCCTTTCCGCCCAGGGCATGTGTCTGGCGGTGCCGGCCATGGACTTCAGCCGGTCCTTTTTCCACCGGGGCAGACGATTGGCAACGGCCTGCCTGCCGCCATTAGACGAACTGGCCGGGCATGGGCGGCAGCAGCTGCTGCGCCTGGTCCCCGCCGGTACCGTTGCGGTGGATCGCTATCTCGACCTGCGCTACCACGGCCAGGCCCATGAACTGACCATTCCCTGGTCAGCGGCCGTCGAGGAGGAGTTCCACCGCGAACACGAACATCTCTTCGGCTACCGCCAGAACGGCGCCGAACTTGAGGTGGTCAGCCTGCGGATCAGGGCGCGGCTCGTACGGGAGCCGATTGCGCTGCCGCGAAACAACACCCCGGCGACCCGGCCGCCACGGCCGGCGTCCCGCCGACCGGTGGCCTTCGCCGACGGCAGCCGGCGGGAGATTCCGGTCTTTCGCCGGAGTGAACTTCGCTTCGGCCACCAGCTCACCGGCCCGGCGCTGATCGACGACGACTACACCACCGTGCTGGTGGGACGGGAATTTTCCCTGAGGATTGACGGGTTGGAGAATATGGTGCTGGAAAGGAAGGGGTAGAAAATCGTGAGCCCGATTCCACCCTGGGATCACGACCCCGAAAGTGAGAATGGTAGATTCCGCATTGTTCTCGACCACGATGACGACAACGGCCACCGTTTCGCTTTCGCTGCACTGAATATAAAAAGGCTGCGAAAAGACTGTCAAACGGCAAGCCCCCTCTTCATCTCTCCTTCCCTTGACAAGCATCACCTGACACAATAGCATGCGATGTCAGTCGAGGTTGAAACCTGCAATTCCCCAGCATCGAGATGACGGCATGAGCATTCCCAATCCCGCGAAAAATCGGCGGCTGCCGACCCATCCCGGAGAAATGCTGCGGGAAGACTTCCTCCCCGACCACGGACTTACCGCCGCCACTCTGGCCGAGGCAGTCGGGGTTTCCCGGCAGTCCAGCAACGAACTGCTGCGCGAGCGTCGTTCCGTCAGCCCGGCCATGGCCTTGCGTCTTGCCCGTCTGTTCTGTAACTCGCCGGAATTCTGGCTCAACGCGCAGCGGGCAGTGGACCTGTGGGAGGCGGCACTGGAATGGGCCGACGAAGTGGCGAAGATCAAGCCGCTGCAGGCTGCGTGACCTTCCCCTGACCGACCACCATGCCCGTAACCCCCTTCGACATCGTCAAACGCACCCCGAAGAGCAACTGCGGCGACTGCGGCTATCCGAGCTGCCTCGCCTTCGGCGTGGCGGTAACGACCCAGGGTGACGATCCGGGGAAATGCCCGCACCTCAACCGCGAGGGGCTGCAGCTGGACTCTTCGCCCAAGGCCGGCGACGTCCACCAACGGGACCTGGAACTGGTCCGCCATCTCAAGGGCAAGATCGCCGGACTCGACTTCACCGCCCTCGCCCCGAAACTGGGCGGTGCGCTTTCCCCGTCCGGCGCCATGCTGCTCTCCTACCTCGGCAGGCAAACGGCCGTTTCCGGGGACGGCATCCTCCTGGACGGCAAGGAACCAGAGGACCCGCGCGACCAGATCCTGCTCTACAACTACCTCGCCTTCGGCGGCGGCGAACCGCCGGCGGGGGACTGGATCGGCATGGAGTCCATGCCCAATTCCATCTCCAAGGTGAAAACCCTGGAAACCTACTGTGAGAACCGGCTTGCCGATCTGCTGGACGGTGCGGCGCGGGAGCGGATCACCGCAGCGGCCGGCCGCGCCGGCGGCTCACTTTTAGCCGGCGGCAGCACCGATCTTTCCCTTCTCGTGCCGGTGCTGCCCATGCTGCCGCTCGCCGTGCACTTCTGGAAATCGGAGCCCGAGGACGGCTTCGCCGCCCGGGTCAAGATCCTCTTCGACCGCACCGCCACCGGTTTTCTCGACATCGAATCCCTGGTCTTCTGCGCCGAACGCATGGCCGAGCGGTTCGAGGAGCTGCTCGCCGGCTGAACGACCATGACCCCGCCAGCCTGCCATACCGGCCACTCGCCGTACCGGGCCGGCCTGGCCGCGGCCCCGCTTTTCGTGGCTTCGTTCGTGGCACCATCGCAAACAGTTGCAGGAGAAGCGTTTACGTCGTACAATCGCCTCACGAAATGAAGCGAATAAGGGGCGAAAATGACTCGTTACATATGGCAGGATGAGAAATGGCCCCACTTTTCCTGGCGCGGCGATACCCTTCTCGAGGCCTTGAGCCGCTGCGATTTCAAACGGGGACAGCTGTTGGGGCGGGTCGCCTCCCTGGGCATGGACTTAGCGCTCGAAGCGCAGGCCGAGGTCCTCACCGCCGAGGTGTTGCAGACCTCGGCCATCGAGGGGCAGAACCTCAGTCCGGATACGGTGCGCTCTTCGGTGGCCAGGCGGCTTGGTCTGCCGGATGCGGGGCTCAGCCGGCAGGACCGCTATACAGAGGGTCTGGTGGATATCCTCATCGATGCCACCGCGAATCACGACCAGCCCTTGACGGTACAACGGCTGCACGGATGGCAGGCGGCCCTTTTCCCAACCGGCTATTCAGGGATGCATCGGATTGCGGTGGGTGATTTCCGCGGGGTGACCGCCATGCGGGTCTTCTCCGGCCCGATCGGACGCGAGCAGATCCACTACGAGGCGCCTCCCGGCAGCGAGGTGGAACGGACTACCCTGGAGTTTCTCGACTGGTGGCGGGAAAGCCAAGGGGGGTTGAACGGTATCCTGCGCGCCGCCGTGGCCGGTTTCTGGTTTGTCACCATCCATCCTTACGAGGACGGCAATGGGCGTTTGGCAAGGGTGATAACCGACATGGCTTTGGCCCAGGACGAAAAACTCTCCGTACGCTATTACAGCCTCTCGACCCAGATCATGAAAGAGCGTGAGGGGTACTACCAGGCCCTGGAGAGAAGCCAGAAGGGCGGACTCGATATCACCGCCTGGCTCGTCTGGTTTCTCGGTTGTTTCGAAAGGGCCGTTGTCCGCTCGGATACGCTAATCGGCAAGGCGCTGCAGAAGGCCCGCTTCTGGGAACAGCACCGGAAGGTCCCATTGACCGAGCGGCAGCGCAAGGTGGTGAACCGCCTGCTCGATGCCGGTCCGGGTGGATTCACCGGCGGACTGACCACCAGAAAATATGCCGGCATGACCAAGTCCAGCAGGGCAACAAGTTATCGTGAGATCAACGATCTGCTCAGTAAAAAAATTCTGGTCCGGAAACCCGGCAAGGGCCGCAGCGTCAACTATGACCTCACGTGGCCGGAGTGAGCGTGTTTAGATCAAACAGGGGCCGCGGTCAGGTCGTGAAATCGCATCCGCGACCACTGCAGAACCGAGGTGACGGCATGAATATTCCCAATACCGCCAGAGCCCGGCGCCGGCCGCTCCGCCCTTGCGATGGCCTGGCGATTTTCCCCTCCGTTCGACAATGCGCCGGAGTTGCACCGGACCGCCAATGACCGCCGCCAGTCAGCCATACCGGCCGCTCGCCGAACGGATGCGGCCGCGCACCCTCGGTGAGGTCATCGGCCAGCGCCACCTGCTCGGCGAGGACGGCCTGATCAGCAAACTGCTCACCCGCGGATTCATCCCGTCGATGATCTTCTGGGGGCCGCCCGGGGTGGGCAAGACCACCCTGGCCAAGATCATCGCCGCCGGCACCGGCGCCCATTTCGTCTTTTTCTCGGCGGTGCTCTCCGGTGTCAAGGAGATCCGCGACATCGTCGCCCAGGCCGGCGAACTGCGCGATTCCCTCGGCCGCAACACCATCCTCTTCGTCGACGAGATCCACCGCTTCAACAAATCCCAGCAGGACGCCTTCCTGCCCCACGTGGAAAGCGGCCTCCTCACCCTGATCGGCGCCACCACCGAGAACCCCTCCTTCCAGATCATCGCGCCGCTGCTCTCCCGCTGCCGGGTGGTGGTGCTGGAACCTCTTTCCGAGGAGGAGCTGCGCCGGTTGCTCGCCGTGGCCCTGAGCGACCGCGAACGGGGCCTGGGCGAGGGCGGCCTCGCCATCGACGACGATGCCGCCCGCCATCTGATCGCCATTGCCGACGGCGACGGCAGGCGGCTCCTGAACAGCCTGGAGATCGCCGGAGAACTGGCCATGGCCTCCGGCGGCCGCATCGACCTCGCCCTGGTGGAGGAGGCGCTGCAGCGCCACAGCCTGCGATACGACATGGCCGGGGAAGAGCATTACAACCTCATCTCCGCCCTGCACAAGAGCATGCGGGACAGCGATCCGGACGGCGCCCTCTACTGGCTCTGCCGGATGCTGGCATCAGGAGAGGACCCGCTCTATCTCGCCCGCCGCATCGTCCGTTTCGCCTCCGAGGACATCGGCAACAGCGACCCGCAGGCCCTGCAGCTGACCCTGGCCGCCACCGCCGCCTACCAGCAGCTCGGCTCGCCGGAAGGCGAACTCGCCCTGATCCAGGCGGTGCTCTACTGCGCCACCGCCCCCAAGAGCAACGCCTGCTACACCGCCCAGAGCCGGGTGATGAAGGACATCCGCGCAACCGGCAGTCTGCCGGTGCCGCTGGCCATCAGAAACGCGCCGACCCGGCTGATGAAGGAACTCGGTTACGGCAAGGGCTACCGTTACGCCCACGACGACCGGGAAGGCATCGTCAGCCAGCAGCACCTGCCGGACGAGCTTGCCGGCCGCCGCTACTACGAACCGACCGGCCGGGGTTACGAGGCGGTCATCGCCGACCGGCTGCAGAAGTGGCGGCGGATTCTCGCCCAGCGCGGCAAGAACAAACCGGCCCCTGCCCCCCTCTCAGAAGACAGCACCCCACCATCCCCATCCCAAGGAGGACCGAATCCGCCATGAAACAGCTCAGCCTCTTGCTTCTCGCCTTCCTGCTGCTGCCGATCTCCATCGCCGGCGCCGGCCAGAAGCTGACCGTCTTCTACTCCAACGATGTCCGCGGCAAGACCGAACCCTGCGGCTGAAAAAGCCATCAGTTGGGCGGTCTGTCCAAAAAGGCGTTTCAGATAGAGCAGATCGGCGGCAAGGCGGATACGCCGACGCTGAAGGTCGACGCCGGCAACCTGCTGTTCGAGCATGTTCCGGTGGCCGAACAGCAGCGCCGGCAGGCGAGGATCACCGCGCTTGGCATCATGGAGGCCTACCGGCTGCTGGAAGTGGACGCGGTCGGCATCGGCCGCAACGACCTCGGTCTCGGTCTCGACCTCCTCCAGGGCGACGGCCTGCCCTTTGTCAACGCCGACATCGTCGACAAAGCCGGTCTTCCGGTCTTCAAGGAGACCCGGATCAGGGAACTCGGTTCGCTCAAGGCGGGCATCACCGGCCTGGCCGGCGCCAGCGTCCAATCGCTGCTGCCCGAGGGTTTCGCCGTGCTCGACTGGCGCAAGGCGCTGCCCGCCGTGCTCGACCGGTTGCGCGGCCAGTGCGATGTGATCGTTCTGCTCTCCGCCCTCACCACCCAGGAAAACCTGGAAATCGCCAGAAGCCATCCCGACGTCTCGCTGATCTTCGAGGCCGAAGGCGGCGCCGGCAACAAACCGCCGGTTGCGGTCGGCAGGACGCTCATCACCCATGTCACCAACCAGGGCAAATACCTGGGCGTCCTCGACATCGACTGGCACGGCGCGAGCGGCTGGGCCGGCGCCGACCTCGCCGAGCAGATCCGCGGCAAACAGAGCACCATCGACCGGTTGAGCTGGCAGATCCGCCGCATCGAGCAGCGCGGCGCCCCGACCGAGGTCTTCAAGTCCGACCCCGCCGGACTTTCCGCCTACAATCGGCTGATCGAGCAGCGCCGGCAGGAGGAAACTCTCCTCGCCGGGCTGCGGCGGAACGCGGCCCAGGCCGATCCGACCAATCCGCCCTCCACCTTCGCCGCCTCCTTCATCGGGCTCGAATCCAGCATGCCCGACCGGGCCGACGTGCTGCTGATCACCGAACGGATCAAGACGGAGATCGCCGCCGCCAACCAGCAGATCGCCGCCAAAGGGGGAGCGCTGCCCGCCACTCCCCTGGCGACACCGAGGGACGCGGGCTATGCCGGCCACAACAGCTGCACCGCCTGCCACCGCGACATCGCCGGACGCTGGCAGCAGACCAGACACGCCCGCGCCTTCGATTCCCTGGAAACCAAGGGACAGCAGTTCAACGGCGAATGCATCGTCTGCCATGTGACCGGGGTGATCACCGGCAATGAACCCTACCTCCTCACCCTGCCGGAAAACCTGCTGCAGGTGGGTTGCGAGGCCTGCCACGGCCCGGGCCTCGCCCACGCCGCCGCGCCGGAATCCGTACATCCGCAGAAAAAACCCGCGGCGGCCGTCTGTCTGCGCTGCCACACCCCGGAGCAGGACGACCATTTCGACTACGACCGGAAAAGCAAGCTCGTCCACTGAATCGGCCGGGGGCAGCGGCCGAGGTGCGAGGATCACCGTCACCGGCATCGTCCAGGGGGTCGGATTCCGGCCCTTTGTCAACCGGCTGGCCGCGGCCCTCGATCTCGCCGGTTCGGTGGTCAACACCCCCGCCGGGGTGGTGATTGAGGTCTGGGGACTGCCCGCCGCCATCGACAGGCTCATCGACCGTTTGCGCGACGCCCCCCCGCCGCTCGCCCGCCTCGACGCGGTGGAGGTGGCGCCTGTCGACGGTCCCGCCCCGACCGGGTTCCGTATCGACGCAAGCAGGCGGGACGCGGCCAAGACGGTGCTCGTCACCCCGGATGCCGACGTCTGTCCCCGCTGCCGGCAGGAACTGTTTTCCCCCGGCGACCGCCGCTACCGCTATCCCTTCATCAACTGCACCGACTGCGGCCCCCGCTACACCCTCATCGACGATCTTCCCTACGACCGGCAGCGCACCGCCATGGCCCCGTTCGCCATGTGCCCGGATTGTCTTGCCGAGTACCGGGACCCGGACAGCCGCCGGTTTCATGCCGAGGCCACCTGCTGTCCCGCCTGCGGTCCGCAAATCTGCCTGGTGGACGCCGGTGGTGCAGCCGTCGCCGGCGAACCGCTCGCCACCGCCGCCGCCCTGCTGCAGCAGGGGAACATCCTGGCGATCAAGGGAATCGGCGGCTTTCACCTGGTGGTGGACGCGGAGAACGATGAGGCCCTCGGCCGCCTGCGCCGCTACAAGGATCGGCCCCATAAACCCTTCGCGGTCATGGCCGCCTCCCTGGCCGCGCTGCGCCGCTTCGCCGTCCCCTCCGAGCAGGCGGAAAAACTGCTGACGAGCCGGGAGAAACCCATCGTCCTGCTGCCGAAAAAGGCCCCCTGCCCGCTCGCGGAGGCGGTGGCGCCCGCCATTCCCCTCGTCGGCATCATGCTGCCTTACACGCCGCTCCACATCCTGCTCCTCGACCTGTGGCCGGGCCTGGCCCTGGTGATGACCTCGGGAAACCTGGCCGGGGAGCCCATCGTCCGCGACAACGGCGCGGCTATGGAAAAGCTCGCCGGCATCGCCCGGTATGTTCTGCTCCACGACCGGAGAATCGTCACCGCCATCGACGATTCCGTCGTCCGACCGCAATCGCCGCCCATCCTCATCCGCCGTGCCCGCGGCTACGCGCCGTCCCCCTTGCCGCTCTCCCGGGACAACGGCCGCGTTCTCGGCGTGGGCGGCAACATGAAGAACACGGTCTGCCTGACCCGGGGGAGGCAGGCCTTTGTCAGCCAGCACCTCGGCGAGCCCGACCTGCTCGCCACCCAGGAAAACCTGGTCGAGGTCATCGCCCATCTCGAAAAGCTGCTGCAGGTGAGCCCGGAACTGGTCGCCCACGATCTCCACCCCGGCTACTTCACAAGCGACTACGCCTCCAGCCACGGCGGCGACACCGTTGCCGTCCAGCACCATCACGCCCATGCGGTGAGCGTCATGGCGGAACACGGCCTTGCCGGGCCGGTGGTGGCGATCACCCTGGACGGCACCGGCTACGGCAGCGACACCACGGTCTGGGGCGGCGAGGTTCTCCTGGCGCGACTCGACGGTTTCGAACGGCTCGCCCATCTCCGGCCCGTCCCCATGCCCGGCGGCGAGGCCGCCATCCGCGAACCGTGGCGCATGGCGCTCGCCTGCCTGCATGCGGTGCACGGCAGCGGCGTTGTCGATCTGCCCCTGTCCCTGCTCGAAGGGCGCCGCCCCGTGGCCCGGGCCCTGGTAAAGATGATGGAGGCCGGAGTCAACGCGCCGCTCACCTCGAGCTGCGGCCGTCTGTTCGACGCCGCCGCCGCCCTCGCCGGTATCCGCGGGACCTGCACCCACGAAGGCCAGGCGGCCCTGGAGCTGGAAATGGCGGCGATTGCCGCCGGCGGTGCCGGCTTCTATCCCTACAGTCTTTCCACGGGAACGCCGGTGGTCATCGATCCCCTGCCCGGTCTCCTGGCCCTTATCGAAGACATGGACAGGGGAACACCCGCGGGCCTCGCCGCCGGCCGCTTCCATCGGATGGTCGTCGAGGCCTTCGCCGCGACCGCCGTGGCAGCGGCCGCGAAGCACGGGTTGGATACGGTGGTGCTTTCCGGCGGGGTGTTCCAGAACGCGCTGATCGGTGAAGGGATTGCCGACAGAGTCGCCTCAGCAGGCCTGCGGGTCTGCCGGCACCGGCTGCTGCCGCCCAACGACGGCTGCATCAGCCTCGGCCAGGCGGTGGCGGGGTGGTGGATGAGAAAAAACGGATGATGGGGTCAGACGACCGGCACCTCGGCACGGATGACCGTGCCCTGCCCCGGCTTGGAGTCGATGGTGAGCAGACCGTGAAGCAGACCGATGCGCTCGTCCATGCTCCGCAGTCCCATGCGGCGTTCCTCCAGGGCCCGCTGCATGGTGGTGTCGAAATCAAAGCCCTTGCCGTTGTCCACCAGCGACAGGACCAGCCGCTCGTTGCCGCCTCTGAGCTCGACCTGGACGCGATCCGCCTCCGCATGCATGCAGATGTTGTTCATCGCCTCCTGGGCCAGCCGGTAGAGATTGATGGCGGTCTCGTAGGGCAGGGAGAGGTGATCGACGTTGACGGTGCGGAAATCGAGGCGGATGTTGTGTTTGGCGGCCACCTCCTCGCAGTATTCCTGGAGCGGGTCGAACAGACCGAAATGGGACAGGGCCGGCGGCCGCAGGGTGTAGGAAAGATCGCGAACCACGTTGATCGACTTCTGCAGCACATCGAGCAGCTCTTTCCGCCAATGGGTGATCACGCTGGCGTCGGCGCGCACCTCGGATGCCATGGCCTCCACCATCAGCTTGAGCGAGGAAAGATCCTGGGCCACCTTGTCGTGCAGGTCCAGGGCGATACGGTGCCGTTCGTTCTCCTGCACCCGCAGGAGTTCCCGGGTGAGCTGCCGGATATGCTCCTGGCTGCGGATGAGGTTCACCTCCACCAGCCGCCGCTTTTTGAGATCGCCGGCCAGCTGTTCGTTCTTGCGTTTGAGCTGGAGGCTCATCCGGTGGTTGTCGACGATGAGCGCGTAGATCTCCGTCGCCTTGCGGAGCACGGCCTGCATCAGGTTCTCGTCCCAGGGCTTGGCGACGTACTGGAAGATATGACCGCTGTTGACCGCGTCGGTGATGTTCTGCAGACTGCCGTGACCGGTGATCAGGATGCGAATGGGATAGGGATTGATGGCAAAGACCCTGCTCATCAGTTCGACCCCGCTCATGCCGGGCATGCACAGATCGGCAAGGACCACGGCGATATCGGGATGGAATTCGAAGAGATCGATGCCCTTTTCCGCGTCCTCGGCGACGAGGATATCGTACTCCTTTTCGAAGCATTTCTGGAAAATCCAGAGATGGGACGGCTCGTCGTCGACGTAGAGGATCCGGTGTTTCTTTCGGCTCATGACGCTTTTCCCCCGCGCTTGTACCCCGGCCGCCGCGCATCTCCTGCCGCCCTGCAAACACGGCAAGAAAAACATTGGCTGCACCGAGGATAGACTGTACTCTATTCCGCAATCTTCTCAACAGCTTTCCTGCCATGTCGATGAAGAAACAGATCCCCCGCGGCAACCATTTCCCGCACCACGCCGGAGAAAAACGATGAACGGACTCGCTTCCTTCCGCGACGGTAAAACAGCGCAGCAACTCGCCGCCCACCTGCGGAGTCTCCGCCTGGAAAACGTCCGTCTCATGGAGGTCTGCGGCACCCATACCGTATCCATCGCCCGTGCCGGCATCCGGCAACTGATGCCGGAGGGCATCACCCTGACCTCCGGCCCGGGCTGCCCGGTATGCGTCACCGCCACCGCCGACATCGACCGCTGCATCGGCGCGGCAAGACTGCCCGGGGTGATCGTCGCCACCTTCGGCGATCTCCTGCGGGTGCCGGGCAGCAGCTCCACCCTGCGCGCGGAAATGACGGCCGGCGCCGACGTGCGGGTGGTCTATTCACCCCTGGATGCGGTGGCAATGGCCCGTGAGAATCCGGACCGGCAGGTGATCTTCCTCGGCGTCGGCTTCGAGACCACCACGCCTACCGTGGCCGGAGCCATCCTCCAGGCGGAAGCGGAACGGATCCGCAATTTCTCGGTGCTCTCCTCCCACAAGGTGATGCCGCCGGCGCTCACCGCCCTGGTCGACGACCCGCAGGTTGCGGTGTCCGGCCTCATCTGTCCCGGCCACGTTTCCATCGTCATCGGCGCCGACGCCTATCTGCCCCTGGCGGAGCGATACCGCATTCCCTGCGTGATCACCGGCTTCGAGCCGGTGGACATCCTGCAGGGAATCGTCATGCTCGCCCGGCAGATCGAGCAGGGCGAGGCCAGGGTCGAAATCGCCTACCAGCGCGCGGTCACCCGCCAGGGCAACGCCAGGGCGAGGGAGGTGATGGCACAAGTCTTCCAAACGGTCGATGCCCGCTGGCGCGGTCTTGGGGAAATAGCCGACTCGGGCCTTGCGATCAACGACCGCTATGCCGATTTCGACACCGACCGCCGTTTCGCCATCACGGTGGAACCGACCCGCGAACCCGCGGGGTGCCGGTGCGGCGCGGTTCTCAAAGGGATCATCTCCCCGGAGGTGTGCAAGCTGTTCGGTTCGGCCTGCACGCCGGAACGCCCGGTCGGCCCCTGCATGGTCTCCTCGGAAGGGGCATGCGCCGCCCGTTACCGCTACCAAGACTGAGGTCATTCATGCAGGACCAACGGATCAACCTCGACCACGGCAGCGGCGGCAAGGCCTCCCACAAGCTGGTGGCCGATCTCTTCCGCCGCGTCTTCGACAATCCCGCCCTGCGCCCGCTGGAGGATTGCGCCCTGCTGGACAACCCCGGCGGCCGGCTGGCCTTCTCGACGGATTCCTATGTGGTCGACCCGATCTTCTTTCCCGGCGGCGACATCGGCGAGCTGGCGGTGAACGGTACGGTCAACGACCTTGCCATGCGCGGGGCGCGGCCGCTGTACCTGTCGGTGGGGATGATTCTGGAAGAGGGTCTGGCGATGGCCGATCTGGAACGGATCGCGCTCAGCATGAAACGGGCGGCGGACGCGGCCGGCGTCGCCCTCGTCACCGGCGACACCAAGGTGGTGCCCGCCGGCAAGGCGGACAGGATCTTCATCAATACCGCCGGCATCGGGGTGGTGGAGGGCGACTGGCGGCTGAGCGGCGCCAACGCCCGGGTGGGCGATGCGATTCTCATGAGCGGCAGCATGGCCGACCACGGGGTCACCATCCTCTGCCGTCAGCAGGGCCTGAATATTACCGGCGGCTTCCGGAGCGACACGGCACCGCTGTATGCCATGGTGGCGGAACTGCTGCGGGCGGTGGGCCACGATCTCCGCTGTCTGCGCGACCCGACCCGCGGCGGTGTCGCCACCACGGTCAACGAGATCGCCGCTGCCTCGGGGGTGGGGATGGAAATTCTCGAAGACCGGCTGGTGGTGCGCGCCGACGTCAGGGGCGCCTGCGAACTGCTCGGCCTCGACCCCCTCTATCTCGCCAATGAAGGCAAGCTGCTCGCCTTTGTCGAAAATTCCCGGGCGGAAGAGGCGCTGGCCGCCATCCGCCGCAGCCCGTTCGGCGGCGAGGCGGCAATCATCGGCCGGGTGGTGGCCGAGCACCCCGGCCGCGTCTATCTCAAAACCAAGCTGGGCAGCAAGCGGCTCCTCGACATGCTGGCCGGCCATCCCCTGCCCCGCATCTGCTGAGCCCGGCGCGGCAGCACCACATCTCCTTTGCCTTCAGCGACTCCACGTCCCTGCCAGCGGCGGCCACACGCGCGGTAAACTACCCGGGTAGCAGGTGGTGTCGGGGTCGTTCTGGCTCGCTTCGTCCATCACGTTGTTCCTCGCGAAGACGGAGAAGCTCGCGGCGTCATCGCGAGCGAAGCGTGGCGATCCAGAAACAGGGCAGCGGCAGAACCGGATGCCGGCAGCCGGTGCCACCGGAGGCGGACTGGCGGCTCTGCCTGGATTGCTTCGTCGCTGCGCTTCTCGCAATGACGAGGAGGAAAACCCGCCCACGCCGTCGCGAGCGAAGCGTGGCGATCCAGGGGGGAAGGGCAAAGCGGCTGTTACAGGTCCAGCGACCCGCCGGGGCACATGCTCTCCCGCGCCCGGGCCACATCCTGATCCTGCAGGTAGTCCTCGAAGGGCATCATCCGGTCGATGACCCCGCCCGGGGTGATCTCGACGATGCGGTTGGCCACCGTCGCCACCAGCTCGTGGTCGTGGGAGGTGAAGAGGATCACCTCGGAAAATTCGGCCAGGGCGTTGTTGAGGGCGGTGATCGTTTCGAGATCGAGATGGTTGGTGGGCTCGTCAAGGATGAGGGCGTTGGCCGACGACAGCATCATCCGCGACAGCATGCAGCGCACCCGTTCGCCACCGGAGAGCACGGTGGCCTTCTTCAGCGCCTCCTCGCCGGAAAACAGCATCCGGCCTAGGAATCCGCGGACGAAGGTCTCGCCCTCGGAAGGGGGGGCGTACTGGCGCAGCCAATCCACCAGGCTGATCTCCTTGTCGAAATAGGCGGAATTGTCCTTGGGGAAATAGCTGTGGGTGATGGTCACCCCCCAGCGGAAGCTGCCGGAATCGGGTTCGAGCTCGCCGGTGAGAATCCTGAACAGGGTGGTCTTGGCGATGCCGTTGGTACCGACAAAGGCGATCTTGTCCCCCTTGTTCACCGACAGGGAAAAGCCGTCCAGTACCCTCACCCCGTCGATCTCCTTGCCCAGGTTGTCGATCTCGAGGATGACGTCGCCGCAGGGCCGTTCCGGCTTGAAGACGATGAACGGATACTTGCGCGACGACACCGGCAGGTCCTCGACGGTGATCTTATCGAGCAGCTTCTTGCGGGCGGTGGCCTGCCGCGCCTTGGAAGCGTTGGAACTGAAGCGCTGGATGAACTCGGTGAGTTCCTTTATCCGCGTCGCGGCGCGGCTGTTGGCCTGCTGCCGCTGGCGGACGGCGAGCTGGCTCGCCTGGTACCAGAAATCGTAGTTGCCGACGTACACCCGGATCTGGCCGTAGTCGATGTCGGCGATGTGGGTGCAGACCTGGTTGAGGAAATGGCGGTCGTGGGAGACGATGATCACCGTGTTGGGAAAACGGATGAGGAACTCCTCCAGCCAGTTGATCGATTTCAGGTCGAGGTGGTTGGTGGGTTCGTCGAGCAGCAGGATGTCGGGCTGGCCGAACAAGGCCTGGGCGAGGAGCACCCGCACCTTCTGGCCGCCGTCCAGCTCCTTCATCTTCCTGGGCAGCAGGTCCTCGGCGATGCCGAGGCCGTTCAGCAGCACCGCCGCCTCGGCCTCCGCCTCGTAGCCGTTCATCTCGGCGAATTCCGATTCCAGCTCGCCGATCTTGATGCCGTCCTCCTCGGTGAATTCGCCACGGGAATAGATCTCCTCCCGCGCCAGCATCACCTCGTAGAGTCTGTTGTGGCCCATGATCACGGTGTGGAGCACGCTGTGTTCGTCGAAACTGAAATGGTCCTGGCGCAGCACCGCGATGCGCTCGCCGGGATCGACGCTGATCTCGCCCTTGTTGGCCTCGAGTTCGCCGGCGAGGATCTTCAGGAAGGTCGATTTTCCCGTGCCGTTGGCGCCGATCAGGCCGTAGCAGTTGCCCGGGGTGAATTTGATGTTGACGTCCTTGAACAGGACCCTCTTGCCATAGGAGAGGCTGATGTTGGAGGCGATGATCATGGGTGTATCCGGAAAAGGGAGAAGGAGAAGAGGAGAAACGGGATGAAGCTTGTCGATGGTGAGGGGGCAAAATACTTGCAGCGGCCACTACCGTCAAGGAAATACTTCCACCACCCGGGAGGGGAAGCAACGCTTCGCCGCCGCCTCATCCCGGTTGCGGCCAAACCCGCCCTCCCCCTTCGGAGTTGACTGAAGGTGGGCCGGCCGGTCGAGCCATGACCGGAGAAGTCCTGGTCAGCCGGTTGAACGCCACCCGCCCGGAAAGCCGAAGGCAGACTTGTCCCCTCGCCGGACGATGGGCTTCGTTGCCATGTCCTCAGATCTGTCACGGCCAAAGGTCAGAGCAGGGGATTTTCGATCCTGATCCCTTCGATCAACCGGCCGTGGTTGAGATTATCGCTGAGAAGCACGTTCGCGTTGCCTTCACAGGTGGCTGCGACAATCATGGCATCCCAGAACGACAAGGAATGCCTCTCCTGGAATTCCGATGCACGCAGGATCGTAGCGGGGACGATGAGTTGAACCCGCCAGACGAGATAGTTTTCGATGACCCCTCTGGCGACTGCAGAAGGAAGAGGCTGGAGAATTTTGCGGGTGGCATTGATGTAGAATTCCTGCACCACCTGGGTGCTCAACATCCCATTCATGGAATCCCACAAATCCTGGATGACCCGGGCAGCCTTCACTTTTTTGGAGACGGCATCGGCATCATAGGCATAAACCAGGATGTTGGTGTCGACGAAAATCACCTCACCGCTCATGGAGTTCTTCCCTTGATGCCGGCGTACCGCCAAAATGGAAGCCCCTCAGCAGTTCGGCCATCGCCTTGGCCCGGGCACATTCGTAATTTTCATTCCCGATGACGATATCGGCAAGCTCCTCGCTCAACAGTCGGCTGATGGAAATGGAGCGTTTGCCGCCAGAACCCGAGCCTTCCGGATCAACTCCTTGTCAATGGAAACGGTGATATTCTGCTTCATGTCAACCTTCCGAAGGCAACCCGTTTACACCTCGCACCCCCCATGCACGTAATATACGTGCAGCACGCATAATTCGTGAAGTCATTGCTCGCGGTGAGAAAAAGGAAAAAGGCGACAGACCACGGTGTGGTGGTTTTGGGACGGCTTTGAGTTCCGGGTAGAGCAGGAGGAAGAAACGGTGCCGATCGTCGTCTGCAAGAAAAACGGGTGGCCGCCATTGCCGCGAAGGATGACGTGGTAGAGACCGCCTGGAAGATGAATGCGTGGCTTGCGTGCCATGGCGGGAATAGAATATTTTTCACCCCCTCTACTTGACAACTTGCAAGCCTGACCCTTTACATGACCCCAAGATAGCTCTGTATGCTGTTCCCGGAGCTACGCCAATCTGCCAGCAATAACCGCCATTTTGGCCCTAAAAAAAATCGATATTGGCGGCAAAAACGGCATTTGTATACTGAATAATTTCGCATTATTGACCAGTTAGCGTGGTCCGACCCCAGTCCCCAGCCACCAGTTAGCGTGGTCCGACCCCAGTCCCCAGAGAAAACGAGCCGATTGTCTGTGGTTTCCCTGGCCGAACGGGAAAACCCGCTGCAGTCATCGACACTTCAAGTCCCACGCACGCGCTCCCTGATGCGTTCGGCAATCGTCCGGACACTGGTGGTCGGTTCTCCGAGCTGCCGCAGATCGGGGCCGAAGAGCCGAAAATTCGGGATGCTTTGCACCTTGTATTTGGCGGTTATCACGGTGTTCCAGTTGCCGATGTCGATCTTGCGCAGGAAAACATTTTTTTCGCCTCGGACCATCTCCTCCAGACCGGGGAGTCTTGTGCGGCAGGCAGGTCACCAGTCGGCATAGAACGCGACCACCGTGAAGGCTCCCGGCACCAGGTACTGCCGGATATCGATGGCCTTGCCCTGTTGCCGGACATCGATGATCCGCCTGGGCGGATCCGCGCCGGCGGTGGGGCCTTTCCCTTTTTCCTCGCCGTTCCTCGCCGCCGGCGCCGGGTCGCGGGGCGGTAGCGGTTTCCGGCCATCAACGGCCACCACTTCGCCATCCATGAGTTCGATTATGGTAGCGCCGTAGAACAACAGTTCGTTCCGGCCGCTTTTGATATAACTCGTCGGTGTGCCCTTCTTTTTCAGAACTGTCTGGTAGGAATCGCCGGTTGCGACCGCCTCGCCGGCGAAGGCCTGCGGCCGGAGAACGCCACAGCACCAAACGATGACCATCGCCAGAACAAGTGCAGGAAATGTTCGCACCGGTGCTCCTCTTATCCTTTGCGGCGGCGGTCCTCTCCGCTCGAGGCGGCCGGCCAGGGGTTACCGCTTGTTTTCGTCCTGGGCCGTTCCCGTGAGGTATTTGCCTTGCAGGCTTGCGCCGATCAGCCATTCCGCCTGTTTTCGCGCGGGCAGGACTGCTTTCATCTGCGCCGTCATCTCCTCCAGCTTACCGGGCGCGGCGGTCAGTTCCCTGGCCTTGTTGTCAAAGAGGGTGAGATAGGCCTTCATGTCGGCCAAGTCCTCGTTGCCCGATAACGGGCCGTGCCCGGGAATGATCCGTTCCGAGCCAAGCGTTGCCAGGAAATCGAGATTTCGTTGCCAACCTTCGATGTCACCCTCGCCCATGTAGGGATGGTACTCTGTGAACAGGATATCGCCGGCGAAGACGACCTTTTCCCGCGGCACGGACACCACGATGCTGCCCTTGGAATGGGCGGGTGCGATGAAAATGAGTTCCGCCTCGACCCCGCCCAGGTCCAGCCGCAACTTGTCGGTGAAGGTGATCTCCGGGTAGGCGATTCGGGTCCCGCCCATATCTTCGGGGGTCAGGCCGAAATCCGCCGCTCCGGCAAGGGCGGCCGCCGCTTTGTGCCGCATCTCGTCCGCGCAGTTGACATGGGCGACGATCGTTGCCCCCAGTCCGGCGAACTCCGCGTTGCCGAATGAATGGTCGAGATGGTAGTGGGTGTTGATGATATAGCGGATCGGTTTGTCCGAGATTTTCCGGACGTCCTCGATGAACCGCCGGGCCTCCCTGGCCGAGACCAGGGTGTCGACCACGATGATCCCCCGGTCGCCGACAATGATGCCGGCATTGGCGCCGAAGCTGTTGGCCGCCGCGGATTCCTGCGCGTCG
>JBFLZZ010000033.1:0-42324 GCA_040755255.1 Thermodesulfobacteriota bacterium
AACCCGTAACCCCTTGATTTTATGGAGCCACCATGCGGAATCGAACCGCAGACCTACTGATTACGAATCAGTTGCTCTACCAACTGAGCTACGGTGGCGCTACTGGAAAAATTGTAGCAGATCGCCGGAACTCTCTCACCATTTTTTTCTCGTGGGAAGGAGGCGGGGATTGCTTCGCCTACCTACCCCGTTTATACTCCTCTGTCAAGAGTGGAAAATTCTTTTCCTTGTGAAATCAGAAGGCTAACAGGAGCCACCATGCCAGACGACCAAACCGCCATCCTGGTGGTCGATGACGATACCGCCCATCGTTTCATGCTCAGCACCATGCTCGGCGAATGGGGATTCCGGGTGAGCGAGGCCGAAGACGGCGATACCGCGGTGGCCCGGGTGCGGGAGCGCCCCTTTGACGCCATTCTGATGGACGTGCGCATGGCACGCATGGACGGCATGACCGCCCTCGGCGAAATCAACCGGCTCAACCCGGCGATCCCGGTGATCATCATGACCGCCTACTCGACGGTAGACGACGCCGTGCTGGCCATGAAGCGCGGCGCCCGCGAGTATCTCACCAAGCCGCTTGATTTCGAACGGCTGCGCCGCATCCTCGAGAACGCGGTCGAGCATCGCCAGCTGATCGCGGTGGAAAGTTCGGCCAACAATCCGCTGCCGGCCTTTGACGCCACCGGCATCATCGGCGCATCCCTGCCGATGCGGACTCTTCTGGAAACCATGGCCTACGTCGCCCCCTCCGAGGCAACGGTGCTGATCAGCGGCGAGTCGGGAACCGGCAAGGAACTGATTGCCGCCGCCCTGCACCGCAACAGTAAACGGGCCGGCGGCCCCTTCGTTCCGGTCAACTGCGCCGCCCTGGTGGAAACCCTGCTGGAATCGGAACTCTTCGGCCACGAACGGGGGGCCTTCACCGGGGCCGACCGCAGGCGGGAGGGAAAATTCGTCCAGGCCGATGGCGGCACTATCTTCCTCGACGAAATCGGCGAGACCTCGCCAGCGATGCAGGCCAAGTTGCTGCGCGTGCTCCAGGAACAGGAGATCCAACGGGTCGGCGGCCAGGAACACCAGAAGGTCGACGTTCGGGTACTGGCGGCCACCAACCGCAATCTGGCCGAGGAAGTGCGCGGCGGCCGCTTCCGCGAGGATCTCTACTACCGCCTCAACGTCGTCAACCTGGAGGTGCCGCCCCTGCGTACCCGCGCCGACGACATCCCCCTGCTCGCCGGTTTCTTTCTCGAAAAATTCGCCCGCAAGAATCACCGGGTGGTGGCCGGCATCACCCCGGCCTGCATGGACCTGCTGCGCCGCTACCCCTGGCCGGGCAACGTCCGCGAGCTGGAGAACGCCATCGAGCGAGGCGTCATCCTGCTGCGCGGCGATTACCTCGACGAGGCTTCCCTGCCGCTCACCATCGGCAAATGGGTGCAGGAACAATCCGCCCCGGTCGCGGCCGCCCCCGAACCGGCGACACTGGAGGACGCCGAGATCCGGATGATCCTCCGCACCCTGGACGAGACCGGCGGCAACAAGAGCGAGGCGGCCAGGCGGCTGCAGATCACCCGTAAGACCCTCAACAGCAAACTGAAAAAATTCGATCCCGCCGATTGAGCCGGCGCTAGGCGCAGAGGCGAAACCGCGAGAAATCCATCTCGCGGCAGGGCGACGCCCACACCTCTTCCCGGCCGGCGGCGGAGAACACCGCCACCGGCTCAAGCGGCTCGCCCTCCACCTTCTTGCCGAAATGGAGAACGGCCGCGGCCGCCAGTGCCACATCGTCCTGTTGTGCGACGTAGCGCAGCAGGGCCAGCGGTCCGGGTCGGTTGACCGCCATCAGCATGCGATCGGTCGGCAGGCGCAGCCGTTCCAGCAGGTCGTTATCGGCGCTGTAGCGCCCGAGCACCAGCCAAGCGCCGCCGGGCAGCAGGAAATGCCTGCCGAGCAGGAGCAGGCGGGCGTCTTCGACGGGCAGTCTGCCCCGTATCTCCTGAAACTTTCTGATCCGCTGGGCGCGGTTGGGGTCGGTAAGCACACAGCCGCCGGACGGGGCGGGATACTCGCCGATTCCGAACCGGGCGGCCAGTTCGATCTGCGGCGTACGGGTGCGGCCGCCGAACCCGTACAGTCTTTGCCGATCGACCAGACCGCTCTCCTCGGCGCGGGTCACCGGCAGGTGACGGGCGCAGAGCGGCCGCAGCAGCAGGCCGTCGCAGCCGCTGTCCCGCTCGATCACCCGCAGAGTATCGCGCCGCTGCGACATGGGCCGCTGGCCGATGACCTCACCGGTGATCAGGAAATCGGCACCGATATCGCTCATCATCCGCCGCGCCTCTCTGAGCAGCAGGATCTTACAGTCGACGCAGGGGTTGAAGTTTCTGCCGTAGCCGTACACCGGCGCAAGCAGCATGTCGAGGTACGGTTCGCTGAGGTCACGGAGCGATACTTCGATGCCGTATCTTTCCCGGATGTCCCGGCAATAGCCGGCACTGTGCTCCAGCAGCTCGTAGCCGAAAAAGGGGGTGACGAACTTCACCGCCCGCACCTCGATCCCCTGCTCCATGATCACCCGGCAGGCCAGCAGGCTGTCGAGCCCGCCGGAGAACAGGGCCAGGGCCCTGGCGGTCAAAGGACCTCCCCCGTGTTCTTTCTGCGCGCGGCGCGTTCGAGCAATTCCTCGACATAGGCCATGGTGCGGCCGGAAACCGATTCCCCGTCCAACATCCTGGCGAGCTGCCCGGCACGCGACGCCTCGGACAATGGCGATATCTCGGTACGGGTCTGACCGTTTTCCACAAGTTTTTGCACCAATAGATGCCGGTCGGCGCCGGCGGCGATCTGCGGCAGGTGGGTGATGCACAGCACCTGATGATGCACGGCGAGCTCGCCGATCTTGACCGCAACCGCCTCGGCCGCCACGCCGCTGATGCCGGCGTCGATCTCGTCGAAAAGCACGGTTTCCACCTGATCGCGGCCGGCGGCCAGACATTTCAGTGCCAGCATCATCCGGGAAAGCTCGCCGCCCGAGGCGATCCTGGCCAGGGGCCGCAGCTCTTCGCCGGGGTTGGCGGAAAACAGGAACTGCAGGTCGTCACATCCGTGCCGTCGCAAACGTTCCGGGGAGATATCCTGGTCGCCGCCGGCAAAATCAACGACGAAGCGGGCATGCGGCATGGAGAGCGAGCGCAGTTCCGCCTCCATCTTTGCCGCAAGTTGCCCGGCGATCCGGCGGCGGGCCTCGCTCAGTGCGGCGGCCGCCGCCAGAGCCTGCTGCAGATGCGCGGCCAGACTGCGGTCGATATCGCACAGTTCGACATCGAGGCGCTCCAGGGTATCCAGTTCGCGACGGGCCGCTTCGCCGTGGGCGATGACGTCGTCCAGGCTTACCCCGTATTTGCGTTTGAGCTTTTCGAGCAGGTCGATGCGGGCGGTCACCCGGTCAAGCTCCGCCGCATCCTCGGGCAGGCGGTCAAGATAACGGGAAAGGTTCAGAGAGACGTCTTCGAGCAGATAGCCGCAATCGGCGACGGTGGCGGCGCTTTTGCACAGGCCGTCGTCCATGGCCGCCATCTTTTCGAGCTCGCGCCGCACCGGCAGCAAAAAGTCAACGAGCAGGCGGTCAAGGGTAGCGACCGCGCCGCTGCCGGCCTGACGCAGGCCCTCACTGTTGCGCAGCCGCTCCTTCTCCTTGCGGAGGGCCTCGTCCTCCCCCGGGGTGGGCGCGGCCCCTTCGATCTCCTTAACTTGAAAGGAGAGGATATCGAGCCGCTGCTCCCGCTCCCGGGTCATCTCCTCAAGGCGCTCCTTTTCTTTCCGCACCGCAAGCCAGCGCTCATGCAGCAGGGCATAGCCGGCGACCTCGCTTTCGAGCCCGCCGTAGGAATCGAGCAGCTGGCGATGGGCGGAGGGCTGCAGCAACAGCTGATGTTCGTGCTGGCTGGCGATGGCGAGCAGCCGCTCCGCCACCTCCCCCGCCAGTTTCGCCGTTGCCATCTGGCCGTTGAGGTAGAAACGGCTGCGACCGCTCGTTCCGATGAGCCGGCGCAGCAGCAGCGTATCGGCGGATTCGTATCCCTGTTCCGAAAGCAGCGGTGCCAGTTCATCCTGGCGTCCCAGTTCGAAAAGCGCCTCGACCACCGCTTCGTCGGCACCGGCCCGGACCAGGCCGGCTGAGGCGCGACCACCGGCGAGCAGGGACACCGCCTGGAGAAAAATGGATTTTCCCGCGCCGGTCTCGCCGGTAAAGACGTTGAGACCAGGATGGAGAAGAATGCGGAGATCGTCGATGAGAACGAGGTTTTTCAGATGGAGTTCGAGCAGCATGGCGGTCTTGCTAGGAAGTGGTGCAGTGTATACCGGATCTGGCGAAAACCGCAAGGGTGACAAAGCGCGGCCGCGGCCGCGCCGGCGGGAAAAGACGATGAGTCTTCGGTTTGGCCGTGGTAGGATACGGTCGGCAAAAGGCCGTTGGCCTCTCTCCTGCCCTTTACCCGCTCCGTGATTCCACGGTCGCGCCGCTACGGAGGATGGTGCAATGAACAAGACGATGACCCTGGCGCTGCTGCTCGCCCTCCCCAGCCTCGGCCAGGCGCAACAGGTGTATCTCGATCCGGGGCAGAGTTATGAGAAAGATGGACTCGCAGTGTACTGCGGCCCCCGGGACCACCCGACCCCGGTCATCCTCACCGAATGCCAGCACTGGGACGATTTCCATCAGAAATGCCTCTTCGAAGAGAAGCGGCACCTGCTCGGCGACCTGGAGTGTCGCGAACGCTGCCAGCACTGGGACAGCTTCGCCGGATCCTGCCGGTACCGGACCACCTGCAGATACGAACAGAACCAGCATGTCTTCGTGGAAACCGTCTGCGAGAGTTTCGACAGCTTCGCGCAGACCTGTGTCAAGAGCGTGGAGAAGCTGATCTCCTCCCCGTCCGGACCTCAGCGTCGATAGGGGATGGCAGTCAGTTGCCGATGGCGATGACCAGCGCGGTGATGTTGTCGAGGCCGCCGGCAACGTTGGCAGCGTCGACGAGACGGTCGCAGGCGTCTTCCGGAGAAGTCGCCGCACCGATGATCGCGGCGATGCGCCCGTCTTCCACCATGCTCCACAGGCCGTCGGTGCACAGCAGCAGGCGGTCGCCGCTCCGGACCGCCAGGACGCGGTATTCCGGGTCAACGGTGAAGGGAAAACCGATGCTGCGGGTAAGCACGTGCCGACTGCTTTCACCCGAGCTGTGATCGGTGGTGATCCGCATCGCGTCGCCGTCGCGCACGAGGTAGCAGCGGGAATCGCCGACATGGCAGACATGGGCGGTGTCGCCGGCGATCAGGGTTGCCAGCAGGGTGCACCCCATGCCGGCACGGTCCGGGTCGGCGACGGCCGCGGCCATGACCTTTTCATTGGTCTGCCGGAAGGCGCGAAGCAGGAAATGCTCGGTTTCCTGCGCGGTTATCGTGATACGGGCCAGAGCGGCCGCGGTGCACAGCCGGGTCATTTCGCCGATCGCCATGGCGCTCGCCACCTCGCCGGCCCTGTGACCGCCCATGCCGTCGGCGACCAGAAAGAGGTTACGGTCGGCCAGGAGGGCGAAACTGTCCTCGTTACCGGACCGCACTCTGCCCGTATCCGTCCGGCCGAAGCCGTTCACCGCCGGCAACCGGCCGGTGAGCCTGCGCAACAAGCCGATCACGAAAACTCCATCCGATAGATGAGCATTCCGACCACTAACGTCCCATCCTGGCCGCCGGCAAGAAACAGATGCGGGGCGGGGCCTTCGGCCAGGCAGGTCAGCCCCTCTCTCCCCCCTGTCATGAGAGCGGCGCACCCGCCCTGCTCCGACTCCCATACCCTGAGGGTGTCGTCGATGGAAACCGTGAGACAGTGACGATGATCGGCGGTGAGCAGAGCGCCGCTGACCGCTTCGGCATGGGCGGTGATTTCCCTGATGCTCCTGCCGGTGGCGCACTCCCAGATCCGTACCTTGCGGTCGCCGCACACCGTGGCGAACTGCAGGCCGTCCGCCGCCACCGCGATGTCGTGCACCGGCAGCGGATGTGCCGTCTCGATGATCCTTTCACACTCGCCGGACCCGCCATCGAAAAACCGCAGACTGCCGTCGGCACAGCCGGCGATGATCTGCTGCCGTCGCCCGGGAATGGCCAGCGACAGTACGGCGCCGCCGTTTCCGGCATGCATGGTTTTACTGCGGCCCGTCGCCAGGTCCCAGACGGAGACCGTGCCGGTGACCGAACCCGCGGCCAGCAGGGTACCCTGCTGCTGGAGGGCGAGACTGGTGAGTTTGCCGGCTGCGCGCAGGTGGCGGCACATCTCCTTTCTGGCACCGATCACGTGAATGCTTCCCGCGCTGGTACCGACCACAAGGCCCACCGCACCGGCGGCGATGGCGGAGGCGGTCTGCAGTTCCTTCATCCAGGGCTGCGTCTCACGGCTGGCGGGATTGCAGAGCGCCAGCCGCCCGTCGGCGAGCAGGGCCAACAGCTGCGCTGCACCAGGAATCGGCACGAGGCGGGCCACCGGCGCCCCCGGCGAGGCCAGGGTCATCAGTCGCTGGATGCCGATCACCTCCTTTTTCCGCCCCCTGGCGAGCAGTTCCTCGTAGACCCTGGTGAAACCGCGGTCACGGCGGAAATGCATGTCCTGCCAGGCCTTGACGAGGGATTCCTGGCATTCGTCCAGTCGTTCGTCCTCAAGATTGTTGTCGATGGTGCGCCGGGTCGCGGTCAGCAGCTGGCTCTCGCGGTAGAGGTCGGCGGGCCGGCGGGGAATGCAGAGCCGCCATGCCGGCAGGACCTTGTCGCTGTCGCTTTCACCTTCGACCCGGCGGCGCAGATCCTCGAACCAGTCCCGCCGGGAACAGCCGCGGATGGCGTTGTCTATCCGGCGCAGCAGCCGTTCCCTGGCCACCGCCCCCTTTCTCCACTGAAGAAGCAGGCGGTTGTAGACCGCTTCGTCGAGATGGTCGTTGATCTCCAGCGCCTGCAGCAGGGCGGCTTCCGCCTTGTCCTCCTTGCCGAGCTCCAGGTAGGAAACCGCTCGGTTGTTGAGGCTGTCGGCACGTTGATCTATATCGTCGAGTTCGTTGAAGGGACAGGGGAAATGGAAGAGATCACGGTAGACCGCGGCGAGCGCCTGCCGCAGCTCGGCGAAGTCCTGAAAACGCTCTTCCGGGGCATAGGCCACACATTTTTTCAGCAGTGTGGCCAAGGTCGGCGGCAACGCCCCACCGTCCGGCCGGAGCGGCTCCGGAACCGGGGTCTGCAGATAATTGGCCCGGTAGGGTTTGACGCTGCAGAACATCAGCCACAGGCAGATGCCGAAGGAAAAGATGTCCGAGCGCCGGTCGACCCGGGAGGCATCGCGGAACTGCTCCGGCGAGGCATAGCCGGGGGTACCCCGGAAGCCGCGGGTCAGGGTTTCCCGGGATACCTCGTCCGCTCCGCCGAACAGTTCCCCCTGCTGTTCCTCGCTCAGATGCAGCAGAATGCCGAAATCGGTGATTTTGACGATACCCTCCTGACTGAGGAGGATATTGGCGGGCTTGATGTCGCGGTGGATGATGCCGTGGCGGTGGGTATACTCCATGCCGTGGCAGAACTGAATGGCCAGCGAGAGGGCGGTGCGGGGATCGTTCAGTCGGCCGGCCTTGAGCCAGTCGGTGAGGCTGCCGCCGTTGACGTACTCGATGAAGATGTGCGGAACCGAATCCAGGGCGAGGACGTAGTAGCACGAAGCGATGTTGGGGTGGAGCCCCAGCCTGATCCAGCTGTGCGCCTCCCGCAGGATGGCGCGCATGCCGTCCGTGTCGGCGAGCACCTCCTTGCGGGGCGATTTGATCGCCACCCGGACATGCCAGTCGAGATGTTCAGCGATGTACACCCTGCCCATCGCCCCGGACATCACCTGTTCGACGCGGTAGCGATCGGCGATGACCGACCCCGGTTGCCAGAGCGGACCTTCTTCGGCGGCAATGACCAGGGGGCGCTCATCCCTGGCCTGCGCTGGCGAACTCCGGTTGAAAAATCGCGACAGCATGCGGCTATTCGAAGCGGAGGCCGGTTCCGCGGATGCGGATGATATCGCCCTTGCGCAGTTCGTATTCCTCGCGGACCTTGACCCCGTTGACAAAGGTGGCGGCCCAGCTGCGCTGCGGCACCAGGAGGAACCGGCCCTGCCGCTGGATGATGTAGCACTGGGCCCTGGCCACCAGGAATCCACGCACCACCATATCGCAGCCGGGATCCCTGCCGATCTTGATGTTGTTGCGACCGTCCAGGGACAGGGATTCCGGCGCGGCGTCGCCGGCGATGCGGAAGAGGCGATGTTGGGGTTTTGCCGCTGGCGGGGCCGGCTGAAAAGCCCGGCCCACGAAAACCGTCTCCTCATCCAGGTCCATGGGCGTCGAGGTCGAAGACGCCCTGGTCTCGTCGCCCCCGGCAAGCGCGGCGGCAAGGGTGAACTTGCCGAATACGACGGCGTCGTCCGGGCCGGCGGCAACCTCTTCGCCGATGCGCCGGCCGTTGAGAAAAGTGCCGTTGGTGCTGCCCAGATCCTCGACAAGCAACAGGCCGTTCTTCAGGGCAACGGCAAGGTGCAGCCGGGAAATGGCGGTGTTGTCGAGCCGGATATCCGCTTCGGCGCCTCTGCCGATGGTCAATCGCTGTCCCTCGTCCAGGGAAATCGTTTTGACCACCCTGTCGTTGAGGGTGATGTTCCATTCAGACATGGAGTCCTCATCTGGAAATAGGATGACAATTGGCAAGGTCATGATGGAGCGTTCGTCGGGACCAGAGGAAAGGTTCCGCTGAAGCCGCTGCCGACCTGCCTTTTCTGCCCTCAAGGGTATCACACTTGAGGGACTCGCAACAACTTCCGAAATCGAGCGAAGGTCGCCTGCGCAGCAGCGGCCTTGCCGGCTTGCGACGAACGTTCTCCGCAGCCACAAAAAAGAGAAGAAAGCCGGCCTGAATGCGGTAGAATGAAACATCCCGGATCCTGCGTGATCCGCGTCTCCACATGTTCAGGACAATTTTCGACAAGACACCACCCCGCACACCAGGATCATGAAAGAAAAGGATCAGCCTTCCGAAAAACTCGCGGAGTTTCTCAGCAAGATCAACATGAGCGAACTCCCCGCCATGTCCACCAACGTCCATGAACTCGTTTCCCTGACCTCCAGCGCCCGCAGCGCCTCCTACGAGTTGTCCCGGGTTATCCTCAAGGACTACTCGCTGACCAACAAGATCCTCCAGGTAGTGAACTCCGCCTACTACGCGGTGGGGAAAAAGGTAAGTTCCATCTCCCGGGCGGTAACGGTGCTGGGATTCGATGCCGTCCGCAATCTGGCGGCCGCCATCGCCATTTTCGAGGATTTCGTCAAGAAGGGGTTGGACAAGGAAGAGATCAGCAAGCTGCTCACCAAGGCTTTCCTCAGCGCAGTGCAGGCGCGGGACATGGTCGCCGGCAAAAACTTGAGCGTCGTTCCGGAAGAGGCCTTCATCTGCGCCCTGCTCCACAACCTCGGCAAGACCATGGTCTGCATCTATGCCCCGGATATATTTCGGGAAGTGCAGCGTCAGGTAGAGGGGGGGAAAACTGAAAAACAGGCGGCCGAGGAGATCCTCGGGCTCGGCTACAACACCCTTGGCGAGGAGATAGCCAAGTTCTGGAACCTTTCCGACCAGATCGTCGGCAGCATGAACCCCGATCCGCCGCCCCCTTTTTCCAGCATGGACAGCGAGGGGATGCTCCGCTGCGTCGCCGATTACAGCAATCGTCTGGTCGACTGCGTCTGCGACGGCATGGATCTGGCTCCACTCATGGAAAAATACGGGGAGATGCTGAAGACCGACGCACTGGCAGCGGTGGAGTCGCTGCAGCGGAGCATCGAGGCTTCCGAGGACGTCTCCGACGCCCTGCGCTACGGCCTGACCAAACTCCGCTTCCGCAGCCGCCTGCAGGCGACCCAGGAGGCGGTACGCACCAACCGGCCGGTGAAGATGATCACCGAGACGACCGGCGATACACCGGAACCCCAGGCCGCCGCCATCGACGAACTGCCGGCGAGCAAGGAGAAATCGGTCAACGACTTCATCCACGACCTGACCGAAACCCTGATGGGGAAATTCGATCTCAACGAGTTTTACGTGCAGTTGCTGGAGGCTCTCTACCAGGGGGTGGGCTTCGACCGGGTGGTACTGATGATCCTCGATGTCCGCGGCAGGAAACCTGCGATCATCGGCCGCTATGGCCTGGGCGACATCGACACCAGAAAGGTGTCCTCCTTCCGCTGCGAACTCGACCGCCACGGCTCGGTGATGGCGGTGGCCCTCAAACTCGGCAAGGACATGGTCGTGCCGGGCGACAAGGAGGGTGCCTTTCCAGATAACCTGAAACCCTATCTCCAGGACCGGCTGGTCTACATCTTCCCCCTGCTCGTCGAACAGCGTCCCATCGGCCTGGTCTGTCTCGACCGAAAAAAGGGCCGCCCGCCCCTCGATCAGGCCGGGGTCAAATCCGTACGATTGTTCAGGGATTTCGCGGTAATGGCCATCCGCAAGATCAGCGGCCGCAGTTGATCAGAATTTTTTGTCAAGCTCCCTGATCCGCTCGATGGTGGCCGCCGCCCTGACCGAAAGGGGCGATTCCGGAGGCAAGCGCCGCCTGGCGCTCTGCAGGGACTCGGTGGCCTTGTCGCCGTCGCCGTTCAGCCAGTAGTACATGCCGAGATAGTAGAACCTCTCCCCTTCCTGCCCCAGCATCCCTTTCAGTTTTCCCAGCCGGCTGTAGAGATCCGCCTGGTCGGGAAGACTGGCGAGCAGCGTCTCGTAGGTTCTTGCCGCCTCGGCGTTCCGGCCGGCGGTCTCCCAGATCCGGGCCAGAATGTAGGGGGCATACAAATCGTCGGGGTCCGCCTTTCTCGCCTCCTGGCAGGCCTGTTCCGCGGCGCCATAGTCCTTCATCGCCATGCGGATGGTGGCGAGATCGACCAGCAGCACCGGCCGATCGGGAAAGGACTTCCGTACTTCCTCCATTTCGGCAACCGCCTCGGGATAACGGGCTGTGGCAAGGTTGGCCAGGGCAAGCCCGTAATGGCCCATGGGCTCGCCTTTCTGGACCTGCAGCTGGGCGCGTTTCCTGACGAGATCCGGATCCCTGCTGAGCGACACCACCCTCGTCTTGAAACGCTGGAAGATAAAGTCGTCACCGCCACCACTCTCCCCATCCCGGTTGATGTACAGCAGGTCCTGCACATAGCCCAGCCGCTTTTCGGGATCGGGGTGGGTAAGGAGATAGGGGGGGGGCTGCCCGCCCCGGTATTTGGTGATCCGCACCATTTTCTGGATCATGGATTTCATCGCCGCCGGATTGCGGCTGGTGTTCTTCATCCAGGAGAAGGCCAGACGATCGGCCTCCTCTTCGTCCTTGCGACTGAACGCCAGGTTCATCGATTCCCCCGCGGCAAAGCCGCCGGCGATGAGGGCCTCGGTCAGCGGGCCGCCGCCGCCGACCGCGGCACCGGCGATGAGCAGGGCGGCGGTGCCGAGGCCGATCTTCTGATTCTGCTCCATCCGATGCGCGATGTGCCGGCTGACGACATGGCCGACCTCGTGCGCCATGACGCTGTACAGCTCCCCTTCACTGGTGGTCGTCTCGATGAGACCGGAATGAAGGAAAATCAGGCCGGACGGAGCGGCAAAGGCGTTGAATTCTGGGTTGTCGACGATGAAAAAATGGTAGTCGAAGTACTGTGTCCCGGCGGCGGTAAGGATCTGTCGGCCAAGCCGGTTGACGTACTGGGAAAGGTCCGGCTCGTCGAGAAGACGGAATTCCCTGCGCACGATGGACAGCAGCTTTTCGCCGAGTTCCTTCTCCTCGCCGACGGAAAGGGCGCTGGCATCCCGGGCGGAAAACAGGAGCGGCAGGAGGAGGAAGACAAGGCAGAGGATGATGACGGCGACGGACGGCGTCCCCGGCCTGGGCCGCGGTGCCGCCGTCAAGGGACAGGCACGGATCTTCTGCATGGCGCCACTATACCCCTTTCCCCGTTAAAATGCGAGCAGCCCGGGGAAGGGAAAGACGGAAGACAAGACGAAGGAGCCTCCCGGAGGAGGCTCGGCAGGCGCGGCCGGCCGCCGCAAAGGCAGCGGCACCGGCGCGGGAGTTCGGTGAGAAGGGTGCTTATTTCTTGTCGAGCTCCTTCAGCACCATGTCGCTGATGTCGAGGGAGTCATCGGCGTACATCAGGCCGATCTGCGACTGCAGTCCCTTGCGGGAATTTTCGAGAATGATGGTATAACCGTTACCCTTGCCGACCCTGGCGATGGCCTCGTGCAATTCCTTGAGAATCGGGCCCATAACCTTGGCTTCCAACTGTTTCATCTCGTACTGGGCGTCCTCCGACTTCACCTGGAAGGCACGGAGTTTTTTCTGATATTCCCGCTCCTTCTCCTCCTTGATGTCGGCACTCCAGATGGAATTCTTTTTCTCGATCTCGGCACGCATCCCTTCGAGCTCGTCCTGATCTCCCTGAAGTTTGTCCTTCAACTCCTGGGCCTTACCCTGGATTGTTTTTTGAGCTTCCTGGCCGGCCTTGGAATCCTGAATGATTTTCTGCAAACTGATGGTGCCGATCTTGAGCTCTGCCGCATTGCCGGCAGCGGTGAGCACGAATGGACAAAGCATGGCCAGTATCAGGACGAATTTATTCATGTACATTCCTCAAATCAGACAATTTGATAAAAAAAGAGGGGGAGGATTGCACATCCCTCCCCCTTTTTCCTGCTCGGCAGACTGCGGTCTTGACAACCGCGGCGGCTTTACTGGAGAATAACGAAATCGGCGCGGCGGTTCTGGGACCAGGACATTTCGTCATGACCCATGTTGATCGGCCGCTCCTCCCCGTAGCTGATCGTCTTCAGCCGGCTGGCATCGATGCCGAGGTTGACCATGTACTTCATGGTGGCCATGGCGCGACGCTCGCCAAGGGCCATGTTGTACTCGTTGGTACCCCGCTCGTCGCAATTGCCTTCAATGCGGACCACGGAAGAGGTATTGCTCTTCATGTAGTCGGCATTGCCGACCATGCGGTTCTGCTGGTCGTCGCGGATGGTCGACCGGTCGAAGTCGAAATACACGGGCAGCAGCGGGGCTGAGGTTCTCCCTTCGGAGATCTTGTATTTCCCCATTTCGTAAGGGTTGCCACTCAGGGATTCATCCGTTCCGACCCCACGGTCGGAGGGCATCGGAGCGGCAACGGGCGGCGTGGTAGCTGCGGTTTCCTCAGACTTCACGGTTTTCTTGGCGCAACCGGAAGCCAGGGCAAGAGAAGCGACCAGAGCAAGGCATGTTCCACACAACAGCTTTTTCTTCATTTTTTTCCTCCGTATGTAAGCAATGCTGTGAACACTCGGTCAGTGAGCTCATACTCGAGCTTGGCCAAAAACTGCCCTAGTATACATAAATCCCAAAAAAAAACAATGCGTTTCTCCCTAGTGCACCGAAAACACCCTGCACCGATTTCTTCCAATCGAATGGTATAGTTAGTTTGCCCTTGTAACCCGGGGGAGGGACCAGTTAAAATATGCCATCCGGAAAATCTATCATTAATATAAATCATCAGAAAAACAAGCAGGTAAGGCCCATGATCGCCACCACCCCCTGGACCACCGTCTACGGTGTCAGCCAGGAAATTTCGGACCGGGTATGGTCCGCACTCACCGGCGCGGCCGGGAATTCCGTCACCTACATCTCCATGGAGATCGGCGCCGATCTCGACGTGTTCAACCCGGTGAAGGAGCGGTTGATCGCCACCGGCGTCGAGTCCGGCCAGGATCCGCAGGAAGACTTCCATGTCCGCCGGTTTCTGCACGGCCCCGAAAAAATTCCCAATTACAGCGGCGGCCTCGGCATCCTTGCCGGCGACACCCTGAAAAGTTTCGCCGACCTTAAAATTCCGGTGATCGCCATCTCCCTGCTCTACAGAAAGGGGTACTTTTCCCAGCTGGTGGACTCGCAGCTCGGCCAGATCGCCTGGGCCTCTCCCTGGCAGCCCGAGGCAACACCGTCCCTCTACCTGCTTCACTCCCCGGAAAACCCCGCCGAGCCGCTCACTATCCCCATCGATTTCTACGACCGCCGCGACGTCCGCACCACCGCCATCGCCCGCGTCTGGATGAAAATGGAGATCAACACCCGTCTCGACTGGTTCGTTCCGGAGATTCTGCTCGACTTCAGTGGCCCGGAAACCCCGGAATGGATCCGGCTGGCAGCAGACCAGCTCTACAACGCCAGTTCAGAGCGGGCCAAGGCGATCCAGCGCCGTCTGCTCGGCGCCAGCGTCACCGCGATCATGGACTGCATGGGTATCACCTCCAGAACCATCCATCTCAACGAACAGCATGGAGTCGTCCTGGTGCTGCACCTCATCGCCAAGGAACTGCAGAGCAGATTCGGCGACGAGTACACCATCCTTGCCGACGATGCCGACATCATCGAGGCGGCAAAAAAAATCGGTGAAGAGGTCGTCTACACCATCCACACCCCGGTGAAGGCGGGTCACGACCGTTTCGAGAAGAATCTCTACGCCGAGATCGGCCACTCCTTCTGTCAGCGCGTGCTGAAGCTCCTCGCCCAGGATCAGGAATTCCCCGACTATTACAATTTCACCACCCTTGCCATGGAGGTGAACCGGGCGACCAACGCGGTGAGCAGGCTCCACAAACTGGTCACCCGCAAGCAGTTCCCGCAGTTCTCCGACAAGATCAGCGCCATCACCAACGGCGTCCATCATGTTACCTGGGTCAGCGAAAACCGTGCGAGGCTCTACGACCAGACTCCCCTCTTTGCCGGCTGGCGCGACAATCCCGCCGTCTTTACCGAGGCGGAACGACTCCTCGCAGACGATGGATTCAGAAAAGGGTTCAGCTCGGCCTGGCAACGCGACACCGAGCAGCTCATCGCCTACGTCAATCACATGCTGGTCGAACACCGCAACCAGATGCAATCGACCTGGATCGACCCGCCCAATTTCCTTTCCCAACTGGACGACGCGGAAGCCCGCCTTTCCCCGGAGGTGTACACCATCGGTTTCGCGCGGAGATTCTCGACCTACAAACGGGCGGACCTCATCTTCGAGGACATCGAGGCGCTGGCGGCCCTCTTGGCCGAAGGTGATTATCAGGTCAACTTCCTCTATGCCGGCAAGGCCCATCCCGCCGACGAGCCGGGCAAGCATCTCATCAGGCAGATCCTGAAGACCCAGGAGCAGCTCTACCGCAAGACGGGTGGCCTCGCCCGCCTGGTTTTCATCCCCGGCTACGACATGCAGATCGCCAAGATGATGGTGGCCGGCGTTCATGCCTGGCTCAATTGCCCCAAGCGCCCACTGGAGGCCAGCGGCACCTCGGGCATGAAGGCGGCGATGAACGGCGTCCCCAACATCAGCATCATGGACGGCTGGTGGGTGGAAGGGTACCACGACGGCGGGACCGGCTGGAAATTCGGCTACGAGGATCCGGTACAGGATTCCTGTCTCAGTGAAGCGCCGGATGCGCTCCTCTACGCCGAGGACGCGGCCTCCTTCTACGCGGTGTTCAAGGACGTTCTCGCCACCTATTACAAGCGCAACGACCGATACATCGACAAAGGCATCATGAACATGGCGCTGAACTGCCCGATCTTCAACACCCATCGCATGGCGGCGGAGTACGTTGCCCGCTACAATCTCGAACTTGCCGGCGACACCGATCGGCAGACGCAGCTGTTCCGAAAACTGTACGACAGCGATCCGGACTGGAAAAAATAACTCAAGCTTCACGGGGCCGCTGCCGATACCGCCGTCAGGGCAACAACAGCGAGGTGTCCCATGAAAGCTTCCTTACCCTCTGCTCTTCCTCCCACCCCTTTCGGTCCCGGCAGCCACGGGGCCGTCAGCCAGTTCGCCGGGGTTGAACGGAAAAGCGCCTCCTTCAGCATCACCACCAGGGAAGGCGACACCGTAACCGTCTCCGCCGCCGGCTCCTGGGCCGGGCAGCTGACCGTCGCCGGCGACAGCTTCACTTCCCTGCAGATGCAGGCAAACAGCCTGCAGGTTTCCGTACACGGTGAACTCAACGCCCGCGAACTGGAAGACATCTCCGAACTGGTCGACTCCCTGACCGGAATAGGCAGGGCCTTCTTCGACGGCGACATGGGCACCGCCCTGGACAAAGCCGCCCGTCTCGGCCTCGGCGACTCCCTGTCCATGGTCGCCGCCGATTTTCACCACAGCGCCACCCACCGGCTGAGCCAGAACCACCCGCTGCCGGCACAATGGCCGCAGGGCGATTTCCCCGAAGGCGTGAACCCGCACCGGCAGCGCGCCGGGGAGAAAGGTACCAATCTGGACAGGCTGCTGGCCAATTGGCAGCAGATCACCGAACACCTGGAACGCCATGGTGGTGCCGAGAGAGAGCGCCCGGAGACTGACATCGCCACCTTTACCGAATTGCTCGCCGCGCTGCAGAACCGGGTGGAAGCCTACCTCGGTGAACACCCCCGGCTGACCCCCTTCATGCCGGCACTGGCGGAGAGGGCGATCAATCAGGCCGGGGTTGGGCATCCGGCGGCTACGGCCACCGCCAGCAGGGTGGCGGCAGCGATGAACCAGTGGCTTCTTGCGGTCTAGGCACCTGATCGCGCCTTGTCTTTTCCGGCGGCAGGACGTACACTGTCTCCGTCGCCCCGCTTCCCCGGCAGGGCCCAACCAGGACCGCATCCCATGTGGACATCCAAGGACGTGTACTACATCTCCGACAGCACCGGCATCCTGGCCACCAACCTCGGCCAGTCTCTGCTCTGCCAATTCCCGGGAATCCATTTCCACGAGGAGCACCTGCCCTTCATCCGCACCGTCGAGGACGCGGAAAACGCCATCGGCTACATCCTCAAGCACTCGGGAGGGCGGAGACCGCTGATCTTCAGCACCATGATGGACCGGAGTCTCATCGAGGTGTTCGACCGGCCGGAGGTGGAGTTCTTCGATGCCTACGAACGGTTCCTCAGCGGCCTGGAACACTGCCTTGAGGCAAAGGCCCTGCGGGTTCCCGGATTTTCCCGGCGCATCGACAACGTCACCATGGCAAAAAGGGTGGAAGCCATCCACTTCACCCTCGAACACGACGACGGGGTCAAGGTCGATGATTTCCACCGGGCGGACGTGATTCTCGTGGGGGTTTCCCGTTCGGGCAAGACGCCGGTCAGCGTCTATCTGGCGACCCAGATGGGCCTCAAGGCGGCGAATTTTCCGCTCACCACCGAATTTCTCACCGGGGCGCGACTCCCCGACGGGGTGAAACACAATCTCGACAAGGCGGTCGCCCTGACCACCACCGGCGAGATTCTCCATCAGGTGCGGAAAAAACGGCTTCCCGACTCCAACTACGCGAAACTGGCGACCTGCATGGAAGAACTCGACCAAGCCAATTCCATCTACTATTCCAACCACATGCCGATCATCAACACCGCCGGCAAGTCCATCGAGGAAATCGCCACCCAGGTCATGCAGGAAATCGGCATCTCAAAAAAACCGGCCTCCCTCTCCCCGGACAGCTGAGCAGCCTCCTCATCTCCCCGCCAGGGCGCGCAAGCTGCCAAGGGATATCCGTGTCGAAGCCGGGAGCATGGCGGCGGCGGCGGCGGCAAACCCCGCGCCGTCGAAGATTCCCAGACGGTAGAGCTCGCCGAACAGGGGAGATTCCCCGCCCGAACCGAAACCGCGCACCAGTTCCGAACCGCGGAAAGCGTTTTCCAGCATGCGCACCGGTTGCCGCCGATGATAGGGATGGCGGGCCACCTCACCGGCATGAGCCGCGATGGCCGCGCACAGCCGGCCGACATCGCCGGCACCGGCGCCGACCAGAAGATTGGGCTGCTGCAACTGCCGCCAGCACTCGGTCTGCACGGCCAGGATGGCAGCCGCGCCCGCCTGCGCCCGCCTGCGCAGCGCCTCGGTAACGATGGCGGCCACCGCCTCGTGGGTGGGATGTCCGTCATGGGGATGGGGATAGACGACCAGATCCGGGCGCAGATCCGTCAATCGGGACGCGACCAGATCGACCATACTTTCGAAACGGGGCCGGTCTTCCCGCAACTCCCGGAGCGACAGCCGGTCGAGACCCTCGGGTTCGGCCGCGAGCAGCACCTCGAAGCCGCTCAGTCTGCTGCTGGCCGCCGCCTCACGGCAGCGCTCCCCGCGGCGCGTCCGGTCGCTGCCAAGGGTGAACAGCAGGTTGATCACCCGGCAGTCCGCTTCCTGCCGCAACCGCAGGGGAAGCAATCCCACGATCGCCTCGTCGTCGGGGTGGGGGGAACAGAGCACCACCCGGCCGCCGGCAGCATGGCCGGTGGTCGGGACCAGGTCAACAGCGGGATCTTCACCGAAGGATTGCACCGGACCGTCGGCCAGCAGCCTGGCCATATTCGCGGCGTATTCCCGCCAGGCGGCAACGGAAAAGGTCATGGTTCGGTATCGGCCCTGTCCGGTTGGGGCAACGGGAAGAGGGAGAAGGCATGCGGCCATGGCAGAGGGATCGCTCCCCGGCCGGCGAACAGTGCCCCGCCCCGTTTCAAAGCAGCTGTCGTACGGCCGCCAGGACTGCCTGATAGTCTGGTTCCTGCGCTATCTCGGGCACCAGCTGCCGATAGCGCAGGACGCCACCGCCATCGACGACGAAAATCGCCCGGGCGAGCAGACGCAGATCCTTGATCAGCACCCCGTAGGCGAGGCCGAAGGAAACATCGCGATGGTCGGAGGCGGTGATCACCCTGCTCACCCCGGCCGCGCCGCACCAGCGCTTCTGGGCAAAGGGCAGATCGGTGCTGATGGTGACGATCCGGACGTTTTCCCCGAGTTTCTCCGCCTCCATGTTGAAACGGCGGGTTTCCATGTCGCAGACCGGGGTATCCAGGGAGGGGACCGAGGAGAGGATCAGCACCTTCCCCGTGAAATCCCCCAGGGATACCGGCGCGAGATCGTTGCCGACACAGCTGAATTCCGGGGCCTTGTCCCCGACTTTCGGTTCGGGGCCGACGAGGGTTATCGGCGATCCCTGCAGAGTGACCAGTCCTTTGCGTTCCAGCATCTCTTCCTCCTTCTGGGTACTGCTTATTGCCAGCGAAGCTCCACCCGGCGGTTCTGCCGGCGGTGGCCGTCGGTATCGTTGCTGACCGCCGGGGCCTTTTCGCCGTGGGAAACCACCGTCAACCTCCCGGCGGCGATGCCCGCCCCTTCCAGATGGGCGCGCACCGCCTCGGCCCGGCGGGCGGCCAATTGATCGTTGTAGGAGCTGGCGCCGAGGTCGCAGGCGTGGCCATGGATCTGCAGCCCGGATTCGCTTCGAAGAAGCCGGGGAAGAATCCCGTCCAGAACACCACGCGCCTCGGCATCGAGCTCGTAGGAGTCATAGGCGAAATGGATCACCGGCAGGGCCGCGGCGGCGGCCGTATCCCCTGTCCCGCCCTCGGATTTCTCCGCCGACGCTTCTTCCCTGTCCTCGAGAACCAGGCGGAAACCGGTGAAGGCGTCGCGGTTGTCGTCGATGGCGTTGCTGCGGTAGCTGCAGCGGCAGAGACGGTCATAGACGTTCCAGGCGCCGCCGCGCCGCACCTTCGCCGAACCGCCCACCGGGCCGCCGCGGTCGGATGCCGGGGTGAAGGCGTAGATGTTCTTCCAGTCGCCGACCCATTCCCAGACATTGCCCTGCATGTCATAAAGGCCGAAGCGGTTGGCCCGCTTGCCCTTCACCGGATGGGTTCCCTGTTGGGAGTTACCGACATACCAGCCCAGTTCATCGAGGGATGGGGAAGCGAGCAACAGCGGATCGCCCATATCGGCGGCCGCGGACGAAAACGATTCTCCCTCCCGGCAGGCGTATTCCCACTCGCTTTCGCTCGGCAGTCGATAGTGATGGTCCGAGAGACCGTTGAGTCTGACGAGAAACTGCTGCACCTCGTTCCAGCTGACGCGCTCCACGGGACAATCGGGGCCGCAGTTGGTGAAGGTCGCGGGGTTGTCGCCCATCACCGCCAGCCATTGCCCCTGGGTGACCTCGGTGGTCTGCAGGTAGAAGGATTTTTCCAGGGTCACCTGGTGCTGGCGTTCGTCGAACTCGCGGCCGGCTTCCGCATCGGGGCTTCCCATCAGGAAGGAACCGGCGGGAATCAGGGAAAACTCCATCCCGAAATCACCGGCCCGGAGAGCGGTTTCCCGGGTCCCGGCAGGGACATTCCCCACCTCAGCTTCGACGGTGGCCAGCGCGGGTTGTCCATCCTTGCTCTTGCAAGTTGCGCAACCGTGAAGTAGAAGGAGGCAAACCAGGGAAATCGAAAGGGATCGCATCACACTCCTGCCTTTGTTGATTCAGCCCCGTCGGGCGCCCATACCTGCCAAATTGGGGAAATAGTATCACAAAATATTATCTGTGTTGACGGGAATAATCTCCGCCGCGTAAAATTCTTTTGTAGTTATTGCGGGTTACCCGCATTCCACCCCCAGCCGAGGAACGCCATGCGAACCTTTTCACAGCATTCTCTTCTGGCGCATGTCACCCGGGCCGCCGCCCTGCTGTTCATCGCCGGCGCCATCTTTCTGCCGCAGCCGACCCGGGCCGCGGAAGACAGGGAACGTTGCTATTCCCTGCAACTGGCGAGCTTCGACGAGCGGCAGGCGGCGGAACGGTTCTATTTATCCCTGGCCGGCGAGAACGGCGCGGCCGCCCTGCGCCTGGAACGCATCGGCTCCGGCTTCGCCGTCCGCCTCGGCCGGTTCGCCTCGGAAGCCGAGGCGAGAAACGAGCGCGGCCGACTGGGCGCGCTGTCCTCTTCCGCCCTCATCCGGCCGGTGTACTACCTGCCGGAACGCATCCTGCTGCCCACTCCGCCTGCTGTCCGGGAAACGACCGCAACAGCCGTTACCGCCCCGGACGGCGACGAGGACTCCCCCCTCTTTTTACCGAGCCGGACGGAAACGGCAAAGACCGTCGCCGCCGCCCCGACGACCATTCCCGGGGCAGCCCGCCCTGCCGGAGAGGACGCGGGTGCCGCAACCCGGAACACGATGCAACCCGCGGAACCTGCGCCTTCATCCTCTCCCCTCCCTTTCCCCCAACCGGCGGCCACCGTCGTTCACCATCGCGACGGCGGCCAACCGGCCGGCCGTTCGCCGGCTCCCGATCTGGCCATCGTCGCCGCCATTCTCGGCGGCTCCCTGCTGTTCAGTCTCTTCGCCGCCGGCGAGGAACGGAAAGAGCCGACCGTCGAACGGAAAACGCCGGCCGGCAACAACGGCAGCGGCCAGCCCCACCTTTCCCACCGGATCAAGGGTTTTTTCGAGCAGAACCGGCGGGAGCTTTCCATGATCACCGCCAACTGTTTCAGTGCCGACAGCAAGGCGCGCTCCTTTTACATCTCCAGCAGTTTCAACGGCGAGGGCAAGAGCACCGCCGCGGTGGCCATGGCATACGGAATCGCCATGGACGGCGACGCCACGGTGCTGCTCATCGACGGCTGCGGCGACGGGCCCTGCCTGCACGAAACCTTTGAAACCGGCATCGGTCCAGGTTTCACCGACATCCTCTGCAGCGACCTGCCCGTCGACGATGCCATCAGGGCCACGGCGTACAGAAACCTGAGCCTGCTGACCTTCGGCACCGGCGGCCTCGGCAAGGGAGGCTGCCAGCACGACCCTCTGCGCTCGGCCCTGGTCAAGGAGCTCGTCGAATCCCTCAAGGGCCGCTTCGACTACATCGTCTTCGACGGTCACTCCCTGCTCAACTCCCCCACCGCCGCCGCCATCGCCCACATGTTCGACGGCCTGATCCTGGTCGTCGAGTGCGAAAAAACCAAGTGGGAGGTGGCCGAGATGGCCCAGGAACGGGTGAAGCAGATCGGCGCCAACCTGGTCGCGGTGGTGCTCAACAAGCGCCGCTACTATATCCCGCAATCGCTGTACAACCGGATCTGATCCGGATCCGACCTCATCGGGGAGCCCCTCAACATGAAGAAATGCCTCCTGCTCCTGCTCGTTCTCCTCGCCGGATGCGCGGCCAGGGAACACAGCCCCACCGGCAGGGAAGTGGAACTGGACACCACCACCTTCTCCTTCGATGCCGGCACCTATCCTTCGTCCCTCAATCTGTTTCCCGAATACCGGCTGGTGCCCGGCGACGTACTCGACGTCCTCTTCCAGATACGAACCTGGCAGGAGAAAAAGGAATTTCGACTGGCGGTGGATCATACGGTGAAGATCCATTTCCTGCACGCGCCGGAACTGGACGAAACCCAGATGATCATGCCCGACGGCAAGATTTCCCTCCCCTATGTGGGTGAGGTGTACGTGGTCGGCAGGACCGTGGAGGAGTTGACCAGCCTGCTCAAGGAAAAGTACAGCCCGATCCTGAGGGACACCGAGATGTACGTGACCGTGCCGGAGTTCCGTTCGAGCATCAAGGAGATCAAGAACGACCTCCACACCGCCCCCCGCGGTCTGAGCCGCCTGGTCACCATCCGACCGGATGGCTATGTCACCTTCCCGCTCACCGGCGACCTCTTCGTCGCCGGCCGCACCATTCCCGACGTCAACACCGCACTGAACGAACTCTACGAGAAGCTCCTGCCCGGTCTGCACTGCGACCTCTTCCTGGAAAAGCACTCCGGGTCGATGCTGTACGTCATGGGTGAGGTCGCCTCGCCGGGCTCCTATCAGATCCCCGGCCCGGTATCCGTCGCCCATGCCGTCGCCCTGGCCAAGGGCCACACCAAGCAGGCCGCCACCGACCGGATCATCGTCTTCCGCCAGCACGAGAAAAAGGTGGTCGGCCGGGCCGTCAACCTCGCCGACACCCTGTCTCTCAGAGAGAACGCCGAATTCCTCCTGCTCAAGCCCGACGATCTGGTCTTCGTGCCCAAACGGGACATGTCGAGCCTGGGTGACGTGATGGAGGACGTGATGCGGGTGCTGATGTTCCGCGGCTGGAACATCGGCCTCGACGGTCCCCTGTACGAGAACCCGCTGATCAAGAACAACTGACGGACACGCCCATGCAGCAAGAACCCGCCAAGACCGAAGACTATATCCGCGAGACGGTAACCATCCTCTTTGCCCAGCAGCGGCTGATCGTGACCTCGACGCTGCTGCTCACCGCCGTCGCGGTTCTCGTCAGCTTTTTCGCGCCACCCATCTACGAGGTGTCCGGCTCCATCCTGGTGAAGGCAAAAAAGCTGGAGAAAAGCCCGGAGGCCATCGAACAGACCCAGATCCGGCTCTTTCAGATCACCAAGGAAGACCTGAGCTCGGAAATGGAGCTGGTGGTCAACCCCGAACTGGTGCGGCGCACCATCGCCAACCTGCGCGAGGAAAAGGGATATTTCGCCGAAACCGGCTGGAACGAACCCGAACTCACCAAGACCATCAACGACATCGGCCGCCGGTTGGTCACCGAACTGGTGCCGTCCTCCAACATCATCAAACTCTCCTTTACCGACCACGACGCCAAACTCGCCCGGGATCTGGTGGGGGCCCATCTCGCCCAGTACCTGGAGTTCCGCAACCAGATCTTCTCCCCGGACCAGGTAACCTCCTTCTTCGAAAAACAGGCGAAAAAATTCACCACCGACCTGGATGCCAAAGAGCAGCAACTGGCCGAGCTTGTGGTCAAATCGGAAACCGCCGCGCCGGAAGGGGAAATCAGCAACAACCTGCTGTTGGACAAGGATCTCACCCAGCAGCTTTCGCTGCTGGAGCAAGCGGTCCTGACGAAACGCAAGTCCCTCGACCAGATCGAGACCGCGCTCGCCAGCACCGGCATTGAACTGTTCAGCTACATCGACAACATCCCCATCAACGAATTCAGCGTCAAGATCCAGGACATGCTCATCGAACGCCAGAAACAGCTGGGCATCTTTCAGCCCGACAGCAGCAGGATCCGGACCCTGAACGAACAGATCGACACCACCCTGGCGCTTCTCCGCAACGAGGTCGGCCGCTACGCCGACAACCTGGCCAGCCAACTGGCCATCGAGGAAGAGAAGGTCGAAATGATCAGGGCCCGGCTGGCCGGTCTGCGCAGGCGCAACGTCGAGCTGAACGGCATGGCCATCGAAATGGGCCGCCTGACCCGGGAGATCGGCCTGTTGAAGCAATCCTACGAAATCTTCACCAAGCGCTGGGAAGAGGCGAAGATCAACGCCAGCTCGGAGGCAAGCAGCCTTTTTTCCATCAGCGTCATCGGCGAACCCTTCTTCAACGGCAAACCGGTCTTCCCCAACAAAATCGTCCTCATCCCCTTCGGCCTGCTGGTTGGCCTCTTCACCGGCATCACCCTGGGCTTCCTCCGCGAATACTTCGACCATTCCATCAAGAAACCCGAGGACATCCGCCGCCATATCCGGGTGCCGGTCCTCTTTTCCCTGCCGCGCCAGGACACGTGATGACCGAAGGTTCCCCCCTGCAAACCGCGCCCGCCTGCCCCAAAAAAGGGCTCTTCTTCCGGACCGGATACCAGCGGATCGGCGAGCCCCCGCCGTCGGTGCTTCTCCTCAACAGCGGCCTCGCCTTTTTCTTCCTCGTCGCCGGACTGCCGCTGTTCCTGCTGCTCGCCGCCATCCTCAAACTCAAGGACGGCGGGCCGGTCTTCTACCGCGGCGTGCGCCTCGGCCTCAACAAGCGCCCCTTCGTCATGTACAAGTTCCGCACCCTGCCGGTGAACGCCCAGCAGATCATCGGCGCCGAACTGCTCTCGGAAAAGCACCGGATGGTGACGCCACTCACCCGATTTCTCCGCGACACCCGCCTGGATGAAATCCCGCAGCTCGTCAACATTCTCCGTGGCGACATGGAATTCATCGGCCCGCGGCCGGAACGTCCGGAGATCTACGAACAGCGCTGCCAGACCATCAAGAACTACGACAGCCGCTTCCTGGTGAAGCCCGGGCTCATCGGTTATTCCCAGCTCTTCACCCCCCACTCCACCCCGAAGATCATCCGTGCCCACATCGACAACCGGCTGATGCTGAAAAAGATGAACCCGCGCTGGATGCTGTACCTCATCGGCTACACCATCCTGATCATGCACCGCGACATCTTCCTCAAGGGCAGGGTTTTCCTGCAGGAAACCTTCAACACCAGGATCGCCCGCCGCTACAGCGAACAGCGCACCCTGCGGAGGCTGCGGCCGCGCCGGGTGACCGTCCTGTTCCGTGACGATGCGGCCCGACCCTATCGCGAAGGGCTGCGCTTCGTCGACATCAACGATCTCTACTTCCGGGTCGAGGCCACCGCGGAACTGCTGCACACCGGGCAGGAGCTTGGCTTCAAACTGATCCGTCCCATCGCCCGCTCGGGACGCGTTCGCGATAAGGTCGTCCGCTGCCGCGGGACGGTGGTTGCCGGCCGCAAGCTGCATCACTCCTCCACCCCGTACGCCTACGTGATCAAGTTCAGTCCCGAAAGCCAGTTGAACCAGTATCTCATGGACAAATACTTTTCCGAGAAAAGCATGGCCTGACCACGATGCGTGACGGAACGGCCCCTCCTTCCCCGATCTCGCTGCCGATCATCGCCGCCGGTCTCTTCTGCCTGCTGGGCAGTTCGGCGCTGCTCGCCACCCCCTGGTATCCTCTCGCCATCGCCCCCGTTGCCCTCGTCTTCGTCTTCTTCCAGCTCCTGCGCCGGCCGGCGGCCGGTCTCTATCTCATCGTCTTTCTCATGCCCTTCGGCGCCTACCGCACCCTCGGCGGTCCCCTTTCCTTCATCAAGGTCCACTGGGTAATCGCCGCCCTGATGCTGGCCATCGTCCTGCTGGAACTGCCGCTCCGGCGAGGGAATGCGGCCCGGCTCGGTTTCCGTCTCTGGCCTTGGCTCGCGATCTTCCTCGGCGTCAACCTCCTTGCCTTCTACCTCTCCCCCTTCCCGGCAACGGGGGCGGACACGGTTCTCCGTCTGCTGCTCGGCTACCTGTTCATCGCCCTCGTCCTCTACTTCCTGACCGATGCGGGCTTCCGGCAGCGGCTGCCGCAGGTCATCGTCCTGAGCGTCGGGTTGAGCGCCCTGCTCGCGCTGATCGGCTTTCTCTTCAAGGTGGAATTTTTCGCCGCCGACGCGGTGGAAGGTGATTTCACCAGGGGCACCGGCGGCACCACCTGGGCGAGCAGTCTGTCGCAGATGATCATCTTCGCCTTCCCCCTCCTGCTGCACCGGTTGCTGCACCCGGCCGGCCCGAGGCAGCGGCTTTTCCAGCTCATCGGCCTCTTCGTCCTCCTGGGGGGCATGGTGACGACCTTCTCCCGCGGCGGCGCCATGATCCTCACCCTGATCACGCTGCTCAGCCTCTGGCAGTACCGGTCACGGCTCCGGGCCCGGCATCTCGGCCTGCTGCTCTCCACCGCCGCACTCTTCGTCGCGGTCCTGCTCGCCCTCACTCCTGCCACCTACTGGGAGCGGCAGCGGAGTCTCGCCAGCGGCGAGGATCAATCCATCGGCCGGCGCCAATCCTACCTCCGCGTCGGCCTGGACGCTTTCCTGCAGCAGCCGCTCATCGGCCACGGGCCCGGCGCCTTTCGCGACATCTACGCCGACAGCGCCTACGCCCGGATGTACCAGAAAGAGGACCAGACCCTGCGCCGGTTCGCCCACAACACCTACCTGGAGGTGCTGGTGGGCAGCGGCGTCTCCGGCCTCGCACTCTTTCTCTTGCTGCTGCTGCTCGCCTGGCGCAACTTCCAGAAGGCGAAGCGACTGTTCGACGAGGCGGGCAACCGCTGCATGGCCACCCTTGCCGGCAGCTACCAGCTCAGCTTCCTATCCGTCTGTCTCTACTTCTTCCTCGCCAGCGGTCTCGACAACAAATACTTCCTGCTCAGCCTGCCGCTCTCCCAGGTTGCCCTCAATCTGGCGCGTACGGAAAAAGCCGGGGTGGCGCCCGCGTGATCCTCGTCTTCACCTTCGCGCTGACCGGTACCCTCGCGGTATTTCTCCTCTACCCCCTCATCCTTCTTCTCACGCCCGGCGCCAGGCCGGACAACGGCCGCGCGCCATCGCCGCTGCCTTCGCTGTCCCTGATCGTCGTCCACCGTGAGGCAGGCCCGCTGCTCCCGGAAAAGATCGCCGACTGCCTGCGTCTCCACTATCCCGCCGGTCAGCTCGAAATCATCTTCTTTGCCGACGGCCCCTGCAGCTATCCCGTCGGGCTGCCGGCGGCCGCCGGCAGCGGCGTTCGCCTGCTCCTTACCGGCAGCGACGAGATCCTCGGCAAGAACGAGGCACTGAACCGGGCGGCGGCCCTTGCCACCAACGAGATCCTGGTGCTGAGCGATGTTGACGCCGTGCTCGATCCGGAAGCCCTGGTCCAGCTCAGTGGCCATTTCGCCGACACAGGCATTGGCGGTGTCTGCGGCCGGCGCCATATCCGCGACGACGACCGGACCGGCCTGCATCACGGCCAAGAGGGCTACATCGGCCTCGACTCCCTGCTCAAACGGCTCGAATCCAGGCAGGGGTTTCTGACCTCCAACGACGGCAAGATCTACGCCGTTCGCCGCCGCCTGTTTCCCCACCTGCCGGACGGGGTCACCGACGACCTGTTCGTCTGTCTCGCGGTGATCGCCGCCGGCTCCCTTTTCCGTTTCGATCCCCGGGTAACGGCCTATATCCGCAGCCCGTCGCGCAGCGTCGCCCACGAGTGGCGGCGGCGGCGGCGGATCGTCTGCTGCAGCCTGCGCGGCATCTCCCTGCAGCGGCATCTCTGCAACCCACGGCGGTACGGGCTCTTTGCCATCGGTCTGCTGATCAACAAGGTCCTGCGCCGGCTGCTGCTGCCCTTGCTGGTACTGCTGCTGTTCTGCAGCAACCGGCTGGCCCCCTCTCACCCTTTCTTCCTCGTCGCCTATCTCGGCCAGATGACCTTTTACTGCTTCGCCCTGCTCTACCCCCTGAGCATCCCCCCCCTGACTTTGCCGCGCTTTCTCAACAAAGGCGCCCAGTGGTCCTGCTATTTTCTGGTGGGCAATCTGGCCAGTTTCGCCGGTGTGGTCGATTTTCTGAGAGGAAGGAAAGTCACCGGCTGGAGGCCGGAAAAACGGTGAGACAGGGCACGGTGATCCTTATCGGTTCCCTGGAGACCGGTGGGGCCCAGCGGGTCGCGATCTGGCTGCTCGAAGAACATCTGCGGGCCGGCCTCGACTGCCGGCTGATCGCCGTCGACTGCACCATGGACATGGTGTCCGCCGGGTCGCCGGAGGCTGTCGGCCGGCATATCCACTGCCTCGGCGGCCTGCAGGTAACCGCCCCCACCCTTGCCAAATGGCTGAGCGCGCCGCTTGCCTGGCTGAGGCTGCAGATTCTGTTGCTGCGGCTGCGACCGGTGCGGCTGATCAGCTTCATGGAACGGGCCAACATCCTTTCTCTGCTCACCGTGGTGCCGGTCAGGCGCGTTCTCTCCGTCCGCAGCCATCCTGACCTGATCGCCGGCAAGGCCGCCGGCAAACGCATCGGCATCGCACTCGCCTACCGTTTTCTCCTCCGCCGCGCCCACCGGCTGGTCTTCAATTCCGCCGAGGCGGCCCAGGCCTTCCGTCGCCGCTACCCGGTGGGAGAGGGGATCACCCGAATCATCGCCAACCCGCTGAACGACGCCGCCCTGTTCGGGGGGGGCGCTTCTCCGCCGGCCCGGCAGGAGGATGGCGCGGCCACCATCGTCGCGGTGGGCCGCCTCAAACCGGAAAAGGGCCACTGGCAGCTGCTGCGGGCCTTTGCCGACGTCCGCCGGCGCTTGCCGGACCTGAACCCTACCCTGGTCATCCTCGGCGACGGGCCGCTGCGGCGGCCGCTGCAGGAACTGGCCGAAGCGCTTGGGATCGGCCCGTCGCTGCGTCTGCCCGGATTCACCCCCACCCCGGCCCAATGGCTGCAACAGGCGGATATCTTCGTGCTGCCGTCGATCTGGGAAGGATTCCCCAACGCTCTCCTGGAGGCGATGGCCATGGGTTGCGCGGTGGTGGCGGCCGACTGCCGGTCCGGGCCGCGGGAGATTCTCGCCCCGGATACCGATCCCGAGGTCAAGACCGCCACGGTGGAAACGACCCGGTTCGGGATGCTCACCCCGCCGCTCACCCTGGAAGCCCTGCCGGCCGCGGCGCCGCTGACCGCAGGAGAACGAGGCCTTGCCGAGGCAATGGCGCGACTGCTGCGGGATGACGATCTGCGCCGCCGTCTCCGCAATGGTGCCGCCGAACGGGCCACCCGCTACGACCGGGCGGCGATCTTCGCCGCCTGGCAGGAACTCGACGGCGGGCCTACGGCAAGTCTGCCCGACGGACCACGATCGCTTCGCTCGCAACCGGGTCGCTGACCCCGTTGCGGCTGACCGCCGTCACCAGGTAGCGGCAACGGAGGCCCTCCGACGGCGTAGCGTCCAGATAACTGCCGCCGGTCGCCGTCTCGGTGAGCAGCCGCCGCTGACCATCCTCCTCCCTGACGATCCGGTAGCGGCCGGCATGGGCGGCAGCCGGAAAGCTGACCTGTACCCCGGCCTCCGTTTGGGTGACCGAAACCGAGGCGACCGGCTCCGGCCGCGGCGGCGCGTCGAGGGCGAGCAACCGGAAGGCAGCGTAGGGGATGGGCGCCACCGTATTTTTGTCCAGGATGCCCCGCCAATCGGCGGTGTTGCTGCTTTCGACATAGATCTTGGGATGGCCGCTGCCACTGACCAGGATCATGCCGTATTCCTGCAGGGCGCGGGCGATGATCATCCCGGTGCGGTCGAGCCCCCAAGTCCGAAAATCCTCTTCCCCCAGGGCGGGATCGAGCTGCAGGCGGGAGCCCATGGGCAACAACCAGTCGTCGTCCCTGGTGCTGTCGGTCTTGGTGGCCGGAAAGACCCTGCGGTCGGACGGATAGTTGACGCCGAAGGCCAGGGTATGCCGGATCCTCCCCTCTGCGATTTCCCGCGGCCGGACCAGGCCGGCGAGATAGGGAACGCCGGCGCCACGGCTCCTGAACCCCTGCGGCGGCACGCCGCTCCAGCGGATGTTGTAATGGTAGCCATTGACCGCGGTCCAGCCGCCGTCGATCCGCCGCAGCTGCCAGAGCCCCCACTCGTCGCCGCTGACGGGATCGAGCACCACCAGATTGGCGTCGGTGCCGGCGGCCGGCAGGGCGTTGGCCGGCCAGGGAATCGCCGGCCGACTGTCCTTGTCGATATCGAGGCGGTCACCGTCGCCGCTCACCCTGGAAAAATACTTGTCCACCCGCACCGTCTCCCGGGCCGCGGCCCCATCGACCTCATAGACCGGAATGGTGTAACGGTCCGGGTTGCAACCGAAGGGTCCGTGCATGGCGTCGATGTAACGATCGCTCAGCGGATCGACGTCGGGCCGGGGACCGATGGCGAGATTCCATGGGCTGTCGGCGCGGTACGGCGGCCAGGAAGGCCCGACATTGACGATTTCCGGGCTGCCGGCGATCCCGACCAGCGCCATGCAACCCAGCAGAAGGCAGGATAAATTCATGGATGTTCTCCCTTGATGATGGAACGCACCGCCTCCGCCATGCCGACCAGCCGGCGCCATTCCCGACGCTGGTCACCGGCGGCGCAAAGCACGATGAACCGCTTCAGGAAATACCCCGCCAACGCGTAGGAGAAGACCGGCCAGGGTATCCCGCGGGGACGCTGGAAATCGCGAAAAAAGCGGTAGCGACCGAGAACGTATTCCCTGCCCTTGGCACGGGCATCGAAGCGCATCTTCGGCGATTCGTTGTGGTACAGTTTTGCCGTCGGCGTGCTGAGGAGCACGAACTCGCGGCCGACCCGCATGGAAAAATCCTTGTCCTCGCCCTGGCCGTAACCGGTATAGGACTCGGAAAAACGGAACCGGTCGCACACCTGCCGCCGGTAGGCGACCACCCCGCCCGGAAGAAAGTCCACCTCCTCCTGCCGTTCCAGGGGTTGCGGGCATTCCCCGTAATCGACGCAGAAACCGCTGGCCAGCACCCGCCCTTCCACTGGACCGGAAAGGAGAAAAGCCCGTTCGAACCAGTGGAGCAGAAGTCTGCCGCCGGTGACCGGCTTGGTGTTGACGATGCGGCCGCCGACGCCGCCGACCCGGCCCTGACCGTCGGCCACGAATACGGCGAGCATCCGTTCCAGATAGTCGGGAAAGAGAACGACATCGTCATCGAGAAAAAAAAGCAGGTCACCACTGGCCAGATCGATGCCGAGGTTGCGCGAAGCGGTGAGCCCGGGCGTGTCCTTGCGATGGTACCGCACCGGAATGGAACGCCGGGCGAATTCCTCACCATGCGGCACCCCCTCCAGACAGCCGTCGTCGATGATGATCAGCTCGTCGGGGGGATGGGTCTGTTCCAGCACGGAGCGCAGGCATTCGCTCAGTTCACCGGGGCGGTGGTAGGTGGGGATGATCAGGCTGGTTCGCAGCATGGGGCAATGGCCTCGTAGATCGCGCGCGCGGGGGTGCCGTAAGGGATGGTGACCGAATGGATCGCCTCGATGCCGCGCAGATGGGTTGCCAGCACCTCCCTGTCCGGAGAGACGGAAGAGTCGGAGCAGAAGGCCAGCATCCTCTCGAAGGGCGACATCGGTGCAAACAGCAGCGACTGGATAGCGGTCAATTGTCCCAGCACCTCTGTAAGCTTCCGACGGCGGACGGTGAGAGCAACGCCGGTTTCCAGCAGAAACAGGGTCCTGATCCGTTGCCGGTCGACCAGGCGCACGCCGGGAAAAACGCATTGGGCATGCAACTGCACCGCCGGCCGCAGCAGGCGTTCGGGAAAGAAGCCGTACCACCGCCGCAGCCATGGCAGCGGCGTGCGGTAGAGCAACTCCCTCGCCCACCGCACCGGCGGCGCGAACAGGATCCTGTCCGGCCTGCCCATGCAGGAGCGCAGTTCTGGTCGGCCGCGCAGATGAAAATCGGTAATGCCGATATTGGGTTGGAAAAGCATGGCCTCACCGGCGGCGACAATGCACTTGTCGTCCCCCAGATAATCCCACCCGTTTTCGAGCAGTTCGAGAAACAGCTGACTTTTGCCGCTGCCTCTGAGGCCGCAAAGGGCGATGCAGCGGTCGCCGCGCACCGCTGCCGCGCCGTGGACCAATAGTGCCCCCCTGGCCGCCAATCCCTGGTGCAGGGCAAAGAGAAAAAGCAGATACAGACGTCCCTGCAAGCGCGCGTCGTTCCGATAGTAGAGCCGGATGGGATGGCCGGGGACGTACAGCAATTCGGTTTCGCCGCCGCAGCCCAGGGCGATGCCGGGGCTTTCCTCGTAGCGGGTGACCGCCATGTGATACGGGGAATGGAGCAGGATCTCCCTCGGGAAACGCAGCCTGGCGGGGGCCAGCGGCAGGAGCAGGATATCGGCCGACTGACCGGCCTCGGTCCCGCCGCGGACGAAATGGCCAAGTTTGCGGAGAAGAAAGCTTCGCAGCCAGCCAGGCGGATCGGCCACCACCAGGCGCAACAGCCCATGGATGTCGAGAGTGAGATCAGCCATGGCAGCCCCCCGCCTCGCCGCCGGTGTCGATCGCGCGCAACCAGCTCACCAGTCCGGCCTGGACAGCGCCGGCGAGAAGACCACCGGCCAGGGCAAGAACCACGCAGGCGGCCGGTCCTTCCAAGGCCAGCAGGGAAGTCGGCACCAGGGTCAGAAGCAGCAGCACCGCCGGGGTGAGCAGCAAGGAAACCAGCAGCAGCCGCGCCATGGCCTTTTCCAGCCGGGAGCGAAGCAGCAGGAACTGAACGAGGGGAATGCAGGCAAAGGCAAGGACGCTTGCCGAAGCGGCCCCGGCGAGTCCGAGACGAGAGCGGACCAGCAGGGCGGACAGGACGGGATTGGAAAGCAGCACGGGCAGCAGCCAGAAGATGAACCGCCGCTGCAGATCATAGGCGGTGATCAGGGTGCGGGCCGGATAACTCAGCGACAGAAAATAAACGCCCAGCAGCAGCGTCCTGGCGGCGGCGAGGCCGGGGAGATACCGGGGCAGGAAGAACTCGAACACCAGCGGCAGGAAAAAAAAGCCGGCGACCACCAGCGGCGGCGTCAGCAGTACCGTTCGGGCCAGGGGCTCGATCAGATAGCGGCCGACGATGCGCCCGGCAGGAGCGCTGCGGATCTCCCGCATCGCCATCGGTTCCAGAACCTCGCGGGCGGCACCGGGAACATTGACCAGCAGGGAAAACAGCATGATGCCGACACCGTAGTGTCCCAGCGACTCCTTGCCGAGGTAAAAGCCGATGACGAAACGGTCGGCGGTGCCGACCAGGGTAATGAACAGTTCGGAAAGCATGGGCGGCATGCCCTGGCGCACCAGATCGACGAACAGTCGCCAGTCGGCGCGGAGGGGAAAACAGATCCGCCGGCGGCCTGACAGAAACAGGATCGCCAGCAGATTGGTGAGGACAAGACCGACCAGCAGGCCGTAGAAACCGAAAAACAGGAGCAGCGGCAGGGAGGATGCAAAGGAACCGATGGCGACGAACAGGTTGAGCCGGGACAGAATCTGAAACTCCCCGTCGGCCTTGAGATTCGAAATGGCGAATTCGCCGAAAAACTGCAGGAGGATGATCGCCGCCATGGCGATCAGTCCGAACCGGAGTGCGGTTTCCCCGTCGGGCAGCGCCGCCCAGACCACCAGGCCGCAGGCGACGCCGCCGGTGGCGGTCAGCGAGCCGGTGAACACCGTCTCCTGCATCCGGCGCACCAGTGCCGCATCCTCGCCGCCGCTGTGGTAGGGAATCAGATAGCGCATGGCGGTGCGCGATCCGAAATGCAGGTAGGCGGCGTAATTGGGAATCAGCCGCAGCAGGGTCCACAGGCCGAAGTGCTCCGGCGCCAGCAATTTGGGACGCAGCAGGGCGGTGGCGGCCCCGAGCAGCTGCCGGACGATCCGGCTCGACGAATAACCGGCGATACGCCTTGTCAGGGAGAGGTCGGCGGCCGCCGCCATAGCGGCAGACACGTCTTTTCTAGAGCGAATACGGTTCATCGGCTCTATTATAGCAGCATGGGCCGAATAACATTCCATCTTCCTCGTTGAGTTTCCTCCATGCGGCCGATTTTCATCACCGGCAGCGAACGCAGCGGCACCACCCTGCTGGCGGTGCTTCTCGGCCGACACAGCCGGGTGGCGGTGACCCCGGAAACCCATTTCTGCTACCGGCTCGCCGCGGGTGACTGGCGGCGGCCGAGCGACCACGACACGCTGCTCCACGCCTTCGATCGCCTTCCCCATGTCGCCGACCTCGGGATCAGCGGCGATGAGCTCGCCGGCAGATTCCGCCGTTCTCCCCCTACTCCCGCCGCTTTGTTCAATGCCCTGCTGGAAGAGTACGGCGATCGCCGCGGTTGCGATATCGTCGCTGAAAAAAGCCCCCACCACGTTTTTTCCGGGGAAATGCTGCTGCGTCATTTCCCGGCAGGGCGGTTGCTGCACATCTTCCGGGACGGCCGCGATACGGTGCAATCCATCCGCAACACCGGCTGGAGCTGGGTTCATCCTGGCCGCCGCGTCCGCGCCGCCGTGGTATGGCGGCAGTGCGTGGCGGCGGGAACGGCGCTCGCGGAAAACCACCCCGGGCGGGTGCTCGCGGTGCGCTACGAAAATCTGCTCCGTTTTCCGGAACGGGAACTGCGTTCCATCTGCGCCTTCGTCGGTATCGACTGGGAAAAGGGGATGCTCGCGCCCCAGGCTGGCAGCGAGGCGGTCCCGCCATGGGAGGAGGCGGTCAAGGGCAAGGCCTGCGACTCCCTGGACAGCAGCCGCGTCCTTGCCTGGCGACGCACCCTCGTCGATCGCGACCATTGGCTGCTGAACGCCCTGATGGCCCCCTGGCTGTCCCGTCTCTCCTTCCCGGATTGCGGCCGCGGCGACTGTCCGCCGCTGCTGTGGGGATACCTGCAGCTGTTGCGGCCCCTGGCGTATCTCCTCTATTCCCGCCGGGCGATCCGAATGTACGAGGCGTTCAGGCGGCCGGCATCGGGCTGAGCTTCCGCGGCACGGAACCTACGCCACTGGGCGGGCGCCGTGCGCGCGCGCATCTTTGCCATGTCTCCGGATATGTGCTACATTGCCCCGCCACAGCACCTCTCGTCACCGCCAACTCCCACGAGCATCCAGCCGCCAGCATGCTGAACATCAACGGACTCACCATCGTCCACGGCAAAAGGGACCTTTTCAGAAACGTCAGCGCCCAGATCACCGGGCAGGACAAAATCGGCCTGGTCGGGGTCAACGGCGCCGGCAAATCGACCCTGCTCAAGCTAATTGCCGGGCTGATCGACAGCGATCCCGGGGTGGTGGTACGGTCCAAATACGCCACCGTCGGCTACCTGCCCCAGGAGATCACCGATTTTCCCGAACACCGCACCCTGTACGACGAAGCGGTGACGGCATTCGAAGAGGTCTGGCGGAAAAAAGACGAACTCGACGAGGTCAACCAACGGTTGGCAACGGCCCAGCCGGACAGTCCCGCCTTTGCCGAGCTGCTCAATGAGCAGGGCGAACTGCAGCAGCAGCTCGATCAGGCCGACATCTTCAGCATCAAGGCCAAAACCGAGAAGGTGCTGCTGGGCCTGGGTTTCAAGGAAGCCGATCTCGACCGACCGTGCGCCAGTTTTTCCGGCGGCTGGCTGATGCGGCTGATGCTGGCCAAGCTGCTGTTGATCCGCCCCGCCTATCTGCTGCTCGACGAACCCACCAACCACCTGGACATCGAGAGCCTCGGCTGGCTGGAATCCTTTCTCCGCGGCTACAACGGCGCGGTGATCCTCATCTCCCACGACCGCGCCTTTCTCGACGCGGTCACCGACACCACCTGGGAACTCAGCCTGGGCCGCCTCACCGTCTACAAGGGCAACTACTCCCGATACCTGGTCGACCGCGAGGAGCGGCTGAAAATCCAACGGGCGGCATACGACAACCAGCAGGCGCAGATCCAGCAGACCATGCGCTTCGTCCAGCGCTTCCGGGCCAAGTCCACCAAGGCCAAACAGGTGCAGAGCCGCCTGAAGCAGCTTTCAAAGATGGACCGCATCGAGCTGGACGAAAGCGAGGCGACGGTGGCCTTCACCTTTCCCCCGGCCGCTCCCTCCGGCCGCGACGTGCTCACTATCCAGCATCTCGCCAAGAACTTCGCCGACAAAAAGGTGCTGGTCGACGTCTGTTTCGAATTGCAGCGCGGCGACAAGCTGGCGGTGATCGGGGTCAACGGCGCCGGCAAATCCACCCTGGTCAAGCTGCTCGCCGGTCTGCACCGACCCGACGCCGGTTCCATCCGCTTCGGGCACAACGTCGCGATCTCCTACTTCGGCCAGCATCAGGCCCAGGAACTTCCCCAGGACTTCACCGTGCTGCAGACCCTGAGCTCGGTGGAAGGCGAACGCTCGATCACCCAGGAACGCACCCTGCTCGCCGCCTTTCTCTTCCGCGACGAGGATGTCGACAAGAAGGTGCGGGTTCTCTCCGGCGGCGAGAAGAGTCGCCTCGCCCTGGCAAGGATGATGATCACCCCCGGCAACCTGCTGGTGATGGACGAGCCCACCAACCACCTGGACATGGCATCCCAGGAAATCCTGCAGTACGCCCTCAGCCAGTACGACGGCACCATCATCGTCGTTTCTCACAATCGCTATTTTCTCAACCAGTTCATCAACAAGGTGCTGGTGATCCGCGACGGCCGCGCCGAGATCCACCACGGCAACCTCCAGGAGTATCTGACCAGGCAGGGGGCGGAAGCGGAACACCAGGAGGAGGCGCCCGCCGGTTCCGACGGCGAAAACAAGGGAACCCCCGCGGCCCCTGCCAGCAAGAAGGATATCCGCCGCCAGCAGGCGGAACTCCGCCAGGAACGTTCCGCCAAGATCCGCAGATTCAGAGAGGCGGTGGAAGAGGCGGAGCACCATCTTGAAAAACTCGAGGCCCGCAAGAAGCAACTGGAAACGGTTCTCGCCGACCCGGAGACGTACAAGAGCGACCAGTTCGCCCCCCTGAGTCAGGAGTACAGCGAGATCGGCGGCCGGATCGACCGCTGGTACTACAAGTGGGAACAGGCCCAGGCGGAGGTCGACCGGATCGAGGCCGAGTACGCCGGCCGGCTGGAAACGCTGGAAACAACGGGCTGAACCACCGAAAACCACCTCCCCGGGCGAGTCGCCGCTGCCAAAATCCATCTTGACCGACCCAGCCTTTACAAGTATCCTCAGCCTGTTTTTCGCAAAGGAGGGGAAACGTCCCTCGTCACCGGGCAATGCGATGGAATGTGCGATCAGGGCAGAAGCGGAGGAGCGGGAGAACGCCCAGCTCTCCCCCTACGCGTGCCGCAGCGTCGACAGCAGGGGCAGGCGGCGGCCGGAGCCGGAATGCGCCATCCGCACCGCCTTCCAGCGTGACCGCGACCGCATCATCCACTGCAAAGCCTTCCGGCGCCTGAAGCACAAGACCCAGGTCTTCCTGGCCCCGGCGGGCGACCACTACCGGACGCGGCTCACCCATGTGCTCGAAGTGTCGCAGATCGCCCGGACCATCGCCGGCGCCCTGTGCCTGAACGAACCGCTCACCGAGGCCATCGCCCTCGGCCACGACCTCGGCCACACCCCGTTCGGTCATGCCGGAGAACGGGTGCTCAACGAACTGAACGACGAAGGATTCAAGCATTACCTGCAGAGCCTGCGGGTGGTGGATATCCTGGAAAACAAGGGAGCCGGGCTCAACCTCACCCATGAGGTCCGCAACGGCATCCTCTTCCATTCCAAAGGCAGAGAGCACATCCTCCCGAACGACCCCCAGGGGCTGCCGGAGACCCTCGAGGGCCAGGTCGTCCGCCTCGCCGACATCATCGCCTACGTCAACCACGACCTCGACGATGCCCTGCGCGCCGGGGTGATCGGCATGGAGGATGTGCCGGCCTCGCTTATCCGCTTGATCGGCGACACCCACTCCCGCCGGATCAACACCATGGTGCGGGACGTGATCTGCCGCACCCGGGCGGCGGGCGGCGGGCGGCTGGCGATGAGCGGGGTGATAATCGAGGCGATCCACACCCTGCGGAACTTTCTTTTCGAGAAGGTCTACGAGACCTTCTCGGTACACGACGATTTCGTCAAGGCGAAGAAGGTGGTACGCGATCTATTCGCCTACCTGGTCGACAATCCTCACTGTTGTGGCGACGACACCTGCGAGATCGGCGCCAGCACGCCACAGAGGCGGGCGACGGACTTCATCGCCGGCATGACCGACCGTTTCGCCCTGAACCTGTACTCCGAAATATTCCTGCCGAAACCGTGGAGTGTCCTCTGACCCCCGCCACGGCGGCCCAACCCGATACACCGAGATGAGCGATACCGACACACGCAGCAGATACGAACTGTCAAAAACCTACGAATTTCATGACATCGAGCGGAAATGGTACACCTTCTGGGAGGAGACCAGAACCTTTCGCGCCACGATGGAAGAAGGCCGACCCGCCTTTTCCATCGTCATTCCGCCGCCCAACGTCACCGGCGTCCTGCATGTCGGCCATGCCCTGAACAACACCCTCCAAGACGTCCTCGTCCGCTACCGGCGGATGCAGGGGTACAACACCCTCTGGCTGCCCGGCACCGACCACGCCGGTATCGCCACCCAGAACGTGGTGGAACGGCAGTTGTCCGCCGAAGGCGTCTCCCGGCACGACATCGGCCGGCAGACCTTCGTCGAGCGGGTCTGGCAGTGGAAGGAGGAATCCGGCGGCAAGATCATCCACCAGCTGAAACGGCTGGGCTGTTCCTGTGACTGGGAACGGGAACGGTTCACCATGGACGAAGGTCTTTCCCGGGCGGTACGCGAGGTCTTCACCCGCTTGTACAAGGAAGGGCTCATCTACCGCGGCGACTACATCATCAACTGGTGCCCGCGCTGCCACACCGCGCTGGCCGACCTTGAGGTGGAACACGAAGCCACCGCCGGCAAGCTCTATCACATCCGCTATCCCTTCGCCTCCGGAAACGGTTTCCTGGTGGTGGCCACCACCCGACCGGAGACCATGCTCGGCGACACCGCGGTGGCGGTCCACCCCGCCGACGAACGCTACGCCGACCTGGCGGAAAAGGCGGTGCTCCTGCCCCTGGTCAACCGCAAAATCCCCATCGTCTTCGACACCCATGTCGAGAAGGATTTCGGTTCCGGCGCACTGAAGGTCACCCCGGCCCATGATCTCAACGACTTCGAAATCGGCCGCCGCCACGATCTTCCTGCCCTACAGGTGATCGATGAAAGCGGCATCATGAAGGAAGCCGCCGGCCACTACGCCGGTCTCGATCGTTTCGCCTGCCGGAAGAAAATCGTTGCCGATCTCGAAGCCGCCGGTCTCCTGGAGAAAATCGAAGAGCACCAGCACGGCGTCGGGCACTGCTACCGCTGCAACACCGTGGTCGAACCTTCGCTGTCCAAACAGTGGTTCGTTTCCGTCAAACCCTTGGCCGAAGAGGCGGTTCGGGCGGTGAAGGAAGAGCGGATCCGCATCCTGCCCAGGATGTGGGAAAACACCTTTTACGACTGGATGGACAACATCCGCGACTGGTGCATCTCCCGGCAGATCTGGTGGGGTCATCAGATCCCGGCCTGGACCTGCGCCGACTGCGGCGAACTGCTCGTCAGCGTCGAGACGCCGGCCGCCTGCCCGAAATGCCAGGGCTCCTCCCTGCTCCAGGAAACCGATGTGCTCGACACCTGGTTCAGTTCCGCCCTCTGGCCCTTCTCCACCCTGGGCTGGCCCGAGACGACCAGGGAACTGGCGACCTTCTATCCCACCTCGGTGCTGGTCACCAGTTTCGACATCCTCTTCTTCTGGGTGGCCAGGATGATGATGATGGGCATCCACTTCATGAAGGAAATCCCCTTCCGGGACGTCTATCTGCACGCCCTCGTCCGCGACAAGGACGGCCAGAAAATGAGCAAGTCCAAGGGCAACGTCATGGACCCGCTGGTGATCATGGACAAATACGGCACCGACGCCCTGCGTTTCACCCTGGCCGCCTTCGCTGCCCAGGGCCGGGACATCCGCTTGTCCGAGGAACGCATCGAGGGGTACCGCCACTTCATCAACAAGATCTGGAACGCGGCCCGCTTCGCCCTTTCCCATCTCGAAGACTGCGAGGAAGAACGGCAATGCCTCCTGGAAATCGAATCCCTGGACCTGCCGCATCAGTGGATCCTCTCCCGGACCAACACCGCTGTCGCCAGTGTCTGCGCCAGTCTGGACAGCTACAACTTCAACGAGGCCGCCTCGGCCATCTACCAGTTCGTCTGGCACGAATTCTGTGACTGGTACCTGGAATGGATCAAACCGAGCCTCTACGGCGAGGTCGAGGAAGAAAAACGGGTAAGCAGAAGGGTACTGCTGCGGGTAATGGAAACCCTGCTCAAACTCCTCCACCCCTTCTCCCCCTTCGTCACCGAGGAGATATGGCATTCACTGCCCGGGGCGCGGCGCTCCATCATGCTGGAAGACTTTCCCGCCTGGCAGGCCGATCTCGACAACCCCGAGGCGGAATCCGCCGCCGCCGTGGTCATGGGCATCGTCACCGGTCTGCGCAACATCCGCAGCGAATCGGCCATCCATCCCGGCGCCGAAATCGACGCGACGATCATCTGTGCCAACGATACCAGGGCCTCGATCATCGCCGCCTGCGGCAATACCATCATCCATCTCACCCGGGTACGGAACCTCAACATCTTCTCCGAGGGCGGCCGGCCCAAGGGGGCCGCATCCTATCTCTTCAACGATATCGAGATCTATGTGCCGTTGCAGGGGCTTGTCGACGCCGGCAGGGAGATGGAAAAACTTTCGGCCCAGGCGGCGAAGCTGCGGCAGCAGCTGGAAAAGATCGAAAACAAACTTGCCAATGCCCAGTTCATCGCCAACGCTCCGGAGGATATCGTCGCCAAGGAAAGGGAAAAGAGCGAGTCCTTGCGAACCAACCTGGAAAAAATGGACGCGGGACTGGCCCGCTTGCGTGAGCTGGTGGAGTAGGCGCACACCCGGCAGCACCGGGAAATGATGCGTTGATGTAACAGCAAAGGCCCTGCTCGCAGGGCCTTTGCTGTTGGTGGCAAATCAAGCCGGATACGTGGAGAGAGGACGGTGGTCCGGTTCAGCGGCCATGCCGGGCAAGGTAGGCGGCAACCCCGGCAGCGGTTGGCTTCATCGCATCCTCGCCGGGCTTCCAGTTGGCGGGACAGACTTCGCCGTGTTTCTCGAAATGCTGCAGCGCGTCCACCATGCGGATGGCCTCATCGACGTTTCTGCCAAGGGGAAGGTCATTGATCAGCGCATGCCGGACAACCCCCTCCCTGTCGATGAGAAAAAGGCCGCGCAGCGCCACTTCCCCGTTATGCAGCACCCCGTACGAGCGGGAGATGTCCTTGTTGAGGTCAGCCACCAGGGGGAAAACGATCTGGCCGATGCCGCCGTCGTTGACCGGTGTATTTCGCCAGGCGAAATGAGTATAGACCGAATCGACGGAAACGCCCACCACTTCGGCATCCTTTTCCTTGAAGGCGGGAACGGCCCGGTTGAAGGCAAGAATCTCCGACGGACAGACGAAGGTGAAATCCAGGGGGTAAAAAAAGAGAACGAGATATCTGCCCCTGAAATCGTGGAGACTGATCGTCCGGAAGGAATTGTCCGGCATTACCGCCTGAGCCGAGAATGCCGGGGCGTTGTGGGTCACGAGCGTACACATGGTAAACCTCCTTGATAGATTGACAGGAAAAATTCTCAATTAGGACAATTTTTATCATGTTTGAGAATGAAAGACAAGAGGAATCTACCGCCGTGTTCGGTGGGCATGCGCTGACGGTTTCCCGGCATTGCGGCCTGGAAGCAGGACAAAAAAAAGCCCCTCGAAAGGGGCAAAAAGATGCTGACCGCGGGAGATATGGGGACGGGGTGAGGAAAAGACGGAAAGGGGAGGGTCTCCCCCGCGGCAGCAACTCCGTGTTCGATTTTTTTGGGTGAAATCACCCTGTTGTTAGGTCATATTTACCCACTCCGGGGTGATATGTCAACGGCAAACTGGTGGTGAGAGAAGAGCCAGGGCAAAAAAAAAGCCCCTGTGTGGAGTGAACCACAAAGGGGCGTGAAGAAAGGAACGGCGGCGACCTACTCTCCCACCAGGTCTCCCGGGCAGTACCATCGGCGCTGAGGAGCTTAACTACCGTGTTCGGAATGGGAACGGGTGTGACCTCCTCGCTAGGGCCACCGTAAACTAT
>JBFLZZ010000034.1:0-41183 GCA_040755255.1 Thermodesulfobacteriota bacterium
TGCACCCTTCCTCCTTGATATTGTTGGATAAGTTGTTTGACCCAATATACCAAGGAGCGAAGGGTTTTTCACGTTTAATCTAATGTTTTCGATGTGTTACGCAAAAATTTCTAGTCCGAAAGTTCAGGTCGGAATTTTTCTCGCCGCTCTGCTCAGCGAACTGATCAGCCGCCCCCTCGACCAGCTGTCCAGGGCCGCGATGGAAATCGGCCGCGGCAACTTCCACCACCGGGTTCCGGAAAAAGGCCGCGACGAGATCGGCCGGGTCGCCGTCGCCTTCAATACCATGGCCACCGAACTGGAAGCCAGCATCCACAAGGAACACAACACCCGTGCCCGGCTGGAGGCCATCGTCGAAAACTCGGCGGTGGGCATCACCATCACCGACCGGCACGGCAACATCATGCAGAGCAACCCGGCCTTCTGCCGGATGCTGGGCTACAGCGGACAGGAACTCGAGGGCAAACATCTTTCCCTGTTCACCCACCCCGACGATGTCGGCAAGCGCTCCCCCGTCTATCAGCAGCTCCTGGAGGGTGGCATCGACCACGTCCATTTTCAGAAACGGTACCGCCACAAAAACGGCAGGACGGTCTGGGGGCAGCTGACCCTCTCCCTGCTCCGCAGCGAGGAGGGCGAACCCGATCTGGTGATCGGCATGATCGAGGATATCAGCAGCCGCAAACTGCTGGAAGAGGAACGGCAGAAGGCCAACAAACTCGAATCGGTGGGCATTCTCGCCGGCGGCATCGCCCATGATTTCAACAACCTGCTCACCGCGGTCATCGGCAACATCATCCTCGCCCGCCACCGCGTCCAGACCGATGCCAACACCAGGGAACTGCTGGAAGCGGCCGAACGGGCATCGCTGCGCGCCAAAAATCTCACCGACCAGCTCCTCACCTTTTCCCGCGGCGGCGCGCCGGTGAAAAAGAACGTCGAGCTGCGGGTGCTCATCGAAGATACCGTCCGCTTTCATCTCAGTGGTTCGAAGACCCGCGCCGAGTTCCATTTCGCGACCGGACTGCACCCGGTGCTCGCCGACGCCGGCCAGATCAGTCAGGTCGTCCAGAACATCGTCAAGAATTCGGAGCAGGCCATGCCGGCGGGCGGCACCATCACCATCGCCGCGGAAAACCATGTAGTCACCGCCGCCGGCCTGCTGCCGGAAGGCCGCTACGTGAAGATCACCATCACCGATCAGGGAAGCGGCATTCCCGAGGAAAATCTCAGCCGCATCTTCGACCCCTACTTCACCACCAAGGAAAAGGGCAACGGTCTCGGCCTCGCCATCTGCTACTCGATCATCAAGAGCCACGACGGTCTGATCACCGTCGATTCCACCCTGGGAGTGGGTACCAGTTTCGCCATCTATCTCCCGGCCGCCGAGACACCACCGGCTCTGGTCGCCGCCGAAAAGGAAAACGACAGGGGCGCGACAAGATTCTCCGGCAAGATTCTGGTGATGGACGACGACCGGATGGTGCGCGAAGTCATCGGCTCCATGCTGACCGATCTCGGCTTCACCGTCGTGCTCACCGCCGACGGCAGGGAAGCGGTGGCCGCCTACAAAAAGGCGCTGCTGGACCTGTCCCCGGTCCATCTCGTCATCGTCGATCTCACCGTACCCGGCGGCATGGGCGGCAGGGACACCCTGGCGGAACTCCGCAAAATCGACCCCGCCGTCCGGGTCGTCGTTTCCAGCGGCTATACCGACGATCCCCTGCTGACCAATTTCGCCGATCACGGTTTCGCCGGAGTCATCGGCAAACCCTTTGCCATCAACGAACTGGTTCCCCTGTTGAAAACCTTCTTCCCCTCCCGTTGAATGAGCCCTGCCGATCCGGCCGCCTGCCGTATTCACCGGCCAGGCCTATTTTCGGCTATCGCTGCCGCCGGACAGCTGCTATACTATTCAAGAATCGTTCTCATCTCGCGCCACGCCTTCTTTCCGGAAACCTTTTCGGGAAAGGGGCGTCTTATCGCTTGATGCGTTCCGTCGACCAACCCCAGCACAGGCGAACACGATGCTTACCCCACGGCAGCAGTTTCTCCAGACCCTTTCCCGCAGGCTTGAAGGGCTCGGCTTCCAGATATTCCAGTTCGGCGCCGTGCTGCTCATCCTCGCCATCGCCATGACCCTCCTGCTCCGGTCCCGACCTCTGGCCGTGGCCGAGCCCGAGGTTTCCCTCCACATCGGCGAGGCCGGAGCGGACACCGCCGTCCCCGTCCCCATCTCGCAGCCGGCAGCGGCCTCGGCCGACAGCACGGATGCGCGGCCCGCCGCCGCGCCGATGGGCGGCAAGCCGGCCGGCCCGGTCGATGCCGCCGACATCCTCGACAAACTCGCCGCCAACCGCCAGGAATACGGGGTTCTGCCCGACGACTATCTGCTGCGGTTCAAAACCCTCGCCGATTTCCGGGCCTTTCTCGAAAAGGCGGTGCGGGCCGGTCTCACCGTGCGCGACAGTTCGGAAGGGCTGCTCACCGTCCGCTTCACCGCCGCCTCCCTCGCCGAGTGGCGGGAACTGTTGAACGAATTCGACCCCGCGGACATGGAGTACACCATCGAGTACGCCCTCCCCGGCAATCCCGACCCGGCGCTGTTGCCGGCGCTGGCAGGCTACCAGGGATTCGGCAACGGCACCCTTGCCTGGCTGGGGGTGAAGGCGGTCAGCCCGGACTGGGGCAAGGGGGTGGTGGTGGCGGTGCTCGACACCCAGATTATGGCCCACTCCGCCCTGAACCCGGGCCATTTCCGGCAGATCGATCTGCGTTCCGGCAGTGATCCGGGTACCGGTGAGTACGCCTTTCACGGCACCGCGGTGGCGTCGCTCATCGCCGGCGACGCCGACAACATCCACGGACTGGCGCCGGGAGTGGACATCCTTTCCATCCCGGTACTGGACAGCAACGGCTACGGCGATGCCCTGACCCTGGCGAAAGCGATCACCGCCGCCGTGGACAACGGCGCCGACATCATCAACATGAGCCTCGGCAGCTACGGCGACAGCAAGGTCGTCCGGCAGGCGATCGCCTACGCCACCGACAAGGGGGTGGTCATGGTCGCTTCTACCGGCAACGACGGCCTTGCCCAGGCGACGTACCCGGCCGGCTATGACGGCGTCATCGGTGTCGGCGGGGTGGACCTGACCAGCCGCAGACTCGATTTTTCCAACTACGGGCCCCATACCGACATCATGGGGCCCGCCCAGGAAGTATGGGCCGCCGGCCCGAATAATGGCACCGCGTCCTTCACCGGTACCTCGGCCGCCACGCCACATGTCGCCGGCAGCATCGCCGCGATTCTGTCGGAAAATGGTGAGATGACCGCCCGGGAAGCGGAACGGCTCGTGCTCACCTACACCAACGACGCTGGACCTCCCGGGCCCGATGAAGTGTACGGCACCGGCAACCTCAACATCGGCCAGGTCATCAACCGCAACACCCCTGGCATCGTCAATCCGGCGGTGGCCGACATCTTCCTGCCCGATGCGCAGATGCCGGCCGCCGGCACCACCCTGCCGGGGACAATCAACATCCAGAACCGGGGCACGGTCCCGGTCGCCAAGGCGATTGTGAACGTCGAGATCAATGGGATCGCCCAAACCTATCCGGTCTACGACCTCGCCCCCAACACCAGCGCCCCCATCGACATCTCGATCCCGGCCGAGCAGATCCTCCCCACCGGCACCCCCATCCGGGCAACCCTGACAGCCTCGGACCCCATGGACAGCAAGCCCGGCGACAACATTGTCAGCGACACGCTCTTTCTGGCGGCCGCCGCCACCCCGGCCGCGCCGGCCAGGTGCCCGATCAGTCAGCAGTAGGGGCGACCCGATCTCTTTTCACCGGAGTTTCTTCCCCGCCACGAGGTGGCTGTACGGCGGCAGCACCCCGCCGTCGGCGAGGCTGCCGTCCTCGATCAGGCAGAAGGGTCCGATCCGGCAGCCCCTGCCGATGGTACTGGCGCCGCGGATGACCACCTGCGGCGCCAGCACCGTGTCGGCGCCGATCTCGACCTCGGCGCCGATATACGCCGTGGCCGGATCCTCCAGGGTGACGCCGGCGGCCATCAGCTCCTCGTTCTTCCGCCTGCGGAAATGGCCCTCCGCCTCGGCCAGGTCCCGCCGGGAATTGACTCCCAGCACCTGCCAGGCCTCGGCGCAGAGGTAGCGCGCCACCGGATATCCCTGCCGGCGGGCGATACCGACGATATCGGTGAGGTACATCTCGCCCTGGCTGTTGTTGCGGTCCACCCCATTGAGGGCGCTGAACAGGAAATCGTGCCGGACGCAGTAGATGCCGGCGTTGATCTCGCGGATGCGCCGCTGCTCCTCCGAGGCGTCCTTTTCCTCAACGATGGCGAGCACCGATCCGTCGCCGTCGGTGACGATGCGGCCGTAATTCGCCGGATTGTCCAGTACCGTGGTCATCACCGTCAGCACCGAACCCGCCGCCCTGTGGCGGCCCAGCATCTCCCGCAACTGCCGCGCCTCGACGAGCGGCGTGTCGCCGCAGAGGATGAGGACCGTAGAGGTTGCCGCCGGGAGACTTCCCCGGGCGGTCAGCACCGCATGCCCGGTGCCAAGTTGCTCGGTCTGACGGGCGAAACCCACCCCCTTGCCGGCCAGGGCCGCCTCCACCGCCTCGGCCTGATGGCCGGTCACCACCACCATTTCCCCGACGCCGGCCTCCCGCACCGCGCCGACGACATGCGCCGCCATCGGCCGGCCGAACACCTCGTGCAGGACCTTCGCCCTGGCCGATTTCATCCGCGTCCCCTTGCCGGCCGCCAAGATAACCGCACATTCCCTTGCCATGGTTCCTTCCTGTTCCTGATTGTGCCGGACCCTTGCGCCCCGGCGGGGTCGCGGCCATCGTTGCCAAAACCGGCGGACTTCCGTATAGTGGGGCCGCGATAGGTTCTTACCAAAAAATCCACCTCCCTGCACGCCCTTCCCCGGACATCATTACCCATGCCTGGCCCCCGCATCGCCTCGGTTCTCCTGTCCTCGCCCTTCGTGCTGGCGCCGCTGGCCGGCTATACCGATCTTCCCTTCCGCCTGCTCTGCCGGGAAGAGGGCGCCGGCCTCGTCTACTCGGAAATGATCAGCAGCCATGGCCTCGTCTACCGGCAGAACAACACCCTCACTCTGCTGGAAACGCTGACGGCCGAGCGACCGGTGGCCATGCAGCTTTTCGGCAGCGACCCGGATATCATGGCCGAGGCCGCCGCCATCGCCAGCGAACGGGAAATCGATTTCATCGACATCAACATGGGCTGCCCGGTGAAAAAGGTCATCAAGCGGGGGGCGGGCGCCGCCCTGATGAAGGAACCGCAGCTGGCCTGCCGCATCGTGGAAAAGACGGTGCGCGCCTCCCGGGTGCCGGTGCTGGTCAAGATCCGCACCGGCTGGAACCATGGGCAGAAAAACGGGGTCGATTTCGCCAGGATGATGGCCGACGCCGGCGCCAGCGCGGTGGCCGTCCACGGCCGCACCTGGTCCGACGGGTTCGGCGGCCGGGTGGACTGGGATACCATCGCCATGGTCAAGCAGGCCCTGTCCATCCCGGTGATCGGCAACGGCGATCTGCACAGCCGCGAGGACGGCCTGGCGATGATGGCCGCAACGGGCTGCGACGCGGTAATGATCGGCCGGGCCGCCCTCGGTGCCCCCTGGATTTTCTCGCCGGCCCCGCATCCGGCCACCCCTGAGCTGCGGGCCCGCGCCCTGCTCCGCCATCTCCGCCTCGCCGCCAGCCTTGCCGGAGGACCGCCGGCGCTGGCAGCGTTGAAAAATCACGGCGGCCGTTACTTCAAGGGCATTCACGACGCGGCCAGGATCCGGGAACGGATCTACCGGGCCGGGTCGTGGCAGGAACTGATCGACGTCCTGCAGCACTTGCAGGAGGGCAACACCGTCACCTGACCAGGGATGAATCTCGCCGTCGTTCACGAAAAATAAATAATTTTTTCTTCTTTCAGTATAATATGTTAGTTATTCGCCAGCGGTCCGGAACGCGGTTTCGCCCAGGACAATGACCAATCGAACGACAGGCTGCCAGCGGCCCTGACCTCAATGGGCTGCACTTCCCCATAACATGGCAAAAAAGAACGACATTTCCGCCACCGAGAAGCTCCTCGACCTCATCCGGCACGAGCAGCGCGGCCCCCTGAAGGAGATGGAAATAGGGGGAGCGCCCCATTCCGACGAGGAACGGCGCCAGGTGAAAACCTTCCGGCTCGACGAAACGGCGGACAGCGACCAGGCCGCGGCAGACATGCCCCGGCCCGCCCCGCGTCCAGCCCCGCCGCAACCAGCCCCGGTGCAATCAGCCCCGGTGCAATCAGCCCCGGTGCAACCAGCCCCGGTGCCGGTCGACAATGGTTTGCCGATAGCCGACATCCCTCTCGAACTGGAATTGGAAGTCGAGACGACCGGGGATAACGATACGTCCCCCCAGGGAGGCTTGTCACCCCAGGACCTTTTTCTCATCGACGGCGAGGACGAGGACGAAGGGCACTCGCCCGTCGCTGAAGCCACTCCGGAGATCGCCGACGTCGGCCCCCTCCCGAGCGGGCAGGACGGCGGCCGGGAACCGGAGCAGGACCGGCAGCCACGGCCGGCTCCCAGCGATGCCTCCCTGGTACGGGAAAGCCAGCTCGTCTCCCCCGCCGCCGGGACCGTGCTGCAGCATGGTTCTCCGGCATCGGCGGGCAAGGCCTCCTTCCTCCGCGCCCTGGCCGGCCCCCTTTCGCAACCCCGGCGCAAAGGCATCGTGCTCGGGATCGACATCCTTCAGGAAGGGGTGGCCGTTGTCAAGCTGAACGGTGGCGGCACCACCGCCACCCTGCTCGACTACCGCTACCTGGAAGCCGGCGGCAGAAACAGAGAGGACGATACCGGCGACGGCCCCTGGTTCGCCGCGCCGCTCGCCGGCGCGATCAGGGAAATGGCCGGCGGCAGGCCATCGACGGCCTTCTGCTGTTTCGGGACAGACCAGATCGACACCATGCACTCCACCATGCCGGTTCTGCCCGAAAAGGAGCGGACCAACGGCATCTACTGGACGGTACGCAAGGAAAAGAACTTCGAGGAGACTGCCACCATCCTCGATTTCAGCACGGTGGCCGACTACTCCATCAAAAACAGTCAGAAAACCGTATTCACCGCCTATCTGGCCGACAGGGCCAGCATCGACTCCCTGCGCAGATTCCTCGGCAGGCAGGGGGTGCAGCTCCAGGGCGTCACCAGCAGGGCCCAGGCGCTGCGCAACATGATCCCCGCCCGGCTCATCGGTTCCGGCCGCGGCCTTACCGCCAGCGTCTTCATCGACGAGCAACGGACCCAGATCGACATCTTCCATTACCGCAAGATCCTCTTCAGTCGCGAAATCAACACCGGCCTCTCCAGCATGAACGAGGGGGCGATGGAACGGCTGCTGCAGAATCTGCAGGACAGGGAGGCCCGCCGCTGGGAGGAACAGCTCTTCTCGGCGGAAAGCATCGATCCGGACGCGGTCAACCGGCTGCTCCGCCAGTTGCAACGCACCATCGATTACTGCGTCTCCACCTACGAGACCTCACCGGTGGAAAGGGTGCTGATCTCCGGCTTGCCGGCAAACTACCCCGCCTTCATCAACCACTGCGCCACCGAACTGGGGGTGGACTGCGAAGCCGTCGATCTGCTGCGCAACGGCATGGTCGACAATCCCGCCCTGCCCGCCGTGCCCAATGACCTCGAAACCCTCCGCCTGCTGCGCACCGTTGCCGCCTGCGGCGTCGCCGTCGATGGCGGCAGCGCCCAGAACTTCCTGTTCACCTATCGGGAAAAGGCCGCGAAACGCCGGTCGATCAAGTTCAACCTGGCGGCGGTTGCCTGCGCCGCCGTGCTGCTCGGCGGGCTGATCGCCTACTACACCGTCCTCGCCCACCAGGTGCAGAATCTGGCCAGCCGCCTCGACCCGCTCAAGGAGCGGATCAGCCGGGAAATGCAGCAGCTCGGCGAGTCGAATTTCCAGACCCTGGTGATCAACAAGGTCCAGAAAATCCAGCAGCTGCGGAACGCCAACCAGGATGCGGCCAAACGCTACTACCAGAGCGCCCTCATCGGCGAACTCCTCGCCCTGCTGCCGGCGGAGGTCAGACTCGCCGAACTCGCGGTGGCCGGCACGCCCCGACCGACCGGCGACGGTGGCAGCGAAACTTCCTGGGAGGCGACGGTGAAGGGGGTTCTTTTCGCCGACGGGGACAAGCAGGAAGTGGAACTCGCCGGCCTGCTGAAAAAGCTCTCCCTGTCCCCGCTGATCAACACCCAACCTGCCGTCCGCAGCAGGGAAGTCGTCAAGGTCGAGGGCCGCGACGGCCTGTACTTCACCCTCGGAGTCACCCCGGAGACCCCGCTGTTTCCCAGGCTGAAACAGGAACCAGCGCAACCGTAACCCAGGAAACGCCGCCACCGTATGGACAAGGGAAAACTGCCGGTTACCAAGGAAAACATCGTCATTCTGCTGCTCTGCCTGGGTATCGTCGCCGTATTCTGCGGGTTGTGGCTGCTTCCCGCCTCCCACCGTTTCAAGACCATGGCCGGCGAACTGCCGTTCGCCGAGGCCAAGGTGCGGGAAATCGCCCAGGTCATATCCCTGAACGACGAGCTCGACAAGCAGATCGCCGCCCTGGAAGCGGGGCGCGCCGCCGGCCTTCCCGAGAAAGTTGAACCGCTGCGGGTGGAGGATGCCTCCGCCTTTCTCGATCAACTCCAGGGTCTGGCCAGGGACCATGGCCTGGCCAAGCAGCAGGTCAGTCTGCAAATCATCGCCGCCGACAGGGACAGGGGCCAGCAACTCACGGTCAACGCCGCGTTCCAGGGTGAGCTTGCCGGCATTCAGGCCTTCATCGACCGACTGCTGGCCGACGCCCATGTCGGCGAAGTTGGCCGCATCGAACTGTCGGTGGCCAAGGAAGGGCTTCTCCTGCGGATCGATTTCAACCTCCAGCTGACCTGAGCCACCATGACCAGAAGGGAACAGATCATCATCGGCCTTGCCGCCCTCGCCGGCGCCTACGGACTGTTCGAGTACGTATTGAAACCGCATCTGTTCGGCGACGGTCCGCCACCGCCGCCCGAGGTCGACATCCAGGAGCTGGTTGCCCTGGCCGGACAGATATCGCCCGACCCGCGACTGCAGGAAAATATCGCCTTCGTGCTGGAAAACCGCGAACATCCCTGGCCCGCCGCCGCCTTTTTCGACCGCCCCTACGATCCGGCCGCCGGCGATGCGACGCCGGCCGCGGGGGTGGCCACCGCTCTGGCCGCGGACAAGTACAGCTATTCGGGCTTCATGAAGATGAACGATGAACGCATTGCCATCATCAATGGAATCGACTACCGTCAGGGGGAAATCATGGACGACTACCGGTTGGACGAAATATTGCCCGAAAAGGTGGTCCTCTCCCGCGACGGCGCCGTGTACAGTATCCAGGCCAAGGAATCGGAGGATTGATGATGGATTGTTCCCCCCCGCCCCAGAGGTTCCGTCGATGAAGAAGTTAGCGGATGCGATGGGAAGACGGCTGCCCGCGTTCCTGCTGCTGCTTTCCCTCTCCGGAGGGTGCGCTGCCCAGCCACCGGTGCCACAGCCTTCCTTCTTCGACGAATGGAAGGCCAGGGCCGAGACCTCGAAACCCCTCATGGAGCCGGCCGGGAAGCCTCTCCCCGACAACCTGCCCGCAAGCGCGGCGGCCGCGGACGCCTCCCCCGCGGCCCCGGCAGCCAGCAATGTCGCCGCCGATCTTCCCGACCAGACCATCTCGGTCCGCTTCGTCAACGACGAACTGATCAACGTACTGCGCGCCCTGGGCCGGATGGCGGGACAGAACATCCTCATCAGCCCCAGCGTCAAGGGCTCGGTGAACGCCCATATCGAGAACACTCCCTGGAACGTGGTCTTCTCCGGCCTGATCAACTCCTACGGGCTGATCCTCGTCCAGGAACCCAACCTGCTGCGGATCATGACCCTGGAGGATATGAAGCAGCAGGTGGAAAAGGAGTCGCTGCAGAAGGAAAAGCAGCAGTCGGCGCCCCTGGCCACCCGCTTCTTCCCCATCGAATACGCCAACCCGGACGAGATCCTCGAATCGGTGAAACCCCTGCTGAGCAAAAACGCCGATGGTTCCGCCCGCGGCTCCGCCGCCGTCGACAAGCACTCCCGTTCGCTGATCGTCAGCGATACCGCCGCCGACCTGCAGCATGTCGCCGACATCATCGAGCGTCTGGACAAGTCCACTCCGCAGATCCTCATCGAGGCCCACATCGTCGAGACCAACCGGGACACCGCCCGCGAACTGGGTGTTCAGTGGGGCAGCGTCTACCATGAACGGATCTCCGACAGTCAGACGCTGTCTCTCACTCCCGGCGGCATCAACGGCAGAGTCGAAAATGACGTGCGGAAATACGACGCAGGCGTCGATGGCAAAAACAGGGGCGGCATCGGCCAGCAGGGCTTCGGCGTCGATCTGCCCGCCGCCGCCATCGGCAACATCAATCCCGCCTCCATCGGTCTTCTCCTGGAAAGTCTCAGCGGCAACGTCCTCGAGCTCCAATTGTCCGCCCTGCAGCAGGACGGCAAGGTCAACATCCTGTCGCAGCCGTCCATCATCACCCTGGACAACAATCAGGCGGTCATCGAATCCGGCCGCGACATCCCCTACCAGACCATCGAGGACGGCTCGGTGAAGATCGAGTACAAGGAGGCGTCGCTGAAGCTGACCGTCACCCCGCACGTCATCAACGACAACCTCATCCGCCTCGACATCGACGCCAAGAAGGACGAGGTCGATTTCAGCCCGTCCGCCGCCGTTGCCGGGAATCCGAGCATTATCAAAAAACAGGCCCGCACCCAGCTCATCGTCGAAAACGGCTCCACCGTGGTCATCGCCGGCCTGTCCAAGGAGCACAAGGCCGACGGCAACACCGGCGTCCCGGGTCTCAAGCAGATTCCGGGCCTCGGCTGGCTGTTCAAGACCGACAGCCGCTCCTCCACCTTCGAGGACCTGCTCATCTTCATCTCCCCGAAGATCCTCACCAGGGAAAAGGCCGGCTGAGAAGCCGCTGCCGGCGACGTAAGTTTCAGAGGACACCCGGAGGCAGGATTGGCAAAAAGAATCAGGAAACGTCTCGGCGAGATGCTGACCTCGGCCGGGCTGATCACCGAGGAGCAGCTGCCCGAACTGCTCGCCCTGCAGCGTGGCTCCGGCCTGCGTCTCGGCGACTATCTCGTCGCCAAGGGGATCGTCAAGGAAGAAAGCATCATCGCCATGCTGAGCGAGCAGTTGCAGATCCCCCGCTACGATGCCAACGCCTTCTCCGTCGATTCCCACCTCGCCCGCGACCTGCCCCAGGCGACCGCCGCCAAGTTCAAGGTGGCGCCGCTGGCCAAGGACGATTTCGTGCTGAAGATCGCCATGGTCGATCCCATGGACATCCAGGCGCTGGACACCATCGAGAAGGAGACCAACCTGGAGGTGGAGCCGTACATCTGCTCCCAGGGGGAATATACCCTGCTGGTCAACGGCATCTACGGCATCCGCTCCGAGGTGGGCGAGGTGCTGGAGGATATCGGCGAACTGGAGCTGATGACCGAGGAGGAGAAGACCGATTCCCTCGGCTCCCTGCAGGACATGGCCGACGCGGCGCCGGTGGTGCGGCTGGTCAACTCGATCCTCCGCCAGGCGGTCACCGAGAAGGCCAGCGACATCCACATCAGTCCGGAAAAAACCCGGGTGCAGCTCCGGCTCCGGATCGACGGCCGCCTGCACGAGATCCCGCCGCCGCCGAAGAACACCATGACCGGCATCGTCAGCCGCATCAAGATCATGGCCAACATGGACATCGCCAACACGATGATCCCCCAGGACGGCCGTTTCAACATCCATGTGGAAAATCAGGAGATCTCGGTCCGCGTCTCGACCCTGCCGACCATTTACGGCGAGAACGTGGTCATGCGCATGCTCTACATCAGCGCCGGCGCCCTGCCCCTGGAAAAGCTCGGCCTGGAAGCCGACGACTTCACCAAGCTGATCTCCATCGCCCGCCAGCCCTACGGCATGCTGCTCTCCGTCGGCCCCACCGGCAGCGGCAAGTCGAGCAGCCTCTACGCCATCCTCAACAAGGTCAACAATCCGGAGATCAACATCATCACCCTGGAAGATCCGGTGGAATTCCGGATGGAGAGTGTCCGTCAGGTGCAGCTGAACGCCAAGGCGGGCATGACCTTCGCCTCCGGCCTGCGCTCCATTCTCCGCCAGGATCCCAACGTCATCATGGTGGGCGAGATCCGCGACGGCGAAACCGCCAACATCGCGGTGCAGGCTGCCTTGACCGGCCATCTGGTGCTGTCCACCCTGCACACCAACGACTCGACCAGCACCATCACCCGGCTGCAGAACATGGGCATCGAGGCCTTTCTTCTGTCGGCGTCGCTCCTGGGCGTCTGCGCCCAGCGGCTGATGCGGCGGATCTGCGGCCACTGCGCCGCCCCGATCGAACCGCAGCCGGAACTGGTCTCCTTCTGGGGACTCGGCAACCATCCCGACCCGAAATTCATGGCCGGCGGCCGCTGCTCCATGTGCAACCACTCCGGCTACCGCGGCCGGGTCGGCATCTACGAACTGCTCTCCGTCGACGAAGAGGTGCGGCAGATGATCGTCGACGGCCTCTCCGCCACCGAAATGGCGGTGGCGCTCAGCCGGCAGGGCAAACTGCATCTGCTCAAGGACATGGCCGCAAAAAAAATCGCCGCCGGCGTCACCACCTTCGAAGAGGCGGCGGAGACGGTGCTCGCCTGAGCAGGAGCCAGCAGCCTTGCCACATTTTTCCTACAAGGCCGTCGCCGGCGACGGCAAGAAGATCAGCGGCACCATGGAAGCCGATACCGCGGCCGTGGTCCAGAACATCCTGGCCCAGCAGGGCCTGATCCCGGTTGCGGTCAACCGGGCCGGCGGCGGCGAGGACAAGGGAGCAAAGCCCGGGCTGCTCGCCCGCCTTTCCGGGGTCAAGCTGCCCGAACTCTTGATGTTCACCAAGCAGATCAACACCCTGCTGCGGGCCGGGCTCTCCATCACCCGGGCCTTGGAGGTGCTCGACAAACAGTCGGAGAACCCGCTGCTGAAGCACGCCATCGGCAGGATCTCGGAGAACATCAACCAGGGCGCTTCCATCAGCGGCGCGTTCGGGAAGCATCCGTCGATCTTCTCCCCCCTCTACTGCAACCTGATCAACGCCGGCGAGCTCTCCGGCGCGCTGAACAAGGTCCTCGAACGACTGTCCTACATCCTCGAACACGAACACAAGGTACGGGAGGACATCAAGTCCGCCCTCGCCTACCCGAAAATGGTGCTCATCGCCCTGGGCGGCGCCTTCTTCTTTCTGCTCACCTTCGTCATCCCCAAGTTCGTCTCCGTCTTCGAAAGCGCCAAGCTGGAACTGCCGCTGCCGACCAAAATCTGCATCACCCTCTATGCCCTGCTTTCCAACTACTGGCCGGTGCTGCTCGGCGGCGCCGTCGGCCTGGTCGTCGCCCTCAAGATGTTTTTCAAAACCGAGAACGGCGCCTACCTGCTGGACCGCTTCCTGCTCCGCCTGCCCATCGTCGGTCCCTTGTTCGTCAAGACCGCCATGTCCCGGTTTGCCTCCATCCTCTCCATCCTGCTGGCGTCCGGCGTCTCCATCCTCGACGCCTTCGGGGTCATCTCGGAGACCATCGGCAACGCCGCCATCACCAAAGAATTCAACATCATCCGCGAGCACATGAAGGAAGGGCACGGCATCTCCAAGCCGCTGCGCAAATCGAAGTTCTTCCCGCCCATGGTGGTCAACATGATCGCCATCGGCGAGGAATCGGGCTCCCTGGAGGAGATGCTCCACGAGATCGCCCGCCATTACGACGAGGAAGTGGAATACGCGGTGAAGAACCTTTCCGAGGCCATCGGTCCCATCCTCATCGTCGGCCTCACCGCGGTGGTCGGCTTCTTCGCCCTGGCCATCTTCCTGCCCATGTGGGACCTGACCAAGATGGTGAAGTGATCGTCGAGGAGTTGTCCCCCGTCGCCAGACCGAAAACCTCCTGCTCCAGAGCCACCACACTCCCCTACCCGTCGCAGCGGGACGCTCCTGGGTCCTCCTGGCCGGTGCCGAGACTGAGCCGCAACCGGGAGGCAGGCGCCGAATCAACGGGATTGTCACGGTAGCCAGAACAACAAAAGGCCCCTCGTTGAGGGGCCTTTTGTTGTTCTGTGCCGGTATCGGACAAAAGAATTCGGGATCATCTCCTCCACGAGGCGGGCGAAATGAGAGTCGCCGCGGTACGGGTGAGGGCAACACCGGTGGCGGACTGGAAGGAAAGGGTACCGCCGGCCGCGGTCGGACCGGCCGACCAACTGTAGTCGGCGCCGAGATTGCTGCTGTAGTCCGCATGGGCGAGCACCGCCGCATCCATCGCCGCGTCGTTGGCCGGGGTAGCGCTGAGCTTGACCTTGCCCCAGACCATGGACTCCCGGGAGTTCATCTCGGCGATGCCCGCGTCGATCGCCTTCTGCCTGGCCTCGGTGGTCATGTCCATGTACCGGGGGATGGCCACCGCCGCCAGGATGCCGAGCAGGATGAGCACGGCGATGATTTCCACCAGGGTAAAACCTTTCTGATTGGCTAAGATCTGCTTTCTTTCCATAGACTCTCCTTGACCTCGTCTGCTGTTCTGTTGCACAACCGTTTGCCGGACCGCGCGGCCGCCTGCGCTGCTGAACGGCGGGCCACCGCGACCAGGCGATTTCTTTCGCCCTGCTGTTCCTCGTTTTTTGTGGGACGGGAGCCGGCGACGGCCCCTGCCCTGCCTTCATTTTGCTGTTTTATCGGGGCGATAGCCCGACATTGACATATTGTAGGCAGGTTTCCTGAAAAATGTAAAGGATTTTGCCCCCCGCTTAAATTATTTCGCGCGCCCCCCGGCGGGTCGTTTGCCCGGATGATCCGGTGGCAAATGACCGGCCTGCATCGGCCTTTTCCCATGCTATAATTGATGTATGGAGCCCGCATGCAGGAAATATCAAGGCAGGGGCCGGCGCATCCCGGCAAGCCATCCTGCCGGCGAGGAGGGCTTCACCCTCCTGGAGATCATCGCCATCCTCATCCTGCTGGCCATTCTCGCCGGGGTGGTCGCCAGCGGTAGCGGCGTGTCCACCGCCGACCTCGCCGCCGAGACGGCCCGGTTGAAAGCCCATCTGCGTTATGCCCAGGTGCGGGCGATGAACTCCAACACCACCTGGGGATTCGCTTTCAGCGGCAATACCTACACCCTGCAGACGGGCGGCGCGGCGAGTGCCACGCCCCTGCCCGGGCAGAACAGCAACGCCTACTCCCTTGCCGGCGGGGTGACCGCCACCCCGTCGACCTCGCCGATCACCTTCGATCAGTGGGGCAGCCCGGGAACCACCACGATCACCATCACCCTCTCCGGCGGCGGCGGCAGCAATACCGTCACCGTGACCAAAAACACCGGTTTCATCCCATGACTCAGGCCGTTCGCCCATCGCAACAGGGCTTCACCCTGCTGGAGATCATCGCCATCCTCATCCTCGGCTCGATCCTGGCCGCCTTTCTCGCGCCCTACATCACCACCTCGGTTTCCCAGAGCACCGCGCCGCTGGTGAACCTGAAGAAAACCCTGTCGGCCTACCAGACCATGGAGGCGATCTCCGCCGACTACCGCGCCATGCTGGACAACGCCTACGCGACCGGCACCAGCGTCGATCTCACCGCCCTGCAGACCAAGATCGGCTCGGGCAATCAGAACAACAGCTACGGCACCTACACCGTGCAGGAAAACAAGTTCATCCAGTTCACCGGCAACGCCGAACAGGCGTCCGGTGCCACCACCTTGCTGAAAGTGAGGATCACCGACAGTGCCGGCAACGCCTACACCACCCTGTTCACCCGGAAATGATGTGACTGATCACGGCGTAGAGGCAACCGTGCAACACCCTGTAGCCAGGTTTGTATGCGGTCGCAGGGGGCCCCGGATCCGTGAAAGAGGCCTGTCCGCTATACACCCCGTATGCGGACAGGCCGATGACAAAGGAGATGGGGTGCCCTGTGATCGCATACGAATTGATCGCCGGCGCACGGGCGGCTTCACCCTGCTGGAGATCGTCCTCACCCTGGCGATTCTGGGGGTCCTCGGCGCCATGGCCGGTCTCGGCGTGGTGCAGATCACCAAGGGGTTCGTCTTCAGCCGCGACAACACGGAAACCGCCGGCAAGGCCCAGCTTGCCATGCTGCGCATCATCAAGGAATTCACCGTGGTCCGGTCGGTGGGCAGCGGCAGCGCCTCGGCCATCACCTTCACCGCCCAACACGGTGCCGCCACCACCAAAACCTACACCCTGAGCCTTTCCGGCGCCAATCTGATGATGAACGACGGCGGCAGCAACGACATTCTGGCCAACCGGGTCACCGGCTTCACCCTCAACTACTACGACACCTACAACGGCAGCGCCTCCTCCACCTGGTCGCCGTCCCGGCGGATCATCGAAATCACCATCACCGTGCAGGCGGCGGACGGCATGACATCCTCCTTCAGCACAAGGATCACCCCCCGCAATGTCTGAGAATCCACCTCCCGGCAAGGATCAGAGGGGCTCGGTACTCGTCGCCGTCATCGTCGGCATGGTGGTGGTCGGCGCCCTGGGTGCGGCAATGATGTCCTTCTACACCTCGTCCACCGCCATCCAGGCCGGCTCCGCCGACTTCACCACCGCCTACTACATCGCCGAGGGCGGCGCCCGCTACGCCACCGACAAGATCGTCGCCTTCGAGTACAACAACCCGTCCAAGAGCGATGCCGGCCGCACCAGTCTGATCGCCAGCCTGAACAACCAGACCTTCACCCTGGCGGACGGCACCAGGTTCACCCTTGCCTTGAGCTACGCCGCCCCGGTCTACACCCTGGAGAGCACCGGCATCCTCCATTCCACCATCTCCCGCAAGATCACCTATCACATCGACGTCTACCAGCCGCCGGGAGGTTCCGAGGGGGTGCCCGTCCCCTTCAACACCAGCCCCTCCGATTCCGGTGTCCTCAACCCCGACGACTGGAATACCGCCGGCAACTACTCGATCAGCAGCGGCAGGCTGAATGTATCCACCTCGTCCAGTGTCATGATCAGCACCGACTGGTACAATGCCTCGAGTTCCCTGCCCAACCTGCTGGAGATTTGGCTGCACAGTGACAACCTCCTCACCTACGAAGTGCAGGCAAAGATAAGCACCGGCACCGACGATCTCGTCGCCGGCATCTCCTTCCGCCTCAACACCCAGAAAGACGCCAACATCAGCAACGACACCTTCTACGGGCTCTCCCTGCTGGACAAGGAAAACGGCTCGTCGCTGCCCGCCTTCGTCAATCGCGCCGGCGGGGCCGTTTCCCTTTCCAACAACACCCAGCACATCATCCTCTGGAAACAGGTCTCCGGCACCAAGACGATACTGGAGCGGATCACCGCGCCGGCCGCCATCCTCAACTCCGGCAACTTCGAGAACTACACGGGCCTGGTGGTCCGCCTGCAGGAGCAGTACGACGTCAGCGGCAACCGGGTCAATCTGATCAGGGCCTACTACTCGGACAAGGACGTGTATCCCTCAGGCACCCTCAACTGGAATTACGCCAATTTCACCCAGATCGCCTGGACAGGGTGCGATGCCGCCGTCGACTGCTCCCCCACCGTCGGCCAGTGCACCTGCATCGTCGACACCACCCTGACCTCGGCCAACTTCGACACGATCCAGCCCGACGAGATCGGCCTGCACACCTTTGGCGGCGACAGCAACAGCAAGGCGAATTTTTCCGATCTGTCCCTGCGCTTCAACTTCGACGGCGGCTTCCCGACGGTCTACTGACCGCGTCCCGTCTCATAAAAAAACCGAGAAATCGACAGAACCCCATTATTGCTTCCCTTCACATTAAGGATGGTCGTCATGAAGCAACGGCTGCTGTTCGGTTTCGCTCTGGTCTCCATGTTCTTCAACCTCTACCGGCTGCCCGCCGCCCTGCTTCCCTGGCACGAGTCGAAGGCGATATTCGTCACTTGCGCCATGGCGGAAGAAAATGGCGACAAGGACGCCGCCGAAGACGAAGCGAAGAAGGACGAATCCGACAAGGACAAGGACAAAGAGAAGGGACAATCCGGCGGGGAAGATAGGAAGGACGGGCAGTACCGGTCCGGGTCCCAGAAGATCCTGCAGTACTGAGCGCACATGGGCGGCGCGCACCCGGATGGATATAACCGGACACAGCCCGGATCGCCGCACTTTGCCCGCGATAACGGCGCGGGAACTCCGTCTTCGCGAGGAAGGACGTGACGAAGCGATCCGGAACGGCCCGCGAACCCGCACCATTCTCCGGGTGGTTTCTCAAGAGCCGGCGCCGGCGGTATTCGTCACCACCTCCGCCCCGAGGTGGTGTTCTCATTTGCGCAGCAGCCAGAACAGCAGGGTGGCGAAAAGGCTGAGCAGGACGCCCGTAGTGACCGGGAAAAAGAAGGTGAAGGAATCGCGGCGGATGACGATATCGCCGGGCAGGCGCCCCAGCGGCAACCTGCTCAAAAGCGGCCAGGCGAGACCGACCAGTACCAGCAGCAGACCGAGTATCACCAGGTTTCTTGCCATGGCTCCCCCTGAGTTTGCCTGCCGCTCAGCAGGCAGCGGAACGACCCTGCCACTTGCCGGCGGCGGGAGAAGCGCGTACCATGCGGGTATCCGCCACCGGTGAGCGATGCACTGAAGGCATACCCATGCATAGCACCTTTACCGGAAATCGGCAAACAAACAACCACCCGACAGGGCGGTGCAGGAGGCCGTGACGCGAGGTCACGGAGAAAAAATGGAAAAAATCCTGGTCTGGCTGATCGTGGCGGCGGCGGCCCTCTACGTCGGCCGACGGCTGCTCGCCCTCTTTAGCGGCAAGGCCAAAGGCTGCGGCTGCGACAGCGACTGCCGCTGCTGCGAGGACGACTGCGACCGGAAGGGCGACGGCTGAGTTACCAAGGACGACGGGGCGCACCCCGGGTACGGGAGAAGCAGCGGGGAGTGGAAACTGGATCGCCACGGGCCTGCGGCCCTCGCGATGACCGAAGGTTACTCCCTCCCGCGTGCGTGAAACAGCGTCACGAAGCGATCCAGATCGGCGCGCGTACCCGCAGCCAGCCCGGGGGGAGTTCTAGAGAGAAAGCGGCCAGCCGTCGGGTTCGTCCACCAACGACACCATCTTTTCGACCACGGCAACGACGACCGTTTCGCTGTCGCCGCACTTCCAAGTAACTTCACTCTAACTGCTTGAATTTTCGTCAGGCGGTTCGAAGGTACTTTATGATAAACCCCGGCCGCAGGCCGGGTGAGCCGCCGACAACGAAACTTTTCCGTTACCTGCCTCGCCACGGCAGGATGTGCACCTTCCTTGGCGCAGCGGGTGGCATCTCCCTTTCTTTCTCGTTGTCGTTGTCGTTGTCGTTGTCGTAATCGGAAAACCAGGCGCGTTCCCTCCATCGCCGTCGACTGAGCCGCCTGTTCGACTGAGTTCGCCACGAGCGGTGCGACCTGGATGGCCGAAACGCGGATGGCTGTCGCAGCAACGAAGACTGGATCGCCACGCTTCGCTCGCGATGACACCTGGGCGGTCTCTCCCTCCTCGTCAAATATGCGAGAAGCGCAGCGACGAGGCAATCCAGTCGGAGCCGTCAGTCTGCCATCGGCATCTCCGGCAGCCGCCATCCCGTTCTGCCGCTGCCCTGCTTCTCGATCGCCACGCTTCGCTCGCGATGACGCCGAAGGTTACTCTCCCGCGTGCGTGAAACAGCGTCACGAAGCGATCCAGCCCAGCCCGCGGCCACCCCTTTTCCCAGGTCGGAATCACATGCCGCCGGCATCCCCGTCATTGACGGCGAGCAGGGCAAGGGCCTCCTTGATATGATCGTCGTCGGGATCGAGGGCGAGTCCCTTACGGTAGGCATCCCGGGCGGCGGCGGCGTCCTCCAGCCGCTCGCGCGCCTGGCCGAGGTAAAAATAGGTCGCCGGCGTCGGCGCGAGGCGAACCGCCTTCTCCAGTTCCTCCCTGGCCTCGACGAACCTGCCCATCTTCACCTGCACCCTGCCGAGACGGAACGGCACGTCGCGGTCGTCGGCATCGATCTGCAGTTCCTGCCGGTAATACCGTAACGCTTCGCCGAACCGGCCCAGATACTCGTAGCAGGCCCCCATGTTGAACCTGGTGTTGTTGCGGCCGGGATCAAGCTGCAAAGAACGGGTATAGGCCGGCAGCGCCTCGGCGTACAACCCCCGCTTCATCAGGCCGAAACCCAGGCGGTGATACCCGTCCGCCGTCCGGATCAGATCGGCACGACGCCACCCGTCCGCGATGACGAACCGCTGATAGTCCTCCTGAAGACGGGGGTCTGCCCCGGCCACCAGTTCACCGAGACGGTGGGTGATGGCAGTATCGCCGAGCAGTTCCTCGGCGTGCAGCAGCAGACTGAACGGGGAAAACTCTGATGCCGGCTCGTGCATTTTCGCAAGTTCGTCCAGGGAGAGCTCATCCAGCAACCGCCCGACGAAACCGCGAAATCCCCGCTTGCCCAGCCGGCTCATGGCGAACTCCAGGGCCGGATAGTCCAGGGTGTTGATCGCCCCGTTTTCACGCCCCACCAGTCCGGCAACATCGGCGGCAAGAAACTGATAGGCGATCCTCGCGGGCTCGATACCGAAGGCCCGCCGGAACCGGTCGGCGAGCACCGGATGCTCTGCCACCGCCAGCGGCTGGTGCACCTTTATCTCCTCGTCCGAAGCCAGGAGCAGAAAATAGGAAGAGCGGACCCAGGCGAGGGCACAGTGGGGAAAGGACCGATCGAGGGTACGCAGCATGATGTCGATCCCCTCCTCGCCGACCCGGGAATCGACCCAGGTGACGTAGACGCCGCCGGGGGCCAGGCGCCGCTTCACCGCATCGAGAAAATCCCGGGTGTACAGTTTGGCGGAGCTGAAGTACAGGGGCGTGGTGACCGTATTGACGATGAGCGAATAGGCGGACTCCCCTGCCTTGACGAAATGGATGGCGTCGTCCTGGATCAGCCGCACCCGGGGATTTGCCTCGATATCCAGGTTGAACTCCTTCATCCGGTGCAGATTGGCAAGGACGGCGCCGTTGATCTCGACGCCGTCGGTATGGTCGAACAGCATTCCCACCACCGAGGCGGTATTGCCGCTGCCCACCCCGAGCACCAGGGCCTTGTCGAGCCGCGGCGCAGTCGTGGCGGCAATGGCACCTACCAGCGGTTCCCAGGGGGAATCGAGGGCCATGCTCACGTAACCGTTGATGAAAAATCGCGGGCTGCCGTCATCGGTGACGATGGAAAAGATATCCTGCGGCCCCTTGAATTTTTCCGGCAGCACAAGCTTTCCGCGCTGTTCCTGCAGCTCCTCGCGGGACAAAAAAGCGGTATGGCCGAGGTAGAGCAGGTCTTCGTCCCAGAGCCGATGGCAGCCGAGGACCATTACGAAAAGCAGCAGCGCGGCCGCAGCCCGGCGCCCCTGCCAGCCCTGATCAAAAAAAACGGCAAGGGTAGAGAACCCGGCGATCAGACAGAGCAGGACACCGTAATCGAACCGCTGGTGCAGAAAGAACACCATGAGCAGAAACCCGGCGCCGTTGGCCATGGAGGAGAGAAACAACAGCCGGCCGGATTCGCGGGCGGCGTTTTTTTCGGTGGTGGCCAGCGCGGCGAGGGTGGCGCCGAAGGTCAGAAACGGCAGGCCGAGAGTGGTGGCCAGCAGCGCCATTTTCAAGACCAGCAGCGTCAATCTTTCCCCCACTGCCAGGGGATACAGCGAGGCATAGAATCCGGCGGCGCCGCCAAACACGGCGAGCAGCAGGGCGATGCCGCCGAGATTGCCCAGCAGCAGCGGGGTGAAGGCGATGCGCCAGCGCCGAACCAGCCAGGAACCGAGGGCAATGCCGACGAAAACCAGGGCAAGGACCAGGGCGAAGGTTTCCCTGAACGGACCAAAAAGGCATTCGGCGAGTTTGATGGCCAACAGCTGGAACACTGCCGAAGCGATGCTGGCGGCGACCAGGGCGAAGGCCTGGGGCCGCGGCAAACGCCAGGGCCGGATTTCCGCTGTCGGCGGCTGCCGGCGGATATCGTCGAAGGAGAGATGCAGGGCCAACCCCACCACCAGATTCAGGGCCGCCACCAGCAGGGTGGCGGAACGGATGCCCCCCCAGCGGATGAGGACGAATTCGATGAAGAGCACCACCATGGCCGCCCCGAAGTTGTAGACGGCATAGGTCCAGGAAAAAACGCTGCCAGCGGCCAGACGGCTCATGTAGCCGGTGAACAGCGGCAGGCTGGTGCCGATACAGAAGGCAGGGATGAAGAGCAGGACCACGCAGGCGGCAAGCCCCCAGCCCAGACCGCCGGGGAGCAGCGTGTAAAGCAACCGGTCGATGCCCGGCAGAAGCAGGGCCACGAAAAGGGCATAGAGGCCGATACCGGCTTCGAGCAGGGGGAGGAGGCGCCAGAGACGGTGGGCAAACAACGTCCCCCAGCCGATGCCGAGGAGAAAGGTGAGCAGGATGGCGGCGTTGACGATGAACTGGCTGCCGATGAGATCGCTCAGCAGCCGGCCGTAGAGAACCTCGTAGGAGATGCCGCAGAAGCCGGAGAGCAGCAGCAGGAAGGAAAGATACGCTGAACGATTGCGGCAAGGGGAAGAAGTTTGTTCCATGAAACTCGCGCGGCCGTCGCTGATGCGGAAGGTGGAGGGTAACGGCAGGTGCGGCCCTTCCTGCCAGTCCCTCCGTCACTGTTCACATTCATTATACTGTTGATCGGGGTCGAAAAAAAACGATACAATGGAGTTGCATACTGACGAATGAAAACCCTTTACCTCACGGAGGTGAGAAATGAGTATCCTCTTGCGGCTGGTCATTCTCGGTGTATTCTTCCTGGTGGCGATATCGATCCAGACAGCTCCCGTCGGCCACCACGGCACGACCCAGTTCCTTGCCGGTCCCGGCCTGTCCCTGACCGGTTCGGCATGGGCCTCGGACGACGACGACAAGGACAAAGACGGCGATAAGGACAAGGACGGCGACAAGGATAAAGACAAAGACGGTGATAAGGACAAGGACGGCGGCTCCGACAGCAGCGGCACCAACTACAACACCGGCCGCCCCAGCATCAAACAATACTGAGTCTCTCCCGACCACTCTCCTTTGTGCCAGGCCTGAACGTCTCCATGGCGTTCAGGCCATTTTTTCTCCAAAGGGGGAAGGCGCGGCACACCCATTCGCCCCACTTGGCTTCATCCCGGCGGCCGGTCGACGGCGCCTTCTTCCATTCCTCCTTTACAGGCCGAGGCGGCTCATACTACAATGACGGCAACACGCGGCGTCCGCCCCGCCCCATCACTTATCGACAGGAACGCACCATGGATGGTCCCATGAATCCGGGCTGGTACTCCCATCCCCAGCAGGGCTTGATCAAGGTATTCATCAAAAACGGCCAATGGGTCTACGTCTGCTATTCCACGGATGGCACCCGGGCTCTGTCGCGGCCAAGGGCCATGGATGCCTGGATCTGGGCGCTCAGCGAAGCCCGGGACGACCTGATTTTCGTGAACGAAGAATAAAAAAAAACGCCCCGAAAGGGGCGTTGGTCGTTTCCAGCCGCGATAGCGGTTCAGCGGAGTCCGGCCAGGGCGGCGCGCAACCGGCGCACCCCCTCCTCGATCACCCCCATGGAGGTCGCGAAGGAAAAACGGATGAAGGCGTCGGCGCCAAAGGCGATGCCCGGCACCGCCGCGATCTTCGCCTCGTTGAGCAGATAGTCGGCCAGATCCAGGGAACCGCCGATGGTCTTCTCCCCCGCCTTCTTGCCGTAGTAGGCGCTCATGTTGGGGAAAACGTAGAAGGCGCCCTTGGGCATCACGCAGCTGACACCGTCGATCTCCCGCAGCTCCCGCACGAAATAGTCCCGCCGCGCGACAAACGCGTCCTTCATCATCTTCGGAAAATCCTGCGGTCCGCTCACCGCGGCCAGGGCGGCCTTCTGGGCGATGGACGAGGGGTTGGAGGTACTCTGGCTCTGGATCTTGTTCATCGCGCTGATGATATGCTGCGGCCCGGCGGTGTAGCCGATACGCCAGCCGGTCATCGCGAAGGATTTGGATACGCCGTTCAGCACCAGGGTCTGGCCGATGAGCCGCGGCTCGATGTCGAGAATGTGGGGCAGCGGTTCGTCGCTGTAGACGATGGTGTCGTAGATGTCGTCGCTGATGATCACCCAGTTGCGTTCCAGGGCGAGCGCGGCAACCGCCTCCAGCGCCCGCCGGGAGAATACCGAGCCGATGGGGTTGGACGGGCTGTTGAGGATGATGCCGCGGGTGGCCGGGGTGACGCAGGCGGCGAGCTTCTGCGGATCGATGTCGAACTCGTCCTCCTCGGCCAGCGGCAAGAAGACGGGAGTGGCGCCGGCCAGTTGGACGATGGGCGGATAGGAGACCCAGTAAGGGGAAGGGATGATCACCTCGTCGCCGGGATTGAACAGGGCCTGGGCCATGTTGTACAGGCCGTGTTTGCCGCCGCAGGCGACCTGGATCTGGTCGGCGGTGTACTTCCAGCCGCGATCGAGTTCCAACCGCCGGGCAATGGCCTGGCGCAGTTCCGGGATGCCGGGCACCGCGGTGTAGCGGGTGAACTTCTGGTCGATCGCCTCTTTGGCGGCGGTGCAGACATGTTCCGGGGTATCGAAATCCGGCTCGCCGACGCTGAAGTTGAGGATATCCGCGCCCGCGGCCTTCATGGCCTTGGCCTTGGCGTCGACGGCCAGGGTGGGTGACGGTTTGATGAGTTTCATCCGGTTGGCCAGTACTATTTCGCCCATGCCTCTCCTCTTTGTGGAAACGGTTACGGTTTGTCGACGTCTGCTCGGAAGGCCCGTATCTCCGCGATGCCGTGGGCTTCTTCCCCTTCGGCGGCATTATAGCGGACTTTGCGGATAATGCACTCTTTTCAGAAACAGGCCGCCGGGGGGCGCGGTGGCGCCGGCAAGCGACCGATCGCGGCCACGAAGGACGCCGGCGAAGTCGGCGACCGACATCCTGCCCTGACCGACCTCCGCCAGGGTACCGACGATATTGCGCACCATGTGCCGGAGGAAACCGTCGCCGGAAATCTCCACCACCGCGCGGCAGGAATCGACCTGCGCGATGGCGGCGGCATGGATGGTGCGGACGGCGCCGCGGCCGGCCGCGGCGGGATCGCGGGAACCGGCGGCTTCGAAGGTGGAAAAATCGTGGCTGCCGACCAGCATGGCCAGGCACTCCCGCATCGCGGGCAGATGGGCCAGCGGCCGGTAATGGGCCCAGTAGAGACGCAGATGCGGCGGCATGACCTCGTCCCAGAGCAGCTGGTAGACGTAGGTCTTGCCAAGCGCGTCGAAACGGGCATGAAACGATGCCGCCACATCCCGGGCGGCGATGAGCCGGATATCCGGCGGCAGCATGCTGTTGACCCCGCGGAGCAGCCCGGCGACGGGCACCCGGGAATCCGTGTGGAAATGGGCGGTCATGCCATGGGCATGGACCCCGGCGTCGGTGCGGCCGGCACCGTGGAGCAGCACCGGGCCGCCGGTAATCACCGCCAGCCGCTCTTCGAGGGTTTGCTGGACCGTCGGCGCGTTTTGCTGCCGCTGCCAGCCGGCGTAGCAGGTGCCGTCGTAGGCGATGGTCAGCAGCAGGTTGCGTCGGGCATCAGCCATTGCCGGGGGAGACCGCGGTCCCCATTCAGGGAAAGAAAGGTACGACGTCGAGGCCGAGGGATTCGGGCAGTCCGCAGAGGACGTTCATGTTCTGCACCGCCTGGCCGGCGGCGCCCTTCACCAGGTTGTCGATGGCAGCGACGATCACCACCCGGCCGGTGCGCGGATCGTACTTGCAGCCGATGTCGCAGAAGTTGCTGCCGCGGACGAACTGGGTGGCGGGGAAGGAACCCTTTTCCAGCACCCGGACAAAGGGTTCGTCGCCGTAGAACTCCGCATAGAGCCGGTGCAGATCGATGTCCGTCCGCACCATCCCGGCGTACGCCGTGGTCAGAATCCCCCGGGACATGGGCACCAGGTGCGGGGTGAAGGAGACGATGCAGGGGCAACCGGCCAGCCGGCCGAGTTCCTGCTCGATCTCCGGGGTGTGGCGGTGTTCGCCGACCTTGTAGGCCTTGAAGCCGTCGGCCACCTCGCAGTAGAGACTGCCGACCTGGGCGGCGCGACCGGCGCCCGAGGTGCCGGACTTGCTGTCGATGACGATGGAGGCGGGATCGATCAGCTTTTCCCGCAACAGCGGCGCCAGGCCAAGGATGGCGCTGGTCGGATAGCAGCCGGGATTGGCGATCAGCCGGGCCCCGGCGATGGCGGCGCGATGGATCTCCGGCAGACCGTAGACCGCCTCGGCCAGCAGGGCGGCGGCCGAATGCGGCTGGTACCACTGCTCATAGACCGCGGCATCGCCGATGCGGAAATCGGCGCTCAGATCGACCACCTTGCAGCCGCCGGCCAGCAGGGTCGGCACGATCCCCATGGCGGTCTGGTGGGGCACGGCGGTGAAGACCACATCGGCCCGCGGGGCCAGAGCCTCCGCGTCCACATCGGTGAAAGACAGCTCGCAGACCGAACGCAGACTGGGAAAAACGCTCCCCACCTTTTTGCCGGCATACTGCCGGGAGGTGACCGTGGTGATCTCCGCCTCGGGATGCCGGCTCAGAATACGAAGCAGCTCCACTCCGGTGTACCCGGAACCACCAACGACCGCGACGCGTACCATACAATCTCCTCCCGGCTGCCGGCATCTTCTGCCGGTTCACGAAAAATGACAAAACCGCCAGAGGTCACAAAACGTGCCGGCCGGCGACGAAATCACAATGAGTTACAAGGCAGAACAGCGTCGGACCCGCTGTTTTTCGATTCCGACAAAAAAAAGAGGGAAGCACGCAGCAGTCTGCATGCTTCCCCCTGGAAATATCCCTTCGCCGTACAGGCGGTTCTGTTCCTCTCCGACACAGCGGAGACCACAGCCGCCGGTTCGCAACGGTTTAACGCTTGGAGAACTGGAAGCGGGCGCGCGCCGACTTCTGACCGTACTTCTTCCGCTCCTTCATCCGCGGGTCTCTGGTCAGCATCCCGGCCTTCTTGAGAAAGCCGCGATTCTCGGCGTCGATCTCCAGCAGCGCCTTGGAGATGCCGTGGCGCAGGGCGTCGCCCTGGGCCATCTTGCCGCCGCCCTTGACGGTGGCGACGATGTCGTACTTGCCGACGGTGTCGGTCAGGTGCAGCGGGTGCTCGACCTTCTTGCGGCACAGGGGCGCCAGTCCGCCAAAGTAATCCTCAACGGAAACCTTGTTGACGGAAATTTCGCCGTTGCCGGGAACGAGCCAGACACGGGCGATTGCAGTCTTCCTCTTGCCGGTGGCGTAATAACGGGCAATTGCCATCATCATCTCCTGCTATGGGTGGATGCATCCGGCCACGGGCGGGATGCATCGGATTCACGTTTACCGACGCGGCGGTCGGTCAATTCCTACAGGCTGAGGTTTTCCGGCTGCTGGGCGGCATGGGGATGCTCGCTGCCGGCGTAGACCTTCAGCTTGGTCAGCTGCTGGCGGCCCAGGGGATTCTTGGGCAGCATGCCCTTGACTGCGTTGAGGATCAGTTCCTCGGGTTTCTTGTCCCGCAGTTCCTTGGCGGTGGAGGTCTTCAGACCGCCCATGTAGCCGGTGTGGTGATGATAGACCTTGTCGCTCCACTTCTTGCCGGTGAGCGCCACCTTTTCGGCGTTGATCACAATGATGAAATCGCCGGTATCCATGAAGGTGCAGTAGTCGGCCTTGTGCTTGCCGCGCAGCCGGGTGGCGATCTGCGAGGCCAGCCGGCCCAGCACCTTGCCTTCCGCGTCGACCACGAACCACTTCTTCCGGATATCCTTGACGGGGGTGAGATGGGTTTTCATCGTACTAAGCCTCTTGTTACAGTGCCCCGGCTTCCCGGGCGCTTCATTGCGCCCAGCGCGAGGGGCGCGCGAAAGATCCGCACATAGTAGCCGGAACCGCGCGAGCTTGTCAAGCCCTCACCGGGCGATCCCGGCATGGTTCATAAACAAAGAAAGGTCCGAACCGCTTCGAACCTTCTGATAATCATCACTGGAGCGGGAAACGAGACTCGAACTCGCGACCCCAACCTTGGCAAGGTTGTGCTCTACCAACTGAGCTATTCCCGCTCATTTATTTGTCCTGGTTGCCCGGAACCCGGCTATATAACCAGCATTGCCCGGGGGTGTCAACAGGAAAAAAACACGACTTTCTTTTTCACCGCAGCCCTGCCTGAGGCCAGCCGCCGACCATGACCGAGCACCGGCTGCACCTCCTTGCAAGCACTCTGACCTGAGCTGCTTCCCCGCGTCCTTTTTTCGAAAATACCGGCAACGGTCTTGCTTCCAGGTCCGACCTGTTGGTATATGAAGGAATCCCGGACCGGAACCAGACGAACCATCTCGGAGACGCCATGAGCAGAACGGCCACCATCACCCGCAAGACCAGGGAAACCGCCATCGACCTCGCCCTTGCCATCGACGGCAGCGGCAAGGCCGACATCCGTACCGGCGTCCCCTTTCTCGATCACATGCTCACCCTGTTCACCGTGCACGGCTTCTTCGACCTCACCGTCGCGGCCAGCGGCGACACCGAAGTGGACGACCACCATACGGTGGAAGATATCGGCATCTGCCTCGGTCAGGCCATCGGCCGCGCCCTGGGCGACCGAGCCGGCATCCGCCGTTACGGCGATGCGGCGGTCCCCATGGACGAAACCCTGGTGCGCGTCACCCTGGATCTCTCCAACCGCCCTTTCCTCCACTTCGACGCCGAAATCGCCGATCAGAAGGTCGGCAGTTTCGATACCGCGCTGTGCGAGGAATTCCTGCGGGCCCTGTCCACCCAGGCGGGCATCACCCTGCATGTCCTCCTGCTGCACGGCAAAAACGCCCACCACATCATCGAGGCGATCTTCAAGGCGCTGGCCAGGGCCCTCGACCAGGCAACCAGCATCGATGCCCGGCTGGCCGGCGTCCTTTCCAGCAAAGGTGCCCTGTGACCCCTTCCCTCCACCGACGGTACAACGCCATGCGCCATTTCCTTCTCGCCCTCTCCTGCTGCCTGCTGCTGGCATCCTGCCTTCCCGGCCGCGAGGTCCCGCCTTCCGCCGAGCTCGCTCCGCGCAATCAGGCCCTGGTCGTCCTGCCGGTGGAACCGATTCCCGGCACCACCCATACCGACGAGCAACGGACCCGTCTCGCCGCCGGCGCCGCCCTGCTCGACGAACTCCTCGCCGAGCATTTCGCCGCCCGTCCCGACACCAACCTGGTGAGCGAGGTGCAGAAGGAGGCGATCATCGGCCTGACCAACGCCGCGCCGCCGGTCCTTGCCCGACTGGTGGGCGAACGGCTGCGCGCCGGTCTCGTGCTCATGATGCACGTCACCGACTACCGGCAGCGGCAGGGGACCACCTATTCGGTGATCGAACCCGCGGCCATCGGCTTCACCTATCAACTCATCGACACCGAAACCGGCGCCAGCCTCTGCAACGGCAAGTTCGACCAGGCCCAGCAGAGCGCCTTTGAAAACCTGCTGGATTTCTCGCTGAAGCGCAGTCTCCGCTGGATGGATGTCCGCGAGTTCGCCGCCGATGCGCTCAAGCGCAAATTCGCCGGCTGCCCCTATCTCGCCGCGCCGGCGAAACAATGACCGGCCGGCCGCGAATCCGCCCGGGCCATGTGGCCAGAATGACAGCCCGGCCCGGCCAGTGCCGCATGGTCCGGCACGGCGGGCGCGGCATCCCCTGAAACGTGGACATCCTGTCGAAGAAAAACAATCGGCTGGTCGGCCGCGCCATGCACGACTACCGGATGCTCGCCGACGGAGACCGGGTGCTGGTGGCGGTGTCCGGCGGGGTCGACAGCCTCTTTCTCGTCCGCCTTCTCGACCAGTGGCGGCACAAGGCCCCCATCCGCTACGATCTGTTGGCCGTCCATCTGGACATGGGCTTCGACGAGACCAGCGCCTCCAGGGTGGCGGAGCAGCTTAACCGTTTCCCAGTCCCCTTCCTCATCGACCACTGGCCGCTGACCATTCCGGCCGAGGACCTGGACAGCTGTTTCCACTGCGCCCGCCAGCGGCGCAACCGTCTGTTCGATCTCGCGGCAACGCACGGCTGCAACAAGATCGCCTTCGGCCACCACAAGGAGGACCTGCTGGAAACCCTTTTCCTCAACCTCTGCTACGCCGGCAACATCAGCACCATGGTCCCCCGCCAGGAGCTGTTCGCCGGCCGCCTCGCCCTGATCCGGCCCATGGCCTACCTGGAAAAACGGACCATCGTCGAGGCCGCCGCCCGACTCGGCATCGAGCCGGTGGCCAACCCCTGCCCCATCTCCGCCGACAACCACCGCCAGAAGCTGCGCGACTGGCTCACCACCCTCTACCAACTGGACCCGGTGATCAAGGGCAACATGTTCGCGGCGCTGGCCAACGTCCGCCACGACTATCTCCTCACCCCCGCCGGCAAGGATCACGGTGCGGACCACCCTTGACTGCCTGCCCTGCTTCCTCCGCCAGGCGGTGTTCGCCGCCGGCCTGGGAAACCTCGATGCCGGTCAGCGCCATGCCCTGGTCTGCGCGGTGGCCGAGCTGCTGCCCCGTCTCGACATGGAGCTTTCGCCACCGGAAAATGCGGTGGCCGTCTACCGGCTCATCGCCACCCACCTCGGGGTCGACGATCCCTTTCTTCAGCTGAAGCAGCAATCCACCGCCGGGGCCATGGCGATGCTGCCCGGTCTCCGGCAGGCGGTGACCGCCAGCGCCGATCCGCTGCTGGCATCACTGCGCTTCGCCATCGCCGGCAACATCATCGACTACGGCGCCAATCACGCCTTCGACGCGCAGCAGGCGCTCGACACCTGCCTGGCCGCACCCCTCGCCATCGACGATTACCGGGACCTGGCCACAGACCTCGCCGGCGCGCGCACGGTGCTCTATCTCGCCGACAACTGCGGCGAGATCGTCCTCGACGGCCTTTTTCTCGAACGGCTTGCCGGCAAAGAGGTGACGGTTGCGGTCAAGGAAAGCCCGATCATCAACGACGCCACCCTGGCCGACGCACGCGCCTCCGGGCTCGACCGCTTCGCCGCGCTCATCTCCAACGGCACCGGCGTTCCCGGCACGCCGCTTCCCCGCTGCAGCGATTCCTTCCGCCGCCTCTTCGCCGGTGCGGATCTGGTGATCAGCAAGGGCCAGGGCAATTTCGAAACCCTGTCGGAAGAATCCCGCCCCATCTATTTTCTGCTCACCGTCAAGTGCCCGGTGGTGGCGAGGCATGTCAGCGAAAAAACCGGAATGCGGATAGTCAACGGCGACCTGCTGCTGATGCGCAACCGCTTCCGCGCGTAAATCAACAGAATCGTCGCCTGCACGCCTCCAAATAGCCGCGAATCTTCCCCAGACAGAGCCGGAGATCGTCGACAAGGAACAGACAACTCCCGCTGCATCCTCCCGACCACAAAAAAATCTTTCCTTTTCTCTCCGGCTGTACTATCAATTCCCCTGATGGATTACGGCATTACCCGGCGGCGATGCAGTCCACGTATCCGCTGGTGTCTTTGCGGAACAAGGGGGACGATCAATGGGAGATCAGCTTGCCTACACGCGATGCCTGTGGTTCGACAGTCGGGTCCGGCAACACTGCTACCCGAACGCGCCCGATCTGGCGCGGGAATTCGAAGTTTCCGAACGAACCGCCCGCCGGACTATCGAGTTCATGCAGCTCCACCTGGGCGCCCCCCTCCGCTACGACCCGCAGCGGCGGGGCTATGTCTATGAAGAGGGTTTCACCCTTCCCGATCTGCCGGTGAGCCAGGAGGAACTGCTCGCCATCCTCCTGGCCCGCAACCTGCTCACCGCCACCGACAACGGCTTCATCGGCCAGGCCATCCAGCGCTTCGGCCGCAAACTCCTCCAGAAAAACGGCCAACTGGGCATCTCCGGCCGGCGATTGCGCCAGTGTTTCTCCGCCCTCTGGCACGGCTACGCACCGGCAGAAGGCGCAGTCTTCCGCACCGTGAGCCAGGCCCTGCTCGCCGACCGACCGCTGGCCGTCCGTTACCGCTCCCCGCAGGTCGAAGAGATCAGCGAACGGGTGGTCGAACCCCACCATCTCCAACACTACATGGGCAGCTGGGTGCTGCTCGCCTGGTGCCGGCTGCGCAACGACTGGCGGCGGTTCTATCTCGCGCGCATCGAGCGGGCGGCAGCCGCCGGCGAGCCGTTTGCCCGACGGCCGGTGTCCGCCTGGCGACATTTACTCGCCGGCGGTTTCGGCATCTTCCAGGGCGAAGAACTCTTTCCGGTCACCATCCGCTTCACGCCCCGCATGGCCCGCTGGATACGGGAGCAAGTCTGGCACCCGGACCAGACCATGGCAACCGACGACGACGGCTCCCTCATCCTCACCGTACCCGCCGCTGACCTTCGCGAGATTCGGATGAAGGTGCTGCAGTTCGGCGCCGAAGCGGAGGTGGTGACGCCGGAGGAACTGCGCCGGTCGATCGGTGAGGAGGCGACCAGAGTTGCCGCACTCTACGGAGGTTGAAGGCGTGAAAAAAAATTCCCACCCCGGACACTGGTTGTCCGGGGTGGGGTGGTAAGGTTGGAGTTAGTATCACTCCATCACGCTGTGGACGACGTTGGTTACACACTTACCAGGACGCGGAGGTCTCGTCCCCCGCGCATATTCCTACATGGTTGATGTCGCAATTTGCGACATCAACCCCAGCTATCAATAGGAGGATCAATGGGCACCGAACTGATGACACTCGATGTAGTACGGAAAGCGATGAAGGGACATGCAGCGGCACTGCGTTGCGTTACCGAATACCAACCGGCTGGAGGATCTGGAGACAAGGTCTTCCCTCCCACCTACGAAGGTGGAAAATACGCGACCGAAGATCGCTGGATCTCTGGAGATATCGTCCCCTGCGTGCTCCTCGACTCGGTCCAGTCCCAAGCCAACCGCATGGAGTTGGCCCTGCTCGACGTAGTGGACGAAGGTCAGCTTGATCTACCGCGTCTGGTGGTGGAGTTCAACACCGAGGAACTTCTAAAACCCCTCCGGGTGACGAGTTTCGAGGCTCCGCACCGAGCTGCGGACGCAATTTTTCGGGACAGTGAAATCAACGGCGTCCGATTCCGGGACACGGAACACGGGCGAGTTCTGAATCAAGTCGACATTCGCAATGCCACCCCGCTCTTCGGCCTCTGCCCGACCGCCCTCGTGTTCGGGATATGGGATTCCACCGGCCCACGCGGCGGGCTGGGAGCAAAATTCCAGCGCGCCATCATCTCAGAAATGGTGGGCCTGCACGCCGTTCAAGGAGTGAAGACTTCAAGCCGGATCGACCCGCTGCAAATCATGGTGGGGGCTGGGCCGGTGTTCAAAAATGCCGACGGGAGTTGGGATCTTGGTCAAGTGTGGCCAGACAAGAAAAGCGAAAAAAAAGGGGAGAATCGCCCCTCGGAGGTCAACCATGGAAATGTTACACCAAGCGTCGACAATGGCGGGTTCACAATCTCCAAGGCCGTACAGACCACTGTCCTGTCTCTCGCCGCCCTGCGTCGTCTGCGTTTCCCGCTCAATGGCGACCCCACCTCCACCCCGGAAGTGAATCTGGCGGCCCGGGTCGCGCTTGCTGCCATCGGGCTTGCAGGGGCCAGCCTCGCCCGAGCGCAAGGGGCGGATCTCCGTTCCCGCTGCCAGCTTTTCCCGACCGGTCCCTTTGCCTGGGAACTCCTTGACGACCCGTCTGTTCCGCCACAGATTTTTTCACTGCCGCCGGAGGCAGCGCTTACTCTCGCCACTGAAGCCATAGGTGCCGCCCGTAAAGCCGGACTCCCCTGGATGCGCGAGGTGCAGCTCACCCCCTCTGCCAACCTGTTGGAACTCCTCCGCCGCAGTCAAATGCTTGCCGTCACGACCGTCGAGGGGGGAGTTTGACATGCTCGCCCTTGGCATACGCTATCTCAACGGCTGGGCCATGGCCGCCGTTGACGGAGCGCGCAAGGAAAGGGCCGAATGGCCGCCTCACCCTGACAGAGTTTTCATGGCAATGGCTGCTGCCCATTTCGAAACGGACGGGGACGCCACCGAACGGGCCGCCCTCGAATGGCTGGAATCCCTGCCACCACCATCTCTCACCGCGAGCGAGGCGGCAGAGCGCAGGACCATAGTCAGCTACGTTCCCGTAAACGACACAACAGTCGGGAAAAAAATTCCAGACAACGCCGATCTCGGTAAGCTCAAGGACGCCGGGCTTTCCGTCGTTCCAGAATACCGATCCCGGCAACCCCGAAGCTTTCCCGTCGCCATCCCCCGCGATCCGGACGTGCATCTGATCTGGCCCGAGGCTAATCCGGAGGCACACGCCACAGCAATCACTGGCCTCTGTCGCAAGGTGACGCATATCGGACATTCCGCCTCCTTGGTGCAGATGTGGATCGAAAAGTCTCCACCGTCAGCGACTTGGCTTCCGGAAAAGGGTCTTGCCGAGAGACGGTTGCGTATCTTTGACTCCGGCCGGTTGGCTGACCTCGAACGGCGCTGCAACCAAACCGCCTGTCTGGAATACGCCGACTCCCTTTCGCGCATCGACGCAGCAAAGGGCAAGGAAAAAAAGATCCTGCAAGCCGAACAATCCGTACGATTCCCGTTCGGCCCCCCTGCTTCCCGCCGCCCCGAACCCGGCCTCTGGCATGGATACACCCGTTCCCAACCCGTTGTCGGTCCGGAAATTGCCGGATCACTCTTCGACCCTCGCCTGCTGGTTCTCACCCTCTCCGGTCGCAGGCCCAGTCTTCGGGCCACACAAAAACTCGTGACCGCCCTGCGCGGGGCGCTGCTTGCCGCCTGTTCGGAACCCATTCCGGAATGGCTCTCCGGCCACCAAGAGGATGGGCGACCCACCCGTAAGCCCCATCTGGCGATTCTGCCGCTGCCTTTTGTCGACGGAAGCCATGCCGACGGCCGCATCATGGGGATCGCCCTTTCCCTGCCCAGAGGCATTCCACCGGAGGAATCGGGACGGGTACTCACTCCGATGCTCATCGACGAAAACGGTTTGCCGCGCCCCCTCCGCCTCTTTGACGGCCAATGGCTGGAATGCGCGGCCGAGATCGAAGAGCGCGAAACCCCACCCTTGAATCTCCGGCCGGAAACCTGGACCGGCCCGGCGCGCCACTGGGCAACGGTCACCCCGGTAGTGCTCGATCGGCATCATGATGGCAAAGACCGTTGGGAAAAGGCAATCGAAACCGTTAAGGATGCCTGCGAACGGGCAGGGCTGCCACGGCCAGCGGAAGTCCTTCTGCACCCTGTTTCACGGGTGTCAGGTGTACCTCGCTCAAATGAATTCTCCCCCATTCTCCGCAAACAGGGAGGCAGACTCCAGCATATGCACGCCATACTATCCTTCGAACGTCCGGTGCACGGCCCGGTCGTCATCGGAGCCGGACGATTCCGCGGCTATGGTCTCTGCCGGCCTTCTGCCCCGAGGGAGGGGGAAAATCATGTCTGAACTTGCAGCCTCCCGCTTTACGGAGTTTTTCCACGCGTTATGGGGATATGATCCTTTTCCCTGGCAGGCCGCGCTTGCCACCCGCGTCCTTACCGACCGCACCAATCCTTGGCCCGTCGCCATTGCCGCACCCACAGCCGCCGGGAAAACCGCCTGCATCGACATCGCAGTATTCGCCGTCGCCGCCAGCGCCGGAAGCCTTCCCGCCGCGCCGAGGCGTATCTGGTTCGTAGTCGACCGCCGGGTTATCGTGGACGAGGCCTATGAACGAGCCAAGGCTTTGTCCCGACACCTTCGCGACGCACGGAACGGCATCGTGGCCGAGGTAGCGGAGCGGCTGCGCGCTCTTGCAGGTGGCGGAATTCCGCTCGCTGCACATCTCCTGCGCGGCGGCGTGTACCGGGACGATGCCTGGGCACGTTCACCATTCCAGCCTGCGGTCATTGCCAGCACCGTGGACCAGATCGGCTCCCGTCTTCTCTTCCGCGCCTATGGCCGCTCCGCACGAGTCTGGCCCATCCATGCCGGCCTCGCCGGTAACGACAGTCTGATTCTCCTCGATGAAGCCCACTGCGCCAAGCCCTTTCTAGAAACCCTGCAGGCGATTACCCGCTATCGGACACTCGCAAAAGAACCTCTCCCCGCTCCCTTCCGCGCCGTAATCCTCTCCGCCACCCCGCCTGGCGAAATTTCCGACCGTCATGAACTTGCCGGGCATGACCACCACCATCCTGTGCTGGGACCTCGGCTTCGGGCCACAAAACCGACCCAGCTGCTGCCACCGATTGCCGCCAAGGGAAAGAATAAGGAGAAATTTGCTCAGGCGCTTGCCGAGACTGCACAGAACATGATCGACCCGGAAAGGGGTCGAAACGCGGTGGTGGTCTTTGTCAACCGGGTCGCCACCGCCCGCCAGGTATACGGCATATTGGACAGTAAAGAGCGGACGCACGACCTCGTCCTTCTCACCGGTCGCATGCGTCCCATCGACAAGGACGATACGGTGCGTTCCTGGCTCACCCTGCTTTCCACAACAAACTCCGCCACGCGCCGCTTGGACCGACCGGTCATCGTGGTCACCACCCAGACGCTCGAGGTCGGCGCCAATCTCGATTTCGATGCTCTGGTGAGCGAGTGCGCGAGTCTCGACGCCGTGCGACAACGCATGGGCAGACTGAACCGCGGCGGCCGGGATGAGGTGAGCACCCGCGCCGCCCTGCTGGTGTGCACGGATCAGGCGGAAAACAGCAATGACGACCCGGTGTATGGTGCAGCCCTGGCCAATACCTGGCAGTGGCTCGGGGCCGTGGCCAACGTTCACGGCGAGGTCGATTTCGGCGTTGAGGCATTTGCCTCCCTTCTTCCGGCGGAAAATATTCTCGCCGCCCTTAACGCTCCGGCCAGGAACGCCCCGGTGTTGCTTCCTGCCCATCTCAACGCCCTGGTGCAGACAGCCCCCGTGCCGTGCCCATCCCCCGATCCGGCCGTATTTCTCCACGGACCTGAAAGCGGCGCCGCGGATGTTCTCATTTGCTGGCGTGCCGACATCGGTACCGATGTGCCACAGTCGGCAATCGAAACGATCACTCTCTGCCCACCTACCGCAACGGAATGCCTCGCCGTGCCCTTTGCCCGGTTCCGAGCCTGGCTTGCCGGTGAGGCAGACGACAACAGCGATGGCGGCGACGTGGAGGGCGTCCGCCCCGAAAATGCAGGAAGAGGAATCGCCGGAAATCCGCGCGCAGCAGTCCGCTGGCTGGGCCGAGAAGAAGCGGAAATGATCCTCGGACCGGAACGCTTGCGGCCGGGTGATGTAATAGTCCTTCCAACCGATGGTGGCGGGCTTGAGGAACTCGGTCACCACCCGCCCGGCGCCCCTCTCGATTACGGGGACCGCTCCCAGTTTGAGGCGCGGGGAAGAGCGGTATTGCGCCTTCATCCCGGCCCGATGAACGAATGGCCGACAAGCTGTCAGACAAGGGACAGGCTGTCGGCACTTGCCGCCGATACAACTCGTCGTGAGGAAACGCATGAAGAATGGGTCCAGGATCTACGCGACGCGCTACGGGAACTTGCCGCGGAACCCCTGCCGAATCTCTGGGGATGGCTCTGCCGCGCTGCGGCCGCCTTGGCGGCAGACCCGAAACTTGACCGCATGGTCGTGGATCACCCACTTGGCGGTCTTGTATTGCGCGGGTCACGACGGTTACGGCCCGATACCGGCGACAGCTTTACCGACGAAGATGACCCATCCGCCTCCGGCACTGCACGGGTGGAGCTTGCCGACCACCTTCGCCGGGTTGGGGAGCGAGCCAAAATACATGGGGTGGCGGCCGGCATTCCTGCGCAGCTGGTTGATGCCCTTGCATGCGCCGGCGCAACGCATGATCTTGGCAAGGCCGATCCCAGGTTCCAGTCCTGGCTTCATGGCGGCCGGCCAGCCATCGGACCTCTGCTTGCCAAATCCGCCGGGCTTCCCCAGCACCCCCGAGCCGCCCGCCGAGCGCGGGAACGGGCTGGTTATCCCGAAGGTGGACGACATGAACTTCTTTCGGTCCGCCTGCTGGAGGCAGCGGGTCTGAACCCGGATCTGGAGCCGGACCTTGTCCGCTATCTCCTGGCAAGCCATCACGGCTATGGTCGCCCCTTTGCCCCGGTGGTGATGGACCCGGATCAAGTTACCGTGCAGCACCCGTTTATCGCCGATGCGAAAGCGGAAAGCGCCACCGACCTCGAACGACTCGATTCCGGGGTGGCGGAACGCTTCTGGCGGCTTACCCACCGGTTCGGCTGGTGGGGCATCGCTTGGCTGGAGGCCATGGTCAGGCTTGCCGATCACATCGAAAGCGAGGAGGAACAGCAATGAAACTCAGACCACACGAATGGCTGCTGACCGGTCTCGACGGGGGCCACCCTCTCGCCTTTCTCGCCACCCTCGGCACCCTGCGGACTGCCACGCTTGCTTGGCAAGAGGAACCGGCCCCTACTCTGCGGTGGGCGATTGCCGAAGGGGCCTGGCGGCCTGTACTCTCTCTCCCATGTGTCACCGACAAAGAAATCCTGCTTGCCGGCCTGCACGATCAACTCAAAAAAATGGAAGAACACCCGGCCTTTGCAGTGGGAGACAATCTAAATTTCACCGAAACGCAATTCCGGAGCCTTGCCGCCACCGCTCAATCCCGCTACGACGTGGATCCGATTATGGCGGATTTTCTCAGCGCCTTCGCCTGTGAAGCAGCTCGAGAAGAAAAAGGAGAACTACTGGCGGACACCGCCTTTCGCACCATGCGTGGCGCGGGGCACCAGCACTTTATCAAAACCATGCGGGAACTGATCGCAAACACGACGATTGAACAATTAGAGGCAAGCCTATTCAGCCAGTGGCGATATGAGGAAACCGGCCTCAGCCTCCGGTTGGATCCTGCGGATGACCGTCGCTATGCTCTCCGCTGGAAAGAGCCGAGTGGTGATCCATGCCGGACGGAACGGGGAGCGAACCGGCTTGCAGTTGAAGCACTGCCGTTTTTCCCTGTTCAACCGGTTGGAAGGCGCTTGGAAACAACGGGATTTACCACCCGCCCACGCCATGGAACTTTTCTCACCTGGCCAATCTGGGGGAATGCGATTCGGATGGAGGTCGTTCTCTCCTTGCTCTCCTTGTCATCTCTGCAAGAGGAGAGACCACTACGTCCTGAGTTGGCTGCCCGCGGCATTTTCGAAATATTTCGTTGCCAAAGAATCACCTTGGGAAAATACCGGAATTTCACCACGGCAACCCCGGTCTGATGGAGGGAAAATCGTTCCATGGAAACGCGCCATGAACAACCCTGTTCACCCGCCGTCCCATGCTGACCATTTCCAGGGAGGTTCGGGTCAAGATCGGAAAGTATGCCTGGGCGGTCTACCCGCTGGAGACATTCGGGTATCTGCTCGGCAGAGTGGCGGAGGGGTTCATATTCGCAGCGCTTCCCTGCTCCCAAACCCGCCAATGGCATGAGTTTGCCGATCGCTGGGTTGGCCTGGAGGAACACCTGAATATGGCCAGGCAGGTTGCCAGAGTCTTCGGGCTGGAGGTCACGGGCTATTATGCATCGACACAGGACAGCAGCGATTACCCTATGCCTTCCGCCATCATGCAGCCCGGTCAGATCGTCCTGGTCTATACCACCCAATGTTGCCCGCATTGCTCCTGGTTCGGCATCAGCCACCACGACCGCTGGTTGCAACACGGCGAGGAGTTCACCCTCGGGCAAGGGAAACGGCTCACGAACGCCGTCAACCAGAAGAGGGTGCTCAAGGAGTGGCGCCGGGTAAATGGCGGCCTGGTGGCTAACCCGGCCTGCGGCTCAGAAGGGTGACCAGATCCCTGGCGCCGTGGACAAAGGCGAGGATGAATACCTTATCGGTAGTATGGCGGTAGATGAGGCGGTAGCTGTTGACCAAGAGTTCGCGGATCGTCCGGTCACCATATTCGGGTACCAATCGGCCGCGTTCGGCAAAATCGCGAAGGGAGCGGGCGGCGGCCCTTGCTTCCCGCACGAGGGCAGAGGCATAAAAGGGAGAATCTCTGGAAATGAATTCGGCCGCCTCGGCCAGATCCTCCATGGCGGTCGCGGTCCACCTTACGATTCGAGCCACCGGGACATCCGCTTGTCGAATTCTTCTTCGGACAATGTCTTTCCGGCTTCGACATCCTCAAGACCGTGATCGATCTTCTGGCGGATGTAGATGTGATACTGGATGTCTTCAAGGGTGGCGGTATTCGGTAATCGCTCCAGGATGCGCTTTACTTCTTCCTTGGCGGTAGCCATGAAAAACCTCCGGCCGTGCGCGGCTTTTCCGTGATCTCTCAAGCAGTCGAGATGGGGTGAAGAATCGTTTGCCGATAGACTAACCGTGCAAATGGCCTCTGTCAACGCGGAACGGAAAGGGCGACAACCTCCGGGGGGCAGCCAATTTGTGAGAGGATGGTATGCGTTCCATGACGCCGGACCCGACAGACGAGCCCAACTACCTCCTGCCGCCGATCTATCCGCTGGTGGCGGAGTTGCTGGAAAAGCCGATCACGCGCTTGCGGGAGGCCCTGTTTGCCCGGGTCATCCCGGACGGCGAGCCCCTGGAGTTTAATGAGGCGGCGGCTGGGCTGGATTCTTTCAGGAAGCGACTCGGCCGGCTGACGAGGGCGGTGGAGAGGCTGGGCAGTGAGGTGATGCATCCCGAGCTGGCCGCGGTGGCCGATGCAGATGCAATACGGATGGTGGATCTGCTCGATGATGCCGTGGCCGACTGTCAAGGGTCAGCGTTATTGAGCAGGGGCGGGGTCAGTTTTATTGAGCAGTTTGACCCTCGCTGAGTCCTGTTGGTGTGAGTGCCGGTTGCTTTGATTGCGGGCGCATTCTCTTCCGGTACGAC
>JBFLZZ010000035.1:0-39304 GCA_040755255.1 Thermodesulfobacteriota bacterium
ATCCGGCCGATGGTGGCCGGCGAGACGCCGCCGTCCACCTCGATGCCGCAACAGAGGCCGCGGCGGTCGATGGTCTCCTTCAGCCGCCGGATCTTGTCGAGGGTACCCTCGATGAAGGACTGGCCGCCGAAGCCGGGATTGACGCTCATCAGCATCACCAGGTCGAGATCGGGCAGGATCTCGTCCAGGGTGGCCAGCGGCGTCGCCGGATTGAGCACCGCGCCGGCCTTCAGCCCGTGGCCCCTGATGCACTGCACCGTGCGGTGCAGATGCGGGCAGGCCTCGACGTGGACGGTGATCCAGTCGGCGCCGGCCGCCGCGAAAGAGTCGATGTACCGGTCGGCATCGGCGATCATCAGGTGCACGTCCAGGGGCAGATCGGTGATCCGGCGCACCGCCTCCACCACCAGCGGCCCGATGGTGATATTGGGCACGAAACGGCCGTCCATCACGTCGATGTGGATCACCTCGGCGCCGGCCGCGGCCACCGCCCGTATCTCCTCGCCCAACCGGGCGAAATCCGCCGACAGGATCGACGGCGCGATCATGAAGCGCTGCATCATTTTCCCTCCGCCGCGGAAGCGGCCTGTTCCATCTGGGCGACCGGCTCCGCCCCGGCCGTCACCATGACGTAATGGTCGAGGAGCAGGTAACGCTCCGCCGCCCGCATCACCTCGTCCGCCGTTACTCCGTTGATCCGGTCGATATAGCTGGTGCCGAAATTCTGGCCGAGGCCGTAGGTCTCGTTCAGCGCCATTTCCAGGGCCTGGGCACTGTGGGTCTGCAGCCCCATCTCGTAGTTGCCGATCAGCATGTTCTTGGCGCGGGTGAGCTCGGCTGCGGCCACCGGCTCGTTGCGCATCCGGGCGAGCTGCGCCCACAGCGCCCGGATGGCCGCATCCTTCTTGTCGGGGCTGGTGCCGATATAGACGCCGAAGGAGCCGGTGTCGAGGCCGAGCATGGAAAAGGAAGACAGACTGTAGGCCAGGCTCTGCCGGTCGCGCAGTTCGGTGAACAGCCGGCCGCTCTGGCCGGAGAGGATGGTGTCCATCACCTCCATGGCGTAACGGTCCCCGCTCTGCAGGGTGGTCCCGAGAAAAGCGATGATGATGTGCACCTGCTCCTTTTCCCGGACCAGATTTTTGCTCCTCGGCGCGTCCGGCACCGGCGGCACCAGTTCCTGGGTGGCGATGGCGCTCTCCTCCTTCCGTGGAACCTGCCAGTCGGCAAAGAGCTTCTCCACCAGATCGCGCACCGCCCCGGCCTTGACGTCGCCGGCCACGGCCAGCACCAGCCGGTCGGGACGGGCATGTTCCTCGTAGAGCGATTTGAGATCGGCGACGGTGAAGGCACGGATCGCCTCGGCGCTGCCGACGCTGTTGAGTCCGTAGGGATGGCCGCCGAAGAGCAGCCGGTTGCACTCGCGGAAGGCCACCGCCGGCAGGGAATCCTCCTGCTGGTTCAGCTGGTCGAGGAGTTCGGGGCGGATCTTTTCCATCTCTTCCTTGTCGAACGCCGGCTGGCGCAGCACATCGCGGACCAGGGCCATGCCGTCGTCGAAGAAGCGGGCGAGGAAATCCGCCTTCAGCCCGAAGGTGTTCTTGCCGTTGAACCCGGAGATGTCCGCCGCCATGTCGGCGACCTTGAGTGCCATCTCGCGGGCGGAGAGGCGGGCGGTTCCCTTGGGGAGCAGTTCGCTGATGAAGGCGAAGGCACCGTTGGTGGCCAGGGTCTCGCCGCGCAGGCCGCCCGGGAACACCGCCCGCACCGCCACGGTGGGCACGGTGTGGTCTTCGCGTACCAGCAGGGTCATGCCGTTGGCCAGGGTGAAACGGTGGACGTCCGGCAGGTAACTTTCGGCGACCAGCGAGGCGGGGGCCGCATTCTGCGCGGCCTGGTCGGCGCGGGCGATGGCGGCGGCGAATTCCTCGCCGGTCATGGTTTCGCCGCTGCCGGCGGGCACGAGGATGCCGGCGCTGATCCGGTCCGGGGCGAAGTACCTGGCGGCGACGCGCAGCACGTCCTCGCGGGTGACGGCGCGGATCCGGTCCAGATAGGCGGTCTCGCGGGGATCACCGGTGAGGAAGAAGAAGGAGCCCAGCACCCGGGCCTGGCCTTCCACCCGTTCGAGATTGAAGATGAAATCGCTCTCGACGTTGCGCTTCACCCGGGTGAGTTCCTCCTCCTCCACCGGCAGGTATTTGAGTTTGAAAAATTCTTCGAGCACCGCCTCCGCCGCCTGCTTCCAGGTGCGGCCGTCCACCGAGGCGAGAACCTCCATCAGCCCCGGATCCTTGGGGGTGAAGGAGGAGGCGTCGATGCGGTACACCAGCCCCTTTTTGTCACGCAGCTGGTGGTAGAGACGGGCGGATTCACCGCCGCCCAGGATGCCGGCGATGACGTCGAGCACCGGCGCATCGGGGTTGTCGAAGGACGAGACCGGCATGGCGATGGCCAGCTGGTACTGGTTCATGTCGTCCTCGATGCGGAAAAAGCGCGGCCCGTTCTGCTCCGGTTCGCGCGGCAGGGCCCGCTCCTCCGCCGGTTTCGCCGCAAGCCCGCCGAACAGCCTTTCCGTCTCGGCCATGACCTCCTCGGCCAGGACGTCGCCGACCACCACCGCGGTCAGATTTTCCGGCCGGTAATGGCGTTCGATGTAGCGCAGGATGTCGTCGCGGGAAAAGGAGGAGACGCTCGCCGCGGTGCCGATCACCGGCAGCCGGTAGGGGTGGACGGTGTAGGCGGTGGCCATCAGCCGTTCGAAGAGCTTGACGTTGGGGCGGTCGTTACGCATGCCGATCTCCTCCAGCACCACCTTTTTCTCCCGCTCCAGTTCGGCGGGATCGAAGGTGGAATGGAGCACCGCGTCAGCGAGCACGTCCATGGCCAGCTGCCAGTGCCGTGACGCCAGGGTGGCATGGTAGACCGTGTAGTCGTAGGAGGTGTAGGCGTTGACCCGACCGCCCACCGCCTCGATGGCGCCGGCGATTTCACCGGCGCCCCGGGTCGGGGTGCCCTTGAAGATCATGTGCTCGATGAAATGGGTGATCCCCGCCTCGTTCTCCGCCTCGTACACCGAGCCGGCCTTGACCCAGATCTGGACGGTGGCCGCCTTGGCTCCCGGCATTTCCTTGACGATCAGGTGCATGCCGTTGGCGAGGGCGAGCTTGTGCAGATGGGGGGCCAGGTTTTCCGCGGTTGCTGTTTTCATGTCCACCATGAGGGAGAGAAGGGGTACGAAGAGAAGAGCGAGCAGGAGTCGCTGCATGGATGTCCTTCCTTGTTACGTTTTTCCGAACGGTTGTCAAGCGGGTGGTTGTGCGCCATCGCGCCTGGGTGGCGCACGGTCACGTCAAGCGTTGCCGGGACTGCCCTTCGCGCCGCCGTTGCCCCGCAGCCGCCAGATGGCGAGGCCGGCGGCCAGCATCAGCAGGGAGAGCAGCTGCCCCATGGTGATCCGCCCATAAAGAAAGCCGATCTGGGGATCGGGTTCCCGGAATTGTTCGACGAAAAAGCGAAACAAGGCGTAGCAGGAGAGAAAAAGGGCAAGCAGCCGGCCACTCGGCCGCACCCGGCGGCGCAGCCCCCAGAGGATGGCGAAAAGCGCCATCCCTTCGAGGCCGCACTCGTACAGCTGCGAGGGGTGGCGCGGGGCGTCGCCGCCGTCGGGAAACACCATGGCCCAGGGGACGTCGGTCACCCGGCCGTACAGCTCGCCGTTGATGAAGTTGCCGAAACGGCCGAGACCGAGACCGATGGGCACGGTCACCACGTAGGTGTCCGCCGCCATCCAGAAGTCGAGATGCTGCCGCCGGCAGTAGATGATGCCGGCGGCGAGGGTGCCGATCAGGGCGCCGTGGAAGGACATGCCGCCCTGCCAGGTGGCGACGATCTCCGCCGGATGGGCGAGATAGTAGGACAGATTGTAGAAAAGGACGTATCCCAGGCGGCCGCCGAGGATGAGGCCGACGATCAGCGCCGTGTTGAGATTCTCGTAATGGGCGGCGAGCGATTCCCTGCCCGGTTCGGCCACCTGGCGCCGGACGAGGACGAAGGAGGCGATGAAGCCGAGCACGTACATCAGCCCGTACCAGCGGACCTGCAGGGGGCCGATCTGGAAGAGGACCGGATCGATGTGAGGGTAGGCGATCATGGAACTCTCCGGCATGGGAAAGGACGGGCGGACAACGGTGCTCACTATACCCATGATCGGCGGGTGACGAAACGGAAAACCGGGCGTCCCGTTGCGCCCGGCCGCAATTTTCATACTTTCCCGGCTTCACCCCCGCATTTTTTTGATACAATTTCCCAAGTGTCATCCGCTACGGCCGTCACGTCGCAGCGAAGCAGTACCGATTCAAGGAGGGGTTTATGAACATGTCCATCGGGGCCCGCATCATCCTGCCCATTGCCGCCACCGCCGCGCTGATCGCGGTCATCGGCGGCGTCGCCTATTCCAAATTCGACAGCTCCGCCGACTCCATCGAACGCGGCCACATCCGGGTGCAGATGTTCCAGGCGGAACGCGACCACTTCAAGTGGATGCAGAAGGTGCTGGCCGACATCGACACCCCGGCGAAAACCGCCATCGAGGTGCAGACCGATCCGACCAAGTGCGGCTTCGGCACCTGGTTCTACAGCGAGGGCCGCGCCGAACTGGAACACCGCCTGCCGCAGCTCGCCCCCATCCTCGCCGGCATCGAACAGCCGCACCGGGATCTGCACGGCTCCGTTCCCCGGCTGCAGGAGCTGCTCACCGCCGACAAACGGGACGAGGCCCGCGCTCTGTACCTGGCCACCGTCTCCCCCCTCGCCCACGGTCTGGTGGACAGCTTCGCCAAGGTGAGCGAAACGGCCATGGCCGGCGCCAAGGCCGATGACGTCCTGGTGTCCTCGCTGAACCGGGACAAGCTGGTACTGCTGCTGCTCTCCCTGCTCACCGGCGCCGGCTCGCTCATTGCCGGTTTTCTGATCGGCCGCCGGCTGATGGCCGGACTCTCCCCTGCCGTCCGCACCCTGCAGCAGACCTCCGGACTGCTTGCCCGGGAAGGGGCGGTCATCGCCAGTTCCTCGGCCGATCTCGCCGCCGGCGCCAGTTCCCAGGCGGCGAGCCTGGAGGAAACTTCCGCCACCCTGGAGGAGATCTTCTCCATGACCCGACAGAACGCCGACAACGCCGGCCAGGCCAACGGCCTCACCCGGAGCAACAGCCTGGCGATCGAGCAGGCCCAGTCCGCCATGGGCAAGATGACCACCGCCATGCAGGACATCGCCGCATCGGGCCACGAGACCCGCAACATCGTCAAGACCATCGACGAAATCGCCTTCCAGACCAACCTGCTCGCCCTGAACGCCGCCGTCGAGGCGGCCCGGGCCGGGGAGGCCGGCGCCGGCTTCGCGGTGGTGGCCGACGAGGTGCGCAGTCTGGCGATGCGCGCCGCCGAGGCGGCGAAAAACACCGCCGGCCTCATCGATCAGACGGTATCCAAGATCGAGGAGGGCACCGCCCTGGTGGAGGAAGCGGCGGAGGCCTTCGGTTCGGTGTCTTCCAGCTCCACCAAGATCTCGTCGCTGGTCGAGGAGATCTCCAACGCCAGTCGCGAGCAGAGCAACGGCATCGAACAGCTCAACATCACGATCAACAACATGAGCAGCGTCGTCCAGACCAATGCCGGCCACGCCGAGGACAACGCCAAGGCGGCAACCGAACTGGACAACCGCTCCGGCGACCTGCGCCGGGTGGTCGAAAAACTGGTCGCCCTCGTCGGCATCCCCCTGGAGGCGGAAGCGGCCCCGGCCAAGCCCGCCGCTGCCGATGCAGGCAAGACGACGGGCGGCGCCGCTGCTTCCAAAGCGGGCCGGCAGACCACGGCCAAAGCCCAGAAGCAGTTGCCGCCGGCCACGGCGAAACCGCCGGCGAAATCCGCGGCGAAATCCGCGGCGAAACCGGCGGCGCAGCCAGCGGCGAAACCGGTCACCGAGGGTGCCAAGGCCATCCCCTTCGACGAGGAAACCTTCGAAGACTTCTGAACAGCCGGCAAAGACGGCACCAACGGACAGGCCGCCCGCGGGCGGCTTGTCTTTTTGCCGCTTTCCTGCTCTATTGACCTCAGCATGATCGTCCCGCCGCGACGCGGGCCGGCGTCGTATCCCGCGGGCCACTCCCCTGGCGGAGGAGCCGTCGCTGAGGAGTTGTCGAATCCAGCGTGCACACCGGGACCATGGACACCAGAACCACGGGGGCAACCCCGCCACTGACCGAACCGAACGCCGGCCCCCCGGCGGGCGAGACCAACCCGCCCCTCGCCCCTGTCGCCCTGCAGGTGCCGGAACCCCTCTGCCGCGCCTTCCACCGCTGCACCTGGCTGCTGGTCCACGAAACCGGGCGCAGCCAGCTCGAGATCATGGAGGAAATGGTGCGGGATTTCCTGATCAAACACGGCTGCTGACCACACCCACCGAAGACCGCAGATGGACATCACCCAGGACAACCGGCTCTCCGCCTCCGTCACCGGCTTCATCGACCGGATGCCGAGTCTGTCCACCACGGTGACCAAGGTTCTGGAGATCTGCAACCGGCCCAACACCTCCCCCAACGATCTCAACCGGGTCATCTCCCTCGACCCGGTGCTCACCGGCCAGGTGCTCAAGCTGATCAACTCGGCCTACTACAGCCTTCCCAACCAGATCACCTCCCTGGGCCGGGCGATCATCATGCTCGGCATCAACACCGTCAAGAACCTCGCCCTGAGCACCGCCATCCTCGGCACCCTGAGCAAAACGAAAACCCTGATCCCGATGGATGTCTTCTGGAGCCACTGCCTCTGTGTCGGGGTCACCGCCAAGGCGCTGGCGGCCTTCCATAAGATCCCCGCCGCCCTGCAGGAGGAGTACTTCGTCGCCGGCCTGCTCCACGACATCGGCAAGATCCCCCTGCACAACTGCTTTCCCGAGGAATACGAAACCGTCCTCTCCCTCACCGGCCTCGAACAGGGCCCCCTGTACCGTTCCGAGGAACTGCTGCTCGGCTGCACCCACCAGGAAACCGGCCGACTCATCGCCGAAAAATGGCAGTTCTCCCCCACCATCGGCGACTGCATCTCCTGCCATCATGCGCCCCGGCGGGCCGGGGAGGCGAGGCGGGGGACCGTCGCCATCGTCGCGCTCGCCAACATCTACGCCTGCCTCCACGATTACGGCTCGGCCGGCGACCCCTTTCCGGCGACGGCCGACATCAACGAGGCGCTGGACATCGCCGGCTTCCGCTGGGAGGATCTGCGCCCCCTCGCCCAGCGGGTCGACAGCGAACTGGAAAAGGCGAAAATCTTTCTGCAGGTGAGCGAGGTGAGTTCATGAGCTTCAAGGTGCGATTCTGGGGGGTGCGCGGCTCCATCCCCTGCCCTGGCCCGACAACGGTTCGCTACGGCGGCAATACCCCCTGCATCGAGTTGCGGATCGGACCCGAGGAAAGGCTGATCGTCATCGACGCCGGCAGCGGCATCCGCGAACTCGGCAACCGCTTGCTGGCGGAGGCCGGGGGGCGAGGGCCGCTGGAGGCAGACATCTACCTGACCCACACCCACTGGGACCACATCATGGGTCTGCCGTTCTTCGCGCCGATCTATCTCCCCTCCACCCACCTGCGGGTGTTCGGCCCGGTTTCCCACGAGGGGGAGACGCTGGCCGCCATCGTCGGCGGCCAGATGGTCTACCGCTACTTCCCGGTGCGGCAGGAGGAACTCGCGGCCCGGATCGAGTACGCCAACCTCAAGGAAGGCTCCTTCGACCTCGGCGGCGGCCTGCACCTGACCACCAAATACCTCAACCATCCGGTGCTCTGCCTGGGCTACCGCTTCGAGTACGGCGGCAGGATCTTCTGCACCGCCTACGACACCGAACCCTTCCGCAACCTGTTCAGCACCGATCCCGCCGATCCCTCCTTCGACGAACTGCTGGCCGAGGAAGGCGATCTGGTCGCCCGCGAACAGAACGGCCTTATCGAGGAATTCTTCCGCGGCGCCGACCTCTTGGTCCACGACACCCAGTACACCCCGGAGGAATACGGCAAGGGCAGAATGGGCTGGGGCCATACCGACACCAGCGATGCCGCCCGGGCGGCGGTTCGCGCCGGCGTCCGCCGGCTGGCGCTGTTCCACCACGACCCGGGCCGCAGCGACGACCAGCTCGACGCCCTCGTCGCCGAGACCGCGGCGGCCAATCCCGGGGTGGATATCTTCGCCGCCCGCGAGGGCATGGAGATCTCCCTGTAGACAGGCTCTCCCCGGCGATATCGTCGCCCGCCCGCCCGCCGACTCGCCCCATGGCCGCCCACCTTCGCGCCTGACAAAACCCATGCCGACAACCCGCTGTTTTTTCAGCTGGTTATCCCCGCCAACCCCAGCCCCGACGGCACTTTTTTTTAATTGACCAATCCCGGAAAACATGCTAGAGATGACAGCTACCCAGCACTGAATGGGTATTCATTCGTTTTTCCGTCCCCATACACATCGTGGTACGAAGCCGACCCATGGATCTGCTCCAGTTCCTTGACGAAAAAAAGACCGACATCCTCGACGCCTGGGTGCGTCAGGTGCTGGAAGGGTACTCGCCCGACGCGGCACGGATCTTCGGCAGGGAAAAGGACAGGTTCGCCAACCCGATCGGCTACAACGTCCGCCAGGGTCTCACCGAGTTGTACGACGCCCTGGCCGCCGACCCCGACGCCCCGAAAGCGGGCCGGGCCGTGCTGGACCTGCTCAAGGTGCGGGCGGTGCAAGAATTCACCCCCTCGCAGGCGGTCGGTTTCGTCTACCTCCTCAAAGGCATCGTCCGCCGGGAAACGGGTCGCAACCGCGAGCTTCTCGACCGGGACGCCCTGCACCGGGTCGATACCGGCATCGACTGTCTCGTTCTTCAGATCTTCGATCTCTACATGCAGTGCCGCGAACAACTGCACAAGGTTCGCCTGCAGGAAATCCAGCAGAACCGGGCCCTGATCACCGACATGGCCAAGTGTCCATCGGCGCTTATCCGGGAAAACCGGAAGTAAGGATATAGGTGTGGCGGCCTCGGAAGAGGGGGCCGACTTGGATTCACAACAAACAGAGAGGTTACGGGACATGAAAATCCTCTATCCCTTGGTCGCAGTGTTAGCGTTGATCGCCGTGGCACTGTTGGGCGCAATGATGCCGGGCGGGCAGTACCTTTTCGGGGTGATCCTGCCGTATCTGGCATTCGCCGTCTTCATCGGCGGCGTTGTCTGGAGGGTGGTGAACTGGGGCAAGTCGCCGGTGCCCTTCCGCATTCCCACCACCTGCGGCCAGGAGGAGTCCCTGCCCTGGATCAAACAGGACAAGTTCGACAACCCCTCCACCACCGGCGGCGTCATCGTCCGGATGCTGCTGGAGGTGTTCCTGTTCCGCTCCCTGTTCCGCAACACCAAGGCGGAAATCTACGACGGACCGAAGCTGGTGTACGGCTCCAGCAAGTACCTGTGGCTGTTCGGCCTCCTGTTCCACTACTGCTTCCTGGTCATCGTCCTGCGCCATCTGCGTTTGTTCACCGACCCGATCCCCGGCTTCGTCGCCGCCCTGGAGATGGGCGACGGCGCCCTGCAGATCGGTGTCCCGGTCATCTACCAGACCGACCTCATCTTTCCGCTGGCCATCCTCTTCCTGTTCGGCCGGCGGCTGATCACCCGCCACGTCCGCTACATCTCGCTCGCCGCCGACTACTTCCCCCTCTTTCTCATCTTCGCCATCGCGGTCACCGGCATCCTGATGCGCTTCGTCTTCCGGGTCGACGTCACCGCCATCAAGCAGCTCACCGCCGGGCTCGCCGCCTTCCGGCCGACCATCGCCGGCGACATCGGCGTCATCTTCTACGCCCACGTCTTTCTGGTCTGCACCCTGATGGTCTACTTCCCGTTCAGCAAGCTGATGCACGCCGGCGGCGTCTTTCTGAGCCCCACCCGGAACATGGCCAACAACAGCCGCAAGGTCCGCCATATCAACCCGTGGAACCCGACGCACATCAAGCCCCACTCCTACGCCTCCTACGAGGACGAATTCCGCGAATTCATGGTCGATGCCGGCATCCCGGTGGAAAAGGAGCTGGAAGCCCAGCCGGCAGAGGCGGCGGAAGGCGAAAAGGCTGAATAAATTCTCCAACCTACAGAAGGGATAAGACGATGGCAGACACGAAAGTCAACGTAATGAAAGAACTGGTCGTCAAGGAACCGTCCTTGATGACCGGAGCCATTCCAACCGCGGACTGGATGGATGTGCCGGCGGTCTTCAAACCGGGCAACTACTGTTACCCGGCGAAGAAGAGCATAGTCGAGTACCACAACAAGGGGCTGTCCGGCCTCTGGGGCGTCCCCCGCGAGTGGGAAATCGAAGGCGACTGGCAGCTTCCCGACAACTGGGAGGAGATCATCCTGAACGGCATGAAGGAAAGGCTGGACAAGTTCCGCTCCTTCAAGATCTTCATGGACTGCTGCGTCCGCTGCGGCGCCTGCGCCGACAAGTGCCACTTCTTCCTCGGCACCGGCGATCCGAAGAACATGCCGGTACTGCGCGCCGAACTGCTGCGCTCCGTCTACCGCGGTGAATTCACCAAGGCGGGGCAGATCCTCGGCCGGATCGCCGGCGGCCGCAAGATGACCCTGGAAGTGCTGAAGGAATGGTTCATGTACTTCTACCAGTGCACCGAATGCCGCCGCTGCTCGGTGTTCTGCCCCTACGGCATCGACACCGCCGAGGTGACGATGATGGCCCGCGAACTCCTGCACCTGGTCGGGGTCAACACCAACTGGATCCTGGAGCCGGCCGCCAACTCCAACCGTACCGGCAACCACATGGGCCTGCAGCCCCACACCTTCAAGGACAACATCGGCTACCTCTGCGACGACCTGGAGGACATCACCGGCGTCCGCGTCGAACCCACCTTCAACCGCAAGGGCGCCGAAATCCTGTTCATCACCCCGTCGGCGGACGTCTTCGCCGACCCGGGCATCTACACCGCCATGGGCTACCTGCTGCTCTTCGAGCACATCGGCCTCGACTACACCTGGTCCACCTACGCCTCGGAAGGCGGCAACTTCGGCCTCTTCTCCAACAACGAGACGATGAAGAAGCTGAACGGCAAGATGTACGCCGAGGCCAAGCGTCTCGGGGTCAAGTGGATCATCGGCGGCGAGTGCGGCCACATGTGGCGCGTGCTGCACCAGTACATGGACACGATGAACGGCCCGGCCGACTTCCTCGAGGTGCCGAAATCACCGATCACCGGCACGGTCTTCCAGAACGCCGCCTCCACCAAGATGGTCCACATCAGCGAGTTCACCGCCGACCTGATCAAGCATGGCAAGCTGAAGATCGACAAGCGGCGCAACGCCCACCGGGTCATGACCTACCACGACTCCTGCAACCCCTCGCGGGGCATGGGCATGCTGGACGAGCCGCGCTACATTCTGCAGAACGTCGTCGAGCAGTTCTACGAGATGCCGGAGAACACCATCCGCGAAAACACCTTCTGCTGCGGCTCGGGCACCGGCCTCAACACCAGCGAGATCATGGACCTGCGCATGCGGGGCGGCCTGCCGCGGGCCAACGCGGTCCGCTACGTCGCCGACCGGCACGGGGTCAACATGCTCGGCTGCGTCTGCGCCATCGACCGCGCCACCCTCACCGCGCTGATGCAGTACTGGAACCCCGACGTCGAAGTCTGCGGACTTTCCGAACTGGTCGGCAACTCCCTCATCATGGAAGGGGAAAAAGAACGTGAATCCGGCCTTCGCTTCGAAGAGCTGGCAACGAATGAAGGGTGAGCCTTATGTATGACGCAGGAAAAATCATCCCCGGTTTGATCATCTTTGTCGTCCTGATGACCTTCCCCATCTGGCGCGGAGTCGCCGGCACGGTTCCCAAGCCTGAAAAGCCGACGGTTTCCCGCCAGTGCGTCAAGGACACCGCCTACATGCGCAAGAGCCACATGGTGCTGCTCGACGAGTGGCGCGACGAGGCGCTGCGCGAGGGCAAGCGGGAAAGGATCGTCGTCGAGGGCAAGGAGTACGACAAAAGCCTGATGCTCGGCTGTATGAAATGTCACACCGTCAAGAAGAAATTCTGTGACGAGTGCCACACCTATACATCGGTCACGCCGTACTGCTGGGATTGCCATTTCGTACCGAAGGAGACGCTGTAATGGACATGAAAAGAAGAGAATTCCTCAAACTGGCAGGGTTGACCGCCATTGCCGGCGTCGGCGCCCCCACCGCCTTCTCCAAGCTCCTTGAAGGCGAAGCCGTGGCCTCGTCCGGCGGCGGCCATGGCGCAGCTCCGGCCGCCGCCCCCACCGGCAAGCGCCTCGGGATGGTGATCGACGTCCGTAAGTTCAATCAGTACAAGGGCCTCGCCCAGCAGTGCGTCGCCGCCTGCCACGAGACCCACAACGTGCCGGACTTCGGCAACAAGAAGGACGAGATCAAGTGGCTGTGGGAGGAAAAGTACATGAATACCTTCCCGGACATGAGCCACTACAAACGCGACGAGGAACTGGAGGCGATGAACTTCCTCGTCGCCTGCAACCACTGCGACAACCCGCCCTGCGTGCGGGCCTGCCCGACCCAGGCCACCTTCCGGATGGCCGACTCCGGCATCGTCGCCATGGACTACCACCGCTGCATCGGCTGCCGCTTCTGCATGGCCGCCTGCCCCTACGGCGCCCGCTCCTTCAACTGGCGTGAGGCCCGGGGCAAGGACGAGAACGGCCGGCCCTTCCTCGCCAAGATCAATCCCGACTTCCCCACCCGGATGCGCGGCGTGGTCGAGAAGTGCAACTTCTGCGTCGAACGGGTTTCCCACGGCCTGATGCCCAAATGCGTCGAGGTGGCCACCCCGGTCAAGGCGATGATCTTCGGCGACATGAACGACCCCCATTCGGAAATCTCCACGGTGCTGCGGAGCCGCTTCACCATTCAGAGAAAGCCATCGCTCGGCACGAATCCCTCCCTTTTCTATCTCATCTGAGGTGAAGAACCATGTTAGAAAAAGCACTGAAAGGAAGTAAAGGATACTGGACCTGGATCGGGGTGCTCCTCACCTTCATCACCATCGGGATCCTCTGCTACGTACAGCAGTTCAACTACGGCCTCGGCTACACCGGCATGAGCCGCGACGTCTCCTGGGGCGTCTACATCGCCCAGTTCACCTTCCTGGTCGGCGTCGCCGCCGGCGGCGTCATGGTGGTGCTGCCCTACTACATCCACAACTACAAGGTGTTCGGCCGGATCACCATCCTCGGCGAATTCCTCGCCGTCGGCGCCCTGGTCATGTGCCTGATGTTCATCCTCGCCGACCTGGGCCAGCCGATGCGGGCGCTGAACGTGCTCCTGCACCCGACCCCCAACTCCATGCTGTTCTGGGACATGATCGTACTGAACGGCTACCTCTTCCTCAACATCATCGTCGGCTGGGTGGTGCTGCACAGCGAGTACAAGGGTGCGCCGCCCCCCAAGTGGTACAAGCCCTTCGCCTACCTGTCCATCCCCTGGGCCTTCTCCATCCACACCGTCACCGCCTTCCTGTACGCCGGTCTGCCCGGCCGCCATTTCTGGCTGACCGCGGTGATGGCGCCGCGCTTCCTCGCCTCGGCCTTCGCCGCCGGGCCGTCGCTCCTGCTGATCATGGCCCTCATCCTCAAGAAGAACACCAAGTTCGACATCGGCGAGGTGGCGCAGAACAAGCTGCTCACCATCATCCGTTACGCGGCCATCGTCAACCTCTTCCTGGTGGGCTGCGAGTTCTTCACCGCCTTCTACAGCAATATTCCTGGGCACATGCACACCCTGCTCTACCTGTTCAGCGGTCTCGAAGGACACAACAACCTCGTGCCCTTCATGAACTTCTCGATGATCCTCAACGTGGTCGCCATCGGCCTGCTCTTCGTGCCCAACATCACCAAGTGCGACAAGTCGCTGATCCCGGTGCTGGTCGCGCTCTTCATGTCCCTGTGGATCGACAAGGGCATCGGTCTCGTGATCGGCGGTTTCGTGCCGACCCCCATGGAGCACGTCACCGAGTACATCCCCAGCCTGGGCGAGCTGTTCATCACCGCCGGCGTCTGGTCCACCGGCTTCCTCATCGTCACCCTTCTCTTCAAGATCACCGTCGAAGTGAAGGCAATCCGGGAGAATTGAGCGCCCGCATTGACAGTCGCCATCCTTTCATTTAATAACGCAGGGTGACCATCAGGTCGCCCTGCGTTTTTTTCTTCCGGGACCCCGCCATGCAACGAAACAACATCCTCGACCTCATCGGCAACACGCCCATCGTCCCCATCCGGAGGCTCAACCCCCACAAGAACGTCACCGTCTACGCCAAGCTGGAAGGGTACAACCCCGGCGGTTCGGTCAAGGACCGCATCGCCCTCAACATGATCGAAACGGCGGAAAAAAGCGGCGACCTCACCCCGGACCGGATCGTGCTGGAGGCGACCAGCGGCAACACCGGCATCGGCATGGCCATGGTCTGCGCGGTCAAGGGCTACCGCTGCATGCTGGTCATGCCGGAATCCGCCTCCATCGAGCGGCGCAAGATCATGGAGGCCTACGGCGCCGAGATCCTTCTCACCCCGGCCAAGCGCGCCACCGACGGGGCCATCGAACAGGCCTACGCCATGGCCCGCGAACATCCCGACCGCTACTTCCTCACCGACCAGTTCAACAACGAGGCCAACTGGCGCACCCACTACCAGACCACCGGCCCCGAGATCTGGGCGCAGACCGAGGGAAAGGTGACCGACGTCATCTCCGCCCTGGGCACCACCGGCACCGCCATGGGGCTCTGCCGCTACTTCGCCGAGGAGCACCCCGAGGTGAAGGTCACCGCCGTCGAACCCTTCTACGGCCACAAGATCCAGGGACTCAAGAACATGAAGGAGTCCTACAAGCCGGGAATCTTCGACAAGAACCTGCCGTTCCAGATCATGAACATCCCGGACGAGGAGGCCTTCGAGCACGCCCGCCTGCTCGCCCGCCGGGAAGGGATCTTCGTCGGCATGAGCGCCGGCGCCGCCATCCGGGCGGCCCTGCTGCGTGCCGAACAGATCCGGGAAGGGATCATCGTCGCCATTCTGCCCGACGGCGGCGAGCGCTACCTCTCCACCACCCTGTTCAGTCCCAAGATCGAGGTCCGGCAGGAGCAGCCCAAGCTGCGCTTCTACAACACGATGAGCCGGCGCAAGGAGATCTTCCAGCCCCGGGACCGCAAGCGGGTCACCTTCTACGCCTGCGGCCCCACCGCCTTCGAGCCGGCGCATCTGGGTCACTGCCGCCGCTTCGTCTTCGCCGACCTGGTGCACCGTTACCTGGCCAGCCAGGGGATGAGCGTGCATTTCTACATGAACTTCACCGATCTCGACGACAACACCATCCGCGGCGCCGAGGAAGAAGGGGTCGACCTCAAGGAGTTCACCGGCCGGTACATCGCCGCGTTCCGCAACGACATGGAAATGCTCGGCATGCTGGACGCCGCCGGCTATCCCCTTGCCTCGGACCACACCGCAGCGATGATCGACATCGCCCACCAGCTCATCCACAAGGGCTACGCCTACGAGCGCCACGGTTCCATCTATTTCGACATCTCCAAGCTCCCCGGCTACGGCCGGCTGTCCCGGGTCGATCTGTCCAAGATCCAGGTGGGCAGGACCGTGGATCTCGATGATTACGACAAGGAAAGCCCTTACGACTTCACCCTGCTCAAGCGCTCCACCCTGGCGGAACTGAAAAAGGGAATCTTCTCCAAGACCGACCTGGGCAACGTCCGCCCCAGCTGGCATATCGAATGCGCCGCCATGACCCTGCACCACCTGGGCCAGACCATGGATCTGCACACCGCCAGCGACGACCTCGTCTTCCCCCACCACGAAAACGAAAACGCCATCGCCGAGGCCCTGACCGGCCAACCGCTCGCCCGCTGCTGGCTGCACAGCGCCCTCGTTCTGGTTGACGGCCGCAAGATGGCGGCAAAGGCGGACAATGTCGTGCGTTTCCGGGATGTGCTGGCCGAGGGCTACACCCCGCGGGAAATCCGCTTCTACCTGCTCGGCACCCATTACCGCAAGCCGATCAGCTTCTCCTGGCGCGGCCTCGATGCCGCCCGCAAGAATCTCCGCCGCCTGGACGAGTTCTGCCGCAAGCTGCTCTGCCTCGCCCCCGACATGCCGCATCCGGAAGTGGCGAGTTACCTGTCGGCAATGGAGCAGGGTTTTTACGGGGCCATGGACGACGATCTCAACATCTCGCGGGCGACGGCCTCGGTCTTCGACTTCATCAAGAAGGTCAATCCCATCCTTTCCCAGGGCCGCCTGGACCGGGAGCAGAAGGAATACATTCTCGAGTCCTTCAAGCGCATCAACGCCGTCCTCAACATCCTCCGCCTGCAGGAATGTCCGCTGGCGCCGGAGATCGACAAGCTCATCCGCGAACGCGAGGAGGCGAGACGCAACAAGGACTGGCGCAAGGCCGACGACGTCCGCGACGAACTGGCGCGCAAGGGGATCAAGGTGATCGATACCGCCAAGGGGCCGGTGTGGGAGGGGGAAAACTGAAATGAGGGTGGCGTTCTCCGGCAGCGGCGGCCTGCTCGCCGTCGCGATGTTTCTGTGCGGCCTGCTGTCTCCGGCGCCTTCCCGGTCGGCCGAGCTGCGGGCGGTGGCGGTCATTCCTCCCCTGCAGTTCCTCCTCGACCGGGTGGCCGGCGCGGCGGTGACCAGCTCCAGTCTGGTGGACGGCGGCCGCGATCCCCACAGCTTCGAGCCCACCATGCGCCAGATCGCCGATCTCGCCGGGGCGGATCTCTACGTGAGCGGCAACCTGGAGTTCGAGCGTGGTTTCCGGGACAAGCTCGTGGCCACGAGTCCGCGCCTGACCGTGGTCGCGCCGCCCGCCGCCATCCCCCGCCTCGCCGCCGCCGACCACGACGCGGAAGAGGGGGAGGACGCACACCACCACCAGGATGCCGACACCCATCTCTGGATGAGTCCGGCCAACGCCAAACTCCTTGCCGCCGCCATCGCCGGGGCCCTTGCCGACCGCGATCCCGGCAACGCCGATACCTACCGCGGCAATCTCGCGCGCTTGCACGCCGAGCTGGACGGAGTCGATGCCCGCATCCGCGGCGAACTCGCCCCCCACCGGGGCAAAACCTTCTACGTCTATCACCCGGCCTTCGCCTATTTCGCCCGGGATTACGGCCTGGTGCAGAAGGCGGTGGAGGCGGGCGGCCGGGCGCCCTCGCCGAAGCAGCTGGCCCGGCTCATCGAACGCGCCCGCGGCGACCGGGTGCGGATCATCTTCGTCCAGCCCCAGTTCGACCGGGTCAGCGCCGAGACCCTGGCCGGTTCCCTGGGCGCGGCGGTGGTACCGCTGGACGTGATGGCCTACGATCTCCTCGCCAACTTCCGCCTCATCGCCGAGCGGCTGCGACAGGCCTTCGAGACGAAGCCATGACCGCAGTGGTGCCGGTGATCGCGGTGGAGAACGTCTCCTTTTCCTTCGACGGCGTGCCGGTCCTGGAAGACGTCAGTTTCACCGTCGCCCCGCTGGATTCGGTATGCGTGGTCGGCCCCAACGGCGGCGGCAAAACCACCCTGGTCAAAATCATCCTCGGCCTGCTGCCGGCCGACACCGGCACCGTGCGTCTGTTCGGCCTGCCGCCCGCCGCCGCCATCCTCCGGGTCGGCTATGTTCCCCAGTACGTCCACTTGGACCTGCAGTTCCCGGTGACCGTGCTCGACGTGGTGCTGATGGGCCGGCTCGGCCTGCACTTCGGCGGCGGCTACCGCAGGGACGATCGGCAGCTGGCCATGGCTGCCCTGGCGGAGATGCAGCTGGCCGATCTCGCCCGGCGGCCGTTCGCCCAGCTCTCCGGCGGGCAGCGGCAGCGGGTGCTCATCGCCCGGGCGCTGGCCGCCACCAGCGAAATGCTCATCCTCGACGAGCCCACCGCCTATATCGATGCGGCGGCCGAGGCCAATCTCTTCGAAAAACTCACCGAACTGAACCGGAGGCTCACCGTCCTCGTCGTCACCCATGACCTGGGCTTCGCCTCCCGTTTCTTCCGGAGCGTCCTCTGCGTCAACCGCAGGGTGGTGATCCATCCCACCTCGGAGATCACCGGCGAACTGATCCGCGACATCTACGGCGGCGACATCCGGATGATCCGCCACGATCACCGCTGCGCCGAGGAAGGGCATCAGCATGACTGAGCTGCTGGCGATCCTCACCGACCCCGCCATCCCCTTCTTCCGCTATGCCCTTCTCGCCGGACTCTTGTCCAGCATCGCCTTCGGCATCATCGGCTCCTATGTGGTGGCGCGGCGGATCAGCTATCTGGCCGGCGCCATCTCCCACTGCATCCTGGGGGGCATCGGCGGCGCGCTCTATCTGCAGAAGGCGAAGGGGGTGGAATGGCTGGATCCGGTATGGGGGGCGGCCCTGGCGGCACTGGTCGCGGCGGTGGTGATCGGACTGGTGAGTCTCCATGCCCGCCAGCGCGAGGACACGGTGATCGGCGCCCTCTGGGGCATCGGCATGGCGGCCGGGCTCCTGTTCCTCGCCAAGACGCCCGGCTATGTGGAACCGATGAGCTACCTCTTCGGCAACATCCTGCTGATGACCAGAAACGACGTGCTCGTCGTCCTGGTTCTGGACCTGATCATCGTCGCCGCGGGTCTCCTCTTCTACAACCGCTTCCTGGCGGTATGCTTCGACGGCGAGTTCGCCCGCCTGCGCGGCGTCCCCACCCGGCTCTACTACATGCTCCTGCTGGTGCTCACCTCACTGGCCATCGTCCTTCTCGTCCGCCTGGTGGGGGTGGTGCTGGTGGTGGCGCTGCTCACCCTGCCCGCCGCGGTGGCCAGCTATTTCTGCCGCAGCCTCTGGCAGATGATGCTTCTCTCCTCGTTGTGCTGCGCCCTGTTCATCGTCGGCGGCCTGCTCTCCAGCTACCAGCTCGACCTGCCTTCCGGGCCGACCATCATCATCATTGCCGGCGGGGTCTACCTGCTGGTTGCCGCCGGCCAGAGCCTGCGCCGGCGCTGGCTGCGCTGACCCGGACCCTTCCGACTCAGGCCGCCGAGCGCAGATCCGGCAGCCGCTTCTGCCCGCCACCGCCGGTGTGGGCGAGCTGGTAGACGTTGCACTTGCGGCAGTTGGCCATCTTCTCCCGGTAGGAGCCCTGCTCCTTGCCGCCGCACAGGGTGGCGGTCACCATCCAGCACTTGCCGCCGTCGGCGGGGTAGGCCGGGCACTTGTCGCGCCGTTCCGGCGGGCAGTTCTTTATCTCCCAGCAGGTCACCGTGCTGGCCGGCCCCGCTGCCACCTGCTTCTCCGCGCCGCCGCCGTGGGCGGCGACATAGACGTTGCACTGGCGGCAGTTGGCCATCTTCTCCCGGTAGGAGCCCTGTTCCTTGCCGCCGCACAGGGTCGAGGTCACCATCCAGCACTGGTTTCCACGCGACGGGTAGGCGGGGCATTTGTCGCGCCGGTCGGTGGGGCAGTTCTTCATCTCCCAGCAGGTCACCTGGCTCTTCGGCGCGGCAATGGGTACGGCGGTGCGCTTCTTGCCGTAGACCGTGGTGAGCAGGTGGGAGACCATCACTCCCATCTCCTCCGCCTGCGCGGCGAGCTGGGCGGCGGCGTCCGCCGACTGATGGGCGGTCTGCGCCACCTCCTGGGTGACCTTGTCCATGTCCAACGAGGTCTTGGTGATCTGTTCGATACCCGCCGCCTGCTGTTCCGTCGCCCGGGTGATCGCCGTCGTCTTGTCGCCGATGCCGGTGGCGGTGGTGACGATGCCGTCGAAATCGGTGTTGATCCTGTTCAGCGCCTCGACGCTCTCCGAAACCCGCGACACGGTGTTATCGAGCAGTTCCTGGGTGTTGCGCGCCGCCGCCGCCGAACGGTTGGCGAGGTTCTTGACCTCATCGGCGACCACCGCGAAGCCGGCGCCGGCCTCCCCGGCCCGGGCCGCCTCGACGGCGGCGTTCAGGGCGAGCAGGTTGGTCTGGAAGGCGATGGAGTCGATGGTGTTGATGATCGAGCGGATCTTGTCGCTGTCCTTCTCGATCTGTTCCATGTTACGGGTCAGTTCCACCAGGGCCTTCAGCGACTGCCCCGATTTCTCGATGTTCTCGTTCATCAGTTTTTCCGAGCCGGCGGTCAGGTCCGAGGTCTGCCGGCTCATGGTCGCCATCTCGTCCAGGGCCGCGGAGGTCTCCTGGCCCGCCGCCGCCTGCTCCGTCGAACTCTCCGCCAGCTTGCGGCTGACCGCGGTGATCTGGCCGGCGGCGGCGGTGACCTGCAGGGCGTTCTCCTCGATGCCGTCGGCGATCTTGGCCAGGATGGAGTTGATCCTCCTGGTCATGAACACGGAAATCCCCGCGCCCAGCAGCACAAGCGCGGCGGTGGCGGCCAGCACCACGTTCATCATGGCGTGGATCCGCGCGCCGATTTCGCTGTCCACCCCGGTGTCGAGACTGTGCAGACCTGTCGCCGCCCCCAGCCCGAGCAGCACGTTCAGAAAGAGCACGATCCCGAATCCCGCGGCGATCTTCTTTCCCAAGGTCAGTTGATTGAAGAGCATGTTTTCCTCCCTTCCGGCCCGAGCGGCCTTATTTGGCGCTGATCGTGAACAGCGTGTCGAATTTCAGTTCGAGAAAGAGTTCATGGAGATGGGGAGGCAGGTTGATCACCCGCAGAGACGAGCCGCCCACCGCCAGGGTCTTGTAGAACAGCAGCAGCTTGCCTATCCCCGAACTGCCGATGTTCTGCACCGCCCCCATGTCCACCACCACCTCCTTGAGCTTGGCGACGGGCAGGGCGGTGAACTGCCCCTTGAGCGCTTCCGCCCCCCGCTCGTCGACATTTCCCGAAATATGGACGGTTGCCGCTTCTCCATTGATCTGTGCCTTGATTTCCGCTGCCATACGCTGCCGAACCTCCTCTTGAGTTCTTTCCGTTGCTGATGATCAGTTCATGTACTTCCACAGTGGGAAACCTTCGCCGCCGCCGGCATAGGGGGGTATCCCTTCCCCCGCGGCCATGGACACCACGCAGCGCCGCCCGCCGTCGCGCCAGCGCAGCCAGGTGCCGAATGTCCGCATGATGAATATGCCGCGCCCCGTCGACCTGGTCCGGCCCGACTCTCCCGTCGGATCGTCGATGCCCGCCGGGTCGAATCCCTCGCCGCGATCGGCGATCTCCAGGTTGAAATCGTTGCCGTGCCAGCAACGCACGGTGATGGGCAGCTCGGGATCTTCGCGGTTGCCGTGCCGCCAGGCATTCAGCACCGCCTCGCCCAGCACCATCTGCAGCCGCGCCGGGTCCACCGCCGGTCCGGCCGCCGCGGTCACCGTCCTGGTCGCCTCTTCGATCAGTTCGTCGATGCAGGGGTAGTCCCGCGGCAGGAAACGGTGTTCCGCCGTTGGCGTGGTTTGCTCCACCTCCAGGGCGAGCAGGGTGATGTCGTCCCGCAGTTCCCGCTTGAAGGCCGGGCCGCCGAAGGGGTGGGCGGTCAGCCGGTGCAGCAGCCGGGCAACGGTCTCGGACACCGAGCCGCTGTCCTGGTCCGCTTCTTCCACCAGGGACAGGAGCTCCCCGCCGCGCAGCGGCAGATCCCTCCCGCCAAGTTCGTTCAGGCCGTCGGTGTAGATCAGCAGCCGGTCGCCGGCCAGAAGTTCCGTCCGGCCGCCGCGATAGCTCAACCCCTCCTTGACGGCGAGCGGCAGGTTGCCACCGGCTTCCCGCCCGTCGGGCAGCATGCGCGCCCTGCCGTTCCTGATGAAAAAAAAGGGCGGGTGTCCGGCGCTGACGTACTCCAGAGAGAGATCACGGTGATCGATCTCCAGGTTCATCGCCGTGCAGAAGGTGTCGCCGTCGAGACTGCCCGAGGCGAGGAGGCGGTTGTTGAGCTCGTCGGTCACCGTGGCGACGGCGGCCGACTGGTCCCGGGCGAGCAGGGCGTTGTGAAAGAGATCGGTGATGATGCTGCGCAGCACGCAGTTGACCGCGTGCCCCGACTGATCCTTGACGCTGACCACCGTCCTGCCGGCACCACACCCGGGCAGGGGAACGGTTTTCACCAGAAAATGATCGCCGCCCTCCTCCTTGCACGGACAGCAGAGCGGCAGGACGAACAGGGCGTGCCGGTCGTCGATGTCGACGTAGCGCGGACTCCTGCCGTTGATCAGGGACAAAATGGCCCGGGAAAGCTTGATGTTGAGCTGCTGTTCCCGCACCGTTTCCTCGAGGAGGCGGTTCTGCCTCTCCAGTTCCCGGCGGGCGAAACAGAGGGTGAGATGGGTGCGGATGCGCGCCTTGACTTCCGTAAAATCGAAGGGCTTGGTAATATAGTCGGCGGCGCCGAGGCTGAACCCTCTGGCGATGCTGCCGGGTTCGGCCATGCCGGTGAGAAAGATGATGGGAATGTCCCGGGTCTCGCTCCGCCCCTTGAGAATCCTGCAGACCTCGAAGCCGTCCATGTCGGGCATCTGCACGTCGAGCAGGATGAGGTCCGGAAGATGGGCGAAGGCGATGCTGACCGCGTCGGCGCCGTTGGATGCGGTCCGGGTTCGGTATTCGGTGAGGGCCATCTCCAGCAGCCTGGTATTGATGACCGAATCATCGACGAGCAGGATGAGCGGCAGCTCTTTGTCGGACATTCTCTGTCAGGTACCGGCGGGCATGAACGGTTGACGAGTTAGGGGGGAAGTCCTTCTTTTTTTCACACCGCCGGCGCCCAAACGATAACGATTATCACAAACGATACCACACTGTATCAGCAGCTCCCCAGCAGTTCATATATTTTACGCCTCGCCATGACCGGAGTCAAACAACTATCCGCAGCGCTTCCCTGGAATGCGCCGCAGCCGCTGATGCTGGCCCCGATGCAGGGGCTGACCAACCGGGCGCTGCGCTCGCTGTTCGCCGACCGCCATCCGCCCGACGTGCTGTTCACCGAGCTGGTGCGGGTCCGGCCGAAATCGAAGAAAAGCGTCGCCGACAGCGACCGGCCGGAATTCGCCGCCGCCGCCGGCACCGTTCCCCTGGTGGTGCAGCTCATCGGCCGGGACAAGCCGGCGCTGCTCGCGGCCGCGGCCACCGCCCAGGATCTTGGCGCCCGCCACATCAACATCAACCTCGGCTGCCCCTTCGGCCGGATGACCGGCCATTCCGCCGGCGGCGCCCTGCTCAAGGACCCCGCCGGTATCCCGCCGCTGCTCGCCGGCCTGCGCGCCACGGTGGCCGGCTCCTTCTCGGTCAAGCTGCGCACCGGCTATGACGATCCGGAACAGATCTTCTCCCTGCTGCCGATGCTGGAAGACGCCGGCGTCGATTTCCTCATCCTCCACGCCCGCACCGTGGTGCAGCGCTACGAAGGGGCCGCCGACCATCGGATCACCGCCCGGGTGGTCGCCGCGACGAGGCTGCCGGTCATCGCCAACGGCGATATCCGCAACCGCGCCGATGCCGTCGCGGTGCGGGAACTGACCGGCGCCGCCGGCCTGATGATCGGCCGCGGCGCCATCAGCGATCCCTGGATCTTCGCCCGTATCCGCGGAGAGCAGCCGGCGGCACCGGACCCGGCCCAGCGCCAGGCCGAGCTGCGGGTCTATCTCGGCGAACTCGCCAGCCGCTACCGCCTGCTCTTCTGCGGCGAGCGGCAGGTGCTCTGCAAGCTCAAGGCGGTGCTGTCCCACATCGACGGCGACGAGATGGAAGGCTGGCTCAGAAAGATGAAACGGGCCGACCGGCTGGACGAATGGTACCGGCATCTCGGCTGCGAGCCCCGCTAACGCCCCCGGCGGAACGGCCGCGGTGAAGCGCGGGATCATGGTCCGCCCCACCGGCCAGCCCCGGCCCTGAATCGGCGGACCGCTCGTTCCGGCTTGCATTTCCCTGCCGGGACTGGCAAAAAGAAGATCACCATGACCGAGCCGGAAATCCATGCCAGAAGACCCTGACCAGCGCCGCTGGCGGTACCGGACGAGCCGCGCCGGCGAGGAGCTGCGCATCTCCTTTGCCGGCGACTGGACCCTGGGCCGGGATTTGCCCGCCGCCGACGTCCTGCATGCCGACCTCGGCGGCCCGACGCGCCGCCTGAGTTTCGCCACCGCCGAGCTGAGCGACTGGGACACCGGCTTTCTCGCCTTCCTCGCCGCCCTCTGCCGGCGCTGCGCCGAGCAGGGTATCGCCGTCGACCAGAGCGGTCTGCCCGAGGGCGTCCGGGAACTGCTCGGCATGGCGGCGGCGGTGCCGGAACAAAAGGTGGCGGGACGCGACCGCGGCCGGACGCCGCTGCTCGCCCAGCTCGGCACGGCGGCCATCGACATCTGCCGCGGCCTGCCCGACATGCTCCGTTTCCTCGGCGAGGTCATCCTGTCGCTGCTGCGCTTCGTCAGCGGCCGGGCCCAGTTCCGCATCTCCGATCTCTGGTGGGAGATCGAGGAAGTCGGCCCCAAGGCGCTGGCCATCGTCTCGGTGATCTGCTTTCTCGTCGGCCTGATCCTCGCCTATCTGGGCGCCGACCAGCTGCGCATGGTGCGGGCGCAGATCTTCATCGCCGACCTGGTGGCCATCGGCATGGTCCGCGAGGTGGGGGCGCTGATGACCGGCATCATCATCGCCGGCCGCACCGGTGCCGCCTTCGCCGCCCAGCTCGGCACCATGCAGGTCAACGAGGAGATCGACGCCTTCCGCACCATGGGAATTTCGCCCATCGACTTTCTGGTGCTGCCGCGCATCCTCGCCCTGATGCTGATGGTGCCGATCCTCACCCTCTACGCCAGCTTCGTCGGCATCCTCGCCGGCCTGCTGATCTCCAGCACCATTTTCGACATCGGCATCTTCGAGTACTATACCGAGACGGTACGCGCCCTGGAGATCAAGCATTTCCTGGTCGGCCTCACCAAGGGCTCGGTCTACGGCGCCATGGTCGCCTATGCCGGCTGCCTGCGCGGCATCCAGTGCGGCAGGAGCGCCGAGGCGGTGGGGGTGGCGGCGACCTCGGCGGTGGTGACCGGCATCCTCCTGATCACCATCGCCGCCTCGATCCTGACCATCATCTTCTACCAGCTGGGAATCTGAGCATGACGAGTGCAGCCCCCATCGAGGTCCGCGACCTCACCGTCGCCTTCGGCGATTTCGTGGTGCAGCGCGACCTCAACTTCACCGTCAACCGGGGGGACATCTTCGTCATCATGGGGGGGTCCGGCTGCGGCAAGACCACGGTGATGCGGGCGCTCATCGGCCTGCAGCGGCCGACGACCGGCACGGTGCTCCTGGAGGGCGAGGATTTCTGGCAGGCCACCCCCGAGGGCCAGGAGCGGATGAAGCGGCGGATGGGCATCATGTTCCAGGGCGGGGCGCTGTGGAGTTCGCTCACCCTGGGGGAGAACATCGCCCTGCCGCTCTCCGAGTACACCCGCCTGCCTTCCTCGCTGATCCGGGAGATCGTCTCCTTCAAACTCGCCCTGGTGGGTCTGGCCGGCTTCGAGGATTTCTACCCTTCCGAACTATCCGGCGGCATGAAGAAGCGGGCCGGACTCGCGCGGGCCATGGCGCTCGATCCGGAAATCCTGGTCATCGACGAGCCCTCTTCCGGCCTCGACCCGCTCACCGCCCGCCGCCTCGACGATCTCATCGTCGAGCTGCGCGACAGCCTGTCCACCACCTTCGTCATCATCTCCCACGAGCTGGCCTCGATCCTCGGCATCGGCAGCAACTCCATCTTTCTCGACGCGGACAGCCATACGATGATCGCCACCGGCAATCCGCAGCAGGCCCTCCGCTCCGGCGAGGCCAAGGTGCGCAATTTTCTTTCCAGGGGAACCCTATGAGCAGACATGCCAACCCGACCCTGATCGGCGCCTTCGTGCTCGGCGCCCTGGTGCTCACCGCAGCCTCGGTCATCGTCCTCGGCGGCAGCCGCTGGTTCCAGGAGCGGCGCCAGCACGTCATGTATTTCGAGGGCGCGGCCCAGGGGCTGCAGGTGGGGGCGCCGGTGATGTTCCTCGGCGTTCGGATCGGCACGGTGAAACGCATCCAGCTCGGCCTCGACCAGGAGAGCCACCGCTTTCTGGTACCGGTCACCATCGAGGTGGAACCGCAGGTGGTGCAGAGCAACACCGGCGAGCAGATCGACCTGCAGGACCGCGCCGTCATCCGGCAGCTCATCGACCGCGGGCTGCGCGCCCGGCTGCGCACCCAGAGCCTGCTCACCGGCCAGCTCTACGTGGATCTGGATTTCTACCCCGACAAGCCGGCCCGCTTCTTCGCCGCCGATCCCTCCATCAGCGAGATCCCGGCCATCCCGACCACCACCGAGGAATTCGCCACCAAATTCGAAGGCTTCCCCATGGACAAGTTCCTGAAGGAGGTCGCCTCGATCAGTTCCTCCATCCACACCTTGCTCGCCGACCCGGCGGTGAAGTCCATCCCGGTGCGGCTGGATGCGACCCTGTCCCGCCTGCAGTCGCTGGCGGTCAGGCTCGACGAGGGGAGCGGGCCGCTCATCGCCGACCTGCGCGAGAACGTTGCCGGACTTGCCGAGACCCTGGAGGCGGTGCAGGCGGCGATGATCCGCACCGGGGCGGCGGCGGACCGGGTCGGCACCGCCTCCGATCGGATCGGCGAGGCATCGGTCCGGGTCGGCGCCGCCGCCGATCAGCTGGGCCGAACCGCGGCCCCGGATTCGCCGCTCATGCGCAACATGGCCGAAGCGGGGGGGACGGTGGCGGAGGCGGCGCGGGCGATCAGGGATCTCGCCGCCGAAGACTCTCCCACCGTGGCCCGGCTCAACGAGGCGATCCGCGAAATCGACCGTGCCGCCCGCGCCCTCAAACTGCTGGCCGACACCCTGGAACGCCAACCGGAAGCGGTGGTGCGGGGCAAGTATTAACAGGGGACAAGTGATGGAAATGAATAAAAAAAACGGATGGATAGCCTTCGCCCTGGCGACCCTGCTGGTCGCCGCCCTTCTGTCGGCCGGCTGCGGCCGGACCACGCCGGTGGCCTACTACCGGCTCACCGCCGTCGCCGACGGCAGGACGCCGGCCACCTCTTTCCTGCCGTCGCCGGTGGTCATCGGCATCGGCCCCGTCGCCCTGCCGGAGTACCTGGACCGCTCCCAGATCGTCACCCGCCGGGGAGCCAACCGGCTGCTCCTCGCCGACAGCCACCGCTGGGCCGAACCGCTGGCCGACAACATCGCCCGGGTGGTGCGGGAGAACCTCGCCCGCTCCCTCGGCAACGAGCGGCTGCTCCTCCACCCCTGGCCCGTCTCCGCCGGGGTCGACCGCCAGGTCGTCATCGACATTCTCGGTTTCGAGGCCGGCGACGACGGCAGCGTCCTGCTGGAGGCGGCCTGGTCGCTGAAGGACGCTGCCGGCAAGGTGTTGCTCGCCCGGCGCAGCAGCCACCGGCTCAGCGTGGCGCAGCCGCAGGACTACGATCTGCAGGTGGGGATGTTGAGCGAGGCCCTGGCCCGCCTCTCCGAGGAAATCGCCGCGGCGGTGATGGAGAACGGCACCCCGCCGAAAACGGCCACCTGAACTCCGGCGCCGCCCGGCAGCACCGAAGCGGCGGCGGCAGGTGCGGCGCCCTGCCTTCGTTCATTCCTTCGCCGGCAGGATCTCCAGCCAATAGCCGTCGGGATCCTGGATGAAGTAGATCCCCATCTCCTTGTTCTCGAAGCAGATGCAGCCCATCTCCCGATGGCGGGCGTGGGCGCCGGCGAAGTCGTCGGTGACGAAGGCGAGGTGCAGGTCGTTGTCGCCGTGGCTGTATGGCTCGCCGCGCTCCCGCAGCCAGGTGAGCTCGATCTGGTAGCCGCCGCTCCCGTCGCCCAGGTAGACCAGCCGGAATTCGCCCTGGGGCTGGGTGTAGGTCCGCACCACCACCAGACCGAGGGCCTCCCGGTAAAAGGCCAGGCTCCGGTCGAGATCGCGGACGTTGATGTTGGTGTGGGCCATTGTAAACTGCATCGCGCTTTCTCCTCGGTTGTGAAGGGAGGGAACCTCGTCGTCAGTGAAGCGGTAGCGAAACGGAGGTCGTTGTCGTCATCGTAGTCGGCCAGATGGTGCCGGTGAGTCGCTGTCGATGACGACAACGATGCCCCCATGGTGGCGGCAAGCGGGTCAACGCGCAACAAGCAAGTAAGGCGTCCCCGGAATTGGTCACCCGGATCGAGTCTAGAGTGCCAGGTGGAGACGGATGGCGGCGTCGACTGCAGCCAGCAGTTTCTCGCCGAGACGGCCCTGCGCGGTTCCGCCGATACGTTCCTTGGCGATGGTGCGGATCTGCTGGGCCTGGGCCTTGGACGGTTTGGGCAGCCCGGACTCTTTCGGATCTAGAAATACCTCGAACGGGTACACCCTGGAGACGTTGGAGGTGATGGGCAGCACGGTGACCGTGCCGGCGGCGCGGTTGTTGGCGTTGTTACTGACGATAAGCACCGGCCGGCGCTTGTTGATCTCCGCCCCGACGGTGGGGCTCAGATCGGCATAACAGATGTCACCACGTTTCATCGGCCAACCCGTCGCCGCTGGTTGCATCAAAGTCCGGTTCCGCCTCGGCCGCCGCCTCCCGGTAGGCTTCCTCCAGGCTTTCCTCACGCAGCCGTTCCAGCGCCTCTTCAATCACCCGCGATCGGCTTTTCAGGGCGTGGCTTTCCTTGTAGCGTTCGACGAAGTCCAGCAGGGACGCAGGCAGGGATATGGAAATTTTCGCGGCAAGCATGCCAACCTCCTCCGGTATTACCGATTCAGAATACCAACGGTGGCCAAGGAAGGCAAGCCGGCAGACTCCGGCCGCTACAGTTGGGCATGATGTCGCTGGAATTCCGACGAACGCACGATGATAATGGCATCTGGAATTGCGAGCAGAATCACCTCTTCATCCCATCCGTTCACTCTGAGCCTGTCGAAGATCTCTCCTTTGAAAATATGGGGATGTCCCACTTTTCTTCGGAACTCCACGGGCCAGAATTATTTTCAGCTCACCGTTGTCAGTGAAGCGGCAGCGAAACGGTTGTCGTTGTCGTCATCGTAGTCGGCCAGAGGGTGCCGGTGAGTCGCTGTCGATTACGATTACGACAACGACAACGACAACGACAACGACAACGAGGCGCCCATGGTGGCGGCGGTAAGCGGTCCGGCGCGCAACCCAAGTATGGCGGCCTCGGAAGTACCCCAAAGGATATGTCCAGGTTGGACGCCTGCCGGCGGGGCGTTCCTTTCTTTGCCGGCCAAAGGAGATGGATTCGTAAAACCTGGCAAACCTCGTCATTGCGAGGAGCGGAGCGACGAAGCAATCCAGTATTTTCAGTCAGTTACAAACTTATGGATTGCTTCGCTACGCTCGCAATGACCCTGGTTTTGGGTTATTACGATTCCATCAAAGAAAGGAACCAAAGAAAGGCCGGCCTTCACTTGCCCCCGCTGCGCGGGGTTCCCTCCGTTCCTTGTCGCGGCCGGGCGCTGCGGAACTCGGGCCTGCGGCCCTCAGACAGCGGAGTCTCCGCCGCGTTGCGGCTCCGCTTACCTGCTCGCGCTTTTTCCGGCCACTCCTGCGTCTCTCCGGCTGCGTGAAAATGGCATCCGGAATTGCGAGCAGAGCCACGTCTTCATCCCATCCGTTCGCTCTTGGGAAAGGACAGAACTATTTTCACCACATCTTGCTAACTTGGAAGCCTGACCCCCAGTCCTCCACTGACGCTGGACGCTGTATTATTAGGCTAACTCCGCCACCTTCAAGCCTCAATGCGCGATTCGAGAAAGGTCAACGACAGACCCGACCCCTCGCGCGCACAGCCTCCAGTCTACCGCAACAGGGCAAGTTTCTGCACGATCAGAATGGCGTCCGCCGGGCCGATTTTCCCGTCCCCATCCGCGTCGGCCGTAGGGCTGACAACCGCGGTTTGCATTCCGGCGCTGGCTGTCTGCAGTGCCAGCAGGGCATCGGCCAAATCCAACCGCGCGTTGCCGTCAATGTCCCATTGGACGACATAATCGAGCAGAGGCTTGCGCCAGAGGCCGACCGCGCTCGCCCCCTTGAGAAGCAGAAGAAGATCCTGATCGGTGACAGCGAACTGGACGGAATCGAGCCAGTTCGGCAGAGCCTCCTTGTCGGAAACCCTGCTGACCCCGAGATCGGTGCTGACGAGAACCTCATCGGCGTAGATCGAATGCCCGTACGAGGCAAACAATCTGCCGCTCCACGAGAAAAGCACCAGCTCGTTGGCCGTCAGATTGCCGGTGAGATCGACCCAGGTATTGCCGCTGTCCACGCTGCGATAGATCCGCCGATAGAACATGTCGGCGACCGTGCCGACGAAGACGGCCGTATCGATGACAGCGATGGTGGCGTAGCGATCGACCAACAGGCCGGTGCCGACCTGCTCCCAGGTTACGCCCTCGTCGCTGCTCCTGAAGATGCCGCCCGATGCATAGCTGAGCGAGGAATTGGCAAAGAGGAGACCGTCCTGGCCGACGATCATGCTGACTTCCCCTGGCGGCGCACCACCGGTGTTCTCCCAGTTCAGGCCATCGTCCGCGCTCCGTAGGAGCGCGGAGCCGACCGCAGCATACAGGTGACCGTTCACGGCATCCAGAGTGGTGATATTCGCTGTGCTGTTGAATACTTGCACCCAACTCCTGCCCTCATCCGCGCTGCGGTAGATGCCCTTGCCCGATGCTCCCGCAAGCGCAGCGGTCCCTGTCAGGGCCAGGGCGGTAATCGTCGTCTGGCGGGGAATACCGTAGGAGGACTGTATCCAGCTCGCCCCGCCGTCGTCGCTCCGGAACAGGGTGGAGCTCCCCGTAGCCGCCAGCACCAGCTTGCCGCGGGCCGCGATCCGTTCCGGGGTAATCCTTCCCTCGAACCCCAGATTCGCGGTGTTCCAGCTCAAGCCGGCATCGGAGGTGCGATAGATGCCGAAATTGCCGATGCTGACCAGAAAGCCCCCCCCGGAAACGAGCGAACACAGCAATTCCCGGTTTTCGTCACCGGGCATGTCGACAAGAAGCTCCTGCCAGCTCTGGCCGCTGTCCGTACTTTTGAAAATGCTGCCAAGGCCGGCGGTGGATGCGGCCCTGAACATCAACGCCATGCCGGGAATGGCCACCATCCTGGTGCAGTTCCAGCCCGAAGTCGACCCGATCAGACTCCACGTGTCGCCGCCATCCTGGGAGATATATGACCCATACGGGGTGGCGGCATAGAGCCTGGTGCCATCGTAGGCAATCTGGTTGGCGGGGGAGCCGTACACCATGTCCATTTTGGGAATGGCGGACCAGGTTGCGCCGTTGTCGAACGACCGGTATCCGCTGGCGAACAGGGTGCCGTTGGCCTCCATCAGGTACGGGATCGCCGCCTTGTTGTCATGCACCACCGCCCAGGTATCGCCGCCATCGATGGAGCGATGGATGCTGTTGCCGGACACGGCGAAAAGATTGCCCGTCCTGGCCAGCAGCAGGGTAGGCAGCAGGCCGGATGGGGTCAGCGCCCAGCTGCCGCCCCCGTTCACGCTCTTGTACAATCCCACCACCCCAGTGGCAGGATTGACGTAGGAGAGAAACACTGTTTCCCCCAGAACGGCGACCGCATACACCCGGCCCGCCGATCCACGGTTGGTCGGCAGGCTGCCGGCCCCGCTGCCGTTCGCCGGCTGCCAGTGGTAGCCGCCATCCGCGCTTTTGAACACCCCCTGACCGTTGTTGCCGCCGGTCATGGTGCCGGCGTAGAGGATTCCGCTTTGCGAGGAGGCCAGAGAGGTGACGACCACGGCAACAGGTCCGCTCTGCTGCCAAGGGGCGGCCGCGACCGATAACGGCATGGCGAGAAACAACAGAAGAAGGCAGATTCGTAGCAGGTGGTTCATCAAGGATCTCCTCGGTGAAAACAGGCGTGGTGCGGGGTGCTCATCTAATCAGGAATGAATACTGATCCCAATTACCCCCAGCTCCAGCAGCTGTCAACAAACTTCCTGCCCCAACCGGCTGAAAATAATCGGCGGTATTAGCTTTTTCTCCCCCCTGCATCGTGGCGATCGAAGTAGAGAGCTATGCCCTCCGTCCTTGGCCCCCCCGGAGGACGATCCGCGAGGTTAACGGGAAATCTCCGTTTTCCCCTTGACTTTACTTATCATGGATGTCCCCGGAACTAGTCCCCCGCGCGTTTTCCGGCCACTCCTGCGTCTCTCCGGCTGCGTGAAAATGGCATCCGGAATTGCGAGTAGCGCCACGTCTTCATCCCATCCGTTCGCTCTGGGAAAGGACAGAACTATTTTCACCACATCTTGCTAACTTGGAAGACTGACCCCCAGCTCCAAGCTCAAATAGGCGGTGGATTTGGGCGCCCCCTCTTCCTCTCAACCCCCAAAGTAAGTTTCATCTTTCCTTGATTAAGCCCAGAATTTCGTCTTTCTTTGAAACGAGTTCATAGGCGAACAGTTCATAATTTTTCTCATCTTGAGGAGATATTGACCAATTGGATGACTTGCTCATCAGGCTCGAGACGGATCCGAAATAGGATTTCGCAATGTAAGTAAATTCTAGGTCTAAAGCTTTAGAATTGTTTGGATTTGCAATTGTGAATGAGTATTTCCGATTATCTCTACCCCTAAGAGGCACAATACCTAGGGTCATAATCATCACCGATGCCTCTCCTGTGGCACACATAGCAGGTGGTACCCCAGATCGCAAATCGACGATTAAATCGGGCGTGGTTTTTAGAGCACTGGTGATATCCACCTGTTTAAAAAGACCGCTCCTCGAAAACAAGATTTTGAAATCATCGATCACATATTCAGGGAAATACTTTCCGTCATGCATACCAGGCTCAGTGTCTATTCCGATTACAAGTTGGGAGTATGGAGAACTCTCAAGTTCTAGGCGTTGCTCAGCCGTTAATGATGGAGGAATTTGATATACGGTTGTGCAGCCTACAGCACAGAATAGGATAACAACACATGAGAATGTTCTCCAAATAGTCATATAGAACTCCACTCTAACAAGTAATTATCCAGACCTGGCTATCACGCGGTTTAGCAGGATATCCAGAAAGGGTATCCCCACAGAGCGCACACCGGTAACTGAAATCCGACCACTCTCCCTCCCGCCAAACACAAACGGGCGCGGAATATACCCTCCGCGCCCGTTTTCGGTCATGTCATCCACTCGCGGGGCAGGCGGCGGCGCGGCCGCTCCCGCACCCCGGGGCCTCCGGTATTCACGCCCTCACGCACACTCCGAATACCCGCACGAGCGGCAGACGTGGCACCCGCCCTCGTGCTCGATCACCCCGCCGCAGTCCGGGCAGGCGCCGAAGTCCATGTGCTCGTTGAACTCGTCGGCGCGCTTACCGCCGTTGGCTTCCTCCAGCCGTTGCCGGAGCGCGCGGGCGATGCCGTCGGCGCAGGAGGTCACCCGGTTCTCGCCGAAGCCGGTGGGCTTGTGGCAGCTGATGCCGATCAGTTCCTTGATGATCGGTTCCGCCTCCATGCCGCTTCGCCAGGCCAGCGACACCAGTCGGCCGATGGCCTCGCACTGGCTGGCGGCGCAGCCGCCCGCCTTGCCGACGGTGTTGAACAGTTCGAAGGGTTTCCTGTTCTCGTCCTGGTTGATGGTGACGTACATCGGGCCGCAGCCGGTGGTCATCTGGAAGGTGCGGCCGGAGAGGGCCTTGGGCCGGTCGCGCTTCACCAGGCCAGGTTGCGCCGGGGCGGTGGCCGGCTGCTCCGCCGCCTTCTTCTTGTCGGTCTTGCCGATGCTGAGCACCTGGCTCTCACGGCTGCCGTCCCGGTAGATGGTCAACCCCTTGCACCCGGAACGGTAGGCGAGCAGAAAGGCCTCCTCGACGTCGGCGATGGTGGCGTCGTGGCCGAAGTTGATCGTCTTGCTCACCGCGTTGTCCGTGTGCGCCTGGAAGGCGGCCTGGATATCGATGTGGTTCCTGGGGCTGATGTCGTGGGCGGTCTCGAAGATGCGCCGGAACTTGACCGGGATCTCCTCCATGCCCTGGACGCTGCCGCCGTGGGCGATCTTGCGGATCAGCTCCGGCGAGTGGAAGCCGTTCTCTTTTGCGATCTTCTCGAAATACGGGTTGACCTCGAACAACTCGTCGTTGTCCATCACCCGCCGGACAAAGGCCACGGAAAAGAGCGGCTCGACCCCGGAGGAGCAGCCGGCGAGGATACTGATCGTGCCGGTGGGGGCGATGGTGGTGCGGGTGGCGTTGCGCACCGGCTGGTCCGGGTTCTTCCTGCCGTAGATCGAGTTGGGGAAGTTGGGGAAGGCGCCGCGCTCCTCGCCGAGCCGGCAGGATTTTTCGAAGGCCTTGTCGTCGATGAAGGCCATCACCTGGCGGGCCACCTCCTTGGCCTCGGGCGAGGAATAGGGCAGGCCGAGCTGGATGAGCATGTCGGCAAACCCCATGACGCCGAGACCGATCTTGCGGTTCTGTTTGGTGGTCTTTTCGATCTCGGGCAGGGGGTAGCGGTTGACGTCGACGACGTTGTCGAGGAAATGCACCGCCCGGTTGACCACGTTCTCCAGCCGGGCGTAGTCCACCTTGCCGCCGGAGACCATGCGCGCCAGGTTGATGGAGCCGAGGTTGCAGGACTCGTAGGGCAGAAGCGGCTGTTCGCCGCAGGGGTTGGTGGACTCGATCATGCCGGCTTCCGGGGTCGGGTTGTCGGCGTTCATCCGGTCGATGAAGACGATCCCCGGCTCGCCCGAACCCCAGGCCTGCTTGACGATCTGGCGGAAGAGCTTGGCGGCGTTCTGCCGTTTGACCACCTCGCCGCTGCGCGGGTTGATCAGGTCGTACTCCTCGTCGTGCTCCAGGGCGTGCATGAAGGCATCGGTGACCGCCACCGACAGGTTGAAGTTCTGCAGGATCGACTGGTCGGATTTCGCCTTGATGAAATCCATGATGTCGGGATGGTCGACGCGCATGATCGCCATGTTGGCGCCACGGCGGGTACCGCCCTGCTTGATCGTCTCGGTGGCGATGTCGAAGACCCGCATGAAGGAGAGCGGCCCGCTGGAGATGCCCTTGGTGGAATGGACGACGTCGTTGCGCGGCCGGATGCGGGAGAAGGAGAAGCCGGTGCCGCCGCCGCTCTTGTGAATGAGCGCGGTATTCTTCACCGCCTCGAAGATCGATTCCATGGAATCGCCCACCGGCAGGACGAAGCAGGCGGAGAGCTGCCCCAGCTCGCGGCCGGCGTTCATCAGGGTCGGGGAATTGGGGAGGAAATCGAAGGAGGCGAGCAGCTCGTAGAAATCGCAGGCCAGATCCTCCACCTTGGCGCCGATGCTGTAGTTGAGGTCGCCGGCGGCGATGGTGGTCGCCACCCGCCACAGCATGTCCACCGGCTCCTCGGTGACCTGGCCGTTCTCGTTGCGCACCAGGTAGCGGCGTTCGAGCACGGTGATGGCGTTATCGGTGAATTCCGGCATTCTCAATCCCACCGGCATGGGCAGACGATTTTTCCTTGATCTTGCAGACACCATGATTTCCCCTTCGTAGATGTTCTGGATTTTTGCCCGGAGCTGAAGAACGGCGGCACGGGAGGCAACGGCAACGGCGCCTCCCCGGCGCCTGGCGCTAACCCCTTGAATTAAGGCCCTCTTCCCCACCTTTCAACACACAACATGTTGTAAGCCGGTCACGACCAGGCAACAACATGTTGTGATTTTGTAATCCAGGGGAAGCCGCCTTGTCCAGCAGATTTTTTGGAAAAATGAAAAGGCTTTTGATATGGGGGGGTTAATCGAATCCTCACCATCGCCCCCGTGCCGGAGAGCAAAATGCGGGCCGCAAGCCCGCCCTGGCCGAAGCGGCGGGACTGCCACAGCGTAGGAGGCAAGAGCCGGCGCCGGCAACAAGGCCGGCGCCGTTCCGAGGTGGAGAGAGGGGGAAGGGCGGTTAGCGGGAGATGGTGAGCCCGTCGTTCACCTTGACCACGCCGGGGGTGGCGCGGGTGATCTCCACCACCCGTGCGCGGGTGGCCTCGGAGTCCACCACCCCGAGCAGGGAAACCTCGCCGAACACCACGTCGACGTCGATATTGAAGGAGCGGACCGAGGGTTCCCGCAGCAGGCTGGCGTTGATCTTGGAGGCGATGACCGTGTCGTCCCAGGAGCGGCTCAGGGTCTTGATGCCGACGTGCAGCCGGTTGCTGACCCCGGCGATCCCCTTGACCCCGGCAGCGATCTCCTCCGCCCGCGCCGCCTGCTCGCGGGTGGCGACGACGCCGGTGAGATAGGCGTGCCGGTCGATGACGTCGACGTCGATCCTGCGGGCGGCGATGGTGGTGTCCTCGATGAGCAGCGATTTCACCTCCACCGCCAGCTTGGCGTCGTCGAGCTGGGTGCCCATCGTCCTTTCGTCGGTGGCGGTCTTGTAGCCGCCGACGCCGACCGCGCCACCCACCACCGCGCCGCAGCCGGCCAGCGCCGGCAGCAGGGCGAGCACCCCGCAGAACATCCACAGCCATCGCATGCAGCACCTCCTTGCCGGTTGCGCGCTGCCGCCGCGCGGGCGGCAGCGCCTCAGGTTCGGTCCTCTTTCCTGTCTTTCTACCTCCAATGGCGGTGGATGACAAACGATAATTACTGCTCGATCCTGCCGTCGCGGATCCGGACGATGCGACCCGCGCGCGCCGCGAGCTCGTTGTTGTGGGTGATCATCACCACGGTGAACCCCTGGCCGCGCAACTCCTGGAGGATGGCGAAAATCTTCTCGCTGTTGGCCGAATCGAGGTTGCCGGTGGGTTCGTCTGCGAGGATCACCTCCGGGTTGTTGACCAGGGCCCGGGCGATGGCGGTGCGCTGCATCTCGCCGCCGGAAAGCTGCGCCGGCACGTGATCGAGCCGGCCGGCAAGGCCGACCCGCTCCGCCAGCCGGCGGACATGGTCACCATCCACCTTCTTGCGGCAGAAAAGGAGCGGCAGGGCGATGTTGTCGAACACGGTGAGCCGGGGGATCAGGTAGAACTGCTGAAAGATGAAGCCGATCTTCTGCCGCCTGAGCCCGACCAGTTCGGCCTCCGCCATGGCGCCCACGTCGAGACCGTCGAAACGGACCACGCCGGAGCTGGGCACGTCCAGACAGCCGAGGATCTGCAGCAGGGTGGTCTTGCCCGCCCCGGAAGGGCCGATGACCGAAACGAACTCGCCGGCGGCGATATCGAGATCGACCCCTTCAAGGGCGTGTACTTCCTCGGCCCCCCGCCGGTATTTCTTGCTGACGTTCTGCAGGTGGATCATCCGCGTATCGCCTCCATCGGGTTGATTTTCGCCGCCTTCCAGGCGGGATAGATTCCGGCGGCAATGCCGACCGCAAAGGTGAAGCCGACGCTCACCAGGGCAAGGTCCGGAGCGAAGGTGACCATCCGGCCGTCGGGCACGTAGGGCATGACCGCGCGGACGAAGGCCTCGATCAGCCGGGCGCCGAGAGCGGCGGCGATGAGCCCCGCCAGGCCGCCGCCCAGGGCGAGGATGACCGTCTCCTTGAGAATGATCTGGAAGACATCCCGGCGCGAGGCGCCGATGGCCCGCATCATGCCGATTTCCTGGGTGCGCTCGAACACCGCCATCAGGATCGAATTCATCACCCCCACCGCGCTGATCAGGACCGCGATCAGCGCCACCGACAGGCTCAGCGACTTGGCCGAGGCCGCGAGATTCGAGATGGAGTTCATCACCTGCCCCATGGTGACGATCTGGATGCCCGGCACCTTCTCGCTCAGCCGGTCGATGATGGTCTGCATCTCCTCCGGCTCGCCGACCCGGACGCCGATGGCGGTGGCGCCGCCGGGATTGCCCAGGAGCTTCTGGGCGGTGGCGAGCTCCATGTAGACGAAGGCGTCGTCCTGGCTGCCGGTAGGTTCCACCACGCCGGCCACGGTGAGGGTGACGCCGGCGTCGGGGTAGTCGAAGCGGTCCCCTTCCCGGACCTGGTAGTGCCCGGCGATTTCGCTGCCGAGCAGGATCTGGTCGCCGGAGGCCGGCACCGCCCCCCGGATCTGCCAGCCGGGTTTGAGGGCGGTGAGCGCGGTCATTTCCATACCGTAGACCAGGTCGACCCCGCCCCGGCCGGGATTGGCAACCTGGGCGACCAGCAGCGGCGCGATGAGGTCGATTCCCTCGACGTTCCGCAGATGGCCGATCACCCCGGTATCGAGGAACTTGGGGATCACCGCGCCGTGCAGGACCAGGGAGGCGACCTCGTGGGCGCAGCCGGAAGGCACCACCATGAAGTGGATGCCGGTCCGCTGCAGCTCCCGCGACAGGCCCTGTTCGAAGCCGCGGTTGAAGGAGAGGATGGAGAACAGCACCGCCACCGAGGCGCCGATGCCGAGCATGGTGAGCAGGGACCGGGTCCGGTGCCGCTCCAGGTTTTTCACCGCGAGTTTGATGAATCCGGTCATTTGATCACCACCCCTTCGCCGATGAGCAGATAGCCGCCCTTGGCCCGCGCCACCACGCCGCTGGCGGTGGCCTTTCTCCCCAGCCGCGCCGGCAGGGTCATCTGGTGGCGGGACAGGTCGACGTACACCTGGCCGGTGTCGTCCTGGATCACGAACCAGCAGCCGTTGGACTGGCACTGGGTGAACACCTCGCCCTTGACCGTCACCTTCTTTCCCTCCAGTTCCGGACGGATGAAGATGTCCCTGACCTTGACCACCGGCGCCTTGCGGTCGACGCCGGTGCCGTATGTTTCGCCGCCGCAGCCGGCCAGCAGGAAAACGCTGCCGGCAAGCAGCAGCATGGTGAAAAGTTGTCTCATATCGCACATACCTCTGTTTTTCGATTGGGTCGCCGCACACGGGGCGAAACGGTGACGCGGATCGGATCGCCACGGGCCCGCGGCTCTCGCGATGACGGCGGAGGCGGGCTCCTTTTTCCCGTCATTGATGCGAGAAACGGCGTGACGCAACAATCCGGAACGACCCCGCTGCCTCGGGCAACCAGGTTGGTTTCCTGAAAACACATGGGAGCGAGGCGACTGCCGCCGGACGACCGACGGCAGGCCCCGGGGCGTCCGGCATGGTGGCGGCCACCTGCCGGACTTCTGCTACCAGGAGGAGAAAAGATGGATCAAATGATCAGGACGACGGTGCGCTGCTGCACCAGGGAGGAACGGGGAAAGGGATGGGGATGACGGGAGGCGGCGAGGGCGCCCCCGGCCGCCGGCCGGCATGGGGGTAAAAGCATCGCCGGTGCCGGCGCC
>JBFLZZ010000036.1:0-39060 GCA_040755255.1 Thermodesulfobacteriota bacterium
GCACCCTTCCTCCTTGATATTGTTGGATAAGTTGTTTGACCCAATATACCAAGGAGCGAAGGGTTTTTCACGTTTAATCTAATGTTTTCGATGTGTTACGCAAAAATTTCTAGTCCGAAAGTTCAGAGGCAATGATCGTGGACGCGCGCCAACAATTCGACATGCCGGGAATGCGGCCGCTCGTAGGTGGTATCGTCGATGATCAGCACCTTCCGCCTGTCCTCGTCGGTCAGCAGGTAGAAAACGGAGCTGATCCTTGCCGCCAGCAGCAAGAGCAGCTTGCGCCAGTTGTAATTGGCCCCTTGCAGCAGGCTGTAGGCGGCGTCCTTGCCGAATCCCGTATCCTGCTGCACGATGCCGCGGAAAAAGTTTTCGCGGGTGAAGGCCAGAGTGAATATGGCCCTGAACAGACGGAGCGGCGAAGCGCCCCGCAGTTTGCGGATGCCGGCACGATTCAACAGAGTGCCGACCGCCAGGTTGTCAAAGAACGAATCGATTCTGGTATCCAGGGATACTGCCGCTTGCCGTTTTGTTCGGTTGCCGGTATGGTTCATCTGCACCCTTCCTCCTTGATATTGTTGGATAAGTTGTTTGACCCAATATGCCAAGGAGCGAAGGGTTTTTCACGTTTAATCTAATGTTTTCGATGTGTTACGCAAAAATTTCTAGTCCGAAAGTTCAGTTGGTTAGCTGAGAAAGGTGATCGTGTTCCTTCTGAAGTTGTCGCAATTTGTCGGCGCGTTCCTTAAGGATTACTTCCAGTTGAGATACCAGTGCAGATGTTTTCTGGATAGACTCCTATGCCTCATTGACCTGGGTGTCAACATCCCTCTGAGACCGGGTGATCTGCGCCACTAAATCAAACAACTCTGGGCCGGGCACGATGGGCAGGGCACGCAGAACGAGTCGCCACAATTTTTCAGAAGTGCCTTTGTTAATCTTCATAGACCAACACAATGTCCTTGAAGGGGCCTGGGGATTTTACAACAAAAAGGCAATGCATAGTCAACCTGTCTTCTCGATACGCGCCACAACCTCGTTCATTGTATAATGCACAAACTGCTTACCGAGTTCAGTGAGAACATAAGGCTTTGTATCCTCAAATGCGGACTCAAGCGTAGACGGTGGTTTTGTGCCACGTCTGCGCTGGGGTGTTTTTCGAACAAATTGACCTAAATGGTTGACATCACGCTCCTGCCTTAATACTCCGCCCGTGCTCAGGTCTCGAATCAGCAATTTAAATAAATCCGCTTCTGCCGAGTCTTCTCGTGGGGTTTCTCCATATAGATTGGACCATATCTCGTAACGAGACGATCCAGGGTTAGAATAAATTTCGAGAATAACGGCAAAATGGGCTTCATGATAGAGTTTCAGCCAATCCAAAAACAATCGCACAACGTCATCTGAGCAAACTCTTGTCCCGGCGGCGTTTGTAATAGTATTTGCCGCGTACCTGCGCTTTTCGTGAGTATCTGCCTCATCCCATGTCCGAAAGGCCTTTCGAACAAGCATTAGGTAATCGTCACTTTGGATGCGATCATCAATTGTGGCACCAAAACCATCAAAACGTTGTTGAACGTTATCCAGTGTCTCTTGGAGAGAAATGAGTTTTTTGTGGTGCTCCTCAAGCCATTGCGTCTGAAATGTGTTCTGTTTTAAAGTCCCTTCCTCGGCTTTATAGCTAGCGGCCGCGCTCAAAAAACCTCCTACCCAGGGTATACTCCCAAGAGCGGCCAGAACAAACTTCTCGATAATTCTGCTACGCCGAGATGGTTCGGACTTGGCAAGCTCTACTCGGAGTTGCTCAACAATTAGGTCGTCTCGTGATTTATCAGGTAAGTTGTCCATAGTGTCCAAGCCCAACAAATTATTAACCAGTTTCTGTCTATCTCCGGAAACCATGCGCAGCCAAAACGGGTTTGCCGAAAAAATGGGGGAAGTGGGCCGCTTCGCTAACGGCATAACTCCACAAATTGGATACTTGGCAACAAACTGGATAACTCCGGTATGATCCCCCTGTCGACGGTCTGACCAGGTAGCCTCCCGTCAGCGCATGTGGAGTAACGTTTCATATTTCAATCGGAATTACTCCTTCCGAGGCTGTGTCCCCATCAGCGCCTTATGTCATACCAGAAACAAAACGGCCACGTCGAGACAATTTTCATCATGCCTTCACCTTTGCCTTGCCGGGTGGCATTCCTCCTTCTCCATTTCATTCCGCTTCTGCCGGTGCCTGTCATTTTCCGGCTTGGCCCACCGCCATCCCCCTTCTCCCTCTCGGCGGTCCCGGCCTTGGTCTGGCGACAATTGCCGGGAACCACCTTCCGGTGGAATCCGGTATTTCTCCGCTTGTTTTTTACCAATGGTTGGGACAGGATCGGTGCCTGGTTTTCACCGTTTCACCGGCGCTGCCGGTGCATTCATCAAAACCAACCAGGAGATGACAGATGATCGCAACCATCCCGGCAGGATTCCACAGCGTCACCCCGATGCAGGTGCTCAAGGACGCACCCCTGGCCATCGAGTTCTACCAACGGGCCTTTGGCGCGGTGGAGCGGTTCTCCATGCCCTGACCCGACGGCAGGGAGGTGATGCACGCCGAATTGCGTATCGGTGACTCGATCGTCATGCTGGGGGAGGAACAGCCGGGCGCTCCCTGCCGGAGCGCAGAGAGCATGGGCGGCTCGCCGGTGAGTTTCTACATCTACTGCGAGGATGCGGACCAGGCCTGTCGTCGGGCGCTGGATGCGGGCGCCGAAAGCCAAATGGCGGTCGCGGACATGTTCTGGGGTGACCGGGTGGGCACGGTGCGGGACCCCTTCGGCTACAGCTGGAGCCTTGCCAGCCATACCAGGGATCTGACTATGGAGGAGATTCGGCAGGGCGCTCAGGCCGTCTTTGCGGCAATGGCCGGCAGGGAGGGGGAGAAGCGGTAGCGGCGAGCGTGGTTCCGCTTCCGCGCCGGCACGGCACTCAGGCCCGGTTGTGGCGGAAGACCGGTTCCAGGCCGCAGAGGCCGGCAAAGTCGGCGATGGCGTCCTGATAGTGACGGACGTAGGGGCAGTCCCAGACGGCGAGGAGTTTGCGTTGGGCGATCCAGCGGCGCCCATGGCGGGGGTCCGCTTCGAGCAGGTAGGAGAAGATCTGCGGCCGCCGGCAGGTCTCTGGCCGGGACGGGTAGATGGCGCAGGCGCCCCGGCTGTCCAGGTGGGGGCAGGCGGTGGCGGCGGGCAGGATCAGGCTCCAGCCCCGGCGCCAGTGAATGAGCTTGGCCGCGCCCCGGTCGAAATCGGTGCCGTCCATGGCGAGAATCGGGTCGGTATCGCTGTTCTGGCTGCGGCTCGCCGGGGAATCACACCGGCCAATGGACGGAAAGAGTCCGGTTTCTTCTTCGGTCAGCGGGATCTCGAAAAAGGTCTGGCTCTGCCCGGCCACCGGGCCGATGCAGCAGAGGGTGCAGCCGCACGGCGCGCAGAGGGCGCTGTTGATCGCCTCCAGTTCGCGGACGAGGAGCTGGTGGCCGATCCAGGCCTCCACTGCCTCGATGGCGTCCAGTTCCCCGCCGGCCGGATCAAGGATGGTGCAGGGGAGCGAGGCGCCGCCCCGGAGGATGGCGAGCTGTTCGAGCAGATCGAGATGGGGGCGCAGCAGTTCGGCCGGGTTGTCGTATTGGATATCGCCGGTGTCGATGGCCGGCGGCAGCTGGCAGACGATGTCGGCCGGCGACTGGCAGGGGTCGAGCAGATAGAGGAACTGCACCATCCGCAAAAGGGGGAGCAGCGGTCGGCGAAACAGGGCGCTGGCGTCTGTCTGGTTCATGTCCGGCGGTAGCGGCGGCAGTGGGGGACCCTGGCAAGCGGTGCGACCATCTGCACGGTTGACCGGGCCCTTGCGTCATTGTACTATGGCCCGACTCGGGCGCCATGGGCGATTCGGCCACCATACCCGTTGCCGGGGAGGGCGTCAATGCGCAGCCCCGTACCTTGCCGATGGGCAACGGCGGCAAGACCGGAGCTTCGGCCCTTCGCTAAACCAGGGTCATTGCGAGCGTAGCGAAGCAATCCATGAGTTTGTAATTGACTGAAAATACTGGATTGCTTCGTCGCTCCGCTCCTCGCAATGACGAGGGTTGCCAGTTGTTACGAATCCATCAATAAAGAGTCGCAAAACAAGCCGGCGCCGAAATCGCGGTTGTTGCGATTACGACAACCTTCGATACACCCAGTCTGGATCGCCACGGCCCTGCGGGCCTCGCGATGACGGCAAAAAAGAACGGGCGGCCGTCGCCCTCTCCGCCTCACTGCGGGCGGGTGAGACTGCGGCCGCCAGGCCGCGGGCCGTGACGGGGCGCGGCCCATCGCTTTTTCCCTCTTCGAGGTAGACGAAATGGAAGAACTGCAGTCCCAGTCCCTCACCGAACATCTCGCCGACCTGCGCTCCTGCCTGGTGGCGGTCCTGGCCGCGACCGCCGCCGGTTTCGCCGTCTGCTACCCCTTTGCCGAAGAGCTGGGCGAGTTCATCTTCCGGCCGCTCAAGGAGGTACTGCCTCCCGGCAGTTCGCTCATCTTCACCTCCTACCAGGAGGGCTTTTTTTTTATCTGAAGGTCGCCTTGACCGGCGGCATCCTCCTCGCCTGCCCGGTGATCCTCTGGCAGCTCTGGCGCTTCATCGCGCCGGGCCTGTACCGCCATGAAAAACGGGTGCTCGTCCCTTTCACCTTCCTTGCCACCGCCTGTTTTTTCGCCGGCGCCGCCTTCTGCTACTACGTCGTCTTTCCCCCCGCCTTCCGCTTTCTCGCCGGCTACGCCACCGAGCAGCTGCAGGTTCTGCCCGCGGTCAAGGAGTACTTCTCCCTGGCGCTCAGACTGCTCATCGCCTTCGGCTGCGTCTTCGAGCTGCCGCTGTTCATGGTCCTGCTCGCCAAGATGGGGGTGGTGACGCCGGCGCAGCTGGCCGGGCAGCGCAAGTACGCGGTGCTGGTCGCCTTCGTGGTCGCCGCCATCGTCACCCCTACGCCGGACGTGGTCAACCAGTGTCTGATGGCGGTGCCGCTGATGGTGCTCTACGAGGTCGGCATCCTCGCCGCCCGGCTGGCGGGGAGAAAGCGGTTCAGGGATTTTGCCGATGGGGCTCCGCTTGCCGCAGATCCGGATGCTTGATCGCGAGAATCCCGGCGAAGTTGTACCACTTGAAAAAGGTGTCCACCAGCTCGAAACCGTTGCGGCGCAGGAGGGTCAGGTTCTCGTCCAGCTTGTAGGGGATGAGCACGTTCTCCAGCGCCTCCCGCTTGGCGGCGATCTCCATGTCCGAGTAGCCGTTGCCCCGCTTGAAGCCGTAGTAGAAGTCGACGAACATCCGGTTGATCGCCGATTCGTTGCCCAGCACCTTTTCCACCAGCAGCAGCGCCCCCCTTTCCCGTAACCCCTGATAGACGGCCCGGATGAGCCGGTCGCGGAAGAGCGGCCGGACGAACTGCAGGGTCAGGTTGCAGATGACCACCGAGGCGTCGGTGACGGCGTCGAAGTCGTTGAGGTCGGCCTCGATTAGCCGGCAGCGGTCGGTAAGCCCGTGCCGGTCCAGTTTCTCCCTTGCCCTGGCCAGAACCGGCGCCGAAGAATCCACGCCGCAGAAGGTCAGCCCCCGGTCCGGCAGGCCGGTGGCGAGTTGTACCAGGGTGGTGCCGGTGGCGCAGCCGAGGTCGTAGATCGTGCTGCCGGGCTGGGCGAAGCTGTCGCTCATCTCCACCAGCATCCGCTGGATCTCGTGGTAGAACGGCACGCTGCGGGTGAGCATGTCGTCGAATACCGCGGCCACCGTTTCATCGAATTGGAACTGTCCGCCGGCGGGCGGCGATTTCTTGGCGGAGCGACGGGGCATGGACAGGGTGGGGCCGGAAGGGGATGAGGGGAGAGTGGATCGGGAAAGGGGTCAGACGGTGATGCTGATGATCTCGCCGCCGCTCGGCTGGGTTCTGCTGCGCATGGTCTGCTGCCGTTCGGCCTGGGCGGCCCGCACCTGCTGGGCCGCGGCCTGTTCTTTCTGTCGTGCCTGCTGCAGCCTTTGTTCCGCCTGCTGCATTTCCGCCTGCGCTTCCCGCCGCCGCTGCACGGCCTGTTGTTCGTCGGTCTGCGCCCGTTCCAGGTTGCGGTTCGCCTTGAAGGCATCGCTGCGGCCATCGGCGGGCGAGGCCAAGGGCGTGGTGGTGACCTGCAAACTGTTGGAGATGTCCAGTGCCATGGCGTACCTCCCTTCTGCATCCTTGCCGTCCGGAAACGGGCGGGATGCGTCAGAATGGGTGCATCCGGTACTTATGGAAAATTCACCATCCTACGGAAGGGTAAACGACTTTTCCTCGCCGATTCCGAAGAAGAGCGGAGGAGACTGGACCGCTTCGCTTCGCTCGCAGTGACGCGGAGAGAGCGACAGCCGCCCGGTTTTTTTTGCCGTCATCGCGAGGCCCGCAGGGCCGTGGCGATCCAGACTGGCTGGCTCGAAGCCTCAGTCTTTCCGTGGGCGCCGGATGCACACCAACCGAACCATCAACTAACAGCTTAGGACGATGCTTGGGCATTGTCACGAAAAAAATCCGGAAGGACGGGCAGAGTGGGGGCTTGCCGTCGTTTTTCCCCTCGGAACGGCGGGATATTGATGCTGTCTTCCCCGGGTCCGGTGCCGGAACGGAACCGGGCCGGCCGGAGGGACAGGCTGCCGGCGGCGGCCGTGAATTGTCCTTGCTCTGGTGCGGAACTTGATAGGCAAAAAGCGAAGGTGAAGTTTTGTTTAACTTTCCGGTTTTTTCTTCCGATAGGTCCAGCAGCCACGTTGAGGTGTTTCGATGCGGCGTCGGCAACCACCGGAGGAAGACGAGATGACCATGCGGATCAAGGAAATCAGCGATCGATTGAACGTGCCCGTGTCCACTGTCCGATACTGGCAGCGGGAGTTCGGCGACATCATCAAGCCGGAGCGCACCGCCGGCGGCCAGCGGCGCTATTCCGCCGACGATCTCAGGGTGTTCCTGCAGATCAGGACCCTGCTCCACGAAAAGAAGGCGCCCCTGCGCGAGGCGCGGGGGCTGCTTCTCGCCGACTGCGGGTCGCGGGGCAAGGGCGGCAGCGTGTTGCGGGGCAAATCCATACTGGTCACCGGCGGCACCGGTTCCTTCGGCAAGCATTTCTGCCGGACCCTGCTCGACAGCTGCGAGGTGGGAACGGTGCGGATTTTCAGCCGCGATGAACTCAAGCAACACGAAATGCGCATCGAGTTCGACGACGACGAGCGCTTGCGTTTCCTCATCGGCGACGTCCGCGACGGCGACCGCCTGCGCCGGGCGATGGAGGGGGTGGACTACGTGGTGCACGCCGCCGCGCTCAAGCAGGTGCCGGCCTGCGAGTACAACCCCTTCGAGGCGGTGAAGACCAACATCCACGGCGCCCAGAACGTCATCGACGCGGCCATCGACACCGGCGTCGCCAAGGTGGTCGCCCTGTCCACCGACAAGGCGGTGAATCCGGTCAACCTCTACGGCGCCACCAAGCTCTGCTCCGACAAACTGTTCATCCAGGGCAACGCCTACGCCGGCAACCGCGCCACCCGTTTCGCCTGCGTCCGTTACGGCAACGTCATCGGCAGCCGCGGCTCGGTGATCCCGGTCTTCCTCAAACAGCGGCAGAGCGGCAGGCTGACGGTGACCGATCCCCGGATGACCCGTTTCTGGATCACCCTGGAGCAGGCGGTGGAACTGGTGCTCAAGGGCTTCCAGCACATGCAGGGCGGGGAGATCTTCGTGCCCCGCATTCCCTCGATGCGGATCACCGATCTCGCCGAGGCCATCGCCCCGGAATGCCGGATAGAGATCACCGGCATCCGTCCCGGCGAAAAGCTGCACGAGGCGCTCACCGGCGAGGACGAAGGCCGCCACACCCTGTCGTACCACGGCATGTACGTGATCATGCCGAGTCTGAGCTGGTGGGAGCGCAAGAACTACGTCGATGCCGAAAAGATGCCGGAGAACTTCGTCTACACCAGCGACGCCAACGACGAATGGCTGAGCGTCGAGGAGTTGCGCGCCATCGTCTTCGGCAATCCCCATGGGAACGAATCCCGGCCGCAGGCGAAGCAATTCGGAACCTCCATGGCCCAGGCGGTTGCATGAGCAAAGCCGGGCCCTATCTGCCCTATGGCCGGCAGTGCGTCGAGGCCGACGACCTCGCCGCGGTTGCCGCCGCCCTCACCTCCGACTGGCTGACCACCGGCCCGCGGGTGGCGGAGTTCGAGGCGATGACCGCTTCCTTCTGCGGCAGCCGGTTCGGCGTGGCGCTGTCCAGCGGCACCGCCGCCCTGCACGCGGCGATGCACGCCGCCGGCATCGGGCCGGGCGACGAGGTGATCGTGCCGGCGATGACCTTTGCCGCCACCGCCAACTGCGTCGTCTACCAGGGCGCCACCCCGTTGTTCGCCGATGTCGAACCCGATACCCTGCTCATCGATATTGATGACGCGGCACGCAAAATCACCGACCGAACCCGCGCGCTCATTGCCGTCGATTACGCCGGCCAACCCTGCGACTACGATTCCCTGCGCCGGCTTGCCGATGCCCACGGTCTGCGCTTGGTCGCCGACGCCTGCCATTCCCTGGGCGGCGGCTGCCAGCAGCGCCGGGTGGGCACCCTGGCCGACTGCACCGTGTTCAGCTTCCATCCGGTCAAGCACATCACCACCGGCGAGGGCGGCATGGTGCTCACCGACGACGAGGCCATGACAACGGCCATGCGGCGTTTCCGCAACCACGGCATCGATTCCGACCACCGTCAGCGGGAAGAGGGGGGCACCTGGGAATACGCCATGGTGGAACTCGGTTTCAACTACCGGATCACCGATTTCCAGTGCGCGCTTGGGCTGAGTCAGCTGCGGAAACTCCCCGGCTGGCTGGAAACGCGCCGCCGGCTCGCCGCCCGCTACCATCGGCTGCTGGCCGGGATGAAGGATGTGACACCACTCCGGTCGGTTCCCGGCCGGGACCATGCCTACCATCTCTTCGTGGTGCGGCTGGCCGGGGCCGCCGACCGGGGCCGGCTGTTCAGGGCCATGCGCGGCAGAGGGATCGGCGTCAACGTACACTACCTGCCGGTGCATCTGCACCCCTACTACCGCAATCGCTTCCATACCGGCCCCGGGCTGTGCCCCGTGGCCGAGGCCGCCTATGAGCGGATTCTGAGCCTGCCCCTGCACCAGGGGATGACGGAGGACGACGTCGACCGGGTGGTGGCCGTTCTCGGCGAGGAGCTGGCCGGATGAGCGGGCAACTGCTCATCCGCGCCGATGCCGACGGCCGGATCGGCACCGGTCACGTCATGCGCTGCCTCGCCCTTGCCCAGGCGTGGCGGAGGCTGAGCGGCGGACCGGTGGTCTTTGCCGGGCGCATCGAATCCGCCCCCCTGCGACAGCGGCTCCGGGACGAGGGCTTTTCCCTGTGTTCACTGCCGGTCCCCGCCTCGCCGGAGGCGGAGGCAGCCTTTCTGGCGGAACGGTTCTCCGACCCGGTGGGCGGCTGGCTGGCGCTCGACGGGTACCATTTCGACGCCGCCTGGCAGCTGGCCCTGCGGGCCGCCGGCCTGCGTCTGCTGGTGATCGACGACGCGGTGCGGCTGCCGCTCTACCATGCCGACTGTCTGCTCAACCCCGGCATCCATGCCGAGACTCTCCGTTATCCCTGCGAAGGGGAGCCCCTGCAACTGCTCGGCTGCAATTACGCCCTGCTCCGTGAGGAGTTCACCGCCCGGATGGAGGAGGCACTCCCGGTTACGGGCCGCGTTCGCAACCTGCTCCTCACCATGGGCGGCGCCGATCCCGGCGACTGCACCAAAGATATCCTCCTCGCCCTCGCGAAAACCGGCAGGAAGGATCTGCGGGTGCGGGCGGTGCTCGGCGGCGCCAACCCCCATCGTCCCGCTCTCGCCGGACTCCTGCCGGAGTTGCCGTTTCCCTGCGAGCTGCTCGAAGCGAGCCGCGACATGGCCGGGCTGATGCGCCATGCCGATGCGGCGATCAGCGCCGCCGGCACCACGGTGTACGAACTGGCCGCCATGGGCGTACCGTTTCTCAGCGTGGTTATCGCCGCCAACCAGCGCCACAACGCGGCCGCCTTCGCCTCGGCCGGCGCCGCCGGGTCGCTGGGCGAGGCGCCCCTTGCCGGCCGGGACGGTGTTGCCGAGCGCATCGCTGCCTTTCTGGAAGACGGGCAACAGCGGCAGCGCCAGGCGGAGATCGGCCGCCGTCTCGTGGACGGCAGGGGCGCTTCCCGGGTGGCCGCGGCGCTCCTGGCCGCGGAGATCGAACTGCGGCCGGCAACCTGGGCCGATCGCATGCTGCTGCTCCGCTGGGCCAACCAGCCGGCGACCAGGCGCCATTCCTTCCATAGCGCTCCTATCTCCCAGGCCGAGCACGAGCGCTGGATCGCCGGCAAGCTGGCGGACCGCGGCTGCCGGCTGTGGCTGCTCCGCGGCCTGGGCAGCACACCCTTCGGTGTCGTCCGCTTCGATGTGGACGGCGACCGCGCCGAAATTTCGGTGAACCTGGACGAGGAGTTCCAGGGGCTGGGCATCGGCGGCCGCGCCATCGCCCTGGCCTGCGACCGGTTGCTGGCCGAGCATCCCTGCCGCATCGAGGCGCGGGTGAAGGAGGGCAATCCCGCATCGCTGCGCGCCTTTGCCGGCGCCGGTTTCGTCGAATCGACCAGGGCCGAGCGGCAGGGGGTGCCGTTCGTCACCCTGGTCAGAAATCCGGAGAGCCATGATGCCCGTCCTCACCATCGCTGACCGGCGGATCGGCCCCGGCGAGCCCGCCTACATCATCGCCGAGATGTCGGCCAACCACGGCCGCGATTTCGACCGGGCGGTGCGCATTCTCGAAGCGGCCAGGGCGGCGGGCGCCGATGCGGTGAAACTGCAGACCTACACCCCGGATACCCTGACCATCGATTGCGACCGGGAATGGTTCCGCATCCGCGGCACGATCTGGGAGGGCCGCACCCTGTACGAGCTGTACGGCGAGGCCTTCACCCCCTGGGAGTGGCAGCCGCGCCTGAAGGAGATAGCCGCCGGCATGGGACTGGCGCTGTTTTCCACCCCCTTCGATCCCTCGGCCGTCGATTTTCTGGAGGCGATGGCGGTGCCCGCCCACAAGGTCGCCTCCTTCGAACTGGTCGATCTTCCCCTGTTGCGCCGGATCGGTTCCACGAGAAAACCGGTGATCGTCTCCACCGGCATGGCGACGCTCGCGGAGATCGACGAGGCGGTGCGCACCCTGCGCCAGGCGGGGGGGGCGGAGATCGCCCTGCTCAAGTGCACCAGCGCCTACCCGGCGCCGGCCTCGGCCATGCATCTGCGCACCATCCCCCATCTGGCCGAGGCCTTCGGGGTGGTGGCCGGCCTCTCCGACCACAGCACCGGCATCGCCGTGCCGGTGGCGGCGGTGGCCCTGGGGGCTTCGATCGTTGAAAAACATCTCACCCTGGAGCGCGCCGCCGGCGGTCCGGACAGCGCCTTCTCCCTGGAGCCCGACGAATTCGCCGAGATGGTGCGGGCGATCCGCCAGGCCGAACAGGCGCTCGGCGAGGTGGCCTACGGCGGCGGCCAAGGTGAAGAGGCGAGCCGGACCCTGCGCCGGTCGCTGTTCGTGGTGCGCGACATGAAGAAGGGCGAGCCGTTCACCCCGGAGAATGTCCGTTCCATCCGACCCGGCCACGGCCTGGCGCCCGGGTTCCTCGATCTGGTGACCGGCAGGCGGGCCGGGCGTGACATCGAGCGGGGAACGCCGCTCAGTTGGGATCTGGTGGGGGAAGGGTCATGAACGTCGCGATCATCCCCGCCCGGGGAGGGAGCAAGCGCATCCCGGGCAAGAACATCAGGGAGTTCGCCGGCAGGCCGATCATCGCCTGGTCCATCGCGGCGGCCAGGGAAAGCGGCCTGTTCGCCCGGGTGATCGTCTCCACCGATTGCGCGGAGATCGCCGCGGTCGCCCGCCGCTCTGGCGCCGAAACCCCCTTTGTCCGGCCGGCGGCCATCGCCGACGATTTCACCCCCACCGCCGACGTGCTCCTGCACGCCCTGGCCTGGCTCGCCGCCGAAGGAACCGAGCCGGAATACCTCTGCTGCCTGTACGCCACCGCGCCCTTTGTCCGGAGTGCCGATCTCGTCGCCGGTTACGAGAGGATCGTCGCGAGCGGCGCCGCCAGCGTCTTTCCGGTGACCACCTACCCGGCGTCCATCTTCAGGGCGCTGAAGATCACCGAGGAAGGCAGACTCGCCATGCTCTGGCCGGAACACGAGCTTTCCCGTTCCAACGACCTGCCGACCGCCTACCACGATGCCGGCCAGTTCTACTGGCTGCACGCCCGCCGGTTCCAGACCGGCAGAAAGATCTACGCCGACGACGCGGTGGGCCTGGTGGTCGACCGTCATGCCGTGCAGGATATCGATACCCCGGAGGACTGGCGGACGGCGGAACTGCTGTTCACCGCCCTCCGCATGCGCGAACCCGATTCCACCGAGGTGGTGCGATGACCAGTGGTTTCCATTCCGAGCAGGAACAGTTCTGGGCCGGTGAGTTCGGCGACGCCTACATCGAGCGCAACCCCACGGACAAGGAGACCGGGGCGCGGCTCTCCCTGTTCGCCAGGATTTTCGCCCGCACCACCGGGGTGGGCTCCGCCATCGAATTCGGCGCCAACATCGGCAACAACCTCAAGGCCCTCCGCCAACTCTTTCCGAGCATGGAACTTGCCGGCGTCGAGATCAACCGCAAGGCGGCGGAGAGGCTCGGCCAGTGGGGCGAAGCGACCGTGCACCGGCAGTCGATCCTCGATTTCATTCCGGAGCGGTCCTGGGATTTCGCCTTCGTTTCCGGGGTGCTCATCCATATCAATCCCGAACTGCTGCCCGAAGTGTACGCACGCCTCCACCAGGCGGCCTGTCGTTACATCGCGGTCATCGAGTACTATAACCCGGCACCGGTGGAGGTGAGTTACCGGGGCCACAGCGGCCGGCTGTTCAAGCGTGACTTCGCCGGCGAGATGCTGGAGCGCTACCCCGATCTTTCCCTGGTGGACTACGGTTTCGTCTACCACCGCGATCCCAATTTCCCCCTGGACGACCTCACCTGGTTCCTGATGGAGAAGCGATGATACCCGTCTGCCTGCCCAATCGGATCGTCCTCACCCTGGAGGAAGGGGCGGCCGTCGAAATGCCCTCCTTCCGGCCGGAGATGCGCAACGGCGGTACCGTTCTCGATACCAACCGGGTGTTTCTGGTTCTGGAGGAAACCCTGGCAGGGCTGCGTTCGGCGATGCGCGGCCAGGGGTTGGGGGAGCCGCTGGTCCTGTCCGGGGAGCTCTTCACTGCCATCCCCGGCTGTCCGGTTCCGGTCGGGGAATTCCTGCGGGGCGAGCGACCGATTCCGGAGCGGGGCCTAACCGTCTGCCTGGTCAACGGCGGCGGCGGCGGACTCGGCGACGGCATCCTTTTCGCGCCCGCCCTGCGCGTCCTCGCCCGCCGGTTGCGGGAGCTGACCGCGGGCGAGGTTCGGCTGCTGGTATTTTCCTCCCTGCCGCTCAGGACCCGGGCGGTGCTGGCCGGGATCCCGGAGCTCGTTGTCCGGCCCATGCCGATGGCGCTCGCCGAGTACCTGGGTTGCGACGCCGTTGCCGATCTGAGCGGCATGCTCGACGATCCGGCCTTCCACCGCAGCCACATGACCGATTTCGCCCTGACCCGCCTGGGCATCGATCCCGGTTCGGTCCCGGACCGGGAAAAACGGCCGGTCCTGCACCTGGAGGACCGACTCCCCGCCGGGGTGGCCGCCGCCCTGGCGGCGACGCGCGGACGCGCCTCCGGACGACCCCTGGTGGCGGTGATCTTCATCAGTTCCTACACCCGCACCCTGCCGGAGGCGAAAGCGGCATCGCTCCTGCGGCGGCTGGCCGGAGAGGGTTGGCAGCCGGTGCTGCTGTTTCCCGAGGGACATTCCGCCCCGGCCTTCATGGAGAGGCACGGACTTGCCGAGATCGCCGTCGACCTCAGTCCCGCCTCGCCCGGCTTCCGGGAATATTTCCGGCTGCTGGCCGGCATGGACGCCATCGTTTCGGTCGACACCTCGGCGGTGCACGTCGGCGGGGCGCTGGCCAAGCCGACGGTCGCCCTGTTCAACAGTATCGACATGGACAACCGCATCCGCTACAGTCCTTCGGTGCACGGCATCCAGCTGCGTTATCGCGGCCGGGTCTGTCAGGCACCCTGCGGCCTGTCCAAGGCGCGGGCCTGGGTCTCGGCCGTGCTCGCCGACGGCAGAGAGCTGCGGCTCGAATGCGGCTACGCCTGCGACGAGGCGGTGGACCGGCAGGCGATTCTTGAAGAGGCCGGCGCGGCAATACGGGGCATCGACCCCGGCGGCGACATTGCCGGGCAGAGCGCGGCCATCAAGGCGCGGATGGCCGACCGGTTTCATGCACGGCTTTCCCCCTGCTGGGACGCCTGTTCCGAGGACGAGATCGTAACGGCGCTCCATGACCTGAGCGGTTACCGGCATGGCGGCAACACGGAAACGAGCAGCGAGGTGATCCATGTGGGAGCAGAGTAAGGCGGCCAAACGGCGATTCGGCATCCCCGCCTTCCACAACCGCTATTTCGTCGGCCACGGCATCGACGTCGGCGGCAAGCCCGATCCGCTGGGTCAGTACGCCGGCATGTTCGCCCGGATGCTCTCCGCCCGCACCTGGGACATGGAGGACGGCGACGCCCAGCAGATGGCCGGCGTGCCGGACAACCAGTTCGATTTCCTCCACGCCAGCCACTGTCTCGAACACATGGTGGACGTGGGCGCGGCACTGGGTAACTGGATCCGCATCGTCCGGCCCGGCGGGTTTCTGATCATCACCGTTCCGGACGAGGATCTCTACGAACAGGGCCAGTGGCCGAGCCGCTACAACCCGGACCATAAATGGACCTTCACGGTGATGAAGCAGACGAGCTGGTCGCCGCGATCGATCAACGTGCTCGAACTGCTGCATGCCTTCGCCGGATTGGCGGAGATCGAAAAGATCGAACTGCTCAGGGATTTCTACCGCGACGGTTGGGTGGCCGAAAAGATCGACCAGACCCTGACCCCGGTGGCGGAGTGCGCCATCGAGATCGTGTTGCGCAAGCGATGATGAGATTGCGAAAGTCGTTTCACCTCACCCATGTCGTGACGCCTTCCCGTTGTCGTAATCGTAGTCGCAGCCGCCCATGAGCGACGAAACACGATTACGACAACGACAACCGTTCCGCTGTCGCTTCACTGACAACGATGGGGGGCAAACAGGGAACATTCCGGATTCTTACCCGTCCGTGTCTTTAACCGAAGGAGAACCAATATGCCGAAGATAACCGGAACCGCCGCCAAGGCGCTGATCAAGGGCGCCCTGCTCCGCGAGAAGGTCGACGAGACCGTGGCCGAGCAGGTGGCCGAAGGCCTCGTCTCCACCTCGCTGCGCGGGGTGGACTCCCACGGGATCCGTCTCATCCATCACTATCTGAACGGCGTCCGCTCCGGCCGGATCAACACCCGGCCGCAGTACCGGGTGGAGCGGAAATTCGCCACCGCCGCGGTGCTCGACGCCGACCACACCTTCGGCCATGCCGCCTGCATGGAGGCGGCCAGGCTGGCGGTGGAGATGGCGCAGGAGCACGGCAGCGGCAACGTCGCGGTGAAGAACTCCACCCATTTCGGCGCCGCCGCCTGCTTCGCCCTGGAGATCGCCCGCCAGAACCTGATCGGCATGAGTTACACCCATGCCGATTCGCTGATCATCCCCACCGGAAGCAAACGCAAGTTCCTCGGCAACAATCCGGTATGCTTCGCGGCGCCGGTGGCCGGGGAGGACCCGATGTGCCTGGATATGGCCACCAGCATCATCACCTTCAACGCGGTGCGGCGGCTGCGCGAGATCGGCGGCGAGGCGCCGGCGGGTGCGGGCGCCGACGCCGAGGGGCGGCCCACCACCGATCCCCACCGGATCGCCATGCTGCTGCCGGTGGGCGGCCACAAGGGCTACGGGCTGTCGCTGATGGTCGAGGTGCTCTGCTCCATGCTCACCGGCATGCCCTTCGGCCCCCACATCCCCAAGATGTTCGAGAACCTGGAGGAGAAACGTTTCCTCGGCCAGTTCGTTTCGGCGCTGAACATCGAGGCCTTCCAGGAGGTGGAGGTGTTCAAGCAACGGATGGCCGAGCTGGTGGACGAACTGCGCAACGAGCCGCCCATCGATCCGGCGCACAAGGTGATGGTGGCCGGCGACCCGGAAAAGATCCAGGCGACGATCCGCGGCCGGGACGGCATCCCGCTGGAGGAGCCGGAATTCCGTCAGTTCGAGGAACTGAACCGGCGCTACGCCCTTGGCGTCGATCTGGGGTGAGGGGCATGGAGGGCAAGACCCGCGTCATCGCCATGATCCCCGCCCGCATCGGCTCCACCCGGCTGCCGATGAAGAATCTCGCCCTCATCGCCGGCGAGCCGATGATCGGCCACGCCATCCGGGCGGCGCAGGAATCCGGCGTCTTCGACCGCATCGTGGTCAACAGCGACGCGCCGCTGTTCGCGGAAATCGCCGGTCGCTACGGTGTCGAATTCTACCTGCGGCCGGCGGAACTCGGCAGTTCCGCCACCAAGTCCGACGATGTGGTGGGAGATTTCATGGAGAAGCATCCGGCGGAAACCGTCTGCTGGGTGAATCCCACCTCGCCCCTGCAGACCGGTGCGGAAATCAAGGCGGTGGTCGACCATTTCGGAAGGGAAGGCCTTGATACCCTGATAACCGTGGCCGAGGCGCAGGTGCACGCCAATTTCAGGGGGCGGCCGCTCAACTACCGCACCGGCGAACTGTTCGCCCAGACCCAGGATCTCGATCCGGTGGAGCTGTTCGTCTACTCGGTCATGATGTGGCGCTCTGCGCCGTTTCTCGCCGAGTACAGAGAGAAGGGGAGGGCCTTTTTCGTGGGCCGGGTCGGATTTTTTCCGGTGAGTAAACTCTCGGCGATCATCATCAAGCGCCAGGAGGACCTGGAACTGGCCGATTTCATCCTGCGGGCGCGCCGGTCCGGAGAAAGCGGCGGACTCCGCTACGACCCCCTGGCCGAGGAGGCGAAACATGGCTGACCGGCGCCCCCTCGACATCCTCATCGTCGGCGCCGGCATGTACGTCTGCGGCAAGGGTGCCTCCGGCTTCGGCACGCTGCTGCCGGCGGCGTTCGAGGCGCACCGGCAGGGGCTGGTGGGGGAGATCGTCATTGCCGCCACCAGTGCCGAATCCGCCCGCTTCGCGCGGCAGCAGGCGGCGCGGCTCGCCGAACTGTTCGGAGTCCGTCCCCATGTCCGCTGCCTGCCGGAGCAAGGCCGCAATCCGGAGGCCTATCTCGATGCGCTGGCCGGTCGCCCGGCCGCCGCCGTCGTTTCGGTGCCGGACCATCTCCACTTCGACATCACCGCGCGATTGCTCGAAAACAGGGTGCATGTGCTGGTGGTCAAGCCCCTGGTGGCGACGGTGGCCGAGACGCGGGCGCTGGTCGACCTCGCCCGCCGGAACCAGGTCTACGGCGCGGTGGAATACCACAAGCGTTTCGACGAGGCCAACCTCAAACTCCACGAGCTGATCCGCCAGGGGGTGCTCGGCGATCTGTTGAACTTCCGCATCCAGTTCAGCCAGCGCAAGACCATACCCACCACCGTCTTCCGTGCCTGGGTGGAGCATACCGACATCTTTCAGTACCTGGGCGTCCACTACGTCGACCTGATTCATTTCCTCACCGGCGCCGAGCCGCTCCGGGTCATGTCCGTCGGGACGAAGAAATACCTCGCCGGCCACGGCATCGATACCTTCGACACCATCCAGACCCTGATCGAATGGCAGCAGGGCGGTGGCGGTATCTTCCTGTCGTCCCATCTCACCGGCTGGGTCGACCCGGACCACTCCAGCGCCATGAGCGACCAGCGGCTGGAGGTGATCGGCAGCCGCGGCCGCTACCGCAGCGACCAGAAGCGGCGGGGGGTGACCCTCACCACCGACGAGGGCGGCGTCGAGGAGATCAACCCCTACTTCTCCCAGATCTACCCCGGGCCGGACAACACCGCTCGCCACAGTTCCGGCTACGGTCCCGAGAGCATCCTTCAGTTTTTCCGGGATGTTGCCGATATAGTCCATAACGGCAGGCCCGCCGGCGACCTGGGCGGGCTCAGGGCGACCTTCGCCTCGTCGCTGCCGGTGTCCCGGGTGCTGGAGGGTTCGCGGGCGAGCCTCGCCGAGGACAACCGCTGGATAGCCGTCGCCACCCTCTGAAGGAGTTCCCATGGCCAACATATCCATCATCATCCGCACCAGGAACGAAGAGCGCTGGATCGCCTCCTGCCTCAAGGCGGTTTTCTCCCAGAACTGCCAGGACTTCGAGGTGATCATCGTCGACAACGAGTCCACCGACGCCACCCTGGCCAAGGTGGAGCAGTTCCCGGTGAAGAAGGTGGTGCACTGCACCGAGTACCTGCCGGGCAAATCGCTGAACATCGGCATTGCCGAGGCGGCTGGCGAATTCATCGTCTGCCTGTCCGGTCACTGCATTCCCACCAACCGGGACTGGCTCGGCAACCTCGTCCGCAACTTCGACGATCCGGAGGTGGCCGGGGTGTACGGCCGCCAGGAACCGCTCTCCTTCACCCCGCCCGCCGACAAGCGCGACCTGCTCATCGTCTTCGGCCCCGAGCGCAAGGTGCAGCGCAAGGACAGCTTCTTCCACAACGCCAATTCGATGATCAGAAAAGCGGTGCTCGACCGCTATCCCTTCGACGACCGGGTCACCAACATCGAGGACCGGGTCTGGGCCCAGCAGGTGCTGAACCAGGGCTTCGCCATCGTCTACGAGCCCGAGGCCAGCGTCTACCACTACCACGGCATTCACCAGAACGGCAACAGTCAGCGCTGCCAGAACGTGGTGAAGATCCTGGAAAATCTCGGCAACCGTTCCTGCGGGCTCGACAACCTCATGCGCATCCAGGACCTCCATATCGCCGCCCTCATTCCCAACAAGGGCCGGCCGGTGCATATCGGCGCGAGCACCCTGCTCGAATGCGCGCTGAACAGCGCCCGCTCCTCCAGGTACATCGCCACGACGGTGGTTTCCGCCGACCGGGAGGACGCGGTGGACAGCGCCCTGGCGCAGGGCGCCGATTTCGCCTTCCTGCGCGACGAATCGCTGTCGCACGAATACGTCGGACTGGAAAAGGTGTACCGCTATACCCTGGAGCGGCTGGAGGCGGCGGGGGTGTTTCCCGACATCGTGGTTTTGCTCGAAACCACCTATCCCTTCCGCGACCACCGGATCATCGATGCGATGATCGAGAAACTGGTCAGCCAGGGCTTCGATTCGCTGCTGCCCGCCCGGGTGGAGAGCAATGCCATCTGGATCGAGGAGGACAGCGGGCTGAAACGGGTGGACGAGGGCTTCGTGCCCCGCCAGTTCAAGAAGGCGGTATACCTCAGCTTCAAGGGGCTCTGCTGCGTCACCCGCCCGGAATTCCTCCGCAGCGAGGAGGTGCTGGGGCCGCATGTCGGCATGTACCAGATCGACAATCCCTACGCCTGCCTCGAGATCCGCGGCGAATCCGATTTCCCGGCGCAGCTGGCGCCGGTCTTGCCGGCAAGGAAACACCGGCTGCTGCCCCGAGGGGGGCCGGCCGACCTGGCGCGGGAATGCGCCCATGGCTGAGGGGCTCGCCGCGGCAGGGTCATCCGTACCGTCCTTCACCCCCCAATGGGAAGCGGCAAACTGCCATCTCTGCCGGAGACGGGATGACGAACCCGTGCTGCTGCACGGCAGGCCCCTGGTCACCGGTCAGTTCGGTTACGAGGTACATCCGGTCATCTGCCGGGGTTGCGGGCTGGTCTACCTCAACCCGCGCTGGACCCCCGCCGCCTTCACCGAGTTTTACACCAGGGAATACGACGCCCTCTACCGGCTGGAGACCAAGCCCGATTACGGCATCGCCGGCGTGCGCCGCCACATGGAGCAGGTCTGGGAACGCTGCCGGCAACACCTGCACCCGACCGGGATCGCCACCGTCCTCGATGTCGGCTGCGGTTCCGGCCACGGTCTCATGGTGCTGCGGGAGCAGATGCCCGCCGCCCGGTTCTGCGGCATCGAGGCCTCGCCGGATTGCCGGCGGGTCCTCGCGGAAGAAGTAGGCGCCGAACTGCTGGACAGCGACGTCGACGGCCCCTGGGTGGACTCCAGCCAGGGCCGCTTCGATTTCATCGTCCTGCGCCATGTGATGGAGCATTTTCTCACCCCGGTGGAAACCCTGCGCCGGCTGCGCTCGACCCTTTCGCCCGCCGGGCGCATGTATCTGGCCATGCCGGACATGATGCACCCGCGTACCGTGCTGCGCGACTACGACAGGTGGTGGGAATACTGGTTCCGGGCGGTGCATCCCTACTACTACTGCCGCGAAACCCTGTTCGCCACCCTGGACCTGGCCGGGCTAAAGCCCCTTGCCTGGGGCGAGGACAACGAGGAGATATGGTGTTTGGCCGCGATGGGCGGCCAGGAGAGCCCGCTGCGGGCCGACTGCTTTGCCGGGCAGCGGCGGTTGCTGGAACAACTGCTGCCGTGAGCGGCGCGGACCTTGGTGCGGGGGCCTAGAGCCTGCCCGGCGATCAGTTACAGGAGATTCCGATGTTCGAGTGTGTGCTGGATCATGACGGCGCGGCGTTCGTGGACCGCGAAAAGGGGGTCGATTTCAAGATACCGACCCAACTGCTGACCGATATCTTTCATTCCCTGTACTATCTGAAGCTCGCCTATCCCACCGGGCCGGAAACCACCTACGATGGGGTCCGTATCCACAAGCATCCCGGGGATCTGTTCAACTACCAGCAGATCATCTTCGCGCAGCGGCCCGATTTCATCATCGAATGCGGCGCCTACCAGGGCGGCGCCACCCTGTACTTCGCCCACCTGCTCGACCTGCTCGGTCGCGGGCGGGTGATATCGGTGGACATCAACGAACGGCAGGGCGTCTGGCACGAAAAGGTGCGGAAGCATCCCCGGGTGACCTGCCTGGCCGGCAGTTCCACCGACCCAGCGGTCGTGGCCCAGGTGGGTGATCTGGTCGGCGAGAGCCGCAACAACTTCGTCATCCTCGATTCCCTGCACACCACGGCGCATGTGCTTGCGGAACTGGCCGCCTATTCCTCCCTGGTGCAGGCGGGAAACTACGTCATCGTCGAGGATTCCAATCTGAACGGTCATCCCCTGCCTCCCGACTGGAATCCCCAGTGTGCCAGCGAGGGCGGCCCCTTCGAGGCCATCGAGGAATTTCTCCGCTCCAGGGATGATTTCCGCTGCGACAGGGGCATGGAGGAGCGGTTCCTGTTCTCCTTCGCCCCTTCCGGCTATCTCGTCAAACAGTGAGGTCCAGCATGGTCGCCAACACCGCCGACAAACCGCCCGTCATCATCCTCACCGTTTCCAAGTCCTTCGGCGAGGTGGACTGGATACTGCCGGTGCTGGTCCATCTCAAGGAGCATCATCCCGGCTGGCGGATCATCACCCTGTTCGGCCACAAGCTGATCCACGATTTTCTCCTGCTCAACCCGGCCCTCTACCGGGAATTCGCCAGAATCTCCTCCCTCAACATCGTCCCCCAGGAGATCCCCTCCCTCTTTCGCGACGAGATCGATGCTTCCCAGGTGCGGATCATCCTCAAGGACTACAACGAAGACCAGTACTGCCCCTTCAAGAACGAACTGGAGCGGTACTGCCCGCATGCCCTGGTGGTGAGCTACCCCCATTCCAACCACATCTTCTCCAACCGCGCCACCGATCCGCTGCGCCACTGCGCCGCGCCCGACGCCTACAGTTATCACGACTATTTCCTCCTCTGCTCCGAGCACGATCTTCCCTACTGGTCGGCCTACGTCGACATGGCGAAAATCCGTACCTTCGGCTATCCCCGTTACGATTCCTGGTGGATGGAGCGGCTGCTCCGCGACCCCGGCTTCGTCGGCGGCGCCGAATACAGGAGGGCGAAAACGGCGGCCAGGGTCTTCTTTCACATCTCCCGCGGCGCCCATCCGACCTATCTCGATCAGGGCGACTACGAATACCTGCTCCGCTCCACCCTGGAAGAGGTGCTGAGCTACGACGATTCCCTGCTGCTGATCAAGGCCCACCCAAGACAGGACATCGACCACCTCAACCGGCTGCTGTCCGGTTACGACCGCAGTCGCTGGATGGTTTCCGGCCTGCATCTGCTGCAGCTCGCCTCCCTTGCCGACGTGGTGATCTCCGGCTGGTCGTCGGGGATTCTCGACGCGCTGGCGGTGGGCAGGCCGGTGATCGAGTTCTGGCGGTTCAGCGGCAAGGATCCCGACTGCCGCGCCGACACCGATGGCAGACCGACGACGATCTACCGGGAGTTGGGGCTTGCCCGGCCGGCCGACAGCCGGGAGGAGCTCGCCGCCCTGCTGCGGGAGGCGGTTGCCGAACCGGACGGCGATCCGTGGCTGCGGCAGCGACAGGCCTTCAGGCGGCTGTGCAAGGAGACCGACACCGCATCGGCGGCCATCGCCGCTTTTCTGCTGGAAGAAGCCGGACGCAGAGGCAGGGAGGAAGATTCCGATCCCGGCGCGCGTCCGGACGCGCTCATCGAAACGATGATCGACCATCTCACCCTGCTCGCCGAAGGCGGCCAGGAAGAACGCGCCGGCCAGTGGCTCGATTTCATGATCGGTCAGTTTCCCGACGACCACCGGGTACTGAACAACCACGGCGTCCTGTTGTTCAACCGCGGCGATTGCAACGGCGCGGTGGATGCGCTGGTGGCGAGTCTCAACCGTGCGCCGGACTACCAGGAGGCGGCGGTGAATCTGGCCCAGATCCTTCTCGCCCTGGACCGGGCCGACGATGCCGCGGCCATCGTCCTTTCCTTTCACCGCAACCTGTCCGGCTCCGGGCCGCGGGCCGCCTTTCTGCAAACCCTGCACGAGCAGCTCGGCGAGGAGTCCTTCGCCGTCGTGCAGCAGCGGCTCGCCGCCAGGATGGAAGCCGGGAGATGACCGGGTGCGCTACGCCCGCGTCATCATCGGCGGCGGCATCGTCGGTCTGGCCACCGCCCATGCCCTGCTCCGGCACGAGCCGTCGGCGCGGGTGCTGGTGCTGGAAAAGGAAGACGCCATCGGCCGCCACCAGACCGGCCACAACAGCGGCGTCATCCATTCCGGCATCTACTACCGGCCGGGAAGCGACAAGGCGGCGACCTGCCGGCAGGGCTACGAAATGCTGCTCCGTTTCTGCGCGCGCCACGATATCCCCTGTGAGATCTGCGGCAAGCTCATCGTCGCCACCCACGCGCGGGAACTGCCCTGGCTGGAAGAGGTGTACCGGCGGGGGGTGGCCAACGGTCTCGCCTCCATCGAGAGGTTGAACGCGGCCCGGATTCGGGAATTCGAACCCCACGTCGCCGGCATCGCCGGCCTCAGGGTGGCGCAGACCGGCATCATCGATTTCCGCGCCGTGGCCGCGAAACTGGCCGAGGAGATCCGCGTTCTGGGCGGCGAGATCCGTTGCCGGGAGAAGGTGGTCGACCTGCGCCAGCGCACCGACGAGGTCGAGGTGGTCACCGAAAGGGGCACCGTTGCCGCAGCCGGGGTGATCAACTGCGGCGGTTTGCATTCCGACCGGCTGGCGATGCTGGACCAGGGGGCTCCGTCCTGGCGGATCATCCCCTTCCGCGGTGAGTATTTCCTGCTGCGCCCGGAACGACGCCATCTGGTGCGGGGGCTGGTCTATCCGGTGCCCGATCCGGCCTTCCCCTTTCTCGGCGTTCACTTCACCCGACTGCTCGACGGCGGGGTCGAGGCCGGTCCCAACGCGGTGCTGGCCTTCAAGCGCGAGGGCTACCGCCGGACCGACTTCGATGCCGGCGACCTTTTCGCCACCCTGCGCTGGCCGGGATTCCGCATACTCGCCCGCAGGTACTGGCGGGCCGGCTGGGAGGAGATGCAGCGTTCGTGGAGCAAAAAAAAGTTCGTCGCCGCCCTGCAGCGGCTGGTCCCGGAGATCGGCGAAGACGATCTGCTCCCGGCCGGCGCCGGGGTGCGGGCCCAGGCCTGCACCCGGGACGGGCGGCTGGTGGACGATTTCCTGCTGCTCGCCGACCGTCGCGTCCTCCATGTCGGCAACGCCCCGTCGCCGGCCGCCACCGCCTCGCTCGCCATCGGCGAATGGATCTGCCGGCGGCTCGTGGCCTGAGCGCCAACCTCTTCTGAAGAGGAAAAGAGAGGAACAGTCATGTCGATACGCGATGTCGCGCCACCCCTTGCCACCTGGAAGAGCTACGACTATTTTCCCGGCGGCCACGTGTATCGGGACGTGGTCCACGACCCCGGCGGCGGGCCGGGGGGGAGTCCCTGCGTCTGGGCCGACGACTCGCTCTGGTCCGTCGATACGCCGGAGCAGCCGCATTCCATCCTTTTTTTCATCAATTACCGCTACTGGAACAACGAGCCGCCCATCGACCTGGGCGAGGCCGAGGTGATCTTTTCCCTGCGTGGTGAAGATCTCGATCCCCGGGAGTTCATCTGCACCTTCTGGGTGGTGACCTATGCCCCCAAGGCCACCCGCTGGCATCTCACCTCCCGGCCGATCCCGGTCAGCGCCGGCAGCTGGGGGGAGCCGGTCCGCCTGCAGCTGCCCGCCGACGGCGCGGGGTGGCACCGGAGTTTCGCCGCCAGGCCGGAACAGGCCAGCACTCTGGAGCAGACCTTGAGGCTGTGTTACAGCTACGGTTTCGCCTTCACCGGTTTCGCGCGCAAGGTGACCGGCAGGGTGGGGCTAGCCGATTTCCAGCTTTTCGCCCGTCACGATCCGGCCTGGCCCTTCATCTTTGACGGCAGAAACGGTTCCCTGGCCTGGCAGACGGTGAGCAGAACCAGCCATGCCCAGCTGGCAGTGCTCGATCCCGGCCGGCGGGAAAGCCGCCTGACGGAAACCAGCGGCAGGCACGGGCCGGGGCTGTATCTGCAGGCGGGTGATTTTCTCCTGCTGGGAGAACCGTTTCGCTTCTGCTATCTCGCCTTCGTTCGCGGCCGGGAAGCCACCGCCGGCCGCGATCTGCGCGGGGCGATGGTCATGGTCCGCCAGTCGGCGGAGGGGTTCGACAGCAGGGGCGGGAAGGTCTGCTTCTTCGTCGAGCACAGCGCCAGCGGTACCCGCTGGGTGCTGAAGGTGCCCATCGAGAATCGCGACAACCGGCCATGGTCGGCGGTACTCACCGGTGACGACCGCTTCTGGGGACGGCTGACCGGTTCGGCGTCGCTTTCCGATGTGCTGGCGGGCACGACCGGTGGTGCCGGCTATGATTATTTCGGTATCATGCTGGTCGGACCCGGGGCGCAGCCTGCGGGGCTCTGGGGATTGACCTGCTGTACCGTCGGTCCGACCCTGCCGCCGGAATGCATCGCCGCCCCGGTGATGCGGGAGGAGGGCGCCGATGCTGGCCTGGCTCAGGATTCCTCTTGCCGTGACAGCGGCACCGCTCCCCGGTAGACGATGCATTTTCTGCACGGCGCCGGCAGTTCCTCCCGGACATTGTCGATCATCGCCCGGCGCAGCCGCCGGTATTCCGTCCCGGTCCAGATGCGCAGCAGGGAGGTTTCGGCGACGTTGCCCATCACCTGTTCGCTGGCCAGATCGTAGCAGCAGAGGACCACATCGCCGTTGGCCCGCACCGCCATCTCGGTGAAGGGCTTGTTGCAGTACTGTTCGGGCGGCCCGGCCGGGGCCGCCGCAAGCGGGACGAACTGGGAGGTCGCCCCCTCCAGTCCCGGCCATGCCATGGCGTAGGTGGTCTGGATGGGCAGATCCGGGAAATCTTCGTGCAGAAAGGCGGGGGTGGCCGGAATATCCGGATCGTCGGGGCGGCGTACCACCGTGTTGGCGATGGCGATCCGGCATTCGGGGGCGCGGCCGATGAACTCCCGGATATTGCGCCTGATCTTCCGGTAGTCCGCGCCCCGGCGGATGAGGTCGTTCTCCGCCGGAGATCGACCGTCGACGGAGATTTCGAGATGATCGACGCCGCAGTCGGCAAGGTCGGCGGCGATCTGTCCGGAAAGCAGCATGCCGTTGGTGTTGAGCAGGATCTCCTGGACCGGGGATTCCTCCTTTACCCGGCGGATCATGGCGGGCAGTTCGGGATGCAGTAACGGCTCGCCGCCCAGGTACATGACACAGTCGGCGAGATTGCCCATTTCCCGCATGTCGGCGAGGACGCGCGCAAAGATCTCCGTGGACATCAGGGTCCGCGGCAAACTCCCGTAGGAAACGCCGGTGGGGCAGTGGCGGCAGCGCAGATTGCAGAGGCTGGAGGCCTCGATGCGTATCCGCTGGGGGCTCCAGACCGCGGGAGTGCAATCCGGAGCGTCGATGGCCCGGCCGAGAAAATCGAGCCCTTCCCTGCGGTCGCCACATCGGTGCAGGGCCATGCCCGCGTCATAGCCGGCCTTGCGCGAATGCGGCGCCAGGGCGGCGGCCCGGCGGAGATGGGCGGCGGCCTCGCCGTAGCGTCCCGCCGCATAGTCCATCCCGCCCAGCACGGACCAGGCATCGCCGATCTCCGGCGCCAAGGCGACCACCTGCCGGAAACATCGTTCGGCTTCCGCCTTGTCGCCGAGGGCCAGCCGGACCTTGCCGAGATTGAAGAGCGCCTGAAAAAAATCCGGGCGTGCGGCGATGGCACGGCCGTAGGCGGCCGCGGCCTCGGTCGGCAGGCCGGTTTCCATGCTGGACTGGGCGAGGAAGAACCAGGTTTCCGGATGATCCGGCGCGTTTTCCAGCACCTTGCGGAAGCAGGCGATGGCCTCCCGATGCCGGTTCTGCCCCCTGCGGGCGAGGCCCAGGTGAAAGAAACCATCGGGCTCGGCCGGCAGCAGGGCGACCACCCTTTCCAGGTGCGCGGCCGCCTCGTCGTGACGGTCGAGCCTGTTCAGGACCAACCCCAGGTAATAGCGGGTAAGGACGTTGCCTTCGTCCTGCGCGGCCGCCTGTTGGAGAAAGATCAGGGCGTCCGCCCAGCGGCCCTCCCGGTAGCGGGCGCAGCCTTGCCGCAGCAGTCGTTCGGCCGGGGAGAAAGCTTCACCGGCGGTCCGCTCAGTCATCGCCTGCCGCCTTTTTTTCCGTCATGGCCGGCAACGGGCGCCGCCGGGCAGCCGCACCGGCAGCCCCTTGCCGGCCAGCCAGGTCTTGATTTCCAGCGGCGTCTGTTCGGTGAAGTGGAAGATGCTGGCCGCCGCCGCGGCCGAGGCATGGCCCGCTTCGATGGCCTCGTGGATATGGGCCGCGCCACCGGCGCCGCCCGAGGCGATGACCGGAATGGAGACCGCCTCGCTCACCCGCCGGATGCAGTCGATATCGTAACCGGACATGGTGCCGTCCCGCTCGATGGAGGTAAGCAGGATCTCGCCCGCCCCCCGTTGCTCCAGTTCCCTGGCAAAGGGTACGACTTCGAGGCCGGTGGGCCGCTTGCCCGCGTGGGTGTGGACCTCGCAGAGGCCGTCCTGCCGCCGGCGGTAGTCGATGGAGGCGACCAGGACCTGGCTGCCGAAACGGTTGGCCACCTCGGTCGCCAGTTCCGGCCGCTCGGCAAGGGCGCTGTTGATCGCCACCTTGTCGGCGCCCACCATGAGCAGTTCCTGGACGTCGTCCACGGTGCGGATACCGCCGCCGACGGTGAGCGGCATGAAGCATTCGTCGGCCAGGTCGTCGACGAGACCGAAATCCGGCCGCCGCTGTTCGCCGGTGGCGGTGATGTCGAGGAAGACCAGCTCGTCGACGCCGCGCAGGCAGTAGACCAGGATCGCCTGCAGGGCGCTGCCGGTCCGCCGCCAGGAGTCGAAGCCTACCCCCTTGACCAGGCCGAAGTTCTTGTAGAGCAGGGTGGGGATGATTCTGATTTTCAGCATAGGGCGAGGAAATTCCGCAACAGCGCCTGGCCGTCGGCCAGGCTTTTTTCCGGGTGAAACTGGGTACCGAAACAGTTGTCCCTGGCCACCACCGAGGTGAAGCCGCCGCAGTACGGGGTGGTGGCGACGACGAATCTGTCGGGGCAGCGGAGATGGTAACTGTGCACGAAGTAGAAATCGGTGCGGTCGGCGATGGCGGCCAACAGCGGGGACTGCCGCTCGAGTTCCACCTCGTTCCAGCCGACGTGCGGGATGCGGGTCTCGGGAGTGGGAGCGACCAGGCGGACCACCTCGCCGGGGATGAGGCCGAGTCCCTCGCTCCTGCCGCCCTCGTGGCCGAGTTCGGCCATGAGCTGCATACCGAGGCAGATGCCGAGAAAGGGGGTGCCGCGGGCCAGCACCTGTTCGCGCAGCGGCGCGATGAGGCCGCGTTGCTTCAGCATCGCCATGGCGTCGGCAAAGGCGCCGACGCCGGGCAGGACGATGCCGTCGGCCGCGGCGATGTGGGCGGCATCGGCGCTGATCAGCGGCGTGCCGCCGCATTTTTCCACGGCCCGCGCCACCGAATCCAGGTTGCACATGCCGTAATCGACGATGACGATGTCTTTCATGGGTTGTCGTCGTTGATCTTGCTGAGGTTGCCGTGCCGGTCCTTGACCAGGCGGCCCTTGGCGTCGCAGACGAAGAGTTTCTTGTTGGTGAAGCGGTCGCAGACCGCGATGAACTCGTCGAGCGGCATGTCGATCTCGGCGAGGATCTCCTCCACCGGCTTGCCGAGGTAGGTCCAGGGGAACTTGCCGTCGTGTTTTTTCACCAGGGTCAGGGCGTTGTCCCGGGAGATGCGCCCCCGGCGGATGTGCAGGCAGGCGATGTCGGTGGCGCGGCCGAAGCCGAATTTGAGAAACTTGAAGTAGTCGTGGATGCCGGTCTGGTGGTTGTCCAGATTCTCGTAGTTGGCGAAGGAGCCCTCGACGAATTGCGGCCAGGTTTCGAAGCCGTGGCCCTGGGCGATCATCGCGTTGTGGAAGCCGTCCCAGGGCAGGTAGTAGCCGAGAAAGAGGCCGGTGACCCCGACCCGTTTCAGGTCGTCGTCGGAGGGGTAGGTGAACTGGATGAGATGGCGGCGTTCGATGCCGTCGACCCCGATCAGGTCGGAGACCCGCAACCCCAACAGGCCGCCGAATTCTTCGAGCCAGCGGCGGGACAGGGTGTTGTTGTCGGCGTCCGCCGCGGGCCCGCCGTACTCGTTCTGGGAGTTCTCCCCCCAGATGATCAGCGGAATGTTCATCTGCACCGCGACCCGGACCGGCACGGTGAAGATGGTGACGTGTTCCGGCCAGGAGATGTCGCCGACATTGGTCAGGGCGAACCTGTTCACCTTGCGCCGCACCAGCCGGTTGCTGGTGACCTCGATGTAGTCGACGCCGAGCTTCTTCAGGTTGTCGATGTTGCGCCGGCCGACGGCGGAAAGCGAACAGGTGGTTGAGGTGACGCACAGCGGGTTCATCCCCATCTCCAGCATCTTGATCACCTGGTAGTGGGAATCCTTGCCGCCGGACACCGGGATGACGCAGTCGTAGTTGGACCCGTCCCTGCTGCGGTAGCGCTCCAGCACGGCGAGCAGTTCCTCCTTGCGCCGGTCCCAGTCGACCACCCCTCGTCGCTCATAGTAGCGGCAGGCGGAACAGACGCCCTCGCCGTCGAAGTCGAGATCCGGTTTGGTTTCCGGCATCAGGCAGTTGGTGCAGTAGCGGATCATTTCGAGTCTCCTTGGAGGGGGTCAGATGGCCCGGCAGAGGCCGACATGGCTGTGAAGGGCGGTCTGGCGGCCGGCACCGATCAGGGCGAGTCGCGGGTCAAGAGTGAAGGGCGTTTCTTCGCCGATGGCATGGATCGTTTCGACCCGGAACGCGCCCCGGCAGAGTCGCTCGATGCCGTCCCGGGTGAAGCGGTGGTAGTCGTGGGGGAAGGAATGGAACCCGACGTTCAGCGGCAGGCAGAAGATGAAGCTGCCGCCGGGTACCAGGATTCTGCGGATTTCGGCCAGGGCGGCATGGACGTCCGGGACGTGTTCCAGGACCCAGATACAGAAGACCGCATCGCAGGCGCGGTCCGGAAGCACCGGCCGCAGATCCTGGATGTCCGCCACGAGGTCGGGGTAGGCGTGCCTGTTGCAGTCGATGCGGAGATAGCTTGCCGCCCCGGGGAAATATTCGCGGTAGAGACCGCCCTCCTTGTCGGAGTCGTTGGCCGAGCCGATGCTCACTATCCGGCCGGAGATCGGGGCGCAGAGTCCGCGCAGGATGGCGTTGCTTGCCCTGCGTTCATCGTTGGCGGCCTTTTCCAGGATTTCGTTCATGGCGAGGGCGGTTTTGTAGGCGGCGGTGGCCTCGGCGGCGAGGTCCAGGCGGTTGAAGGCATTGCCGAGCAGGGTGCCCACCGCCGGCGATTCAGGTCCGAGCCGCAGTGCCTCGCGGAAGGCGACGAGGGCTTCCTCCCGATACCCGAGGTCCAGCAGGGCCGAACCCAGATAGAAGTAGCCGTCGGCATAGGCCGGCTGCATCCGCAGCGCGGTATTGTAACAGGTCAGGGCTTCTTCCGTCCGCCCGAGCTGTTGGAAGGCCGTGCCCATGCGGCCATGGGCACGGTACAGGCAGGGATTGATGGCCAGTGCCCGCCGGCAGGCCGCGATGACCTCCGGGTGCCGCTCCGCCGCCGCCAGGGCGATGGCGTAATCGCAGAGATGGAGGGTGGGGGAAGCGGGATGCAGCCGGTCCGCACGCTCCATGAGTCTGCACGCCTCATCGAACCGCGACAGGGAATAGGCGACGACGCCGAGCAGGTGCAGGGCCTCCGGGTGATCGGGAACCCTGGCGAGGATTGTTTCGCAGCCATCCTGGGCCTCCTGCAGGCGGCCTTGTCGATAGAAGGTCAGCACCTGATCGAGGAGGTCGGTGACCGAGGGGTCGGGGGCGAGTGTCGGCGGCTGTACCATGACCGTTCCTCACTCCTTTTCGAACCGCCGCGAATCGCGCAGCGAGAGAAGATCCGCGGTCACCGCCGCGATGACCTCGTGCCAGCTTCCGGCGGCGGGCTGGCGGAACAGCCGCATGGTGGGGTACCAGGGCGTGTCGTCGCGCTCCAGCATCCAGCGCCAGTCCGGGGCGAAGGGGAGAAGGGTCCAGACCGGCCGGCCGAGGGCGCCGGCAAGGTGGGCGACGGCGGTATCCACCGAGATGACAAGATCCAGATGCGCCATCAGGGCGGCGGTGGCGGCAAAGGAATCCATCAGCGGCGCGAGGTCGGTCAAACCGGTGAGCGCGGTGTCCACCGGTTCGTTCTTCTGCAGGCTGAAGAGGGCGATCCCGTCGAGCGCGGTCAGCGGGGCCAGGGTGTCCGCCGGGCAGGAGCGGTTGTGGTCGTTCCGATGGTCCGGGTTGCCGCGCCAGACGAGGCCGACCTTGAGCCGGTCCCGGCAGGGGGCGAACAGCTGGCGGAACTCCTCGATCCTGGCCGGGTCGGCGGGGAGGTAGGGGACCGTAGCCGGGATGGCGGCCAGGGTCGTGCCCATCAGTTCGGGGAGGTTGAGAAGGGGGACGTGGCAGTCCGCCCGCCGGCATGCCCCCTCCACTTCCGTTGTTCCGAGAACCTCGTCGACCGCCGCCATCCGGGCGAGCAGGGCGCGCAGGGAACCATCGCAGACCAGCAGGATTCTCCCCACCCGTTTTCTGACGGATGACAGGTAGCGGACGAACTGCAGGGTGTCGCCCTTGCCCTGTTCGGAGAGGACCAGCAGGGTTGCCTCCGGCCGGGACTCGCCACGCCATTCGGGGATGGGCAGGACGATGACGTCGGCATCCCTGCGCCGCCAGCGCCAGCGGTATTCCCGGAACCCTTCCTCCATCTTCCCCTGCAGCAGCAGCGCATGGCTCATGTTCCAGTGCGCCTCCACCAGTTCGGGGTCCAGTTCGATGGCCTTGCGGTACTTCGCCTCGGCCTCCCGGACCTGGTTGCGGCCGAGCAGGATGCAGCCCTGGTTGTAGAGGGCCTTGGCGAACCCCGGATCGTGAGCCAGGGCATCCGCGTAGGCCTGCAGCGCTTCCTCTTCGCGGCCCGTCTTCTGGTAGACGTTGCCGAGATTGGAATGGACCTCGGCAAGGTCCGGCTGGATGGCGAGGGCCTGCCGGAACACGGCCTCGGCCTCCGGGTAGTCGCCCAGATCGGTGCAGGCCAGGCCGAGATTGTTGAGGATGCGGACGTCCGCGGGGCGGAGGGCGAGGGCCTTCCGGAAACTCTCCACCGCTTCGGGCAGGCACCCCTCCTCGTGGAGGGCGATGCCGAGGTTGTAGAGGGCCAGGGCATGGGCGGGGGCGAGTTGGAGACAGTGACGATAGCTGCCGACCGCATCCCCGGGCCGGCCCATGGCATGCTGCACCACGCCGAGGTTGAACAGGGTGAGCTCGTGCTGACCGTCCAGGGTCAAGGCCCGCCGGTAGGCCGATTCCGCCTCGCAAAATCGTCGCAGTTTCTGCAGGGAGAGACCCAGGTTGAACCAGGCTTCCCCATGCTCCGGCCGCAGACGGACCGCCTCCCCGTATGCCTTGGCCGCCTCCGCTCTGTCGCCTGTCTCCATGAGGGCGTTGCCGAGATTGAACCAGGTTTGCGCGACACGGCCGTCGACGGCCGCTGCCTGGCGCAGGACGGCAATCGCTTCTTCCGGTTTGCCGTACCGTTGCAGGGCGAGTCCGAGGTTGTTCGACGCCCGGGTGTTGGGGGGAGAAAGTCGCACCACCTGCCGGTAGGCGCGAATGGCCTCGTCCAGGGTATTGTTCCGCAGATGGATATCGCCGAGCCTTTCGTGCAGTATCGCCTGGTCCGGCATGTGGCGGAGGGCGGTCTGCAACACCTCAAGCGCTTCCTCGCCGCGATGCTGGTCCTGCAGCAGGGAACTGAGCTGGACAAGGACGGTGACGTCGGCCGGGTTGGCGGCGGCGGCCTGGCGGAGTGCCTGGACAGCCGCCGGCCAGAGTTGGAGTTTCGCGTACGCCATGGCCAGGTTGTATTGGGCGCTGTGGGCGAAACGGGGAACGCGGCCGGCCGCCAGATAGGCGGCAACGGCCTCGGCCGGCCGGTCGATGGCCATGAGAAGGTTGCCCCGGGCGAGGTGCGCTTCGGGAAAGTCGTTCCGCAGGACGACGGCGTTGTCCAGCGCCACCAGCGCCTGGCTGAGGTTCCCCTGCTGCTGCAGGGCCATGCCCAGATTGTAGTGGTCCACCGCATTGGCGGCATCGAGACCGAGCAGCTCGGCGAAATGGTGCGTTGCCGATGCCGGGTCGCCGAGCAGGTAGTACAGCCGGCCGAGCAGCCGCAGGAGCCGGGTATTGGCGGGATCGCTCCGGTACAGGTCCCGGCCCAACCGGCATGCCTCTTCGAGACGGCCGCCGGCCGCCAGTTCGCGCAGGTGCGAGATCTTGTCGTGGGGATCCGTGGCCGGCGTCGGCTCGATGGTTTCCCTGACGGTGCATGCGGGCTGCTGCATGGTCGGCATTTCCTGGTGATCACCTGGAGGTTCGCCTCGACGGTGGCGTGACTACCTGACTTGATCGGCAACTTGGCCGGGAACTTTAATGTTTATGGAAAGGTGACATTCCTGCCGGAACCTGGCAGGTGCGGCAGTCGTCGACATGATTTCAATGGGTTGCGAGGCAGACCGAGGTCCTGGCCGCACGTATGGCGGTTACGACAAAGTTTACTTGCCGTTCAAGTTTTTCGCTATCGAGACCGATAGCGCTCCTGGGAGACGGCTGTCTCCCGCTGCGCGAATTCAAAACAGGGAGACCTTCATGGAAGTGGTTGCAGCTTCGGCTTGTCGCGAGGAATCCGGCACGGGCGGCGGCAAACGGTATGGCCACCCCGATATCCTGGCTGCCAATCTGGAGTCGCTGGCCCGCCATCGCCAGCCCCTGTGGAAAATGGTCAGGGAGAAGGGCGGGGCCGGCGGTGACGCCGGGGATGTCACCCGCCACTGGTCCGGGGTCGCCGGCCATCTCGATACGGTGCCGGCCGGGGCGAGCGGTCTGGTCGTGTTTCTCGGGATGGGCTCCGGGCAGGGGCCGCTTCTTCTTCTGGGAGAGCGGCCTGAACTCGCCCAGTTCGCCATCCTCGAGCCTTCCGTCGACGTTTTTACCGCCGCCATGGCATGCCTTGATCTGCGGCCCCTGTTCGAAGATCCCCGGGTGCTGTTTTTCGTCGGCGAAATCGACTGGGACGGGTTCGGCGAGGAGGTGTACCGCGTCGCCTCCCTGGAGGATACCCATATTCTCCGCCACCTTCCCAGTTTCAACTGGCGGCCGGCACTGTACGGGGCGTTGAACGACAAGGCCTACATGCTGCTCAACCAGATCAACGCCAGCGGCAGCACCACCCGGCAGTGGGGACCGGTATTCATGGAAAACCGGTTGGCCAACCTCACCACCCTCCGCCACGCCAACACCCTGGACGATCTGCGCGATCTGTTCGCCGGCCGGCCGGCGGTGCTGGTCGCGGCCGGCCCCTCACTCGCGAAAAGCATTCCGGAACTGCGGCGGCTGGTCGGCCACTCGGTGCTCATCGCCGCCGATTCCGCCCTGGCGCCGCTCCTGCAGGCGGGCATCGTTCCGGATTTCGTCACCTCCATCGACTATCTTGACCTCAACTTCGAGAAGGTGGCCCCCTATCTCGACCGGGAATGGCCCTTTTCCCTGGTGACCCTCATCAAGGCCTGTCCCCTGGTGGTTAAAAGACTGCCGGCCCGGCACCTGTTTTTCGCCTTTGCCGAGGATCTGCCCCACCAGTGGATCGTCGAGGCGCTGGGCATCCGGATGTTCGCGCCTGCCTGCTCGTCGGTTGCCCACCTGTCGCTGGGGTGCGCCCTGATCATGGGCTGCGATCCCATCATTTTCGTCGGGCAGGATCTGGGCTACACCGACGCCGCCGACGACCATGCGGCGGGCACCATCATCATGCGCCGGGAACTGCCCCGGGACAGGGAGATCCTGAGGATTCCGGCGGTGGGCGGCGGTCAGCTTCCCACCGACCGGCAGTTTCTGAGTCTGCTGAAACTGTTCGAAGACATCATCGAAGGATGGCCGCGCCACTACGTCAATGCCACGGCGGCGGGCGCCCGTATCCGCGGCACCGCGGAACTGCCCCTCGCCGAGGCGGCCCGCCGCCATATCGGTGCCCCCCTGGCCGTTGGCGCGAAGGTGGAGGCGGCCTGCGGCGGGGTTGCCGCTTCCCGGGTCGCCTCCCTGGTGGACGGGGCGGGACGCAATCTGGAGATGGCGGCGGCCAAGCGACGCCAACTGCGGGAGGCCGTCGAGCTCGGGCAGGCGGCGGAGGAGCAGTTGGCGGCACTGGCGAAGCGGGGGAAGGGGATGGCGGGGTTCCAGGCGCTGCCCGTTCCCCTCCAGCGGCTGCTTGCCCGCTACGATGAACTCAACCGCGCCATCGATCATGACGACGGCATCTGGACCCAGGTCATCGAACTGACCTTCGGGATGCTGAGCGACAACGACCGCTGCCGGACCGGCAACGACCGGCTGCGCGGCAGGGAAGGGTATCTCCCCTGGACGCGGGCCGAAATCGGCAGGATCAACCACCTCAACCGGGAGCGGCTGGCGGTTCTCGACCGCTATGCAGAGGGACTGGAAGGGCTCTGCCGCCACCTCGATGCCGAGGGAAGGCTGCTTGCCGGCAAACGGCCTTCCGTGTCGGAACTCGTCTCCCTCTACCTCGCCGCCGGCGATTATCTCCTCGCCCGCCGGGAGCAGGCCCGGCAGGCGACACCCGCCACGCCGGCGCCGGACTGGCTGCTGCATGCCGGCGCGATCCGGGCCGGCATGCTCGATATCGCCGGTGCCGATGCGGCATGGCGACAGGCCGCCGCCGCCGCTCCCGAAATGGCGGAGGAAATTTCCGGCCTGCGGCAACGCTTCGCCGGCGAATGGACCGGATTCGTGCAGCGATACGGCAACGCCGGCGAGGGCAAGGACAATTTTCCGCACCTGCTGCCGATCTGGGTGGAACGGGTGATGGGGCTCATGGGGGAACGCCGGGCCGCGGCCGCCCTGCTCGGCGCCTTCTTCGAGGGGCAGGCGCCGCGCCTGGCCGAGCTGCTGGCGGGGGGGGAACAGACCGAGGCGGCCGATGTGCTCCGTGCCTGGCAGGCACTGGCGCCGGATGCGCCGTCGCTGCATGCCAGTATCGCCAGGTATCACGCCTGCCGGGGGGAGTTGGTGGCTGCCGTCGCCGCCATGGAACAGGCGTTGGCCGCCGAGCCGGCCAATCTGGACTGGCTCTGTTTTGCCGTCCGCACCCTGTTGGCGGCAGGGCGCTACGCCGAGGCCGTGGACAGGCTCGGGCGGGCGGTGCGGGCCAATCCCCAGGCCGGCGCGCTGTGGGAGGAATTCGGCGATCTGCTCATGGCGGCCGGTGATCTCCAGGCGGCGGCCATGGCCTATACCCACTGCCGGAATGCCCTGCCCGACCGAAAATCGGCGGGAAGAAAGCTGGAGGCATGCCGGATGGGGAATCCTTCCCTTCCCGTGGTCCCTTCGGGCGACGAAGAAAAAAAATGAAAAATTCGTCAAGGAAATCTGGATCGCGCCGATAGGGAGGGGTAGACGGACCGGACTGTCAGGACCGGAGTACGTCCAATCCATGAAAATAGGCCCTGCGGGCGGGAGGAGGTGAGGCAGAGAAAAAACAGAGACTCGATCGCTAACGGTTCGCAAAGGGAAAGGATTCCCGAAACTTCTCAACAGAATGGAGGCTACTTGTTATGGCACTTCGAATCAACACCAACATCTCGGCGTTGACGGCTCACAAGAACATGATCCGCAACGACAACGACATGTCCTCGTCGTTGGAGAAACTGTCGTCCGGTCTTCGGATCAACCGCGCCGCCGACGACGCCTCCGGCATGGCGATCGCCGACTCGCTGAAGTCACAGGCCCTCGGCCTTGGCCAGGCGATCCGGAACGCCAATGACGGTATTTCCATGGTGCAGACCGCCGACGGCGCTCTCGACGAGTCGATCAAGATCGTCAACACCATCAAGACCAAGGCCATTCAGGCCGCCCAGGACGGGCAGACCACCGATTCCCGGAAGGCGATCCAGGCCGACATCGACAAACTGATGCAGGAACTGGACACCATCGCCAAGACCACCTCGTTCAACAACCAGAAGCTGCTTTCCGGTAACTTCACCAACAAGAAGTTCCAGATCGGCGCCTATTCCGGTGAGACGGTGGACGTGTCCATCGCCTCCGCCGAGGCGACCAAGATCGGTCATGTGACCACCGGTCTGCTCAGCGCTTCCGGCGCCGGCGACGTTCGGATGAGCATCTACAGCAACGTGCTCAACCAGACCGTGTCGCTGAAGTCCGTGACCCTGGCTTTCGACAACAATGCCGAGCACGGCATGGCGGCGCTGAGCGACGCCATCAACCTCGTTTCCGACCTCACCGGCGTCTCCGCGCAGATGAAGGTGGAGGTGAGCAGCCAGTCGGCGGTCGGCGCCGGTTCCACCGGCAGCGATTTCGCCATCAACGGCATCACCATCGGCCAGCTCAACGTGCTCGCCAACGATTCCGACGGTTCGCTGGTCAACGCCATCAACCAGAAAACCAGCCAGCACGGGATTACGGCCAGCGTCGACGAGCAGGGCATCCTGACCCTGACCTCCACCGACGGCCGCGCCATCCAGATGACCGGCGACACGGGCACCACCCTGCTGGGCAGCGACATGTCGACCCTGGGGCAGCTCAAGCTGTTCCAGTCGGGCGCCAATGAGATCATCATCAACGACGCGGCCGACAACGTCTCCCTGAATCTGACCGCCGCCTTCGACGTCAAGGGCGCGACGACCACCATCGTCGATTCCACCCTGACCAAGAACTCGGTGATCGCTTCCAGCTCCGTGCTCAAGGCCGGCACTTCCTACGGCTTCACCGCCGCCACCGCCAACCTGAAGGACCTGCGGGTCACCACCACCCAGGACAGCACCCTGGTGGCGGGTTCCGTTCTCGGTTCCACCAGCGTCATCAAGGCCGGCTCCATCCTGGGCGGCGACATCACCACCCCGAGGGGAACGGCCACCACCACCGCCGACAGCCTGCTCAAGACCGGCTCGATCATTACCTCCGGTACCGTGCTGGCAACCGGCACCACGGTCACCACCCAGTTCGTCGCCAAGGGCAACACCTACGCGGCGGGCACCACCCTGGCCAGCGACGTCACGGTCAGCGCCAACGTCACCCTGACCAGCGACATGCTGCTCAAGTCGAATTCGGTGCTGGACGAGAGCAACTCGTACAAGGCCGGCTCCTACTTCGGCGCCGACATCAGCATCTCCGGCTCGGTCACCCTGACCACCGGCATGACCCTCAAGTCGGGCTCGGTGCTCGGTCTGTCCAACAGCTCCTTCCTCGCCGGCTCGGTCATCGGCGGCGACATCACCCTGAGCGACGCCGAAGTGACGGTGAACACCGACATGACGGTGAAGGCGGGCTCCATCTTCGCCGACGGCGTCATGTCCCTGGCCAAGGGCTCCACCATCGGCGCCTCGGTGACCCTGTCCACCAGCGACGTCACCCTGGCCGGCACCATGACCGTGGCCGCCGGTTCGATGATCGCCGAAGGCTCGGTGCTCAAAGCCGGCACCGTGCTCACCGACGACATCTGGGTCGCGGGCGGCAACCTGCTCAAGGCGGGCACCACCCTCACCGGCGATGCCATCACCTCGGGCAGCAACTACCTGGATGCGGCCATGACCCTGAAGGCCAACTCCGTCCTCAACTCTGGCACCATCCTGGCGCCCACCGCCACCTCGAGCAGCGGAGCTTCCGCAACCACCTCCCTGTCCGATGTCGCCAAGTACCGCCTGTCCGACATCGACGTCACCACCCAGGAAGGGGCGCAGAACGCGATCTCCATCGCCGACTCGGCCCTCAAGAACCTGGACAAGGTGCGCAGTG
>JBFLZZ010000037.1:0-38472 GCA_040755255.1 Thermodesulfobacteriota bacterium
TGAAAGACACCCACCAGGACCACCGCAACCTGGCCAAGGCGACGGTTTCCGCCACCCGCTACGTCAAGAACGTCCTGTTCTACGAGGTCCCCACCACCCACGACTTCAGCCCGTCGGTGTTCGTCGACATCGGCGACACCTTCGGCGAAAAGGAAAAAACCCTGAACGCCCACGCCTCCCAGGTGATGAAGACCAACATCGGCGACATGTCCATCATCGACGTCGCCACCGCCCAGGCCCAGTTCCGCGGCATGCAGGGCAGAACCAGGTTCGCGGAAGGATTCATTCCGCAAAGGCTGTTCATCAACACATGATCGGCCATTTCCGCACCGATACCACCGCCGCGGACGCCCGTGCGGTTGCCGAGGTGATCGCCGGCGGCCAGCTTGCCGCCGGCCGCGTCGTCCGCCGCTTCGAGGAGGAGACCGCCCGCTTTCTCGGCATCGCCGACGGGGTCGCGGTTTCCTCCGGCACCAGCGCCCTGCACCTGGCCCTGCTCGCCCTGGGCGTCGGCGCCGGCGACGAGGTCCTGCTGCCGAGTTACCTCTGCGTCGCGCCGCTGAACGCCGTCCACCACGCGGGCGCCGTACCGGTGCTTGCCGACGTCGATCCGGAAACCGGCAATCTCGACCCGCAGGATGCGGAAAAACGGCTGACCGCGAAAACGAAGGCGATCATCGTCCCCCATCTCTTCGGCCGGCCCGCACCGATGGCCCGGCTCAAGGCGCTGGGCGTGCCGGTCATCGAGGATCTGGCCCAGGCCTTCGGCGCCAGTCTCGACGGCCGGCCGCTGGGCGGCCACGGCGAGGTGGCGGTCTGTTCCTTCTACGCCACCAAGGTTTTCACCACCGGCGAAGGCGGCATGGTCCTCAGCCGCGACCGGAGGCTGCTCGACCGGGTGCGCGACCTGCACGACTACGACGAAAAGGAGCTGTACCAAGTGCGCTACAACTACAAAATGACCGACATGCAGGGCGCCCTGGGTCTTTCCCAGCTGCGCCGCCTGCCCCAGTCCCTGGCCCGCAGAAGACAGATCGCCGCCTTCTATGACGACAGGTTCCGCGACCTCGGCGCGGAATTACCGGTGCGCCTGGAGGGAGAGAACCATTTCCGCTATGTCCTCCGTCTGCACCGGTCGCCCCAGGCCTTCATCGCCGCCATGGCCGACCGGGGGGTCACCTGCCGGCGGCCGGTGTTCCGGCCCCTGCACCGGCTGCTCGGTCTGCAGGGCTTCCCCGGCAGCGACGACCTCCATGACCGCGCCGTCTCCCTGCCCATCTACCAGGGACTGTCCGACGAAGAGGTGCGGGCGGTGGCGGGCGCCGTCCTCGCCGCCTGTAACGGGAGGGAGCAATGACGGTCCGCGCCCGCAATCGTTTGCTGCCGGCAACGGCAGGCATTCTGCTCGCCCTGGCGATGTCGCCCCAGGCCGCCGTCCTGCTCCGCCATGCCGGCCAGCGCTGGCTGCACATCCTGATGATCTCCCTCCTCGCCGCGGCGCTGTTCACCCCGCTGGTACGCTCCCTGGCCTTCCGCATCGGCGCCCTGGACCAGCCCGACCACCGCAAGCGCCACAAGGCGCCCACCGCTCTGCTGGGCGGTCTGGCGGTCTACGGCGGCTTCATGGCGGCGCTCGTCGCCAACGCCATCTTCGATCGCGCCACCGTCGTCACCCTGACGGCCGGCTCCGTCATCATGGCGGTGAGCCTGATCGACGACGTCCGCCATCTGCCGGCGACCTTCAAGCTCGCGGTGCAGTTGTGCGCGACCGCAACGGTGGTCGCCGCCGGGGTGCGGATAGAACTGCTGCCCACCGGCGACGCCGGCGAAACGGCGCGACTGCTGGCCGGGACCGGCAACACCCTGCTCTCCTTTCTCTGGATCGTCGGCATCACCAACGCCATGAACTTTCTCGACGGCATGGACGGGCTGGCCGCCGGGCTCACCGCGGTCATCTCCCTGTTCCTCGGCATCGTCGCCTTCCAGACCGGCCAGCCCCAGCTCGGCTGGACGGCGATGGCCATGCTCGGCGCCAGCCTCGGCTTTCTCCCCTTCAATTTCCGCCGCGACCGGCCCGCCCTCATCTTCCTCGGCGACGCCGGCTCCACCTTCATGGGCTTCACCCTCGCCTGCCTGGCCATCCGCGGCGACTGGTCGAGCAGCAGCCCGCTGGTCAGTTTGTTCACCCCGATTCTCCTGTTCGGGGTGCTCATCTTCGACATGATCCACACCACCGTCGCCCGGATCTGGACCGGCAGGGTGAAGAGCTTCCGCGACTGGGTGGCCTACGTCGGCCGCGACCACATCCATCACCGCCTGCAGCGCTTGTTTCTCAGCGACAAGAAGGCGGTGCTCTTCATCCTCGCCATTGGCGGCTGTCTGGGGATCAGCGCCGTGGTCATGCGGGAAGCCGGCATCTTCCACGCCTCCCTGCTGGTACTGCAGGGCTGCCTCGGCTTTCTCATGTTCAGCATCACCAACTTCTACCAGGAACGTACTTTCGTCCGCCTGCGCAACGACCGCTCCGCCTTCCGCCTCCAGGAACACCTGGACGTCGAGGTCCGCCCGGCCGAAGGGACGGGACAGCAGGCGCTGCTGCTCGACATCAGTGCAACCGGCGCCCGGATAATGTACCATGCGGGCGTTTCCCTGGAGCCGGGCATGCTGGTCAGTCTCGGCGACCACGAACTGCTGCACGAGGAACCCCGGGGCCGGGTGGTGTGGAGCAACCGGGTGCTGCTCGACGAACTGCCCGGCCACTACAGCAGCGAATTCGCCGAATGCGGCATCAGTTTCATCGACTTCTCCCCCGAGCAGTTCCAGCGCTTCGTCTGCAATCTCTACCAGAAGCAGATCAGCGACCGCCGCAGCCGTTTCCTCGACCCAGGCCGGCTGCCCCTGCCCGCAACCCGTCTGCCGGAAAGCGTCCCATGTACTGCAAACACTGGAATCTGACCGAACCGCCCTTCGAGAACCTGCCGGACCCCCGCTTCGTGTTCTTCAGCAACAACCACGACGAGGCGCTGATGCGGCTCGTCTACACGGTCACCGGCCGCAAGGGCGCCTGCATGCTCACCGGCGAGGTGGGCTGCGGCAAGACGACGATCAGCTCGGTGCTGAAGGAGCGGCTCCGCGACCGCAATCACCAGATCGCCATGGTGACCAACCCCAACCTTTCCACCGTCGACCTGCTGCGCGAAATCCTCACCCTGCTCGGCGGCCCCTCCACCCCGGGGTCCGGCAAACTGGAACTGCTCCACGCCCTGCGCGCCAAATTCCTCGACAACCTGGCCCGGGAGAAGGACACCATCATCATCATCGACGAGGCGCATCTGATCAAACGGGAAGAAACCTACGAGGAACTGCGCCTCTTACTCAACCACCATCTGGACAACCGCTTCCTCGTCACCCTCATCCTCTCCGGCCAGCCGGAGCTGAAGAACCATATCGACGGTATCCCCCAGTTCTCGCAGCGAATCCCCATCCGCTACCACCTGACGCCGCTCAGTTTCGTCGATACCTGCAAGTACATCCATACCCGTCTGACCAGGGCCGGCAACCACTACCGGATCTTCACCTCCGAAGCGGCGAAACTGATCTACGACCGCTCCCAGGGGATCCCCCGCCGGATCAACTCCATCTGCGACATGAGCCTGCTCGCCGGTTTCGTCGAAAAAAGCCGGCAGGTGGACAGGCCGCTCATCGCCAAGGTCATCCAAGGAGAGTGCCCGTAATGGTCAGCGTATCCCAGGCCGTCCGGCTGCTGATCGGCGAGCAGAACCCGCAGCTGGTCGGCGACACCGCCGTCACCGGGCTGCGGCTTTCCTTCGAGCGGGCGCAATGGCTGCCCATCTCGCCACCGGAACTGTACGCCGAGCTCCGCGCCTTTCTCCTGCGGGTGGAAGCGCAGCTGGAGAAGGGACAGGGGTTCAAACCCCAGGAGGGCGCCCGCCTGCTGCGGCAACTGCTGCACTACCCTTCCCACTACCTCACCGAACTGCACATGCTGACCATGCGGCCGCGCGGCGAGGTCGACTCTTTCGCCAGCCATTCCCTGCACGTGGCGATCAACGCCTTCCTCCTCGCCCGGGCTCTGGGGATGACCGAACGGCAGCAGATGGAGACCGCCCTGGCCGGCCTGTTCCACGAGCTCGGCATGATCCGCCTACCGGCCGCCCTGCGCGGCAAGGCCGACGAACTGAGCGGCGAGGAGGTACGGCAGATCCAGAGCCATCCGGCCATCGGCAGCGCCATCGTCTCCGGCTTCGGCGAACCGTGGCACAACATCGCCCTCATCATCCTCCAGGAGCACGAACGGCTGGACGGCAGCGGCTACCCCTTCGGCATCCGGGATTCGGCGATCCTGCCGGGGGCATCGGTGGTCGGCGTCGTCGACTACTACGAGGCGCTGGTCAACAACCGGCCCTACCGGAGCAGACTCACCCCGGCCGAGGCCGCCATCCATCTGCTGAAAAACGGCAAGCAGCAGTTCCCGGCCGAGGTGATCAAGGAATTTCTCAACCTCTTCTCCATCTACCCGGTGAACAGCCACGTGCGCCTGAACAACGGTGCCGTCTGCCAGGTCACCCGCACCAACCCCGCCGCGCCTCTCAAGCCCGTCGTCCGTCTCGTCGAGGACGGTCAGGGCAAGCCGGCTTCCGGGGGCGGCCGGCTCATCGACCTTTCCCGCACCCCGCTGCTGCATATCGCGGAGATCCTCGGAGAACGTCATGGCAGCTGAGCACCTGACGGAAAGCTTCACCAAGAGCGACACCTTCGTCAGCCGCGCCATCGCCGGGGAGGTGCTGCTGGTTCCCATCCGCAACCAGTGCGCCGATCTCGAAAGCATCTATACCCTGGACGAGGTGGCCGCCTTCATCTGGCGGATGCTCGACGACCATCCGACCAGAGAGGAACTGCTCGCCGCCGTCTGTGCCGAATATGAGGTGGAGAGGGGGCGGGCCGGCACCGATCTGGACGGGTTTCTCGCCAGGCTGCTCGCCATCGGAGCGGTATGCCGGCGATGATCGCCTCCCGGCCCGACATGGAATACCTGCCGCTGGCCGTCCTGGCCGGCGATCTCCTCCGGAGGGCGCAGGGGGCGCGCCTGCCGCTGGCCGGCACGGTCGAACTCACCCACCGCTGCAACCAGCGCTGCCTCCACTGCTACTGCAATCTGCCGGCCGACCACCCCAGGGCCGGCGAGGAGGGCGACACCGATTTCTGGCGGACGACCATCGACGCCCTTGCCGGGGCCGGCTGCCTGTGGCTGCTGGTCACCGGCGGCGAAGTGCTGCTGCGTCCCGACTTTCCGGCGATCTGGCGCCACGCCAAACAGCGCGGCCTCCTGCTCAGCCTGTTCACCAACGCCACCCTGGTCACCCCCGCCATCGCAGATCTCCTCGCCGAATGGCGGCCCTACCGGATCGAAGTCACCCTCTACGGCGCCGGAGAGGACACCTGGCACCGGGTCACCGGCTGCCGCCACGGCTTCGACCGCTGCCTGCGCGGCATCGAACTCATGCGGCAACACTCCCTGCCCCTTTCCCTCAAAAGCATGATCCTGCGGCAGAACCAGGGCGACCTTGCCGCCATGCGGCAACTGGCCGAGCGGCTCGGCCTGCCCTTCCGCTTCGATGCCCAGCCGCACCGGCGGCCGGAAGGCGACGACCGGACCGCCTCCTTCCGGCTCGATGCCCGCACGGTGGCCGCGCTCGACCACGGCGACCCGGAACGCTGGCAGGCCTGGCGCGAGTTCGCCGGCCGCGCCGCACCGGCGAATCCGCCCGCCGCACCACTGCCCTTGGGCTGCGACGCCGGCACGACCTCCTTTCACATCGACCCGTACGGCCGGCTGACCGCCTGCGGCATGCTGACCAGCCCGGGCCATGATCTCCGCGGCCGGCCCTTTGCCGCCGCCTGGGAATCCCTGGGCAGGGGGCTGGTGCCCGTGCCCGCCGCCACCGACGACTTTCCCTGCCCGGCCTGCCGCCTCTACGAACTCTGCAACCAGTGCCCCGGCTGGGCCCAGGCCGAGCACGGCCGCACCGACCGGCCGGTCGCCTTTCTCTGCGACCTCACCCGCGAGCGCGCCAAACTCCTCCGGATGGATCCGTGATGACCGACACCAGACGCCCACGCAAGCCCTACACCCCGCCCACCATCCGCCAGGTGCGGCTCATCGCCGAGGAGGCGGTGCTCGCCGCCTGCAAGACCAGCGGCGGGGTGCGTTCCTGGGGCAATAAATGCGACAATCATCAGGGAAAATGCATCAACCGGATCCAGGGTTCATGAGCGCCCCCTGCCCGACCGTGCGCATCGGCGGCATCGGTTTTCGCGAACGGCCGGGAACCGGCCTGCCGCTGCCCTATCGCGCCTTTGCCGGGGAGGGTGCCACCGATGTCGAGATCACCGTCCACCGCCGGCCGTTTGCCGGCGACCCTCCCCAGGAAACGCTCTTCGACGCCCGACCCAACTGGTGGCTCGGCCGCTGCGACGAAGCGCTCTGGTTCCGCACCATGACCGCCGACGCCCTCTGGGACAGGCAGCGGGGATCGATCGGGCTCCATCCCCGCCGATCCGCCGATTCCGGCGGGATCACCTTTTTCTCCTACCCCCTGGCGGAACTGGTGACCCTGTCCCTGCTCGCCGAGCGCGGCGGTCTGCTGCTGCATGCCTGCGGGGTCCTGGCCGCCGGCCGCGTCCTGCTCTTCGCCGGCCCTTCCGGGGCGGGCAAAAGCACCATGGCCCGGCTCTGGCGCCACCGGGGTTACGATATTCTGAGCGACGACCGGATCATCCTGCGCACCGGCAACGGTTCCGTCACCGCCCTGGGCACCCCCTGGCACGGCGATGCCGGCAGCGCGAGTCCGGCCGGAGCGACGGCGGCGGCATGTTTCTTTCTCGGTCACGGCGCGGCGCACCGGGCAACGGTGCTGTCACCGGCCGCCGGTGCCGCCGAACTGGTGCGTAACAGCTTTTCACCCTACTGGGACAGGGATGGGATGGAACGACTGCTGGCATCCGTCGAGACCATCAGCGGCCTGCTCCCCTGCTACCGCCTCGATTTCACGCCGGCGGCGGACATCGTCGACGCCGTCCTCGAGGTGCTCGCATGATCCCCTGCCGCCCCATGCCGCTCGCGCCGCTTGCCGCCCTGATGGCGGATCTCACCGAAAGCGGTTGTCGCGTCCGGTTGCGCGCCACGGGTTCGAGCATGGCGCCGGCCATCGGCGACGGTGATGTCGTCATCGTCACCCCGGCACGCGGTGGGGCCATCCGGCCTGGCGACATCGTCGCCGCCCGTGTCGACGGCGACAGGCTGGTCATCCACCGCGTCGTCGGCGTGGCCGACGAAGACGGCCGTCTCCGATTCGCCCTCCGGGGAGACCGCTGCGCCGGACCACCCGACCTCGTCGACGAGCGCCACATCCTCGGCAAAGTCGCCCCCGGCGGCTGCCTGCCGCGACTCCTTGCGCGCCGGGTTTCCCGGCAGTTTCTCGCTCTTGCCCGTCTTCTCTTCTCCCCGGCCCGCCGGCACGGACGGACGCCGGCATGAGAGACAAGACCGCTTTGTCCCGAGAAGAGGAGATCGTCCTTGCCTGCTGCCGGCAGGAGGTGCCGGCCGCCGGTCGGCTGCGGCCGGCCGACTGGGGCAGAGTCGCCGCCCTCGCTGAAAGGGAAGGGGTGGTCACCCTGCTGTATACCTGGATGGAACGCCACGGTCTGCTCTCCGACCTGCCCGACCGGGTGCGCACCGACCTGTTCAACCGCTACTACCTCACCGCCGGGGCGGTGGTGGTCTGGCAGACCGAACTGCAGAAGATCCTGCGGCTGGCGGCGCGGATGGAACTTGCCTTCCTGGCACTCAAGGGGGTGGTGCTCGCCGAGACGGTTTACGACAATCCGGTGCTGCGGCCGATGTCCGACATCGATCTGCTGGTCCGGCCGGAGGATTTTTCCCGGGCGCGGAACGTGCTCGGCCTCGCCGGCTACCGGCCCCTGGCTGGCGAGGGGCGGCTGGCGCCCGGCGCCGATTACCTCACCAGCCTCCGTTTCGTCCGCAATTCCGGCCCCTTTCTCCCCATCCACCTCCATACCCACCTGGTCAATTCGACGGTACCGAACCGGAAACTGGCCGCCGCCGTCCCCATGGCCGACATCTGGCGCCGGGCACGGCCGGTCAGCCTCTGCGGCCAGCCGGCCCTGGCCCTGGCCGCGCACCATCAGCTCCTCCATCTCGCCGAACACGGCCTGCGGGTCAGCCACTCCCTGACCCGCTGGCGCTATCTCTGCGATATCGACCGCACCGTCCGCCACCACCGCGACATGCTCGACTGGGATCTGTTCTGCGCCACCGTCCTGGCCGCCGGACTGCAGCGCTTCGTCTACCATCCCCTCGCCCTGGCCGGCCGCCGGCTGGAGACCCCGGTGCCGACGGAGGTCCTCGTCCGCCTCCGGCCCCGATCCGGCTGGGAAGACCGGACCTTCACCCTGCTTCTCGAAAGAAACATCCGTAAACCAGGGTTGAGCTACCTCCTCCACCTGGCCCAGCAGGAAAACCCCGTTGCCAAGCTGCACTTCCTCTACCGGACGGTGCTGCCGCCGCGGGAGGTGCTGGCGGTCCGCTACGGCCTGTCGACCGGGCTCGTCCACCACGGCCACTATCTGCGGCGGATGCTGGAAATCGGCACGACCCTGCTGGGGGCCGCCTCCGCCGGCCTGCTCGGTTCCGGCGGCCGCGTCAGGTCGGACAACGGGGACTGAGGTCATGGCCCGGACGCTTCTCCCCCTTCTCTGCGCCCTCTTGCTGTCGGCCTGCGCCTCCAGCGACCGGCCGCCAGCCCTCACCGCGCCGGCCGCCCCCCTCCCCTCGCCGCCGATAGCCCGGCCGCGCCCCGACGACGGCGGCCTGGCGGCCCTGGCGCAGATGGCCAACAGCACCTTCACCGACGACCAGGGGGTGCTCGCCTACCGGATCGGTCCCGGCGATCTCCTTGAAATCACCGGCTGGGAAGGGACGAAACCGGTGGCGGTGGAGACAGTGGTCCGGCCGGACGGGGTCATCTCCTACTCCTTCCTGGAGGATATCCCGGTGGACGGTCTCACCGCCCGCCAGGTTGACGAGCGTCTCACCGCGGCGCTCGCCAGATACGTGCGCAACGCCCGCCTCGACGTGACGGTGAAGAGTTGCAACAGCAAGTCGGTTCTCCTTTTCGGCGAACTGCAGATCCTGCCCACCGGCAGGTCCGGGCCGGGCCGCTACCCGCTCAAGGGCAGGACCACCGCCCTCGATCTGGTGGTGGAGGCCGGCGGCGCCAGCAAGGATTCCGACCTGAAGAACGTCGAACTGGTGCGCGGCGGCACGCGCTACACCCTCAACCTCTACAACGCCATGCTCAAGGGCGAAGAGAGCCACAACGTCGTGCTCGACCACGGCGACATCCTCACCATCCCCCGCCTGCCGGAACTGCAGGAACGGATCTACGTCTTCGGCGAGGTGAACAGCGAGGGCGTCTACCCCCTGGACGGCGGCAACGATCTGCTCGCCGCCATCGGCAACGCCGGCGGCACCACCCCCACCGCCACCACCGGCGAGGTGCGGGTCATCCGCGGCTACGGCGACGGCACGCCGACGGTGCTCACCGCCAGTCTCGACCGATTGTTCCGCCAGGGCGACATCTCCCAGAATCTCCCCCTTATAAACGGCGACGTGGTCTACGTGCCCAATTCGGCGATCGGCAGCCTCAACGATTTCATCCTCCGGACCACGCCCCTGCTCGAATTCCTCTTCTACCCCGGCCGCTACCGCGACATCTACTCCAACTCCAACGCCCTGCGGCTGGTGAAGTAAGCGGGGTTCGGGATGGAACACGACGTCAACCTGCGGACCTACTGGTTCCTGCTCAACCGGCGCAAGGGGATCATCCTCGCCATCGCCCTGCTGGTGGGCCTGTTCGCCGCCGGCCTCGCCTTCGTCAACCAGCCGGAGCCGCTCTTCGAGAGCACCGCGACGGTGAAGATCGAACGTAGTTCCACCACCACCGGCATCTATCTCGAAACCATCTCCTGGTCCGAGGCCGACTATCTGGCCACCCAGGTATCGATCATCACCAGCTATCCGATGGTCGAACGGGCCGCCGTCGAACTGGGCCTGCTTGCCGGCGACCTGGACCCGACCCGCATCCGTTCCGACCGCAACCTCATCGCCATCGTCCTCGAACTCAAGGACAGGCTGCGGGCGGAACGGGAAGGCAACAGCAACCTCGTCAACATCACCGCCACCGCCGCGGAGCCGGAAACCGCCCAGCGCATCGCCAACACCCTCGCCCGGGTTTACAGCGACGCCCACAGCGCCGAGGTCAACAAGCGCACCAGCGACGCCCGCCGCTTCATCGAGGAGCAGCTTCGCCAGGTGGGGGAAAAGCTGCGGCAGGCAGAGGAGGCCCTGCTCCGCTTCCGCGAGGAGAACCGGCTGCTGATCCCGGACAGCCAGACCGCCACCCTGCTCGGCCAGCTCGCCCAGGCGGAAACCGAATTCCAACGACTGACCCGGCAGACCGGTGCCATCGACCAGGCCATGGCGGCGCTGGCCAAGGCGCGGACCGCGACCCCGGCGACCAGCGGTTTCACAGTCGACGGCGCGCCGCCGCTCTACGAATCCCTGAACGGCAAGCTGGTCGATCTCATCCTGGAACGGGACGCGCTCCTGCTCAACTACACCGCCGAACATCCCCTGGTACAGGACAGCAGCGGCCGGATAGCCGAACTGATCGGCAACATGACCACCACCCTGCGCGACCAGCGGCGCTTTCTCGAACAGAATCTCGCCGCCACCACCACCCGGCTGGAGGAGTACCGCCGGCAGCTGGCGGTCCTGCCCGGCCAGGGCCTCACCCTGGAACGGCTGCAGCGCGACCTCCGGCTCAACCAGGAGATCAACACCCTGCTGCAGACCAAGCTGCAGGAGGCGCGGATCATGGAGGCGGCCAAGATTCAGGAGGTGACCATCGTCAAGCCGGCGCTGGAGCCGATGGCGCCGCTCACCCGGGTCAACGTCGCCGGCAAGGGTGCGGCCGGGCTCGCCGTCGGCCTGCTCCTCGGCCTGTTGGCCGCCATTCTGCTGGAATATCTCGACACCTCCATGGCCACCGCGGAACAGGCGGAAAAATTCACCGGCATCAGGGTACTGGCCACCATTCCGGCGCTCACCGCCCGGCCACTGGCGGCAAAGGCCGCGGCCCTCAAGCCGGACGGCAAGCTGACCCAGGAGCTGTTCCGGAGGATCGGTCACCTGGTCACCCATTACCTGCCCGCGTCCGCCGCGGCGGAGAGCTACCGGGAGGTGATGGCCGCCCTGCGTTTCGCCGCCCTGGACGGCAAGTCGCGGGTGATCGCCTTTACCAGCGCCGTCGCCAACGAGGGCAAGACCACCGCCATCCTCAACACCGCCATCGCTTTAGCCCAGTCCCAGTCCCGGGTGCTGGTGGTGGAGGCCGACCTGCGCCAGCCCATTCTCGCCAAATGGCTGGGTCTCGAACCGCGCCCCGGCCTCACCGACCTGCTCCTGGGCGCCGCCGAACGGCAGAAGGCGGTACGCACCGTCACCGACCTGATCCTGGGCGCCATGGACATCGAGGAGGTGACCCTGACCCCCGGTCTCGACAACCTCTTCATCCTGCCCTGCGGCACCAAGCCGGGCAACCCGACGGAACTGCTGTTCAGTCACGGCTTCCGCGAACTGCTCGAAGAGGCCTCGCACGGCTACGACATGGTGCTGGTCGACCTGCCGCCGGTACTGGCCGGCGCCGACACGGCGATCATCAGCAGCCATGTCCACGGGGTGGTGCTGGTCTTCAAGGCGGGCAGGACCGAACGGCAGATGGTGCAGCGGGCGCTGGCGCAGTTGAAAAAGGCCAGGGCCAACATCATGGGCATCGTGGTCAACGCCTCCACCTCGTCGCAGCGACAGCCGGCTCAGCTGCAGAGTTACCTGGCGCCGGAGGCGGGCTATTCCTCCGCCAAGGCGGCGACCCTTGCCGCCTTGGCGAAATCGCCGCTCGTCCGGGTGCTTGCTCTGGCCGCCGGCTTTTCCCTGCTCGCCTTCGGTCTTTACCTGTCCCTTCAGGGAGGAACGGGATGATGCCGCCGCTCGTCGCCGCCTGCGGCCGGCAACTGCCGGCATGGCTGCTGACCGCGGCCTTCGTCCTGGCAGGCCTCCTGCTCGCCGTGGTCATCGTCCAGGGATCGTTTTTCACCTCGCTGCTGGTGCTCGGCGCCCTCGTCGTGCTCACCATCGGCCTTGCCCATCCGGAGACCGCCCTCTATCTGCTCCTGTTCGCCATGCTCCTCTCCCCGGAGTTCGGCCAGCGCACCGCCGCCGGCTCCGGCGGCAGCGGCGTCACCCTCCGCCTCGACGACTTTCTGCTGGTGCTGCTCGGCCTCAGCTGGCTCACCCGCATGGCCATCGAAAAGGAGCTGGGCGTCTTCCGCCACACCCCGATGAACGGCCCCATCTTCCTCTACTTCGCCGTCTGCCTCGCCGCCACCGCTGTCGGCGTCCTCGTCGGCAGCGTCCGGCCGCTGCGCGGTTTTTTCTATCTGCTGAAATATTTCGAGTACTACTTCATCTACTTCATGGCCGCCAACCACCTGCGCGACCGCGGCCAGGCGGCGAGATTCGTCGTCGCCATGCTGTGCACCTGCCTGATCATCGATATCTTCGGTCTCCTGCAGATCCCCTCGGGCGAGCGGGTCACCGCCCCCTTCGAAGGAAACAGCGGCGAGCCCAACACCCTGGGCGGCTACCTGGTGCTGATGACCGCTCTCTCCACCGGCCTCGCCCTGTATCTGCCCCGGCCATCTCTCACCCTGCCGCTCTGGCTGCTTTCCGGACTCAACCTGATCGTCCTGCTCTACACCCGGTCACGCGGCTCCTACCTCGCCTTTCTCGCCATGTTCCTCACCCTGCTGGCCATGACCCGCAGGTCGAAGCTGCTGCTCGTCGGCGCCGCTCTCGTCATTCTCGGCCTGTTCGCCCTGCCGGAGGTGGTCCGGGAACGGATCGCCTACACCTTCATGCCGCAGGCAACCCGACATACCGTCGTCGGTTCCGTTGCCCTCGACCCTTCCACCTCGGCCCGCATCGAGGGCTGGCAGCACGGGCTTGCCGCCTTTTTCCGCCGGCCGCTCCTCGGCCACGGCGTCACCGGCTACGGCTTCGTCGACAGCCAGTACCTGCTGCTGCTTCTCGACTGCGGTCTTTTGGGACTCCTCGCCTTCTTCGCCCAGATCCGCAAACTGCTCGCCGTCAGCTGGCACAACTGGCGCCACGGCGGCGACGGCCTGCAGCAGGGACTGACCGCCGGGTTCATCGCCGGCACAGTCGGCCTGCTCGTCCACGGCGTCAGCGCCAACACCTTCGTCATCGTCCGCATCATGGAACCCTTCTGGTTCCTCGCCGCACTGGCGGTGCTGCTGCCGACTCTCCCCCCCCGTCCGGAAGAGGCCCGCTGATGGCGGTCAGCCCCCGCCTGCGCCGGAACCTGCGCCATGCCTATCTCCGCACTCGCGGCGCGGTGCTCGGCCCATTCGCCCCGGCCGCCGGCGGCGCGCCCCTCCGACTGCCCCCCTCGCCGCGCCTGCTGGTCCACACCATGGACCGGCTCGGCGACTTTGTCTGTTCCCTGCCGGCACTCGCCTGCCTGCACCAGAACATCGCGGGTGCCGAGATCACGGTGTGCGCCCCCGCCTATCTGCGGCAACTGCTGGAAGCCCAGCCCTTCTGCCACCGCTGGCTCGCCCCCGGCGGGACCGGCGACCGGCGGTTTGACGCCGCCATCGATTTTTCCGCCGACTATCCGCTGGCCAAGACCCTGCACGCCAAAAGACTGGGGGTGCCCGAACGGATCGGCTTCGACGTCGCCGGCCGCGGCGCCTTCCTCACCCGGCCGCTGCCGGTGGCGGCCGACTCCCACATGGTCGACCGCCTCGGCACCCTGCTCGCTCCCCTGGGCCTGACCCTCGCCGACCGGGCCCCCAGACTGGCCGTCGCCGCGGACTGGCGGCAGCAGCCGGCCCTGCTCCGCGACACCGACATCCGCCGTCCCTACGCAGTCCTCCATCCCGGCGGCACCTACCCCAGCCAGCGCTGGCCACGGGAACGTTTCGCCGACCTGGCCCGCCTCCTTGCCCGGGAGACGGACATCCGGCCGCTCTTGATCGGCGCGCCCGGGGAACGGCAGCTCTGCGACGAGGTCGCGGCCAGGGCCGGCATCAGCGCCGGCAATCTCTGCGGCAGGCTGTCCATGGGCGGGCTTGCCGCTCTGCTCGAGGGGGCGGCCCTGCTGATCGCCAACAACTCCGGACCGCTGCACCTCGCCGTCGCGGTGGGCTGCCCGACGGTGTCCACCATGGGACCGACCCTGGCCGAGGTCTGGTGGCCGCTGGGCGACAAGCACACGGTGCTGCGCCGGCAACCGGCCTGCAGCCCCTGCAACGAGGGCCATTGCCCGCGCGGCGACCACGCCTGCCTGCGGCGGATCACGGTCGCCGAAGCATGGGAGGCGGTGGTCCGCCGCCTCGACAGCGACGGCCGGACCGGGAGGGGGGAATAACATGGGCCTCGCCGACCGTCTCATCGTCAATACCCTTTCCAGCTGCGGCCTGTTCGCGGTGCGTTTTTTCGTCAGCTTCTTCCTTGCCGCCTATGTGCTCGGCAGCCTGGGCGGCGAACGCTACGGGGTCTTCGTCCTGCTGGAGGCGATGGTTTCCACCCTGGCGATCCTCGATCTCGCCGGGGTGGAAGGTTCCTTCGTCCACTTCCTCGCCGCCGGTCACGCCGCCGGCGACCGGGCGGCGGTCAACCGGGTGCTCACCCTGGGCTTCGTCTACTACCTGCTCTTCCAGCTGTTCCTCGCCGTCCTCATCCTCCTGCTGCACCGGCCCCTGCTCCATCTCTTCCACTTCGACGGGGAAATCACCGGCGAGATCTTCTTCGTGCTCGGCGGCCTGCTGTTCATCTCGGTGGTCCGCGGCAGCTTCCGGGTCTTCCGTTCGGCGCTGATCGGCATGCAGCGTCTCGATATCGCCAACCGCATCGACCTGATCCTGCTGATCCCCAACGTCGTCGCAACCGTCTGGCTGCTGGACGCGGGGTACGGGCTCAGGGGACTGGTGCTGGTCGGCTGCCTGACCGCGCTGCTCACCGTCGCCCTGCATCTGGCCTCTACCCTGCGGCTGGCGCCGTGGATCCGGCCCGGCCGGCCGTCCCTGGCGATGATCCGCAACCTCGGCGCCTACGGCCTCAAGGTGCAGGCGGCGCGGATGGCGGAGATGCTCAACATGCAGCTGGACAAGCTCTTGATCGGCGCCCTGCTCCCCGGTGCCGGCAAGACCCTGGTCGGCTTCTACGAGCTGGGGGCCAAGCCGGCCCGGGTAATCCGCGATCTGCCGAGCCAGCTGCTGCCGGCCATTCTGCCCGCCGCCTCCCTGCTCGACGCCGGCAATCGGCGCGACGCCATGCTGCTGCTCTACCGGCGCGGTTCCAGGTACCTGATTCTCTGCACCGTGCCGCTGGTGGGCTTTTGCTGCCTGCATGGCGATCTGCTCATCCGTTTCTGGCTGGGCGCCGGCTATCCCGAGGTGGTCAGCGCCCTGCGCATCCTGGTGGTCGGCTACGCCTGCACCGTGCTCTCCGGCATGGGCCGGCTCATCGCCCGCGGTTGCGGCCTGCCCGACTTCGAGATGCATTCGTCACTGGCGGCCACCGCAGCCAACCTCGCCTGCAGCGCCGTCCTGATCCTGCTCTTCGGCTTTCGCGGCGCCCTGTTCGGTTCGGCCGTCGCCGCCGCGGTCGGCGCGCTCTGGTTTCTCACCGCCTTCCACCGTCATCTGGGCGAACCCTTCTGGCGGCAGACCGCCGCCGCACTCTACCCCATGCCGCTCCTCGCCACGGGTCTGGCGCTCGCCGCCTCGCTCCTGCCCGTCCCCGCTCCCGCCGGCGACGGCAGGATGGCCACCGGTCTGCTGCTCTGCGGCAGGGGGCTGGTCTTTGCCGCCGTCTACCTGTTCTTCCTCAAGACCATCCGCTATTTCGATCAGGCGGACAGCCAACTGCTCGGCAGGGGCTTCGCCCTGCTGCGGCGGGCCCACCTGGAGGAACCTTCATGAACATCCTCTTCTGCACCAACCGCAATCCCCATTTCCTGACCATCACCGAGTACGTCGAGAGCGCCCTGCGCCAGCTGGGGCACCAGGTCCGCTTCCACGACGATCGCAACTTCCGCCTGCCCGGCCGGCTGCGCCGCCTCCTTCCCCCGCTGGAACGCTGGGAACTGGGGCGCATCAACCGCGGCCTGCTCGACGGCGCCGCCGCCTTCGGGCCGGACCTAGTGCTGGTGGCCGGCGGCCACCGCATCTTCCCCGACACCGTCCGCCGCCTGGCCGCAAAAGACATCGCCACCGCGCTCTGGACCATCGACGCGCCGATCAACTTTGCGCCGGTGCTGGCCGCGGCGCCCCGGTACGACCACGTCTTCTGCGGCGGCAGCGAGGCGATCGACCTGCTCGCCGCGGCCGGGGTCCGGGCCACCTGGCTGCCCTTTGCCTGCGACGCCGAGATGCACCGGCCTGCGAGCATCGACGACGACGACCGGAAGTGCTACGGTTCCCGGATCTGCACCGTCGGCTCCTTCTACCCCAACCGGCTCGCCGCCATCGAACAGCTGGCCGACTTCGACGTCCGCGCCTGGGGTCCCGGCTGGCAGCGGCTCGACGCATGCCATCCCCTGGCGGCGCGCTGCACCGGCGGCGAGCTGCCGCCCGCGGTCTGGAAGAAGATCTTCCAGGCCAGCGACATCGTCCTCGTGGTCCATTACCAGGACGGCCGCACCCCCTGCCGGCAGGCGAGCCCGAAGATCTACGAGGCGATGGCCTGCGGCGCTTTCGTCCTTTCCGACGACCAGCCGGACGTCACCGCCCAGTTCGACGCCGGCGTCCACCTGGACGTGTTCCGCGACCCTGACGAACTGCGGCGCAAAGCTGCCTGGTACCTCGACCATCCGGAGGAAAGACGGCGGATCGCCGCGGCCGGCCAGCAACTGGTCCGCAGCCGGCACACCTATACCGAACGGATGGGGCGGCTGCTCGCCCGGATCGGCGGATGACCATGGAGAAGCTCCGCGTCCTGCAGCTCACCGAACGCCTGGATGTCGGCGGGCTGGAACAGGTGATCGCCACCATCGCCACCGGCCTCGACCGGAATCGCTACGATTCCGGCGTCTGGGCGCTGGCCGGCGGCGGCGCCATGGCCGACCGTATCCGCGAGCGGGGCTGCCCGGTGCGCATCCTCCGTTGCGACACCTACCACGGAGTGCGGCCGATTCTCGCCCTGGCCCGCCAGCTCCGGCAAGCGGCGCCGCACATCGTCCACACCCACGGCTACTTCGCCGGCACCGCCGGCCGCATCGCCGCGAAAATCGCCGGGGTGCCGGTGCTCGTCCACCACGTCCACTCCACCAACAGCCAGTACCGACGCCGCAACCTGCTGATGGAGCGGGGTCTCGGCCGGATCACCGCCGCGGTGCTCTGCTGCTCGGCGGCGGTGGCCGCCTTTGTCCGCGAACGCGAGGGAATCGCCGCGGCCAGGACGCAGGTGCTGCCCAACGGCATCGCACCACCGCCCGCCCCGGTGGCGCAGGAAGAGTTTCTCGCCGATTTCGGCCTCGCCGCCGACGATCAGGTGGTGTTCTGCGTCGCCTCGCTGCAGCCCCACAAGGGGCAGGCGGCGCTGCTCCGGGCTACGGCCGCGGTCGCCGGCCGTCACCCGCGGCTGCGTCTCGTCCTGATCGGCGCCGGTCCCCTCGATGGCGACCTGCAGCGGCTGGCCCGCCAACTCGGCCTCGGCGGCAGGGTGGTCTTCGCCGGCCTGCGCACCGATGTCCGGCGCTTGCTGCCCCACGGCTGCTGCCTCGTGCTGCCGTCGACGGTCCGCGAGGGCATGGGCATCGCCGTGATCGAGGCCATGGCCGCCGGTCTCGCCGCCATCGGCAGCCGGCTGGGCGGCATCCCCGAGGTCATCGAGGAAAACGGTTCCGGCCTGCTCTGCGAACCCGGCGACGTCCCCGGCCTCGCCGCCGCTCTCGACCGACTGCTGGGTGACGGCCGGTTGCGCCGCCGCTTCGGCGACCGCGGCCGAGAACTCTACCGGCAGCGCTTCACCGACGACGCCATGCTCGCCCAGCTCACCTCCTGTTATGAACATCATGTCGCCGCCGCCCGCCGCTGACCTCCTCTTCACCTCGGCCTACGGGGAAATGCTGGGCGGCGGCCAGCACAGCCTGCTGCTCCTGCTGCACCACCTGGACCGCAATCGGTTCCGGCCGCATCTGGCAGTGCCGACCGGGGGCGAACTGCTCAACCGCGCCGGGGCGGCCGGCGTCCACCCCTTCCTCTTCGCCACCCCACCGATCCGGCGGCTGCACCTGCCCGCCGTCTTCGCCATCGCCCGCCGGCTCCGCGCCCTCCGCATCCGCCTGGTACACGCCGACTCACCGCGGCAGGCCCTCTACTTCGGCCTCGCCGCCAAACTCTGCCGGCTGCCGCTGGTCTGGCACGTGCGGGTGGGTGACCCCGACCGCTGCTGGGTGGACCGGACGCTCCATCTGCTCGCCGACCGGATCATCGCGGTCAACGGCGACATCGGCGAACGCTTCCGGCGGATGGGCCGGCCGGAGAAGGTCCGGGTGGTGCACAACGGGGCCGAGATCGGACACCCTCCGGCCGCGGTGGAGCGACAGGCCGCCCGCGCCCGGCTCGCCATCCCGGCCACCACCCTGGTGGTCGGCACGGTGGGGCGGCTGCATCCGCTGAAGGGCCAGGACCGGCTCATCACCGCCTGCGCCGGTCTGCCGGCGGCGGGGCGGGAAGACTTCCGCCTGGTGATCGTCGGCGCCGGCGACGACGGCGACTTCGAGCGGCTTAAACTCATTGCCGGTGAAGCCGGCATCGCCGAGCGGGTCGTCTTCACCGGCCGGCGCGACGACGTCGCCGCCCTGCTCCCCGCCTTCGACATCTTCGCCCTGCCCACCCTGTTCCGCGAAGGCTTTTCCCGGGTGATCGCCGAGGCGATGGCCGCCGGCCTGCCGGTGGTCGCCACCCGCCTGGGCGGCAACCGCGAGGCCGTCGACCATGGTCGCACCGGGTTGCTGCTGGACCCGGACCGGCTGGATGAAGAACTGGGCCGGGTCCTGACGCGCCTCGCCGGGGACGCGCAGCTGCGCGCCCGACTCGGCATCACTGCCCGGCGTCATGCCGAGTCCCATTTCGACATCGGCCGCCAGGTCGAACGCATCCAGGAGATCTATGAAGAACTGCTCTGACCCCAGACCGCCAGGGAGACTGCTCTTCGTCGCCGACGTGCCGGCATCGCGGCCGGTGAGCGGCGCCGAACAGGTGCTCCACCAGCAGACCCGCACCGTCGCCCGCCTCTGCGCCGGCGCCTGGGCGCTCACCCGGAGCAACGGCGCCGACGCAACGCGATGGCACGACGCCGACGGCGTCACCGAGGCGAGCTACCCCGCGGACCCCGGTTCCCTCCCCTCCTTTCTGTGGTCTCTGGCACGGGAAACCGGGCCGCTCTTCGACCGTCTGGCCGAAGGCGCCGGCTTCGACTGCGTCGTCGCCCACCAGCCCTTCACCGCCCTCGCCCTGCTCGCCTCCGGCCGTTTGCGCGGCGTGCCGCTGGTCTACGTCTTTCATTCCCCGGGCCACGAGGAGTACCTCCTCGACCGCGGCCACCTCCCCCGCTGGCGGACAAGCCTGCCGGCGCTCGGCCGGCGGCGGGCGGAACGGCTCTGCCTGCGACGGGCGGCAGTGGTGCTCACCCTGAGCGACTACATGGCGGAAAAGGCCGTGGCCGTGCACGGCATCGACCGGGAGCGGATCGTGGTCAACCCCGGCGGCGTCGACCAGCAGCGGTTCCAGCCGCCCGCCGACCGCGCCCGCCTGAAACAGCGGCTCGGATTTCCCGCCGACACCGTCCACCTTCTCACCATCCGCAACCTGGAGCCGCGCATGGGTCTCGACCGGCTGGTCACCGCCATCCGCCTGCTCCTCGACCGCGGCCTGCGGGTGTCCCTCGCCATCGGCGGCAACGGACCGCTGCGCCCCGCCCTGCAGGATCAGATCGACCGGCTCGATCTCGCCGGCCGGGTGCGACTCACCGGCTTTCTCCCCGACGAGGCCATGGCCGACTGGTACGGCGCCGCCGATTTCTTCATCGTCCCCACCCGCGCCCTGGAAGGGTTCGGCCTGGTCACCCCCGAATCCCTCGCCTGCGGCACGCCGGTGCTGGGCACGCCGGTGGGAGGCACCCGGGAGATCCTCGGCCGCTTCGATCCCGCCTTTCTTTTCGCCGGCAACGGCGCGGCGGAGATGGCGGACGGCATCGCCCGGGCGATGCAGGCTTTTGCCGATCAGGACCGTTACCTCGACCTGCGGTGCCGCTGCACCGCCTTCGCCCGCGAGTGCTTCTCCTGGCGGCGCCACGCCGAAACCCTGCTGGCCGCCGTGGCCGGCGCCCGCGACTGACACCGCAACCGGGAGCAGCCATGGAGACCATCATTCACGTCATCACCCGCCTCGACATGGGCGGCTCGGCCCAGAACACCCTCGCCACCTGCCTCGGCACCGCCGGCCGCTACCGCAACATCCTGGTGCACGGCCTGGCCCGGGAATCGCGGATGACCGCGGAGGAGGAGGCGATTCTCCGCCAGCGGACCGAGGAGGGCAGGCGGCGCGGCGTCGTCTTCCTGCCCATGGCCTCCCTCGTGCGGCGCATCTCCCCCCTCAACGACACCGCCGCCGCCTTCGCCCTCTGGCGGCTGTGCCGCCGGCTGCGGCCGGCCATCGTCCACACCCACACATCCAAGGCCGGCATCGTCGGCCGGCTCGCCGCCCGCCTCGCCGGGGTGGAGACGGTGGTCCACACCCCCCACGGCCATGTCTTCTTCGGCTACTCCAGCCGTGCGGCCTCGCTCTGCTTCATCCTGCTCGAACGGCTGTTCACCCGCCTCTGCGACCGCTTGATCGCCCTCACTCCCGGGGAACGGCGGGACTACCTCGACAGGCGGGTGGCGCCGGCCGGCAAGATCGACCTGGTCCACAGCGGCGTCGACCTCAAGCCCTTTGCCGACGGAGTGCGGCAGGAACGGAGAGCGGCCCTGCGCCGGCTGGGTCTGCCGGAGGACTGCGGCAAGATCGTCGGCACGGTGGGCTGGCTGTCGCCCATCAAGAATCCGCTGGGCCTGTTCGAGGCAATGGAGCAGGTCTGGCAGCGCTTCCCGGAGGCACACCTGGTCTATGTCGGCAAGGGGGAACTCGAAGAGGAACTGCGGCGGCGGATCGACAAATCCGGCAAGGCGGAGCGGGTGAGCCTTCTGGGCTGGCGGCGGGACATCCATCTGATCATGCCGCTCTTCGACTGTTTCGTTCTGGCCTCGCTCAACGAGGGCATGGGACGGGTGCTGGTCGAGGCCATGGCCGCCGGCCGGCCGCTGGTGGCCACCCGGGTCTGCGGCATCCCGGATCTGGTGGAGGACGGCGACAACGGCCATCTGGTCGAGCCGGACGATCCGGCCGGGATGGCCGCGGCCATCGCCCGTATCCTCGCCGACCCGGAAGGGGCGGCGGCGATGGGCGAGCGCGGCCGGCGGCGCAGCCGGCACTTCAGCCAGGAGGAGATGCTGCGCCTGCTGGACGGAATCTACCGGCAGGCCATCGCGCGGCGGCCGCAGCGCCTGCGGCTTACCGCCGCCGGGGGAGAAACGGAGGGATGAAGCGGCTGCCGCCGCTGCTGGCGGTTCTGCTCGGCATCCTGCCTTTCGCCGCCGCCGGCGCCGGGGCGACGGACGACACCGGCCTCCTTCAGGTGACGGCGGTGATCGATGTCCGTTCCACGGTCTCGGACGGCGATCACGATTTCGACCAGCTGGCCGCCCTGGCCCGGCAGCACGGAATCGAGGCGATCTTCGTCAGCGACCACGACCGGCTGGTGCTGGAGTACGGGCTTTTCCCGTTCCGGAAGATCGTAAAAAAACGCGAGGAACGCCCGTCGGTGGCGACGGTGGGCGCCGGCGAATACCTACGGCGGGTCCGGGCCGCCGGCGAACGCTGGCCCGATGTCCTGTTCATCCCCGGCGTCGAGGCCGCGCCCTTCTACTACTGGACCGGCCTGCCGCTGGTGGGCGACGGCCTGGTCGCGCACCAGTGGGAACGCCACCTGCTCGTCTTCGGCCTCGACGCCGAAGGGCTCGCCGGCCTGCCGGTGCTGCACAACGATCACGGTTCTCTCCGCATCGATCGCCAACCGCCGTTCCTCATCCTGTTCGTCCTCACCGGCCTGATCGGCGTGGTCGCCCTCGGCTGGGGTGGGAGATTCCGGCTCGCCGGGCTCCTTCTCCTGCTGTTTTCCCTCCTGCTCGGCCAGAACGATCTGCGCCCGGGCGTCAGCCGCTTCGACCAGTACCACGGCGAGCAGGGGGCCGCGCCCTGGCAGGAGTGCATCGACCGGGTCGCCGCCGGCGGCGGCCTCTCGTTCTGGAACCATCCCGAAACCAACAGCGGCCGGCGCCCCCTGGGCCCGATCCGCCTCGACACCCCGTCCTACCCGGAAATGCTGGAGCGGAACACGGGCTACACCGGCTTTGCCGCCATCTACGGCGACCGGACGACGACCACCGAGCCCGGCGGCCTCTGGGACGGTCTATTGCTCCAGTACTGCCGGGGTGAACGGCAGCGGCCGCCAACCGCCATCGCCGTCGCCGATTTCCACCGCGAGGGCAAGGACGGCGAGGTGCTGGGCAATTTCGCCACGGTGCTGCTGGCCCGGGAAAAGTCCGGCAGGGCGCTGCTCGATGCCCTCTCCGCCGGCCGCGCCTATGCCCTGCGCGGCCACGGCCGGGACCGTGATCTGCTGCGGGAGTTCTCGGTCACCGCCGCGGACGGCGCCACCGCCGCCATCGGCGGCCGCCTCGCCGTCGCCGACTCCACCCCGGCACTCATCCGGGCGATGGTCGACCACGGCGGCGGCGACCCCCATCCGATCCGGTTGCGACTCATCCGCAACGGCGAGGTGATCGCCGAAACCGACGGTGTCACCCCGTTCCGCTGGCAGGTGACCGACAGGCAGCGGCCGCCGGGCGCCGGCTTCTACCGGCTGGAGGCGACCGGTCCCCGCACCCGGATTCTCGCCAACCCGGTTTTCGTTGTGCCGGACGACTGAGCGCTTCCCCCAGGGCGGTGGCGGTCCAGAGCGGGGGATGGCGGCGCCTTCCCTCTTTGTCCGGCGAATGCACCGGTTCCAGGGGGATCGCTCCTCCCTCTTTTCATCATCGTGCTTGCATTCGGCCGCGGCTGCGCGTAAATTAGGATCTGGTTAACAGGATGGTGGCCCACACCGTCACTGCCCCCGATCAGCCTGCCAGCGAGCCCATCATGCCGCGACTTGTCCCCTGTCTCCTCGCCCTCGTCCTCCTCCTCCACGGCAGCCTCGCCGCCGCCCTGGAAACCCGACGGATCCCGCCCGCGCTCGATCCGGTGATCAACCGGCTGCTCACCATGGTCGGCGCCAATCCGAGCACCGACCTCGATCCGGCGGTGGTGGCGCCGCTGGTCGAGTTCGTCGCCGCCCGGAAGAATCCGGACACCCTCTATCAGCCCGAGGCTCTGGAGCAGACCACCACCGCTTACTACCAGTTCGACCTGGCCATCGGCATGGACCGGTTGCTGGCCTACGCCTACAACCCTGACATCCCTTCGCAGATGTTTTCGCCGTCGTCGCTGCGCACCGCCCGCCGGCTGCCGGACGCCTCGGGCAGGGAGGTGACCTGGGCATGGCGCGAGGCAACGCCCCGGCCGCAGATCGTCCAGCTCGCCGAGCACGAGGAGATCACCCCGGACCTGTTCACCGGCGCCTACTACGGCTACGACATCGACCGGACCCTGATCCTCTTCAGCGACGGCGACGGCCGCAGGATATTCCTGTCGCTGGGCCGGCAGCGCGACCAGTCCGAAGTGGGCAGAAAAGGCGCGGTGCTGGGCGACGACCACGCCTGGGATTTCCTCTATTCCGACGCCACCGGCCTCACCAGCCGCGGTCTCGGCTGGGTGAAGTCCTACATCTACCGTTCCCTCTCCCTCACCGTCTTCGTCCAGGAACCGGGGGCACAGGGGGTACGCTGCGGCTCTTTCAAATGGCTCAATGCCGGCTGGGCCGGCATCAACATGGTGGAGCCGAAGCACATCCACCGCGGCATGGAACGGTACGCCACCGACCTCCGCCGTCTCATCGAGAACCCGCGGCTGCCCGCGCCGGAAAAGATGGCCGCCGATCTCAAGGAGATCAGCGAGGTGGACGACCGCCGCCTGCGCGACCTGATGGACAGCTACATGCAGACCATCTCCCGCCAGTACGCCGCCGAAGCGGTGCTCTCCCGCAGCGAATTCGCCGCCCTGTTCGACGAAACCACCGAAGTCATGGACCGCACCCAGATGCTGGCGGTACTGGAACTGGAATACCTGAAGACCCTCCTCGGCCGGCCGCAGCGGCTGCCGCTGAAGCTGGCGGCGGTGCGCTGAGCCGGCATCGCCCCTTCCGCAAGAACCTTCTTGACCTGCCCCGGCGGCAACGGCGAACCGTTGCCGTTCCACCACCCTCCTCCGCTGCCATGCCGGCTGAAAATCCCTTCAGTTTCCGGATGCGATTGCATACAATGGATGGAGAGGCCCGCGAGCCGGAGGTCCGATTCCGGCGGCACGCACCGCACACCTGGAAAGGGGGAGAAATCATGAACAAGCGCTGGTATGACCAATACGGGGATTTCGGCCGTTGCCTGGACGGACTCAAGGACACCAACCGCTGGGACCGGGATCGGCTGATCCGCGGGATCATGGAGCTGATCCGGGAGCACAGCCCCGATCTCCTGGACCGGTTCGTCCTGGAATTCCCCCTGGATATCAGCCGGAAACGCTGGTACGACAAGGATCCGTACATGTGGCTGCTCATGAACGGCCTGAGATACGCCGACGCCCCCCTGCGCGACCGGATCACCGCCTACCTGCTGGCGGAATACGGCCACATGGCGGAGCAGGCCAGCTCTTCCTGAAAACGCGCCGGAAGGCGGTCCCGAAGCATCCTCCCCCCTGAACGACCATCGGCGCGGCCGGCCGATTTTCCCCTCTCACCGGTAAAGCGTCCGCCGGGCGGTCTCCTCCTTTTTTTCCTCCTCGAATGCAGAATGCCCCTGGCGCAGCACCGCCCATGTCGTTTATGCTGGTCTGCCCGCGGCTTGGGCCGCAACCGACCACCCATCAGGAGACGGCCGCATGAGTTTCGAATCCGATATGAAAACCGTCGAGGAACTGCTGGCCATGGGACACATCCATGGCTGCGATCCGTTCACTCCCGTCGAACTGCTCGGCTTCTTTTTCGGCCTGGCCATCACCCCGGCGGACATCGGCACCGGCGAATGGCTGGAGGTCGCCTTCGCGAGGGGGCTGCCCGACTTCGAGTCCAAGGCGCAGGAGAAAACCCTGATGGAGGCCCTGTTCCGGGTGCTGGACGATTTCTTCGACGCCTGGGACAGCGGCGAACTCGCCTTCCCCTACGACATGGAGGATCCCGAGGGCTGGAGCTTCGACGAACTGGACGAGTGGGCCTACGGTCTCTACAACGCGCTGCTGCTCCGCCCCGGCTGCTGGGACAAAGGAGAAGGCGGGGACGAGTTGACCCCGGAGGAACGGGAACTGTTCGACAGCCTCGCCGTCGTCACCGCCGTCGCCGACCAGGATGCCGCCCCCGACTATTTCGAGGTACCGGAAGACGAGAAGGCCCTCGATGACTTCTGGCTGGATATCTTCCACTCGCTGCCGGCGGCGGTGGACACCCTCATCGCCCATGCCCGCACTCTGGAAGAACGGCGGCAGCGCGTTCCGCGAGAGGAAGAACGTCAGGTGGCGCGGGTCGGCCGCAACGATCCCTGCCCCTGCGGCAGCGGCCGGAAACACAAAAACTGCTGCCTCAGGGGCAGCAAGATCGTGCCGCTGCACTGAGGTGGAGCCCCGGGGGTGGACTACCAGCACGTCATGACGTGCTGGTACGCAAGAATTTTCCGATCACAGGTCACCAGCGGCACGGCAAGCCGGCGCGCCAGCGAGATAATGATTCTATCCGCCGGATCCTTGTGAAAATCGCCGGGAAACACGGTGCTGGCAATGGCGTCGAGCGGGGTGAGCGGCTCGATGATTGTGGCCGGGTAGCCTCTGGCCAGATGAAACCAGCGGTTGATATCCATGGGAATCGAAAGTTTGCCCGTTTGGATTTTGACCGCCACCTCCCAGACGGAAATCGCCGAGATAACCAACGCCCCGGAACGCTGCTCCTGCTGGAGCAGGTTGTCCGCCGCCGGCGACAATCTGCCAGGATCGTGCAACCACCACAGCCAGACATGGGTATCGAGCACGATCACTGCCCCAACGCCTCCCACAGCTCAGGGGCGGGCTCATCAAAATCGTCGGCGATGGAGATGGTGATTTCCCGCAGGGGGAAGCGGGCCGGCTCATCCCGAACCGTCTCCGGTACCGGCGCCAATTGCGCCACCGGCTTACCGTTGCGGCTGATAATGATGGTCTCATGGTTACGCGCGACATCGTCCAGCAGCGAGGGCAGCTTGCTGCGAGCCACGGATACGGATAAGGATCTCATACGGGCCTCCTTGGCAACATGTACAAGCTATCATGTACAATAACTTCCGTCAAGGCGCCCCACTCTCTCAACGGAACCAAGGCAAGCGGGAAGAAAAGCATGCGCGACGACGAAAAAATCCTGGCTCTGCGGCCCTACCTGGAGAGGGTCGAGTCCTTATGCCGTCCCCTGGACAGGGAGGCGCTCCAGCGCCTTTTCCTGTCCCTGGCCCGCGAGGTCCCGGCCGGCGGCCGGGCGGCGTTCCTCCACGATCTCACCGGTCTTCTGGCGGGGCGGACGACCGGCGAGCCCGCACCCGTCAGGGACACGATCAAACGGATCGAGGTTCTGGAACGGCAGATGGCCAGGCGAGCCGAGGCGATGGAAGACGGCTCCTACTGGGGTGAATACGATGACGGTGAGTATTACCACGACGACCCGCCCATTCTGACCGCAGAGATGGAGGCGGAGGTTGCCGACTGCCTGGAAGAGACCGGCCAGCTGTTCCGGCAGGGGCTGCTTGCCGAAGCCCGGCAGGTATATTCCCGGCTCTTTGCCGCGGTCAGAATCGCCGAAGAGCATGGCCACGACTGGTCCAGGAACAAGGCCGGCCTCAGGGAGGGGCGGGCGCGCCACTGTCGCGCCGTCTATGAACTGACCGCCGGCAAGAAACGCCTGTCCGCCATGCTGGCCGCCATGGAGATCGAGGCGGACGGGGGGCCGTTCGGAGATGAGGTGCCCGGTGACGTCCCCCTGCTGCAGGACGTCATTGACGCCCAGACCGGCGACCTGCCGGGCCTGGCCGAATTCCTCCTCCAGTGGGACAAGGCCCTGTCGGGGGGAAAGATCGCCAATACCCGGTTGGCGGCCCTGCGTCTGGAAGCGGCCTTCATGCTGGGCGGCGTCGCAGGGGTGGCGGCCCTGGCCCGGCAATGGCGGGCCGAACAGCCCCTGGGCTACGTCACCTGGTGCGACCGCCTACGATCTGATTCCGACTGGAAGGGCATGGCGGCGGCGGCCAGGGAAGGCTTGGCCGAGCTCCCCCCGGGATACCCCCGGGCAGCGGCGGCGGCCCGGCTCATCGAGGCGGGGCAGGCGCTGGGGGACAGACCGACAGTCCTGGAGGGCAGACGGGAACGGTTCCGTTCCCTGCCGGCCGCCACCACCCTGCTCTCCTTGCTCGCCGCCGCCGGCAGGGGACCGGCCCGGCAGCAGGAACTCTCCCTTGCGCTCGACGTCATGAAAAAGCTGACCCGGACGCCGATGTTCGACTCCTGCCTCTACGCCAAGACCCTGCTCATGGCAGGCCGCCTGCCGGAGGCCTTTGCCCTGGCGGAGAAGGCGAAACCGGTCGGCTGGTCCTACGGCTCGCCGGCCGGGGTGGTGTTCGCCGCCGTCCTCCACCTTGCCGCCGGCGGCAGGGAAAGCGGCGCGGTCAGCGCCCTGCTGCACGCCTACGGCGATGCCCACGGTTACGACCTTGACCAGGAGCCGTGCGCCAGCGATGCCGTTTGCGCCTCCATACCGGAAGAGATCGTCCACGGCCTGGCCCTGGCCGGCCCGGACGAGACGGCCCTGGCCCGCTACCTCGAGTGGGCGCGCACCATCGGCGAAAAACGGGTCAACCACATCGTTGCCAACAAGCACCGCGGGGCCTACGACCGCGCAGCCCAGGTGCTCGCCGCCCTGGCCGAAACCCGGTGCGTTCGCTCGGGCAAGGCCGAGGCACAACGGCTGCTCGACGACTACTACCGGAACCGCTACAACCGTTTTTCCGCATTCCGTGCCTGCCTCAGGTCGGCGGTCGGCCAATCCCCCCTGCTGCGCGGGGTGAAGTTGTAGAAGACAGCAGAAAAATACTGAGATGTGGGTATTCGTCCAGTTTACTGGCCCCGGCCACCAGTGCCACGCCCTGAGACATGGCGGTGGCGACGATGATCCGGTCCGGCAGGAGCCGCATGCGGGAAGTCCGGCAGGCGAACCGACTCCACGGCAATGGCGTTGTTCACCGCGACAAAGGTGAGAAACGGCAGGGCTTCGCAACGGCACAGCCAGTCGCAGACATCGAGGGCCAGCCGCAATCGGCCACGCGCCACCAGCATCGCGATCTCCCAGGAACTGATACAGAAGGGCAGACCCCGTTTGTTTCCATGGCACTGTCGATGGCCTTGCTGGACGGCCGACTCAAGGCCGCGGGATCGCTGACCCACCAGAGCAGAGCGTGGGTGTCACAATCTGGCCACAAGCCCACCAGATCGAAGCCTGCCGTTGCGGCGCGGAACACCTTGACAGAAGCCCGAACAGGGCCAGGACCTCAGGTTGGCGGCGGCTCCAGATCGACCAGGGTGGCGCCCCAGCCGCCGGCCTCCTCCGGCGCCAGCCGGTAGCCCCGGACCCCGGGCAGTCGGTCCAGAATCGCATGCACGGTGCGGCGCAGGGTGCCGCTGCCCTTGCCGTGGACGATCCTGAGGTGGAGGATGCTGCGCTGCCGGCATTCCTCGATGTAGTCGGGGACGAGGGAGCCGACCTCGCGTGGCTGGAAGGTATGGAGGTCCAGGGTTCCGTCGATGGGGATTTCCACGGCCATCGGACTCACCTGGTCAGGGCGACGACGGAGAGCGCCGCGTAGAGAAGGAGCCAGGCGAGCACCACCCGGCACCACGATTGCCGGCGTTCCGGAACGTGGATCGCCAGCAGGCCGCCGACCAGGACAAAGGGAAAGGCGATGCCGCCCCAGAACGGCTGGGCGTAGCGCAGCAGTTCCTGCACACCCAGGAAGAACCAGGGACCGTTGACATGGCGGGTGCCGAGGCTGGCCGGTTCCATCGGCGCCGGCACCAGGGCGCAGAACAGCAGCAGAGCGGCGAGCAGCACCCCGTGTCCGGCCCAGTCCACCTGGTACCGCCGGACATGGCTCCAGGAGAGCAGCAGCCAGAGAAAGGGCAACCCGGCATAGTGCTGGGCCGCGACCTTGCGAACCCCGGCGGCGGACACCTGAAAGAACAGACTGTCGATCATTCCACCGACCAGCGGCACGGTCAGGCTGATGTTTTCGGCGATGGCGCCCGCCGCTTCGCCGGTGGCGTCGCCGCGCAGCACGTAGCCGGAAAAGAGCAACAGGACGATGACCGGCAGGGTGAACACCAGGGCGGCCCAGCGGCCTGCGGTCATCCGTCGTTCCACCGCATCGAGAACGATGACGAAATGGACCGCGGTGAACAGAAAGAACAGCTGGCTGGAGTAGAAATGCAGGGAGCGCCAGAAGAGGCCGAAGGGCAGGGAGAGATCCATGGCCACCACCGAGTAGAATGGATCGGCGACATCGTACTGCAGCGAGACGGTGATACCGGACAGCACCGAGACACAGAGCAGGAACAGGCTGGACGCCCCCCAGGGGTAGTCGCGGAGTCGGCCGGTGGCCCTGTGGAGGAAGGCAATCATGGCAGGGATCAGATGGTGATCAGGTAGCCCTTGTCATCGGCAAGGCGCTTCACCGGATAGGCGGCGAGGTTGCGCGTCGCCGGGCCGGCGACCCGGGTGCCGTCCAGGGTGAATTTGCTGCTGTGGCAGGGGCAGACCAGCAGGTTTTCCTCCTGCCGGTAGTTGAGCCGGCAGCCCAGGTGGGTGCAGACCCGGGAAACCGCCCAGCTCCGGCCGCCCTCGTCGAAGAGGATGAAATCCCTGTCGACGTGGTAGGCACCGTTGGCCAGTCTCTTGTGGACCAGCACCTGCCGCGGCCGCCGGGGCAGGACCGCTTCGAGGAAGCGCAGGGCGGGATAGAGCACGGTGAGCAGGGCGGCGGTACGCAAAATCCCCCAGCCGCTCAGCAGCAGTTCCCTCCGGTTGTTGTGTGGTGCGTCCTTGCTTGGCATTGGTCCACCGGCCTCGACGCCGGACAGGGGTGGCGGCGGGACCGACCGCGCCGCGGGCTTGTTCAGGACTCGGCCCCGAGGAAGACCTGCCGCAGCTTTTCGCAGACGTGGTCGGGTACCAGGCCGCTGACGTCGCCGCCGTGGCGGGCGGCATCCTTGATGATCGTCGAGCTGATGAAGATCCAGCGGAAGCCGGTCATCAGAAAGACGGTCTCCACCTCACGCTCGATACGGCGGTTCATCAGCGCCATCTGGAACTCGTAGTCGAAGTCGGAAACCGCGCGCAGGCCGCGGATGATCGCCCGCGCCCCCCGGGTGTAGGCGAAATCGACCAGCAGGCCGGAGACCGTCTCCACCTGCACCCGACGTTCATCGGCAGGAAAACAGTCGCGGATCATCTGCAGCCGGTCCTCCAGGGAAAAGAGCGGCGTCTTGGCGGCATTGGCGGCGACCGCGACGATGACCCGGTCGAACAGGTGCAGGGCCCGCTTGATGATGTCGAGGTGCCCCATGGTGATGGGGTCGAAGGTGCCGGGATAGACGGCGATGGATTCGTCCGTCGCCGGAGCGACGAAGGGCTGGTAGGCCATCATGGATCTCCTGACGGGATTTCGGCCGGCGACCGGCGGTAGAACCAGAAGGAACTGTCACCGTAGCGGCGCTGGTCGGTGAGGCCGAGCCGGCCGCAAGCCTCGGGCAGTTTCTCGCCGCTGCGCTCCTCGATGACCAGGACGCCTTCGGCGGACAACAGCACGCCGTCGGCGAACCAGGCGAGCACCTTCTCCCCCCACTGCCTGCCGTAGGGCGGGTCGCAGAAGACGATGTCGAAGGGCGATTGCCCGAGGCCGGCGACAAAGCCGGCGCCCCGCTCCAGATCCCGCTGCAGCACCAGCGCCCGCGACTGCAGGCGGCACAGATCGAGATTGCGGCGGACAAGGGTGAGCGAGGCCTGCTGCCGGTCGACGAAGACGGCAAAGCCCCCGCCGCGGCTCAATGCCTCGATCCCCAGTGCCCCGCTGCCGGCGAACAGGTCGAGAACGCGGGCGCCCTCGACCCGATCGCCCAGTATACTGAACAGCGCCTCCTTGGCGCGGTCGGCGGTGGGCCGGATATCGGCGCCGGCCGGGCCGCAGAGGCGCCGGCCCCGGGCGCTGCCGGCGATCACCCGCAATTACAGGTAATCCTTGATGAGGACTTCGGCGATCTGCACCGCGTTCAAGGCGGCGCCCTTCAGGATGTTGTCGGCCACTACCCAGAGGTTGATGCCGTTGGCGATGGACTCGTCCTCGCGAATGCGGCCCACCAGGGTTTCGAACCTGCCGGCGCAGTCGATGGCGAGCGGATACCTGTTGTTGGCCGGATCGTCGACCAGCTTGACGCCGGGCGCGTCGCGCAGCAGTTCCTTCACCTCGGCGGCGGTGATCTTCGCCTTGGTCTCGACGTTGACCGATTCGGAATGACCGTAGTAGACCGGCACCCGCACCGTGGTGGCGGTGACGCCGATTTCAGGGTCGTCGAAGATCTTCCTGGTCTCGTTGACCATCTTCATCTCTTCCTTGGTGTAGCCGTTCGCCAGGAAGGAGTCGATGTGCGGCAGACAGTTGAAGGCGATCTGATGGGGGTAGACCTTGCTGGTCATCGGCTTGCCGGCGGCATACTCGTGCACCTGGTTCTTCAGCTCCTCGATGGCCTTGGCGCCGGTGCCGGATACCGCCTGGTAGGTGGAGACGACGATCCGCCTGATGCCGACCTTGTCGCGGATCGGCTTCAGCGCCACCAGCATCTGGATGGTGGAACAGTTGGGATTGGCGATGATGCCGCGCTTCTTGTACCCGGCGATGGCGTAAGCGTTGACCTCGGGCACCACCAGCGGGATCTCGGGATCCATCCGGAAGGCGCTGGAGTTGTCCACCACCACCGCCCCGGCGGCGGCCGCCGCCGGACCGAACTCCAGCGACCGCGAGGCGCCGGCGGAGAAAAGGGCGATGTCGATGCCGGCAAAGGCGTCTTTGGTCATCAGCTGCACCGGGTATTCCTTGCCCCGGAAAGAGAGCGTCTTGCCCACCGACCGCTCGGAGGCGAGCAGCCGCAGCTCGCCTATCGGAAAGTTGCGTCGCTCCAGCACGTCCAGCATGGCGCCGCCCACCGCTCCGGTGGCGCCGGCGACCGCTACATTGAATTTCCTGTCGCTCATGATCTTCTCTCCATTATCTGATTATTTCTTGGAAGCTTTATCGTCGGCCAGGTAGACCAGCCGGTTGAGTCCGTTGACATAGGCCTTGGCCGCGGCGGTGATGATGTCCGGGTCGGTGCCCTGGCCCACCACGGTGCGGCCGCCCTCCTCCATCCGCACCAGCACCTCGCCCTGGGCGTCGGTGCCGCCGGTGATGGAGTTCACCGAAAAATAGAGCAGCTTGCTGCTGGTCTTCGCCAGGCCGGCGATGGTGCGAAAGGTGGCGTCGATGGGTCCGACGCCGATGTTGGCGCCCTCCACTTCCGTGCCGTTCACCCGCATCTTCACCGCCGCGGTGGGCAGGGTGTTGAGACCGCTCATCACCCCCAGCGACGCCAGTTGGTAGGTTTCCGGGATGCGCAGCACCTCGTCCATGATGATCGCCTCGATGTCCTCGTCGAAGACCTCCTTCTTGACGTCGGCCAGCTCCTTGAACCGGGTGAAGACCCGCGCCAGCTGCTCGTCGCTCAGTGAGTACCCCATGGACTGGGCATGGCTGCCCAGGGCGTGCCGGCCGGAGTGCTTGCCCAGCACCAGCGAACCCTTGCTGAGGCCGATATCCGCGGGATTCATGATCTCGTAGGTGGTCCGCTCCTTGAGCACCCCGTCCTGGTGGATGCCGGACTCGTGGGCAAAGGCGTTGGCGCCGACGATGGCCTTGTTGGGCTGGACATGGATGCCGGTGATCGACGACACCAGCCGGCTCGCCGGATAGATCTGTTCGGTGACGATGTCGGTGTGGTAGGGCACCCGGTCGCTGCGGGTGCGGATCGCCATCACCACCTCTTCCATGGCGGTGTTGCCCGCCCGCTCGCCGAGGCCGTTGATGGTGGCCTCCACCTGGCGGGCGCCGCTGCCGACGGCCGCCAGGGAATTGGCCACCGCGAGGCCCAGATCGTTGTGGCAGTGGACGCTCAACACCACCTTGTCGATGCCGGCGGTGTTCTCCATCAGGTAGCGGATCTTCTGGCCGAACTCGTCGGGCAGCGCGTAGCCGGTGGTGTCGGGAAAATTGAGGGTAGTGGCGCCGGCCTTGATCACCTCGGCGAACACCCGGCAGACGAAGTCGAGATCGCTGCGCGAGGCGTCCTCCGCGGAAAATTCGACGTTGGAGGTGTAGCTGGCGGCGTGGCGCACCGAGGCCACCGCCAGTTCCAGCATCTGCTCGCGGCTCATCCGCAGCTTGTGCTTGAGGTGGATGTCCGAGGTGGCGAGAAAGGTGTGGATACGCGGGTTGTCGCCATCCTTCAGCGCCGCCCAGGCGGTATCGATGTCCTTCTGGTTGCAGCGGGCGAGCCCGGCGACCTGGACGCCGCGGATACGCTCGGCAATCGTCCTGACGCAGTCGAAGTCGCCGCCGGAGGCCACCGGAAAGCCGGCCTCGATGACGTCGACCTTCAGTTTGACCAGCTGCTGGGCCAGCCGGAACTTCTCCTGCATGTTCATGGAAGCGCCGGGCGACTGTTCGCCGTCGCGCAGGGTGGTATCGAAAATATAGACTTTTTCGGACATGTCCTTCTCCTCTGATGTTCGCGGGCCGGCAAGGCCGGCCGGCGAGGGGGATTCTAGCGTTTCCTGGTCACGGCGCCGCTGCCCTCGGCCTGGCCGGCCGGCTGCCGCAGCTTGTGGCGGAGGTAGAGAAACGGACCGCTGAGCAGATAGGTGCCGCCGGCGAGGAAGAGGGTCACCTGCGGCTCGGCGGCGATGACCACGATGAGCAGCACCATGCCGACCAGCTGCTGGAAGCGCCGGAACCCCGAATGCTCGAACTTCTTGAAGCTGGGATAGGGAAAGGTGCTGACCATCAGATAGGACAGGGCGTAGACCAGAAGCAGCAGGGTGAGATCCTTGCCGCGGCCGCTGAAGTCGATGAAGCGGAAAAACAGTACCGACGCGGCGATGGTCGCCGCCGCCGCCGGGCAGGGCAGGCCGATGAACGACCGGGAGCTCGAGCCCGACTGGCAGTTGAAACGGGCGAGCCTGAGCGCGGTGGTGGCGACGTAGAGAAAGGCGGCGAGCCAGCCGAAGCGGCCGTAGCCCCGCAGACAGAGTTCATAGGCGAGGATCGCCGGTGCCAGGCCGAAGCTGATCAGGTCGCACAGCGAATCGTATTCCTTGCCGAACTTGCTTTCGGTGCCGGTCAGCCGCGCCAGCCGGCCGTCGATGCCGTCGAACACCCCGGCCAGCAGGATGGCGGCGGAACTGTTCCAGTAGAGGCCGTTGATGGCGGCGATGATGGCGTAGAAACCGCTCAGCAGGCCGAGGGTGGTGATGAAGTTCGGCAGAAAATAGAAACGGCTGCGCCGGGACGAAGATCCATTCGCCTGTGGTTGCATGGTCAGAACCCCTCCAGGTCCGCTGGCCGTCAGGCCATTTTGCCGAGGATCGTCTCGCCGGCACGCACCCGTTCGCCGATGGTCACCCGAACGTCGGCCGACGGCGGCAGGTAGAGATCCACCCGCGATCCGAAGCGGATGAGACCGAAGCGCTGGCCGGCGGCCAGGGTATCGCCGACATCGGCCCAGCAGACGATGCGACGGGCCACCAGCCCGGCGACCTGCACCGCCGCCAGCCGCTGTCCCGAGCCGGTCTCGATTATCATGCCGCATTTCTCGTTCTCCAGGGCGCCCTTTTCGGTGTTGGCCGAGTAGAAACGGCCCGGCTGGTAGCGGATATCCGCCACCCTGCCCGCCACCGGCACCCGGTTGACATGGACGTCGAAGACGTTCATGAAGATGCTCACCTTGAGGACCTGACCGTCGAGATAGACGGGATCGTCCTCCTGCTGCACGGTGATGATCCTGCCGTCGGCCGGGGAGAGGATGAGGTCGTCCCCCACCGGACACACCCGCACCGGGTCACGGAAAAAGTAGAGGGTGAACAGGGTGGCGCCGGTGAGCGCCAGGGCGGTGAAATCGTATCCGAGTACGGCGGCGATCAGGGCGGCGAAGGCGGCGGCGGCGATGAACGGCACTCCTTCGACGGCAACGGGAATCTGTACAGGCTTCATGGTGTTGGTATCTCCCGGCTGGCTCTTTCTTCCTCGTTGTCGTTGTCGTTGTCGTAAATCGTACTCGCAGTCGCCGGCCACGACCGGCACCCTTCCCGAACACGATTACGGCAACGACCACCGTTCGCTGCCGTTTCGCCGGCAGCGGGCGACCCCAAGGTGGGTATCAGCGGCAAACCCCTCAGGGGTGCATGGTCCTCAAAATAAAAAAGAACTGATCCACCCGGCGGGTCGCCTGCGGCCAATCAGTTCTTCGCAGACCTCTCGGCCGGTACGTTTCAGAATTTCTTGGCGCGGGTCATGGCAATGGTGCCGGTGCGGACGATTTCCTGGATGCCGAGCGGGCGGAGCAGGTCGATCACCGCCTGAATCTTGTCCTGGCTGCCGGTGATCTCGATGGCGTAGCTCTTGGGACTGACATCGACCACCTTGCCGCGGAAGATGTCGATCATCCGCAGCACCTCGGCGCGGGTGTTGGCCTCGGCCTTGACCCGGATGAGCACCATCTCCCGCTCGACGTACTCGTGCTCGGCCATGTCGGTGACCTTGATCACGTCGATGAGCTTGTGCAGCTGCTTGGTGATCTGCTCGATGATGTTGTCGTCGCCGCGGGTGACCAGGGTGAGGCAGGAGACCTCGCGGTCGAGGGTCTCGCCCACCGACAGACTTTCGATATTGAAGCCCCGGCCGCTGAACAGGCCGGTCACCCGGGAAAGCACCCCGGGCTTGTTCTGCAACAGTACGGATATGGTATGTTTCATTGTGCGTTCCTTTTTCCTTCAGCGTCGCTGTGATGTGACGGCGGCCGGCCTCAGACCAGCAGCATCTCCGTGGTCGCCTTGCCTGCCGGCACCATCGGGTAGACTCCTTCCTCGCGGTCGATGATGAAGTCCATGACGACGACGTTGTCGGTGGCCAGCGCCTCCTTGATCACCGGTTCCACCTCGCTGGGCTTGGTGGCGCGCAGGCCGACGGCGCCGTAGGCGCGGGCCAGGGCGACGAAGTCGGGGGCGGCGGAGATGTCGGTGGCGGAATACTTCTTGTCGTAGAACAGCTCCTGCCACTGGCGGACCATGCCGAGATAGGAGTTGTTGAGGATGGCGATCTTCACCGGGCAGTGCTGCTGCCGGGCGGTGGCCAGTTCCTGGATGTTCATCTGGATGGACCCGTCGCCGGCGACGTCGATCACATGCCGGCCGGGCGCCGCCATCTGGGCGCCGATGGCGGCGGGGAAGCCGTAGCCCATGACGCCGAGGCCGCCGGAGGTCAGAAACGCCCGCGGGTTGTTGAACAGGTAGAACTGCGCCGCCCACATCTGGTTCTGGCCGACCTCGGTGGAGATGATGGCGTTGCCGCCGGTCAGCTCATGCAGCTTCTGGATGACGAACTGCGGCTTGATGACGTCGGTCTCGCGGATATAGCCGAGGGGATGCTTGTTCTTCCACTCCTTGATCTGGTCGTGCCACGGGGCGGAGCGGCCGCGCAGCTCGTCGAGATTGACCTCCTCGTGCCGCTTGAACCAGGCGAGGATGGCGGACAGCGCGTTGCGGCAGTCGCCCACCACCGGGATCTGCACCTTGACGTTCTTGCTGATCGAGGTGGGATCGATGTCGACATGGGCGATGGTGGCGTGCGGCGCGAATGCGTCCAGCCGGCCGGTGACCCGGTCGTCGAAGCGGGCGCCCACCGCGATCAGCAGATCGCAGTTGGCCACCGCCATGTTGGCGTAATAGGTGCCGTGCATGCCGAGCATGCCCATGGACAGGCTGTCGGTGCCGGGAAAGCCGCCCAGACCCATCAGGGTCATGGTGACCGGCATGTTCAACATCCGGGCGAGTTCGGTGAGTTCCGCGTGGGCGTTGGAGGCGATGACGCCGCCGCCGGTGTAGAGCACCGGCTTTTTCGCCTTGAGAATCGCCTTGCACAGCTTTTCGATCTGGCCGGGATGCGGCTCGTAGGTCGGGCGGTAGGTGCGCATCCGCACCGGCTTGGCCTCGGCCATCTCCACCAGTCCGGCCATGACGTTCTTGGGCAGGTCGACCAGCACCGGGCCGGGCCGGCCGGTGCGGGCGATGTGGAAGGCCTCGCGGATGGTGGGCACCAGGTCGTCGGGATTCTTCACCAGGTAGTTGTGCTTGGTCACCGGCCGGGTGATGCCGACGATGTCCACTTCCTGGAAGGCGTCGTTACCGATGAGCAGGGTGGGAACCTGGCCGGTAAGCACCACGATGGGAATGGAATCGGCATAGGCGGAGGCAATGCCGGTGACGGTGTTGGTGGCGCCGGGGCCGGAGGTCACCAGGGCGACGCCGACATCGCCCTTGACCCGGGCGTAGCCGTCGGCGGCATGCACCGCTGCCTGTTCGTGACGAACGAGAATGTGCTTGATTTCCTTGCAGTTCATCAACTCGTCGTAGATGTCGATCACCGCCCCTCCCGGAAATCCGAACACGGTGTCCACACCTTCCTCGATGAGGCACTGCAACAGCGCCTTGGCTCCTCTCACTTTCATGTTTGCTGATCCTGTTCTGCTGTGGTTGCCGCGATGTATCGGTAATGGCATCGCGGGTTAAGGCGGGGGCGGGAGATCCGATCCCGGCCCGGCGGAAACGGCAGG
>JBFLZZ010000038.1:0-38263 GCA_040755255.1 Thermodesulfobacteriota bacterium
GCCGGAAGCCCGGTCGCGGGCCGCCGGAAAATTTCTTGCACGTTTTCCGGCGTATCGGCAGGGAGGGGGTATTCGATCAGCGCGAATCGGCAAAAATCAACCGCGAAAGCGAACGGCGGCGGCGGGGATCCGCAGCCGGAGGAGATCGCCCGCCAGGGGCCGCAGCTGCCGGTAGCGGGCCATGGGAAGGAGGAAGGCGAGCCCCACCCCGGCATCGACGGTGATGCGGACGCCATCGTCGGTCTCGATGATCTGCCGGCAGCGGCCGACGACGAGGTTTTCCGCCTCCGGCTCGCTCCCGTCCAGCAGCAGCACGCCGCCGGGATCGATGACGACGGCGAGCCGCTGCCCAGAAACGACCGCGGCGGTGGTGTCGCACCAGAGGCGGATGTGCGGACCGATCCCCAGCAGGAGGCGATTGCCGGCCCGCTCCAGTACCGTTGCCGCAAGCAGGTTGGCGCCGTCCGTCGCCGCCAGCCGGCCGCGATCGAGGGTCAGGGTGCGCCGGGCGATGGCTGCCGCCTGGCCGTGGTCGTGGGTGGTGAACAGCACGGTGATCCCCTGCTCCTCGTGGATCCGCCGCAAGAGGTCGAGGATGATCCCCTGGTGCTCGGCATCGACGCCGGCGGTGGGTTCGTCGCAGAGCAGGACCCGGGGCGACAGCGCCAAGGCCCGGGCCAGGGCCACCCGCTGGGTTTCGCCGCCGGAGAGGTGCTGGGCGGCGGCCTGCCGGAAGTCGGCCATGCCCACCAGATCCAGGGCGGCGGCGATGCGGCGGTGGCGTTCGGCCCTGCCGATCTTCCTGATCTTCAGACCGAAATCGAGATTGGCGTGGACGCTGGTGGTGAACAGCACCGGGTGCTGGCCGAGGAGCACCACCTGCCGCCGCAGCCGCCGCAACTCCGCCTCGACGAACCGTACCGGCCTGGAAAGAAAGCGGATTTCGCCGCTGGTGGGAGGTTCGAGAAAGGCGAGGATCCTGAACAGGGTGGACTTGCCGGCACCGTTGGCGCCCAGCAGGGCACAGATGCTCCCCTCCTCGATGGCCAACTCCGCCAGATCGACGACGGTGCGCTCCCCGTAGACGCGGGTGAGATTGCGGATGGCGTAAAGGCTCATGCCCGCAGCCTGCCCTGGAGGAAATGGAAGAGCAGGTTGACGGCGAAGCTGATGGCCATCAGCACGATGCCCAGCGCCACCGCCAGGGTGAAGGCGCCCTTGTCGTACTCCAGGGCCATGGCGGTGGTCATCGTCCGGGTGAAGCCCTTGATGTTGCCGCCCAGCATCATGCTGATGCCGATCTCGGCGATCACCCGGCCAAAGGCGGCGATGACCGCGGCGCCGATGCCGAAACGGGCCTCGCGCAGCACCACCAGGGCGGTCTGCAGCCGATCCGCCCCCAGGGTCATGGCGGTGAGTCGGTAGCGGTCGTCGATGCGGCTGACCGCGGCCATGGTGAGGGCGGCGATCAGCGGGGTGACGAGGAGTATCTGGCCGATGACGATGGCGGTCTGGGTGTAGAGCAGATTGAGGGGGCCGAACAGACCGCGGCGGGAGAGGAAGGAGTAGACGAAGAGGCCGATCACCACCGTCGGCAGGGCCAGCAGGGTATTGAGCAGGGTCACCGTCAGTCTTTTTCCCGGCCACTCCCCGAAGGCGACGAGAAAACCGAGCGGCACGCCGGCGATGCCGGCGAGCAGCACCGAGGCGAGACTGACCCTGAGCGAGACCCCGACGATGGCCAGCATTTCCCGGTCGAGGGAGACGACCAGGGAAAGGGCGGCGGCAAGGCTGTCCGGGAAAAAATGCATAGGCGCTAACGGCTGTCGGGATTTGTCTTCATCGCACCTGGGATGCGATTACGGCAAATCCCGGCAGACGTCAATCGAAACTAGCGGACCGGCTCGGCGTCCGGGAAGAACAGCTGCCTGCCGAGCAGCTGGTAGCCGCCGATCAGTGCCTGACCCCGCTGGGAAACCAGCCACTCGGCCAACTGCACCGCCAGATCGTGTTTGACCCCGGGATGCTTGGCCGGGTTGACCGGGATGATGCCGTAGGGATTGGCGAGCAGCGGATCCGCCTCCACCAGGATCTCCAGGTCGACGGGCCGCTCGTTGCCGTATCTGTACTTGACGTAGGTGCCACGGTCGGCCAGGGTGTAGGCCTGCTTTTCGTCGGCGAAGGTGAGGGTCTTGCCCATCCCCTGGCCGATGGAAAGGTACCAGGTGCCTTCGGGGGCGGCCGCGATGAATTCCTTCTTCTTGTCTCCCTCGCCGGTGGTGCCGGTCTGTTCCCTGAGGGCAAGGCCGGTGGCCCGCCAGATTTCCTGCTCCTTGGTGTGGGTACCGGAATCATCGCCCCGGGAAACGAAGGGGGCGCCGGCGGCGGCGATCCGTTTCAACGCCTCGGCAGCGCCGATTCCCCTGACCGCCGCCGGGTCGGCGGTCGGCCCCACCAGAACGAAGTCGTTGTGCATCACCGCATAACGCTTCGTGCCCCAGCCGTCGGCGACGAACTGTTCCTCCCGGTCGCGGGCGTGGACGAAGATGATATCGACGTTACCGTCGACCCCGTCCCGGATGGCGGCGCCGGTCCCCTTGGCGATGACCTTCACCTCGATGCCGGTGTCTTTGGCGAATTCGGGCAGCAGGATATCGAGCAACCCGGATGCCTGGGTGCTGGTGGTGGTGGACATGGTCAGCACCTTGTCCCCGGCATGGGAGAAGGCCGGGAGCATGGTCGCGACGAACAGTGGCAGACCGGCGAGCAGCGAGCGGATTCTCATTTTTTTCCTCCGTGGTGCAGTGGATCGAAAAGTCGGCAGCCCAGCCGGTCGCAGACCGGGCCGGCGCTGCGGTGGTTCCGGCGCCACAGTACCGTAGCGGCGGCAATTATGTCAATGTTGAAATAATTACCGCCTCCGATCCCCGTTCCCGCGTGCCCGGAAAAGGGGTAGAGTGGGACGGTGGGGGCGGTGCAACGGGCAACGGGGATGCAGACTGGCTCACCACGCTGCGTTCGCGATGAACGCCGCAGGTCGCTCTCTCCCGCGTCGTTGCGAGGACCGGAGTGACGAAGCAATCCAGAACGGCCCGCCAACCCGCAGCCAGCCTGGCTGGTTTCTGCGGAGTTCGCCATGGGCGCCCCACCCGGATGCATGATGAAACCGGGATGACCGTCGCAGCAGTGCAGACTGGCTCGCCACGCTGCGTTCGCGATGACGCGGCGAATGCTCCGTCTTCGCGGGGAACAAGGCGACGAAGCGGTCCGGGACGGCCCCGATGCCGCATTCTCCCGGGACCTTCCTGAAAGAGCGTATCGACCAATCATTTTCCCGCCGCGGAAACACGGACGGGGACGGGGCAAAGACAGCGAGGACGAGAACATGGAAAATGACGGCGGCCGGTTCACGGTCCGTTCCAAGGTATGGATCGAGGACGAGGCGGGCAAGGTGGTTTTCGGTCTCGGCCGCTACCGTATTCTGCGGACCGTCGAGCGCACCGGCTCGCTGCTGGCGGCGGCGAAGGAGCTCAGGATGAGTTACCGGGCCATCTGGTGCCGGATCCGCTCTTCGGAGGAAAGGCTGGACCGGACGCTGGTGACCAGGGAGGGCAAGGGATCACGGCTGACCGGGTTCGCCCGCACCCTGCTCGTCCAGTTCGACGAACTGCAGGCGCGCGTCTCGACGGAAGCGGACGAGGTCTTCGGCCGGACGCTCGCCGACTCCCTTGCCCGCCCCGCCGGGCCGGCCGGAGAAAGCGACCGGTGACGGCGGGCCCGCCTCTTTGCGGGGATGGCCGTCACCGGGGGCCCAGATACAGGGCCATCAACCGCCAGATGTCTTCCCGGAAAAACAGGTAGAGATAGCCGGCGAGGGCAAGGAACGGCCCGAAGGGAATCACCGTCTTGCCGCCCTTGCCCTGCCTGACCATGGCGCCGAGGCCGGCAACGGCACCGATGAACGAGCTGGCAAAGATGACGAAGGGCAGCGACGCCCAGCCGAGCCAGGCGCCGATCATCGCCAGGAACTTGATGTCGCCGCCGCCCATGCCCTCGCGCCGGGTGAGCAGGTAGTAGCCGAAAGCGACGGCGTACAGGCTGCCGCCGCCCAGGAGGATCCCCAGCGCCGAGGCCTGCCAGTCGAGCAGCGGGTTGAAAAAGGAGCAGGCGAAGCCGGCGACGATGCCGGGCAGACTGATCCGGTCGGGGATGATCTGGTGGCGGATATCGATGAAGATGACGGCAAGCAGGGCGGCGACAAAGGGAAAGTAGATGAAATAGGCGGGCGACAGCCGGAATTTCAGGAACAAGGCCAGCGACAGCAACCCCATGAGCAGTTCCACCACCGGATACTGCAGGGAGATCGGTCGGCGACAGGTCCGGCATCGGCCGCCCAGCAGGACGAAGCTGACCAGGGGGATGTTGTCGTACGGGCGCAGCGGCGTCTTGCAGTGGGGGCAGTGGGAGGCGGGGAAGACGACGGAGGCCCCCTCCTCCGGCAGTCGCAGGATGACCACGTTGAGGAAGCTGCCGACCACGGCGCCGAGGACGAACAGGAAGGTTGCGACCAGGATCATCGAGCAATCTCTCCGTGACTTTCCGTAATTTTACCAATATAGTGAAGCACTCGTGGCCACCTCCCGGCGCGGCGCCGCCGCCCGCGGCGCTCCGGCAATGGAGGCCAGGCCATGGCCGGGCTGCCACGCCACGGCCAGATAATTGTATCATACCCGTCCCACCACACCATGCCCTGATGCCATGCAGCCGGAAAAACCCGTGATCCTGTCCATCGACGAATCCATCCAGCGGCTCAAGGCGGAGATCCTCTCCCAGGACTGGCGGCTCACCGGCAACCGCGCCGACCTGCTGGAGGCGGCCTTCGCCTGCCTGCGCCAGCGCTTCCGCAACCGCAAGGCCGCCCACGACATCCTCACCATGGCCGGCAGCGTCCTCGCCTACGTCCGCCGCCACGGCGACCGGCGACTCCCCACCCCCATCGGCTTCCTCAAGGAGGCCATGGCCCATGTGGTCAACATGTACGAGGAGCCGACCCTCGACCTCGAACGGGACCGGCAGGTCTTTCATCTCGCCTACAAGCGCTTCCTGTCGCTGAAGAAAAATATCCTGGAGGAACAGGGGAAACCCTCCGCTTCCGCCCCGCCGAAGCCGTCCGTTCTTCCCGTCCGCCCGCAACCGACCACCGTCGCCGCCCACGGCGCCACGGCCGACAGTCCCCCCCCGGACGAAGCCGCCGAGGGCGCCGTCGCCCTGGAACCCCTGGTGCAGGAGCTCAAATCCTCCCTCAGGAAGGCGGAGGAGGTCGGCACCACCATCCGGCAATTGCTGGTGGAAATCCTCGCCCGCGGGCAGGCCGGCGGAGCGCCCGATATCGACGCGTTCATCCGCTCCACCATTCTGGCCAGGCAACAGGAACCCTTGCCCGCCGCCGGCGAACAAGCTCCCCGTCCCACCCCGGCGGCCGCCCCGCCGCCGGCGGCACGGCCAACCCCTTCTTCCCCTGCCCCGCCGCCGCGGACGCAACAGGAAAACGGCGCCCGGGTGGCGGCCACCATCGACGACAGCCCGCAACCCTGCCCGGCCACCGGCCTTGTCGTCTTCGGCCTGAGCGGCCTGCAGCTGGCGGTGGAACAGCATTTCGTCGCCGCGCACCGACCGCTGCCTCCAGCGAAAAGGTCCTGGTATCTGAAGGAAAACATGGTGCCGCTCCGCGACTTCGGCAGCCTGTTCCATTCCCTCGCCAGCCGGTTCGCCGGCCCCTTGGGCGAGCTTCCCAGCGGCAAGCTGAAGCACCTGTCGCTGCCGATTCTCGCTCCGCGCGGCTTTCATCTTCCCGACCCGTTCCAGGAAGAGCATGAACTCACCACCATGCTCCTACTTAGCCATGGTCATTGGCATGGTATTCTGCTATGCTCTGGAAAAATCGGGGCCCCGCTGACGATGACCCGCCTGCAGCGGCACAGGGACGGAGATATCGCCGGCACGGGATTCACGGACGACGGCCCAGTCCTCCCCCTGCTCGACGCGGCCGGACTGCTGCAGCGGGAGGGAAATCTGGTCCTCGTCTGAATTTTGCGCAGCCTTGGAGGGAACCTCATGGGAAGACAGGAACGGCGCGCCTCGACACGGGTACACTTCAGCACCACCGCCTCTCTGCATTTCACGCAGGGCGACTACCCTGACTGCGAAACCGGCAACCTGAGCGTCAAAGGCGTTTTCGTTCGCGGCGTCAGCGGCCGCAACATCGGCGACGGCTGCTCGGTGGAACTGCACCTCTCCGGCAGCAGCAGCGATCTCGTGCTGCGGATGCAGGGCGAAGTGGCGCGAGTCCAGGCGGATGGGGTCGGCATCAAATTTTCGGAAATCGATCTGGACAGTTTTTATCACCTGAAAAATATCATATATTACAACTCCGACCATGCGGAGGAGGCGGGCGCCACCCGGGCCGCCGGCCCGCGGGATTCGGAGTTCGACGGTTTCGAATGACGGCACTGGCCGGCGGCCTGCGAGGGGCAGCGCCGCGGGGCAGGGGCGCGGGCCGGCGCGGATGCGGCCGCAGGCAGCGCACTCATAAAAAAACGGGGAGGGCAACATGGCCAGAACAAAGGACCGCCGCCGGGAATCACGACTTCCCTACCGGGCCACCATCGACGCGAATTTCGGCAAGGTATCGTTCACCGGCAAGGAAACCCGTGACATCAGCATCACCGGCACCTTCATCGAGGACATCAGCGGCCCGAAAAAGGGGGATACCTGCAAGCTGGTGCTGCAACTCAAGGGAGAGGCCAGCGATCTCTATCTGAAGCTCAAGGCGGAGGTGGTCCGCAACGAGGAGAAGGGCCTCGCCCTCGAATTTCTCGACGTCACCCGCGACTGTTTCTATCACCTGAAGAACATCGCCTACGTCATCCAGGCCAACCCCGACGAAATCATCTGCACCAACTACAAAAAACCCCGCAAGAGCAAGGTGGTGGTGCTCGACGAATTCGACCACCGCTTCGACGCCGGCGAGGAAGACGAGGACGATTGAGATCCGCCATGGCTCCCCGACGGCAACCCATCCGCAGGCTGCCGCTGGTGCTTGCCGCCATCTTCGCCCTGGCCGCGACGGTCGGACTGTCGGCGGGCGAACCGGCGCAGGTACTGGCCCAGGCCATCCGCATCTGTCTGAGCTGCATCGGCATCGGCTGAAATGAACGGTGCCGGCCACAGCCACCTTTCCGCCCCCTGGTGAACGATTACAGATGATCGAGTCGGTCCGCAAATGGGTGCAGGCCCTCATGACCCTGCTCACCAACGGCTACTGGGCCTTTCCGGTGACGCGCACCATCTACCAGGGGCCGATGAAGGTGATATGCGCCCCGGGGCTCAACTGCTACTCCTGCCCGGCGGCATCGCTGTCCTGCCCGCTGGGCGCCCTGCAGCAGATGCTGGCCAACGCCCGTTTCTCCCTGGAAATCGGCCAGCTGCACGTCGGCCTCTACGTGGTCGGTTGCATGGGGGTACTCGGTTCCTTCTTCGGCCGGATGATCTGTGGCTGGGCCTGCCCCTTCGGACTGATCCAGGAACTGCTCCACAAGATCCCCTCTCCCAAGTTCGACATCTACCGGCCGCTGCGCTACATCAAATTCGCCCTGCTGGGCCTGATGGTCTTCCTGCTCCCCGTCCTGGTCGTCGATGCCTACGGCGGCGGCCAGCCCTGGTTCTGCAAATATCTCTGCCCGGCAGGGACCCTGGAAGCGGGACTGCCCATGCTCCTTCTCCAGCCGGACCTGCGGCGCACCATCGGCTGGCTGTTCGTCAACAAGTTGTTCTGGATGGTGCTGTTCGTCGCCTGGTCCGTCTTCGCCAGCCGCCCCTTCTGCCGCACCGCCTGCCCGCTCGGGGCATTCTACGCCTTGTTCTCCCGGACCAAACTGGTTAAACTGCGCTGGCACGATGACGCCTGCACCCGCTGCGGCGCCTGTCACAAGGTCTGCCCCATGGGTGTCAAATTCAACGAATCGCCGGAAGACACGGAGTGCATTTCCTGTCTGAAATGCATGAACCAGGCATGCCGTTACGGGGCCATTTCCCTGGAAATCGGCGGGCTGCCCCTTCGTTCCCCAGTCGGCAGGAAGGAGCCGCAGCCCACCTGACACCGGCTTCCGCACCCTCGCTTGCCGATGCGGACCTCTGCCAGTCGACCATCCTTCCCTCTGTGTCTCGCCCTCGCGCTTTCTCTGCTCCTGCTCCCTGCCGCGGCCACCGATGCCCTTGCCGAAATGGTGAGCATCGCCGCCGCCAGGGTCAACCTGCGCTCCGGCCCCGGCACTCATCACCCGGTGGAATGGATACTGGGACGGGGCTACCCGCTGCTGGTTCTCCAGAAAAAAGGCCGCTGGCTGAAGGTCAGGGATTATGCCGGCGACACCGGCTGGGTCTACGCAAAGCTCACCGGACGCGCCCCGCATCTGGTGGTCAAGAAGAAGGAAGTCAACATCCGCAGCGGCCCTTCCACCGGCTACCGGGTGGTGGCCAGGGCAAAAAAAGGCGTGGTGTTCCGGACGCTGTCCCATTCCCGCGGCTGGGTGAAGGTACGCCACCAGTCCGGCACCGCCGGCTGGATCAAGAGAACCCTGCTCTGGGGCTGGTAACGGCCGCGAAGACCGGTTGCAACTCTGCCAGGGAGGACGGCTGATGGACTGGGATGCCAGCTACAGTATCGGGGTGAAACGGATCGACATCCAGCACCGCAAGCTCATCGCCCTCTTGACCGACCTGGAGGACGCGATCAACCGCCGCCTCTCGGCCACGGAAATCGGCAACGCCCTGAAATTTCTCGCCGACTACACCAAATACCACTTCCACGACGAGGAAGAGGTGATGCGACACATCGGATTCAGCGATGCTGTGGAACACCGGAAACTCCACAAGCAGTTCGCCGACAAGGTGGTGGCGATGCTGCTCACCCTGAAGGCGGGCAAGCCCCTTGACATGCTCAACCTCCTCCATTTCCTCAACAACTGGACGATCAGGCATATCCTCAGGGAAGACCAGAAGATCGGCGCCGAGATCGCCAGCAGGCTCAGCGACGAGGAACGCCGCAAGCTCGAACTCGCCGCGCCGATCTGACCATCGGCCGGGGATCAGCTGTTCTGCCAGTGGAGTTGCCGCAGGAACCGGATGAAGTTGATGCCGGTGCGGCGGCCCAGGCTGCCGGCCGCTCCCTTCAGCTGCGGCAGCGCCTGCACCCGGAGCGTTTGGAGAAAGCCGAAGACGATGGCGTTGCCGTAGGATTCGGCGAGGAGCAGTTTGAGGGTGCGGTCGCCGAACACCGAGGCGATTCCGGCATGGATGGCGGGAAAGTTGTCGACGGGCCGGTTCCAGAGGTTCATCGCGAACACCCCGGCGGGGGACAACAGGCCGCGGCAGCGGCGAAGAAACTCTCCCTCCAGCAGGGCGCGGGCCGGGCCGTTGTCGTCGAAGGCGTCCAATAGCAGCAGGTCGTAGCGCTCGTCGGCCGCCAGCCGCGCCGCCACCACCTCCTCGCCCGAAGCCACGGTGATCCGCAGGCGGGGATCCTTGTCGGGCAGGGAAAAAAATCGATGGGCCACCGCGACGATCTCCGGGTCGATCTCGACGACCTCGACTGCCGCTTCCGGGCAGAACTCCAGCAGGAACTTGACCAAAGAACCGCCGCCGAGTCCGACCAGGAGCACCTGCCGCGGCGCCGGCTGAAAGAAGAGGGCGCACATCATCGCCTGGCTGTATCCCATGCAGAGACGAACCGGATCATCCAGGATCATCCTGCTCTGCAGGGTGTCGCCGTCCAGATAGAGGCTGCGCCGGCCGAGGTCGTCGGCGACGATCACCCCCGGCCGCGGCGGCCCCCGATAGACGATCCTGCCGTCAATGGCCATCGCCGCCTCCGCCCACCGGATCGGGCCGGCGCCAGATGAGTTCGCCGTCCTTCCACACCGCATGGATACGGTGCATGGGCAGGCCGATCCGCGTGCCGTCCGACAGCAGCACCTCCAGGGCGAAACGATTGCCGCCCGTGAAAACCACGTTCTTCAGCGGAAGGCGGACCAGTCCCTCCCGGTCATGATCCAGATAGCCGATGGCGAAATCGCCACGGCCGAAGTCCCGGTCGAAGCGGATGCGGGCCAGCAGCTGGTGGATGGGGATCATGTTTCCGGCCCCGCCCCCAGCTCATTTCTGCGGCGGGGTTTCCCGGCGCAGCTGTTCGATCATCCGCTGCAGTTCCTCATCCTCCTCCGGAGCCGCCGGGGGCGCCGGTTCCTCCTCTCCCATCGTTTCCGGGTCCAGGGAACGGTACTCCGCCGGGATCTCGAAACCGGGCGGCGGCACGGTTGCCTTCCTGTCGATACGGACCAGTTCGGTGCGCAGGTTGCCGCCGACATCCTCGATCCGCACCGGGAAGCCCTTCTCCGCATAGTGGCGGTCGACGTCCAGCATGGCCAGGGTGCAGGGATCCATGTCTGCCATTTCCGTTTCGTCGAGTCCCGCGGTGGAGAGTTGATCCACCTTCCGCAACACCTCGTAGGCACCGATCTCGTTCATCGCCTCCCTGGAGAGATACTCCACACTGCAGGTCTCCCCCTTGGCGGTGACGACATACCTGGTGGTGGCATAGCCGGCGATCCGGGGGCCGTCGCCCTTCTCTTCGAACACCACCTCGACGGCGGGCCGGGGTGCCCTGCCGCCGGGCGCCGGTGACGGGGTGAGATCCACCACCGCCCGCTCCAGCGGATTGACCGAGTACATCCGGCCGGCGTCGGTGTCGACCAGCATGTATCCCGGCGCGCCGCCCACATCGACCCGCATGCGGCCGCCGTCGATCCAGATCCGGTTGACGGCGCCGTCGCCGCTCCTGCTTTCGATGAGGGTGGCGCCACGAACGGCGGCCGGCAGGATTGCCAGCAGCAGCATTGTCGACAGTATCGTTTTCTTTCGCATGGGAGCCTCCCGCGGACCGGGCCGCCCGCGCCCGGCGCAATGGCCGGAAGCGGCTTGATTTCGGACGTTACCTTTTTCAGATATACCACAGCCACCGCGGCTTATCAGCAGATAAGCCATCGGCGAAATCGTCGGGACCGGGCTTCGATCCGGAAAGCATCACCGGGTGTCGGAAAGAGGGATGCCGGTGGAGACCGAAGGCCTGGCCCGGATGCCGCGCGCTGTTTCAAACGGCAGCATCAGAACGGTATCGCCGACCACCGCGGCTGCCTGGGTCTTCCCGGACGGGCGGTTTTTCCCTCTCTGCTATTTTCCGCCCTTCTCCCGCAGACCGAAATCAAAGGATGCGGCCCGGCGGCCTTCTGACCGTCGCGCCGGTCGAGGCGCCACGGTTTGTCCCCTCTCGGCGGCGGCAGGGGCCGGCCGCCGCCGGCCCCGGTTGCCCGCCTGCTCGCGATTCCCCGGCTCCGGCCGGCGCAAGGGCCGCGCAACCGGCATTTCCGGAAGTACCGGGGCGGCGGCCAGGGTGACGCCGCCGACCGCCATCTTCCGGCCCAGTCCCCGTTCGATAAGGACGATCATCCGATGATCCTCGGCGGTGGCGAAGGTGCACGCCTCGCCGCTGCGGCTGGCGCGGCCGGTCCTGCCGGTGCGGTGGGTATAGGTTTCGGCGGTATCCGGCACATCGTAGTTGATGACATGGGCGATGCCGGAGACATCGATGCCGCGGGCGGCGATGTCGGTGGCCACCAGGATGGAAAAGGTGCCGTCGCGGAAGCCGTCCATGGCCTGCTGCCGTTTCGCCTGGGACAGGTTGCCCTGCAGCGCCACCGCCTTGAAACCTTCCCGCTGCAGCTGCACCGCCAGATTCTTGGCCTTGTGCTTGGTGCGGGTGAAGACCAGGGTGGTGGCCTCGCCGCCCTGCTGCAGCAGGTTGCGGAGCAATGCGGTCTTGTCCTTCTGTTCCACCCGGTAAAGGACATGGGAGATGGTCGCCGCCGGCTTGGTATGGTCGATCTGCACCGTGACCGGCTCGGTGAGGATGTTCTCCGCCAGGTGGCGGATTTCCGCCGGCATGGTCGCCGAAAAGATCATGTTCTGCCTCTTTGCCGGCAGCGCCCGCAGAATCCGGCGGATGTCCGGCAGAAAACCCTTGTCGAACATGTGATCCGCCTCGTCGAGCACCAGGATCTCCAGACGATCCAGCCGTACAGCCCGGTCGTTCATCAGATCGAGCAGCCTCCCCGGACAGGCGACGACGATTTCGACGCCTTTCTGCAGCGCCCGGATCTGGTTGTTCTTGCTGACGCCGCCGTAAACCACGACGCTGGCGAGATCGGTGCCCGCCGCCAATTTGCCGATATAGCCGTGGATCTGTTCGGCAAGCTCCCGGGTCGGAGCGAGGATGAGGGCGCGCACCTGCCGGCGGGGTCCGTCCAGCAGACGGTGCAGCAGGGGCAGCACAAAGGCGGCGGTCTTGCCGGTGCCGGTCTGGGCAAGCCCCAGAAGATCACGGCCGGCCTTCAGCGGCCCGATTGCCTGCTGCTGGATAGGGGTGGGGGTTACATAACCGCAGTCGGTGAGCGCGGCAACAAGCTGAGGATGAAGGTCGAAAGTTGAAAAATTCATAATGACTCCTGGAAGACGGGGATGGATTTACTCTCCATTCCCTTGCTGTGTGGCGGCCGCGGAACGTTTCCGGGCCTGCCGTTTTGTTGGGGTGAACGTCGCGTGCTTCGGCATCGGCGCCGGACCGCGGCAACAGGCCGGTCCGCCGCGGGATGGTTGAGGTTGAAGGGAAAAATGGAGGATGACGGTGTGCGGGGATTTTTTCGGAATCGAGTGGCCCGGATGCGGAGGCCGGGAGATCGGATTCATCAAGGGGAAGGGGTTCTCGTCGCGACCTGCCGGACGGTCGTCGTTACCAGCCGCAGCCCAGCCGCTGGTCCCGGGGACGCGCTTCGCGGACGACCAGGATCCGCTCGTCCACCGTCCGCCCGTCAAGGCCGGTCATCGAATTCCGGGCGGCGAGTTCGGCCATGATCACGTACCCGAAGCATTTCGATTGCCGGGTGTAATGGTCGGTGATGATCCGGACGCTCTCCACCTCGCCGTAGGCGGAAAAAAGGGTTTCGAGTCCGGATTCGGTCATGGTGTGGGAAAAATTGCCGACGTACAGCTTCATGGGCCTCCTGTTTCCGCTCACAGCAAGCTGCTTCACAATGGCCGGGGGACAAACGGGAAACGGGCAGGATGAGAGAAGCGTACATGGGGCGATAGACGTATCAGCAAATGTATACCTGGTTCCAGCCCTTCTGGCAAGCGTTCATTTGCACAAAGGCGGAAAGCCGGCGGGCGGCGAGGGGGGAAACAGGACAAAGGTGGAGAGCGGGACAGGCAATGTGGCGGAGAGAGAGGGATTCGAACCCTCGGTAGAGCTTTTGACCCTACACTCGCTTAGCAGGCGAGCGCCTTCGACCTACTCGGCCATCTCTCCGCATACGGGGCTGCGGGTGATTCCTGGCGGAGGAGGTAGGATTCGAACCCACGGTACTTTCGTACAACGGTTTTCAAGACCGCCGCCTTAAACCACTCGGCCACTCCTCCGGGAAGTGACCCGGAAGATGTACCATCATCGCCCCCGCATGTCAACAGAAGAGGCGGTAACGCGCGTACCGCGCCGGCAAACGTCCTCCAGACGGCAGTCAGAAAAAAACCGGTTGAACTTTCCCCTGCGCAGGGACTACACTTTCTCTACGCGGTGGTACCCCTCACCCCGCCCCCTTCCCTTTCACCACGGATCAGCGCCATGCCCGCCAGCGAAATCAAGCTACTCATCATCAACGAATCCATCGTCGAGTGCTCCAACCTGATGATCCTGTTGAGCCCGCTCAGCAGGAACATCACCGCCTGTTCCAAATACGCGCGCGGCCTTGCCGCGCTGGAGAACGCCATCAAGCGGCAACAGCCCTTCGACTTCGTCTTCCTTTCCTATCCGCCCGGCCATCACCAGGAGATCGACACGGCGGTGCAGGCACTCGCCCTGGCTCTGCAAAGTTGCGGGCCAAAAAGAACCGTGATTCTGAGCGGCGAGAAATTACCGCCGCGTTTCTCCTCCATGGGAGCCGACGGCGACCTGCTGCTGGCCAAGCCGATCACCCGGGAGAAGCTGGAAGGCGTCCTGAAAATCGCCGGCCAGGATCTTCCCAAACTGTCCTGCTGGCAGTACATGGAGTGCGGCCGCGAACCCGGCGGCAGGAACGCAGGGGGTCTCGGCGTCTGCCCGGCGGCGGTGGAACAGGCTGCCGAAGGCATCCACGGCGGGAGTTGCGGCGGCCGGGTCTGCTGGGCCATTTCCGGAACCCTTTGCGGCGGCAAGGTGCAGGGGACCTTCGCCTGCAAAATCGAAAGCTGCCTGACCTGCGATTTCTACCGGCTGGTCGAGTTGGAGGAGTACACCCGCCTGGAGAGCATCGACTCCATTCTCAGCCGCATCCGCCGCAAAAGGGAATGGCTGGGAACCAGATCCGACAAGGACGGCGCGGACTGACCCCGGTGCCGGAACTCCCGTAACCGTTCACCACACGGGTACGATGGTGCACAAGCACCCACGCTGTAACCGTAGAGAAGCGCCACAGATTCGGACATGCGGCCCGGCGCCGCGCACCTCGCGTATGTAAGCCGGCCAATCGTCCGGGGATGGGGTGCTGCCAAACGGTTTCGAACTCACCTGTCGCCGCCGGCCGGCTTGGTCGCTTCGGCTTCGGCCCTGCCGAAAATCGCCTCCAGCCGTTCGATCTGGCAGGGCTTGGCGATGAGATCGACGAACCCGTACCGCACCGGATCGGCCAGCACCGGATCGTTGTTATAGCCGCTGGCGACCACCAGCCGCGCCGCGGCATCTTTCGCCAGGATCTCCCCCGCCGCCTGCAGCCCCCCCATCATGCCGGGAACGGTGAGGTCGAGAATTCCCCAGTCGAATCCGCCCCCTTCCTCCTTCTCCCTGAACCAGGCAGCCACCGCCGCCCCGCCGTCCCCCACCACCGTCACCCGATGCCCGAGGCTTTCCAGCATGCCTCGGAAGACTTCCGCGACCATCGCCTCGTCGTCCATCAGCAGGATCCGCGCCCTCGCCGCCTTTGTCTCGACGACAGGTTTCGCCGCCGCCGGGCTGCGCCTGCCCGCCGCCGCCGGCAGATACACCGAAAACACCGCCCCGCGGCCCGGAGGTGAAAGGACGGTGATCACGCCTTCGTGCTTGCTGACGATGGAATGGCAGATGGCGAGCCCCAGTCCGCTCCCCTGCGGTTTGGTGGTGAAATAGGGATCGAAAATCCGGGTGCGGACCCCGGCCGGAATCCCCTCCCCCTCGTCGGCGACATCGATCCGCACCCACTCTCCCGCCGCCAATCCCGGCGGCGCCCCCGTGAAATTGCCGCAGGTGAGCCGCAGCGTCCCACCGCCGGCCATCGCCTGCCTGCCGTTTAAAACGAGATTCTGGATCACCTGGGCGATCTGGCCGCCATCCGCCTGCACCGGCCGCAGATCCTTCTCCATTTCGAACTCGGCGCGGACGTTGGTGCCGCGCAGGGTGAGTTCGGCGGACTCCCGGACAAGCCTTTCGAGATCGACGATCTCCCGCACCGGCCGGCCGCCCCTGGCGAAGGTCAGCAGCTGCTTGGCAAGGGCGCCCGCCCGCCGGCAAGCCTGTTCCGCCGCGGCGAGCATCTCTTCCGCCTTTTCGCCGGCCGGCAGCAGTCCGCGGGCAAGCTGGACATGCCCGGAGATGGCGGTGAGAATATTATTGAAATCATGGGCGATGCCGCCGGCGAGAACCCCCAGCGATTCCAGCTTCTGGGCCCGCACCTCCAGTTCCTCCAGCCTCTCCTTTTCCCCGACGTCACGAAAGACCAGAACCCCGCCGACCACCCTGCCATCGATATCGATGATGGGCGCGCCGCTGTCGGCGATGCTGCGCACGGTGGAGTCGCGACCGATCAGGTCGATCGCGCCGGGGAGTTCCACCCGTTCGCCGGCTTCCAGCACCTTGGCGAGGGGATTCGCCAGTACCTGGCCGGATCGGCGGTCCACCAGCTGCAGCACCTCGTCCAGCGGCCGACCGACGGCATCTTTCTCTTCCCAGCCGCAGAGTTGTTCGGCGGCATTGTTGAGGAGAACGATGCGGCCCTTGATGTCGACGGCGATGACCCCGTCGCCGATGGATCTCAGGGTGACGGTCAGCCGCTGCCGCTCGTCGGCGAGCTGCTGCATGGCCGCAAGCCTGGCCCGGCTTTCCTCGGCGAGGCGGAGGTTGGCCTCGGCCAACCCGGCGGTGCGCGCCGCCACCGCATCCTCCAGCCGGTCGCGCTGGCGGCGAAGATGTTCGTTGACCGCCTGGAACCGGTGGAAGGACAGGCTGACCCCAAAGGCAACGACGAAGGCCACCGAATTGACCGCGCCGCTGTACGCGGAAAGCTCCTTCCAGACAAGCTGCAGATCACTGAGCAGCAACATCTGCTTGACGAGATGGCCCACCGAGCGGGAAACGGCGAAAACCGCGAAACCAGCCGAAAGCAGCACCACGTATTCCCGGAAGAGGTCTTCGCGGTCCTCGCGGCTCCATCGCCAGGAACGCAGGACGCACAGGCCGGCGATTCCCAGGGTGAGCAGGGAACCGATGACATCCACCGCCACCACCGGCCACCACGGCAGGATCATGGTTGCCTCCGCCAGGAATTGATGGCGCAGAGCAGCTGCAGAAAAGCGGGAACGAGGATGAGATGATCGAGACGGCTGAGGTAGTAGAGCAGGCCGTCGAAGGAGGAAAGGAGAAAGCCGATCCTCCTGCCGTCCCGGACGAGGAAACGGTCTTCCTCCATGAGCGGGTCCATGAGATGGCCGGCAAAGGCGAGGAGGTTCCAGCAGATGAGCAGAAAGAGAAAAAGACGGAAGTGGCGCCAGCCGGGGGTGGCGGCGAACGGCTGACTGTGCCGGAAAAGCACACCGCAGCCGGCGATCAGCAGCAGATGGCCGAGCTGGTGCGCCACCATCCCCTCGGCGCCGCGGTGCTCCTGGACGGCAAAGGCCGGCAGCGCCGAGACGAGGATCAGCACGAGGCCGGTGAGCAGCGCAAGGGGTGCTGGTCTTGCCCAGCAGCAGGGCCTGTCCACTCCATTTCTCCCCTTCCTTCGGAGAAGCCCGAAGTCGGCACACGGCAAGGGCAGCCGTACCGGTCAGATTAGGACGAGCCTTCGTCTGGAGTCAAGTAAATAGTGGCCGGCAGGGGGAGAGGGAAAAAGGCGGCGATCCCCGAGCGGAAGGGACCGCCGCTTCAGAGCGGAGGGCGTTCAGAAACGGTAGGCGCCCCCGATCGTCACCAGATGCGCGGCGGCATCGGCAAAGGTTCCGGTGATGCCGGCGGGATTCATGGAAGTCGGACTGGCCCCCGCGACGCTTCTGCTCTCCTTGTCGTCGAACAGATAGGCAGCGCCGAGGGTAAGCCTTTCCGTCGGCTGCCAGGCGAGGCCGAGGGAATAGATCTTCGCGTCGGAATCGGGCAGTTCGAAACCGAGGGTGGCGTCCGGCACCGGATTTTCATCCAGGGCGAAGCCGGCCATCAGGGTCCAGACATCGTTCAGCCTGTGGCTGACCCCAATGCGCAACGCATCGGTATCGCTCCAGTCCTTGCGCAACGGCCGATCAAAGGATGCAAAGGCAGGATTCAGGGTGGCATCGTAGTTGAAATCGAGCTGGTCGTAGGCTGACCAGAAAGTACGGTCCCAGTTGACCTCGAAGGTGGTCCGGCACCAGGTGTAGGAACCGGCCAGGGTGAGCACGTCGGGAGTGGCCACCTTCACCTCGGCATAGCCGTTGTATGTGAGAGGAAAGCCCCCGGTACCGTTGGGAGGGGCTAGCGGACCATTCAAATAGAGACGGGCGTCTCCCTCCATGTCCAGGTCGATCTGGGAACGGTAGGTAGCGGCCAGGGCCAGTTCCGCGACGGGCTTCCAGGAAAGAGCGAGGTTGTAGCCCAGTTCGGTGGTGTCCCCCTCCATGTCGCGGCGGGCGACCAGGGAAACCGGCGCCGGCAGGGTGCCGAGGCTTCTCACCTCGCCAGTGGCATGGATCACCCGCAGCCCGGCGCCGATGGCCAGCCGGTCAGCGAGCCGGTAGGACACCGTCGGGTTGAACTCGTAGGTCTTCAGGGTGAAATCCTCGGCATACTGCCGCCCCAGGCCGCCGTCCCAGCGTTTGGAGAGTCCGAAGGGGTAGATCGCCGAGAAGCCGAGACGAAAGCGGGTCACCTCCGGCGAGACCAGGTGGAGGTTGGGCAGCAGGAAATCCTCGGAACGTGAGCCTGAACTCCTGGCCGCACTGTTTGCGTCTTCATAGGAAATCGACGCCAGATGGATCCAGGTCGCGCTCGCCTCGGTCTGCCAGCCTTCCCCCAGCCAGCTCATCGCCGCCGGGTTGTAATAACTGGCGTCGGCACCGGCAGGCGCGGCGCCGTAGGCGTTGGCCAGGGCCACCGCCCGCAGCGACTGCTCGGGGATGCGGAAACCGGAACCGTGCGCCGGCGCGGCGGCGAGCAGGGCAAAGGCGGTCAGCAGCAGTTTCTTCCTCATCTCTTCCTCCTTCCTTTTTGATGACGATCCTTCCGCGACTCCGGCTGTAATAGCATGGTGGCGGAAAAAGGCAAGGTCATTCGCCGCCGTTGATCTTGTCGCCTTTCAGATAGCCGTTCAGGGTGACGGCGGCGTTCTTCAGGGCGCAGAGTTCGCCGCACATGGAGCAGCCCTTTTCCGACAGGGATTTCCGCGATTCGAGAATCCTGCGGGCGTCGTCGGGGAAAAGCAGGTTGTCGAACTGGCGCGCCCAGCGGAAATCACGGCGGTCCTTGGAGCACTGTTTGTCGCGCCGGTCGGCCCGCCCCTTGAGTTTCACCACGTCGCCGATGTGGGCGGCGAGCCTCGCGGTCTTGACGCCGATGGCGACATCCTCCTCATCCGGCAGGGCGAGATGTTCGGCCGGGGTGATGTAGCAGATGAGGTCCGCCCCGTGCATGGAGGACTGGGCGGCACCGATGGCGGCGGTGACGTGATCCCAGCCGGCGCCGACGTCGCAGGGCAGCGGCCCCAGCATATAGTAGGGCGCGTCACCCGACATCTTCTTCTGCAGGATGATGTTGGCCTCGATCTCGTCCAGCGGCACATGCCCCGGCCCCTCGACCATGGTCTGGCAGCCGCGCTCGCGGCCGCGCTCGGCCAGCTCGCAGTTGAGCACCAGTTCCGCCATCTGCGCCCGGTCGAAGGAATCGTGGATGGCGCCGGCGCGGATGCCGTTGCCGAGGGAAAGCACCGCATCGTACTTCGCGAGGATGTCGCAGACCCGCTCGAACTGCTCGAACAGGGGATTTTCCCGGTTGTTTTTCAGCATCCACTGGATCATCAGGGTGCCGCCCTTGGAACACAGCCCGCCGTAGCGGTAGCCCTGGTGGCGCATCCGTTCCAGAGAGAACAGGTTGATGCCGCAGTGGATGGCCATGAAGCCGATGCCGTCGGCGCACTGCTGCTCGATGAGGTCGAAGAGGTACTCGGGGTCGAGCCGCGCCGGGTCCTTGTGTTTGCGGATGGTGTCGCAGAAGGCCTGGTACAGCGGAACGTTGCCCACCGGCAGGGAGACCTCGGCCAGCACCGCCCGGCGGATGGCGTCGAGATCGCCGGCCGCCGACAGCTCCATCAGGGTGTCGGCGCCGGTGTCTTCGGCGATGCGCGCCTTGCGTTTTTCGTGTTCGATGTCGCAGACGTCGCTGGAGGTGCCGATGGAGGCATTGATCTTGGTGGCCAGGCCCTTGCCGATGCCCACCACCCGGCAAGCGTTCTTCCTGCCCTTGGCGATGACGATCTGCCCTTGGGCCACCCGCCGGCGGACCAGTTCCGGGTCGAGTCCTTCCGAATTTGCTATTTCCGCCATCGCCGGGGTGACGATACCGGCCACGGCCTGCTGCAGTTCATTGACGATCATTGTTTCTCCGATTGCTGAAAGGGTCAGGATGAAATCGCGGCGGCCATGACAAGGGCGACCGCGACCTCGGCCAGTTCGCTGGCGGCGCCCAGGGTGTCCCCGGTGGCGCCGCCGATCCTGTTCCGGCACTGCCGGGCGAAAAGCAGGACAAGGGCAAGGGCGGCAAACACCGCCGCCATCGCGCCGCCGCCCGCTACCGCGGCGGCGAGACAGAGGAGGAGCAGAGCGCAGGCAAGGGCGATGGCCGCGGACTGCTTCTTCCGGAAAAAGGCGGAAGCGCAGCCCTCCGGCCGCGCGTAGGGCAACCGCCACAACAGCAAGAGGATGGCGCTGCGTCCGGCAAGGGGCATGAGCAGGAGGGCGGCAGCCATCCGCCCGGGCGGCATCACCGCCAGCGCCACGGTCTTGATCCCGAGGACGAAAAGCAGGGCCAGCACCCCCATGACGCCGATGCGGCTGTCACGCATGATCGCGAGCATCCGCTCCCGGGAGCGGGCACTGAAAAACCCGTCGGCGGTATCGGCAAGGCCGTCCAGATGAAAGCCGCCGGTGATCAGGGTGGCCAGCAGCACCGCCAGCAGCGCGACCAGAGGGTGGGGGAAGATGCCACGCAGGGTTGCGGCGGCCAGGGCGGTGATCCCGCCGATGAAAAGCCCGACCCACGGATACCAGAAGACCGACTCGGCCAGCACCGCCGCATCGTCCTCACCGCCCACCGGCAGGACCGTCAGAAAGGAGACCGCGGCCCGCAGGCTCCGCCACATCCGCCGCATCATGATCGCACCGCCGCGGCGAGCGCCTCCGCTCTTGCTCGATGCGCGACGCCGGAGCAGCGCGACGTTTTCCGGACAGAGGACGTCATAATCTGCCCGTCCCCTCCATCACCGGTCCGCTTCCGACACCGCCGCCTCGGCAAAGGTCAGCACCTCGCTGAGTATTGCCGCCGCCGCCCCGAGAAGCGGCATCGCCAGCGCGGCGCCGGTGCCTTCGCCCAGGCGCAGGTTGAGATCGAGCAGCGGTTCCTTGCCGAGATGCTCCTGCATGATCCGGTGGCCCTGCTCGACGCTGCGATGGGCGGCAAAGAGGTAGTCGGCGGCCTCGGGTTTGAGACCGCAGGCGACGAGGGCGCCGGCGGTGGAGATGAAACCGTCCACCAGCACCGGCTTCTTCTGCGCCGCCGCTCCGAGGATCACGCCGGCGATGCCGCCGATCTCAAAACCGCCGACCTTGGCCAGCACGTCGAGGGGATCTGCCGCATCGGGTTGGTTGACGGCGATGGCCCGCTCGATGATCCGGATCTTGTTCCGCAGCTGGGCGTCGTCGATGCCGGTGCCGCGCCCGGTGACCCGTTCCACGGCGGCGCCGGTGAGTACGGCGCAGATGGCGGCGCTGGGCGTCGTGTTGCCGATGCCCATGTCGCCGGTGCCGAATACGTCGATCCGATCGCCCAGCCGCGCCGCAACCTCGATGCCGGCTTCCACCGCCCGCACCGCCTGCTCTCGGCTCATCGCCGGTCCCTGGGCCATATTGGCGGTTCCCCTGGCTATCTTCTTGTCGATGATCCTGCCCCCATGGGCGAGGTGGCCGAGATCGGCGTCCACCCCCATGTCGACCACCACCACCTCGGCCCCTGCCTGGCGGGCGAGGGCATTGATACCGGCGCCGCCGCGCACGAAGTTGGCGACCATCTGCGGCGTCACCTCCCGGGGGAATTTGCTCACCCCCTCCACCGTCACCCCGTGATCGCCGGCCATGGTGACCACCGCCCGCCGGCCGACCGGAGGCTGCAGAGAGCGACAGATGCCGGCGAGGTCCATGGCGGTGTCCATCAACCGGCCCAGCGACCAGTGCGGCAGCGCCAGCTGGTCAAGCCGCTCCCTGGCCCGATTGCGCCAGGCCTGGTCCTGTCCGGAAATCGTCGCCAGGGTCCGATCAAGAAGCTTCATGTTTGCCCCCCTCCTTCAGGGTCAGGGTTTGGCCGCAGGCAACGAGATAGGCCCGGTCGGCGCTCTCGCCCATGATCTGATTGCAGCGGCCGACCAGATCCCGGTAGCGGCGGGCGAGGGCGTTTTCCGGGACAATGCCGCAGCCGACCTCGCCGGTGACCAGAACCACGGTGCCGGCCCGCTTGCGGCAGGCCGCGGCCAGTTCCCGGCAGCGCTCGGCGAGCAGTTCGTCGGTGAGGGCATTGCCATGGGTGAACAGCAGGTTGCTCACCCACAGGGTGAGGCAGTCCACCAGCACTACCGGTTCGGGGATCGTCGAGAGCGCCCGGACAGGATCGACGGATTCCTCCACCGTCCGCCAGTTGCGGCCGTGCCGCTCGCTCCGGTGTCGGCCGATACGGGCTTCCATTTCCGGATCGTCGTTGCCGGCCGTGCCCGGCGGGGGGCAGGTGGCGAGATAGACCCGCGCACCGCCCGCCCGTTCGGCGAGGCTCTGGGCATAGCCGCTCTTGCCGCTGCGGGCGCCGCCGCTGATCAGGATGATTTCCGCCATCGTTCTTCCTCTCCTCCGACATTGAAGGCCTGCAGCACGCCGTAACCGTCCGCGACATCGATTACCGCAAGCGAGGCGGGCCGGACATTGAACATCAGATAGTTCCGGCAGTCGATCCCCAGCAGATGGCAGAGCATGGTCCGGATGACGCCGCCGTGGGAAACGGCGAGCACCGTCCGTCCCGCGCCGGCACAAAAATCGACGGCGGCGGCGGCCACCCGCTGCCGGAAATCGACCAAACCCTCGCCGCCGGGAAAACGGAAGTCGTCGCCGTATTCGGCCCAGCGGCGGACCAGCTCCGGGTCGCGATCGGCGATGGCGGCGAAATCGAGGCCGTCCCAGTCGCCGAAATCCACCTCCTGCAGCCGGTCATCCTCCACCGCCGCAATGCCGAGAGCGCTGCCGAGAAACTCGCCGGTCTGCCGCGCCCGCAACAGCGGGCTCATCACGCAACGGTCGGGCGCGAACCGCCGCACCGCTTCCGCCAGGCCGGGCAGCTGCGCAACCCCGGCCTCGGCGAGCGGCACATCCCGCCTGCCCAGATAGACGCCGCGCAAGCCGGTATCGGCATGGCGGACGAGCAGGAGACGTTTTCCGGCCATTACATTCACCCAGCTGAACTTCACTGGCAACCAGCGGCTCACCCGGCCTGCGCGGCCGAGGGGCATCAGAAAGTAACCTTGAACCGCCTAACGAAAATTCAAGCAGTTAGCGTGAAGTTACTTGAAAAAAAAATCCCCGGACGACGGTGAACATCGTTCCGGGGATTTCCCAATAGCATCCGGCGGAATCAGGCGGTCAGCTCCTTCGCACCACGGAAGGGACCGCTTTCCCCAGGCAGGTATTCTGACTCCCGGATCAACCGTCCGGCCGCGCCTTCCCATCGTTGCCAGGCAACGACAGTGGCATGCTGCGGCGGACGTCCCCGGTTACAGCGGCGGGCCCGTTCCGGTTTCGCACCGGATTCCCTCTTGCGGCAACAAAGGCACCTGCGGAAAGTGTGAAAGGCTGGAGGCTACCCCATTTCCCGGGGCTGGTCAAGGGAGAAAGAACGGTCGGCCGCCGGGGCGGTTACTGATCGGCGGGCAGCGAATCGATGAATTCCTCGGCCACCGCGAAAGGGTTCTCGGCATTGTCGAGCAGCACCTCCTGCAGACTGGTGTAGGTGCGGAGATTCATGTCGGTAAACAGCAGGGCCATGCCGCCGCCGTCGACCCGCGCCACCTCGCCCCGCAGCCGCAGCGGCCGGTTCCGGGTGATGAAGGTGATCTGGCAGGGGTCGCCCTTGGTACGGTGCTGGCCGCTGCAGACCAGCATGCCGCTCAGGCAGAGGTCCCGGGTCTCGCAGCACAGCCTCTCATCGTCTTCGAACTGGATGTCCACCCGGGCGGTGATGGGCACCCGGGTATGGCGTCGCTTGTTTTCCACGGACATGGCTGGCCTCTCTCCCCTTCCCGGTTCCGGTGGCTGAAAACTTTCGATGAAGGACGGGACCCGCGAACTTTACTACAACTTTTTTCCCTTGCCAAGGCAACTGTGCCGGTATCGGCAAAAACCGCGTCGCCTGGGAGGTCGCGGAACAGGCGTCCGCCTTCGGGGATGGAGATCCTTCCCCGGCACCGCCGACCGAAATCGGCGCGGCGGCCCGACAGGCCGCGTTTTCCCTTTGACAACCGCGGGCGCCCAACGTACCTTGCGGGTGCCGGCCTCCACCCGGCCGCCACCGGCGCAACCGCACCCCCCTACGCCCATGCCCCACGACAACATCGTATCCCTCGAAAAACTGAGCCTGCAGAAACTGCCCGCCTCCCAGCTGCACGGCCGACTGATGACCCTGCCCGCCCGCGACCGGCTGGAGGTGATCCTCGGCCGCGGGGACGGCGCCACGGTGGTCGGCGAAATGGCCAGTCAGGATCTGTACCTGACCGTCAAGGAGCTGAGCCCGGAGAGCAGCCTGCCCCTTCTGAGCATGGCCACGACGGAGCAGATCACCTACATTCTCGACATCGAGGCCTGGTCCGGCGACCTGCTCCAGGCGGGCAGCTGTCTCCGCTGGCTGGAAACCCTGCTGGATGCGGGCGAGCAGCCGTTTCTCAACTGGCTGCACCACGCCGATTTCGAGCTGCTGGTCACCCTGTTCAAGCAGCTGCTGGACACGGCGCCGCCGGATCTGGACGAAGGCGAGCGGCAGGACGCACCCCAGCAGGAAACCATCGACGGCGTCCATTTCTTTTCCATCCGCTACCCCGCCCACCGCGAAACGGTGCTCAACATCCTGCGCTATCTCTTCGAGACATATCAGCCCTTCTACCAGGAACTCTTCGCGCAGCTGCTGCTCGGCAACACGGCGGAAATGGAGGAACTCGCCTACCGCTTCCACGCCGGCCGCCTTGCCGACCACGGCATCCCCGACCGCCGCGAAGCGGCCACCATCCTGTTTTCCCTGGACGAACACCAGGTCCGCCGCGACAAGGTTTTTCCGGAGATCAGCGGCGTCCACCCGCCGACCTTTGCACTGATCCGGTTGCCGGAGGGAGAGCTGTTCAGACGCGCCCTCCAGTCCCTGGGCCCGGCGGCGGCTTCCCTGCAGGAGGAACTGACCGGACTGGCCAACAAGATCATGGTGGCCGACCGGCTGGCGCCGGACAGCCCCGACGATCTCCGCTTCGCGGTGGACAAGGCCATCGCCGGCATCAACCTGGGCCTGGACATCCTCTCCGGTTCCGACCCGGGTCAGGCGGGCGAACTGCTGCAACAGGTATTTCTCGAGGACCTGTTCCGTCTGGCCCAGACCCGGACCCGCGCCGCCCTGCGACCGCTCATCACGCCGGCGGCCGATGGCTGGCAGCGGCGCTGGCCGCATGGCATCAACCTGCTCGACGATCCCTGGCTGGAACAGGCGTCGCTGTTCGTTTCGCCGACGCCGTTCCTCGTCAGACAGGAGACGGAAAGGGAAGATTTCCTGCGCACCGGCACCGATCTCGACCGGGCGGCCCTGTTCTGCGCCACGGTGACCGCGGCGGGCGGTCTGCTGCCCGCCCTGGAGGCCAGACACGGCGCCCGTTTCTGGGAACGATTCCGGCTGTGGCGCCACGGCCAGCACCCCTCGCTGGAATCGGTCACTCTCGGCGGTCTGCTGTTCACCGCCGCCGCCGGGCAGCTGCTGACCGGCTCCCCGGTCCCGGAACCCCTGCCCCGCGAGGACTGGGCTTCCCGGCAAGAGCTGCTGCAACCGGCCGCCCTCGTCCAGGCGCTGCTCGATCTCGCCGACACCCTCCTGCCGCCGGCGGACAGGGAGAAAGGCCGGGCCTACCTGCTGCCGATCATCGAACGCTACCGCCGGGAACCGGCTGTTGCCATCGACCCGAAACTGTCGCCCTTCTTTCTCTTCGCCGGGGAATGACGGAGTCTGCGGGAGCCGACTGCCTTCGACGGCGAACCTGTCCAGCCATAACAGCCCGTTGATAAACAGGCTGTGGCGGCACATGGACGCGCCTCTGAATTTGGCCGGCTCTGAAAGATCCACGGAGGGCTTTTTCAACGAACTGATAACGGGCTCCCCCCGCCGGTCTCATTGGCCGCCGGCCAGCAGCCGCTGCCCCTCCTCCCGCGAAAGCGCCTTGCCGCCGCCAATCGCCTCGGCGATCTGCCGGCGGCCGGCGAGATCGCCGAACAGGATCGCCCCCACCGGCCGGCCGGCGCCGTCGAACACCAGCTTACGGTAGCGGCCGTCGCCGGCAACCACCTCGGCCGACAGCTCGCCGTCGGCGTCGATCCTCCCCACGGAGAACAACGGAACGCCGGCAACCTTGAGGGTACTGGCCGGCACGATGTTGCCGATCACCTCCTCGCCGCCGGCCATGTTCACCCCGGCGACCCGCCCCATCTCCATGGCGGACGACCAGAGCCCGGCGCCGTGGCTGCCGCATTGCACGCAGTCGCCGGCGGCGTAGATGTCCGGCGCCGAGGTCCGCATCCGCTCGTCGACGACGATGCCGCGCCGGACGGCGATACCGGCCTCGGCCGCCAGTTGCTCCGCCGGGATGATCCCGGCGGAGATGAGCACGAAATCGGCGGCCAGCTCTTTGCCGCTTTCGAGTCTCACTCCCGCAACCCGATCGCCGCCGCTCAGCTCCCGGCATTGTTCCCCCAGCAGAAATCGAAAGCCCATCCCCTGCAGCTTCTGCCGCAGGAGGAGACTGCCCCGGGTATCCATCTGCCGGGGCAGCAGACGGTCGATCACCTCCACCACCGTCACCTCGCAGCCCTGCTGCAGCAGGCTCCAGCCCGCCTCCAGCCCGAGGACGCCGCCGCCGATCAGCACCGCCTTTTTCCCCTGGCCGGCCGCGGCCCGGATCCTGCGCCCGTCGGCGACGGTGCGCAGGGTGAACACCCCCTGTCTGTCCACCCCCGGAATCGGCGGCCGCATCGGCACCGCGCCGGTGGCGAACAGCAGCCGGTCATAGGCGAAACGCCGGCCGGCGGCAGCGAGCACTTCCCTCTGCTGCGGCGCAACCTTCAAAATCGGGGTTTCCAGATGGAGTTCGACCCGGTTGTCGGCATACCACTGCGCTTTCCTGAGCACGAGGCCGCTTTCGTCCACCCGATCCGCCAGGTAGTCGATCAGCCGGATCCTGCTGTAGAAGGGCAGGGCTTCGCTGGTGAACATGACGATGTCGCCGGCGGGGTCCGCCTCCCTGATCGCCTGGGCGGCGGTGATGCCGGCGACGCCGTTGCCGATGATCGCGTATCGCATGGCTGCATTCTCCGGAATAATTCACGGCCCGCCCGGGGGCCCGTCAGTCGCCTTCCTGCAGATCGGCAAAATCCCTGCGGATCTGTTCGAGTCTCCTCAGATACTCCTCGTGATCGCCGTAATCGAGAAATTTGTGGTAGCGGCTGTGGATGGCGGAAAGCTTGCGGGCGTGCTTGATCGGGCACCAGTACTGCTCGGTGCGGGCGGCGACCTCCTGGACATAGGCGATGAGACCGTTGAAATAGCCGCAGTAGATGCAGTTGATCTTCTCGATGGGATTGAGATAGCGGAGGCTGTGCCGGTCGATGACGATGTAGTCGCCGCGCCGGACCTTGGGGATGCCGTACACCGGGAAGCAGACCCCCTGATAGAGGCAGACCATCAGATCCAGCAACGCGGCCGGCGCCAGACAGGACCAGATCACCGGCGCGGTGAGGATGTTGAGCAGGGGCGAGGTCGCCAGGTAGGCCTGAAGGGTGGTCGCCAGGGTCTTGTGATAACGGGCGGTCGCCTCCTCGAAATAGACCCGCTTGCCGGAAATCCGGTAGGAATACTCCTTTTCCTTCTTTTCGATTTCCAGCAGCAACTCCCGCTGCAGGTGCTTTATTTCCTCGACGAGTTCCTGCAGTTTGTTCATGAACTACTCTTGCGGTTGAGGTTTGCCGGCCGCGGCTCCGCGGTGGCCGCAGGCCGCTGTGCTTATCAGTCCGTCGAACAAGCCATCCGTGGTTTTTTCCGGAGCCGGTCGCATCCGGCGACACGTCCATGTTGCCCTCAGGGATGTGGAGCGGGGAGGGCCCGCAGGGCGCCGATCACCCCCACACCGATCCAGAACAGGTTCAACACGGTGTACGCCCGATCCTTCTTGAGGATGGCGCACCAGGAAAGCAGCGCCGCATCGAAGGTGTTGAGCACCCAGACGAAGAGAAAGGGACTCGCCGGGCCGAGCCAGCTCACCAGCGAGAAACTGAAGATCCTGAGGAGCACTCCCAGCATTTCGAACGACCGGATGTGCCGCCGTATCGCATCGTTCAGCCTGCTCCACACCTTGGCGCCCATACGCGTCCCGCCTCGTCCGCATTTGATGAAAATGTCCCGGTTTCAGCCGCCCCGCCCTGGCGTGGTCGTTTCCGCCAATCCCCAGTGGACAGGAATACAGGTTCCGGCAAAAAAAGAAAAGGGCGACGGCGGCTGCCGTGCCCCTTTTCTCATCGCCAACGGGGAGAATCCCCCCTCTTTCCGCCTTCTTGCCTTACACCGGCGTGGCGTCCATGCCAGCGGGCGCCCTCACAGGATGCTGTACGGCGAGGCGCGGTTGCACCAGCCGCTGGCGGGATACTCCCGCTGCAGCCGCTGGTACATGGCGCCCAGCTCACCGGGATCGTAGGTCTGCCGGAAGAGGTTGATCCCGCTGTAATAGACCGCCTCCGGGGCAAATTCGCTCCGCGGGTACTCGTCGAGCAGCCTGCCGAGAAACTGCCGGCATTCCTCGAAGCCATCCCCCGCCAATCGCAGTTTACCCATCCCCAGCAGCAGGCTGGCGACCAGCTCGTCGGGATCAAGAAATCCCACCGTACGGTGATGCTCTCTGCCGAGTGCATCGAGCAGGATCAGGGTCGGCGTCCAGACGATCGCAAAGAGCGGCCCCAGCTCTTCGGCGTCGTGGGCCTTGCGCACCGGCAGCAGATGATCCCGGAAGAATGCGGCAACCTCGTCCTGTGGATACGTGACCGTATCCATCTGTTTGCAGCTGATTCAACGGGGATTGGAGCACTCCAGCAGGATGGGCTTGCCGGTAACGGCCGCGGCCGTCTTTGCTTCGGTCAGGTTGGCGTGCCATTCAATTTTTTGCATGATCTCCCCCTTTTCGACAGGTTCCAGGGTTTGCGCCGGGCGCGCGCCCGGCGGAAGCGGCGACCGCGGGACAAGGCCGCCGCGCTGCAGATCGAAACGGACTGCAGGCCGTTATCAGTCCATCGAAAAAAACTCCGTCATTTTTTCGATCATCGGTTGCGGACGGCAAGGGATGATCCCGCTCCGCTGTGGGACGGAGCCGTCCGACGATGACAACGATGACTGAGCGGCGATGGTCGGGCTCGCTATCCGAAAATGTGTCCGGCCGGGCGGGACATATCCTGCGAGGCGGGAAAAAACCCATGCCGTTGGCAATCCGCCTGCCGCACCAGCAACGAATACCTGCATGGCATCAGCGGCTGCGGATGGCGGCGATGAGGGTGGCGGTGTCGCCGGTCTTGGCGCAGTAGGCCACCGCACCGGCGATCTGCATCAGCTCGGCGTGGGCATGCTGGTCGTGCATGGACAGGCCGATGATACGGATGGCGGGGTGTGCGGCATGGATGATCTCGGTGGCCTCGACGCCGTCCATGCCCGGCATGCTGATGTCCATCAGGATCACCTCGGGCTGCAACTCCAGCCTCTCGCGGATGGAAAACAGCCGGAACACATTACGCGGCGTGGCTGAGGTCTTTGACCTTCAATTCGCCGGCCTTCAGCTTAGCATGCCACAGATCATAGTGAAGCTGATGCGTCAGCCAGCTTTCGGCGCTTCCGCCGAAGGCCATTGAAAGCCGGATCGCCATAATTGGCGAGATGCTCGAATGGCCATTCAACAAGCCTGACAGGGTTTTTCGTGTCACCCCAAGCCCCTCGGCGGCCTGGGCGACGGTGAGGCCAAGAGGCGCAAGACACATTTCCCGGATGAGTTCGCCGGGATGCGGGGGATTGTGCATAAGCATGGTCGGACCTCCTCCGTCTAATGATAATCCTGGTAGTCCACATCAAAGGCATCGTTTCCTTCGAACCTGAAGACCACCCGCCAATTGCCGGAAAGGGTGACCGCAAAATGTCCCCGAAGCGTAGCCTTCAAGGGGTGCAGTTTGAGGCCGGGAAGATCCATATCTTCAGCGGAAAGGCTGGAATGGAGGCGGATAAGGATTAACCGCAAGCGTTTTTCGTGTTCCGCTTGAATACCCTTCTTGCTGCCCGTCAGGAAAAACTCGCGTAACCCTTTGTGGCTGAAGCTTCGGATCATGCGCAAATGTAACCCGTAACGTTACAGGTTGCAAACAGAAAAATTCCCATTATGGGCCCGGAGAAGGTGGTGGGAGTTGTGCGCCGGGCCAGTGATGACGAGCGTTCCCGGGCGGGGTGGAAAACAGCCTGAACACATCACTTGAACAGATCGGATTGGGAACCCATGGTCGAATAGAAAAGAACGTCCCCCTCGCGCCACGGTATCACGGCTGCAGGCGCGACGTTGCCCTGGCCCACTGCCGCCAGCCGGCCGAGCAGGCCAAAAAAAAGGCGGCACCCGTGTAATGGGATACCGCCATAGGTAGAAATACTTGGTGGGCGATGCGGGAATCGAACCTGCGACTTCCACCGTGTGAAGATGGCACTCTAACCGCTGAGTTAATCGCCCGTGAGCCGTTATATTACCGCGTGACCGGAAAAAGACAAGCCCGATTTAACCGCCGTCGGGACTATTTTCCCCGAATTTCCCCAGCTGTTCCCGATAGTAAGCGGCGTTGGCCGGATCGACGGCCATGGCCTTTTGGGCGGTGGCGATGGCCAGCTGCTGGTAGCCGTTTTCCCAGTAGGCCAGGGCCAGGGTATCGAGGATGTAGCCGGTGGGGCGCAGTTTGGCCGCGTCGCTGGCCAGCACGAGCGCCTGATCGGTATCGCGGACCTCTTCATCCTCGGCGGTGAGGTACAGCCAGGCGAGATTGTTCATGATCTCGGGGTTGGTCGGGGAAAGGGCCAGGGCCTTCTCGTAGGCGGCGATCGCCTCACCGTAGCGCTTGCGGCCCTGCTGCAGGTCGGCAAGCAGGAGAAACCAGAGGAAATTGTCCGGGCTCTGCCGGATCTTCTGACGGAGCACCGCCTCGGCGAACTTTTCCCGGGGCGCCCCGGCGAGGAGGTCGTCGGGCATGGAGGCGAGCAGCAAGCCGGCGCTGAGCAGCGCGACGACGAAGGCGAGCAGCGAGGCCCGCACCTTGCCTTCGTGGTGCCGGACGCAGGCCATGGTTTTCCGGCACCTTTCGAGGAAATCGACCCGTTGCCCGATACTGAAATGGTGCCAGCAGGGGAGGTCGCGGGTATTGCCGGACAGGTAGCCGATCTTCTCCAGGACATTGATCAGCGGCCGCGCGTCTCCCATCGCCGCGAAGACGTGCAGGTCGGCCTGGCGCTCGAAGTTGCGCATGAAGTAGCCGAAGATGTAGCGGAAGTAGACGACCATCAGCAGCAGCATCGAAATCGTGCTGGCCACGGTGAGCGCGCTGTTGGGTTCCTTGCTGGTGAGGTCCACCAGGGTGTAGAAGAGGTTGGAGTTGAGCACCAGGTAGAGGAGCGGATAGCTGGCCAGTTGGGCAAAGAGCCCGAAGCCGAGGAAGAACAGGAGATAGAGCGGCATGTGGTGCTTCTTGACATGGCCGATCTCATGGGCCATTACCGCCTCGATCTCCTCCGGGGTCATCGCCAGGAGCAACGAGCGGGTGACGAGCAGGTAGCGGAAGCGACCGACCAGGCCGATGACCCCGGCGGTGAGCACCTGCCCCTCGAACAGCGGCCAGACGAGGATCTCCCGGTAGGCGAGCCGCTGGCGACGGCAGAAGTCCTCGATGCGCCGCCGCGTCTCACCGGCCTCCAGCGGTTCGCATCCCCACATCCGCACCATGATCGCCGGAAAAAAAACGGCGAGCAGCAGGAAAAAGGCGAGCAGGACCAGCCCTTCCCCCCAGGCGGTGGCCAGCAGCCGACTGAGATAGGGGACATGCAGATGCCTGAGCAGGTCGGACAGCAGCGAGATGAGGAACCAGGGGATGACCACCGGCAGGTTGGATTTCAGGTTGCCGGAGACCGCCTGCCACCTGCCCTTGCGGCGGCCGAAGGCGACTCCGTAGGCCTCGGCGGCCCCGGCCCACATCAGCGACAGATAGAGGAAGAACAGCAGAACGCCGGCGCCGTTGGCCAGGGTGGGCAGATCCCGGGCCAGGGGCAGCCTGGCCAGGTAGTACTGGCAGTCGAGGAGATAGACATCGGCGGCGACCATCGCCACGGCGAGGATCGACAGTTTGCGTTCCGCGTCGAAATAATGGGGCGGTTTCCGTATCCGGAACGGCCGGAAGAAAAAGCGGACCGCCTCGCGAAACGCCGCCAGCTTGAGGAAAAAAAACAGAAGCCCGGTCAGCAGCGACAGCTGCGGCCGGTCGGCGGGGCTGCTGGCCGAAAAGAAGAGGATGACGACCAGCAGGTAGATGACATTGCTATAGAACAAGACGGCTCCGGCGGGAAAAGGGCGGCTTCAGCAGCAACCGGCCGAACGTCCGCGCCAGACGGCATTGTGCTGCCGGCAGCGCTCGACAAGCAGGGCAAGCCGTTCGGGGGAAAGGATGTTGGCCTCGACGAAATAGCCACCGATCTTGCGCTGCATGCGCTTCTGCTGCCAGACCAGGATGGCGCGCTGGTTCTCGTCCAGCATGCCGAGATGGATGGCCGTCTCCCCGAAATTGCGGTTGCCGTTGCGGCGGTCGAGGATTCGGCGGATGGATTCCTCGTCCAGCCAGCCCCGCCGGCGCGCCAGTTCGCCGAGCCGCGGTCGTTGCATCCGCTGCCAGACCAGGGCCTGGACAACCGTGCGCCAGTTGATCACCCCGGAATAGTAAAGGAAATGACCGAACAGCAGGGGACGGCTCGGCAGGGGGCCGCGGTAGAGTTTCTCGATGTCCACGGTGCAGCCGTTCTGCCGCTGCCATTGCCCTTCGCGGTTGGCACCCTGCCACTGCGGCCGGGCATGAGGGCTGCCGGCGGCGGGCCGGGGGCGCGGCTGCGCCGGTTTCGGCCGCGGGGGCGCGGCCACGGGGCCGCCGCCCAACGAAAACCCCTTTTCCCTCGCCTCCAGATAACAGCGCAGATTCTCGTAAGCGGTCTGCACCTTGTGGAACAGGTCGGCGCACTGCCGCTTGTCCATGTCGCCGTCGGCGAGATCGGGATGGGTTTCCCGCGCCCGCTGCCGGTAAGCGCTCTTCACCCCCGACATCTGCAGGTATTCGAGGAATTCGCGGGACAGTTGCAGTTCCAGACCGAAGAGGATCTGGCAGGCCCTGTACAGCTCATGTTCAGCGACGACGATCGTCATGCCATCTCCCATGGGCGCCGCGAAGGCGAATGCAATAACTCATTGATAAGCGGCCGGCCCTCCATATAGGATATGGTAGCGGCCCACCTGACCGCAGCCCCGTTCTGCGAGCCGGTGTGGAAAGAAAGGATAACTTGTCAGGATATAACATGAAATTTTCCACAAAAGAAAGACAAAATCTTGCCGCGCCCGCAAACCACCCAACCACTCACCACGTCAAGGAGGACTAACAATGGAAAAATACTTGGAAAATTGGCGAGACACCGCGGCCTGCCGCGCTCTGGCGCAAGCCGCCGCCCAGGCCTACGATCTCACCGATGCCTCGTTCCTCACCGCCGGGCGCATCGCCTCCTGGAAATGCTCCGCCGCCGGTTACGACCTGCTCTACGCCACCCAGCGGCTGGACGAAGGGGTGCTCGCCGGCCTGCAGGCGCTCGCCGACGAGCGGCTGGCGGTTGCCCAGTTCATGATGATGAAACGGGGGGTGACCATGAACCGCATCGTCGGCCACGACAGCGAAAACCGCGCCGTGCTTCATACCGCCTGCCGGGACATCTTCTCCGACACCCCCCTGCACCCGCAGGCCGCCGGCCAGGCGCAGGCCGAACTCACCAGGCTGCGCGCCTTTCTCGACGATCTGGCCGGCGGTTCGCTCACCAACGATGCCGGCGAACCCTTCACCGATCTGATCAACATCGGCATCGGCGGCTCGGATCTCGGCCCGCGCGCCGTCTACCTGGCCCTGCGCGCCTTCGCCCTGCCTGGCCGCAGGGTGCATTTCATCGCCAATGTCGATCCGGACGACGCCGCTCAGGTGCTGGCCGGGGTCGACCTTTCCCGCACCCTGGTGAACGTGGTCTCGAAAAGCGGCTCCACCCTGGAGACCCTCACCAACGAAACCCTGGTCCGCGCCGCTTTCGAGCGGGCCGGCCTCCGGCCGGAACAGCATTTCGTCGCGGTCACCGGCAAGGGCAGCCCCATGGACAACCCCGCCCGCTACCTGCGCTCCTTCCACATGTTCGACTACATCGGCGGCCGCTACAGCGCCACCTCCATGGTGGGCGGCGTCCTGCTCGGCTTTGCCCTGGGCTGCGATGCCTTCCTCGATTTCCTGCGCGGCGCCAACGAGATGGACATCGCCGCCGAGGAGGCGGACATCCGCCGCAACCCGCCCCTGCTCCTCGCCCTCATCGGCATCTGGAACCGCAACTTCCTCGGCATGCCCACCCTCGCCATCCTGCCCTACAGCCAGGCGCTGCTCCGCTTCCCCGCCCACCTGCAGCAGTGCGACATGGAAAGCAACGGCAAGTCCGTCGACCGCCTCGGCAAGCCGGTGTCCGCCGCCACCGGCCCCATCGTCTGGGGGGAACCGGGCACCAACGGCCAGCACGCCTTCTACCAGCTCATCCACCAGGGCACCGAACCGGTACCCTGCGAGTTCATCGGTTTCCGCCAGAGCCAGTACGGCATCGACCTGCCGGTGGCCGGCACCTCCTCCCAGGAAAAGCTGTTCGCCAACATGCTGGCCCAGTCGCTGGCCCTGGCCACCGGCAAGAGCGACGCCAATCCCAACAAGCGCTTCCCCGGCAACCGGCCCAGCACCCTGCTCATCGCCGACCGACTGACCCCGCGCGCCATGGGCGCGCTGCTCGCCCTCTACGAGGCGAAGATCGCCTTCCAGGGCTTCATCTGGAACATCAACTCCTTCGACCAGGAAGGGGTACAGCTCGGCAAGACCCTGGCGACCCGGCTGCTGGCGCACCGCATCGCCGGGGCCGCCGACCCCGGCTACGACGCGGTGGCAGTCGATCCCCTGGGCGGCGGCCTGCTGGCCGCCGCCGGAGGCTGAATTATTTTTTTGCTAACGGCCCGACGTTTTTTATACAATCTTGCACATCAACCCCTTTTTCCCCTTCTTCCCTGAACCAGGAGGCTCCGACATGAAAAAGTGCTATCTGGCCCTGCTTGCCACCACGATGATCCTCGCCCTCGGCGGTATCGCCCAGGCCGCCGATGACGTCCCCACCGTCACCGCCAAGGAGGGGGCCGCCCCGACCCTGGACGGCGACGCCTCCGACTGGGCGTCGATCCCCGCCACCGTGGTCAAGGTCAACCCGGCCCAGGAGGGAGATACCGCCAACACCACCGGCACCATCGACGTCGAACTCAAATCGGTGGTCAGCGGCGACACCATCTACTTCCTCGCCCAGTGGCCGGACGACAGCAAGGACGACACCCACAAGACCCTCATCTGGAACAAGGAAAAGGAAACCTACGACACCGGCGACGACGAGGAGGACCGCATCGCCTTCTCCTTCACCATGGAAGGCGACTACATGTACTGCATGCTGGCCGGCAGCGACTACAAGGCGGACGCCTGGCAGTGGAAGGCCTACCGCAGCGGCTCCGCCGGCCTCATCCACGACAAGTACCACATCGCCTCCAGTACGGAACTGCCCAAGGCCAAGAAGCACGCAGCCCGCAACGGCAAGGAGATCTGGCTCGCCCGGCCCAGTGACGCCGGCGACGAACTCTATACCAGCCAGCGGCCCATCGACAACATCGGCGACAAGGTGCCCAAGTACCTGGTCAACGCCAACGCCACCGGAAGCATCGCCGACGTCAAGGCCAAGGGCGTCTGGGCCGACAACAAGTGGACCGTGGAAATCTCCCGCAAGCTCGATACCGGCCATGACGACGACATCAAGTTCGAAAAGGGCAAGACGATCAAATCCGGCCTTGCGGTGTTCAACCACACCGGCGACGATCACCATTCCATCGCCGGCTGGAATCTGGCCATCGAATAAGGCATGATCTCTTTCATCACATCAAAGGGAGAGGGCGGCGGCCGGGCCGTCGCCCTCGGTTTCCGCGGCCAGATCTATCTGGCGATGGGCAGTGTCTGCCTGCTGCTGGCGGTGGTGGCGGGGATCTCCCTGTGGATTTTTTCCAACAACCTGCAGATGGGCGATCAGCTCGCCCGGCGGAGCGGCGAGGTGGTGGGGCAGGTGGCCGAGGTTTCCACCTCGATCAAGACCGACATCACCGGCCAGACGGAAAAAAGCACGGCACTGCTCAAGCGCCAGCAGGGCGCCCTCACCGAGCAGCTGGTCGAACAGAAAACCCTGAACCGGGTACTGAACAGCATCGAACTGGCGGTCATGGCGGCCGACAAGGGCGCCATGGGCATCATCTATGAAGGCAAGCGCTACGGTGAAGTCGCGCCGGCCATCGAGGCCCTGGATGCCAGTTTCAGGGAATTCTACGAGATGGCGGGCAAGAACGGCATCGCCGAGGGGGATCTCAAGGGGCTGAACCGGGCCGCCCGGGCCTACCTCAACACCTTCGCCGATCTCCGGGAACTGGACGAGAAAAACGTTTCCCTCACCCAGCAGGTGGAACTGACCAAGGAGGCGCGCAACGTCGGCAAGCTCCTCGACGAACGGCTGAAAGGCATCGTCGCCTCCCTGAAATCCGCCGCCGAGGAGAACCTGAACCGGGAACTTGCCGCCAGTGAAGCCCAGATGCAGGAGGCGGACAGGGAAAGCCAGCAGACCCTCTCCACCATCCTCGCCGAACTCGACACCATCGGCGGCCGGGTGCAGGGCAACCTCGACGCCATCAACGGCCTGCAGGTCATGCTCTCCCAGAAACGGCTGCTGCTGGCCGGGATCGCGGCGGCCGCCCTCCTGCTCGGCCTCGCCCTCTCCTTTCTCATCGTCCGCGCCATCAGCCGGCCGGTGCTCAAGGCGGTGGCCATCGCCAAGGGTATCGCGGAAGGGGATCTGGAGCAGCAGGTCGACATCGGCGGCAGCGGCGAGATCGGCCAGCTGGGCCGCTCCATGGCGATCATGATCGACAACCTCCGGGAAAACCGGCTGCAGATCGAAACCAGCGTCACCATACTCGACGAGACCTCGTCGAAGGTTTCCTCGGCCCTTGAGGAGATCAGCGCCGCCATGGAGCAGATCTTCAGCCAGGCGAAAACCACCGCCGATCACTCTTCCGAGGTCGATCAGCATTCCAAGGGGGCGTGCAGCGACGCCATGACCGGCACCACCCAGATGCAGGGGCTGGTCAGCTCGATGAACGAACTCTCCACCTCGTCGAAGGAGATCGCCAAAACCATCAAGGTGATCGACGATATCGCCTTCCAGACCAACCTGCTCGCCCTCAATGCCGCTGTCGAGGCGGCCCGGGCCGGCGAGGCGGGAGCGGGTTTCGCGGTGGTGGCCGAGGAGGTGCGCAACCTGGCGTCGCGCAGCGCCCAGGCGGCCAAGGAAAGCGCGGTGCTCATCGAGGGGCCGCTCAAGAAGATCGAAAAAGCCACCGCCGTGGCCCGACAGACGGCGGAATCCCTCGGCAAGATCGCCAAACAGGTGGGCACCATGTCCGAACTGATGGGGCAGATCTCGCTTGCCAGCAAGGAACAGGTGGAGGGAATCACCCAGGTCAACATCGGCCTTTCCCAGATCGACGGCGCCGCCCAGGATCTCGCCGCCCAGGCGAGTCAGCTCAACAGCCTGATGCATCGCCAGGAAGGCCGAAGCACCGTCGAAGCCGGCGAAACCTTCGCCTCGCGCCAGGCACTGCCACCACCGGACACCCCGCCAGCGGACGAGGAGATGTTCTGAACCGGGACCGATCGGCGGAAAAGGGTGCGTTACACGCACCCTTTTCTCTATCTGATTACCTCGAATCTTCAGCCTATTTCCGGCGAGGAGGATATTCCCAAGCTGGACGCCTGCCGGCGGGGCGTTCCTTTCTTTGCCGGCCAAAGAAAGGAACCAAAGAAAGGCCGGCCTTCACTTGCCCCCGCTGCGCGGGGGTTCCCTCCGTTCCTT
>JBFLZZ010000039.1:0-38035 GCA_040755255.1 Thermodesulfobacteriota bacterium
GCGAATTTTGCCGCCGACGGGTTTTCCCGTCGGCATTTTCAACCCCACGCGCCAAGAAACGTGAAGAGGAGGGGATGTGAAGGTCAGGATAGGTCCCATAACCAGAATAGAGGGGCATTTGGATGTCAGAACGACGGTGGAAAACAATAGGGTCGCCGACGCGCAATGCGTCGGCGAGATGTTTCGGGGATTCGAGGTGTTTCTGCAGGGCAGAAGTCCACTGGACGCCCAGCAGATAACCCAGCGCATCTGCGGTGTCTGTCCCTATGCCCACGCCATCGCCTCCTCGTACGCGCAGGAACATGCCTACGGCCTGCAGCCGCCGCCGAACGGCAGGATACTGCACAACCTCATCCAGGGGGCGAACCATCTCTACGATTATCTCCTCCATTTCTACCAGCTCGCCGCCCTGGACTTCGTCGATGTCACCGCCATCGTCGGCTACGCCGGCAAGGATGCCGACCTGCTCAAGGTCAAGGGCTGGGTACAGGCGGAACTCGCCTCGGGCAAGGCCTTTCCCGCAGCGCCCTTCCTGCCCCGCCTGTCCGGCCGCTACATCGAAGACGCCGAGGTGAACATCGGAGCGGTGAAGCATTACCTGGAGGCCATGGAGCTGCAGAAAAAGGCCAACCGGGCGTCCGCCATCTTCGGGGGCAAATTCCCGCACGCCACCGCGATCTTCCCGGGCGGGTGCACCCAGGAGGCGCGCATCGATCTCATCGTTTCCTATCAGGCGCTGATCCGCGAGGTGCGGCAGTTCATCCACGACAAGTACATTCCGGATCTCCTTGCCGTTGCCGCAACCTTTCCGGAGTACTGGGAGATAGGGGCCAGCAAGGGGGGATTTCTCTCCTTCGGTTTGCTGCCCAGGGGGCCGGAGCGGGACAGTGAACGACTTTTTTCCGCAGGGGTTCTCCTCGACGGCAAGGTCCAGGGGGTGGACTTCGACAGGATAACCCAGGATGTCGCCCATTCCCGCTACTCGTCGCCGAGCCATCTGTCGGTGCGGGATTCCTTTCTGGTGCCCGCCGCCGACAAGGCGGAAGCCTATTCCTGGATCAAGGCTCCTCGTTATGACGGCCGGATGGTGGAGGTGGGGCCGGCCGCCCGGGTGATGGTCGATTATGCCCAGGGGAAAAACAAGCAGGTGAAGGAGCTGGTCGAACATTTTGCCGGGATAGCCGGCATCGGCCCCGAGAAGATCAATTCGGTGCTCGGCCGCCACCTCTGCCGGGCGATATGCGCCGCGGTGATCGCCGACTTTCTCCTCGAGGAGAGCGAACGCTTGTCGCCGGGGGAACCGACCATTGCCGAGATCCACATCCCGGAAAGCGGCGAGGGATACGGCGCCACCGAGGCTTCCCGGGGGGCGCTGCTCCACTACCTGCGGATTGCCGGAAAGAAAATCGAACGCTACGAGTGCGTGGTGCCAACCACCTGGAACGCTTCACCCCGGGATGACCAGAATCAGCCCGGTCCAATGGAATCGGCCCTCATCGGCACCGCGGTCGCCAACCCCGAGGAACAGATCGAATCGCTGCGGATCGTCCATTCCTTCGATCCCTGCATCGCCTGCGCGGTCCACTGAAAATCTTCCCAGACAAGGCAAAGCTCATGATGAACCGACGCGATTTTATCAGACTGGCGGCAACACTCAGTGCCGCCTTCGGAGTGAATGCCCTGCCGGAACCGGTGGCTGCCGCGCTGCGGCAGGTCAGGCCGGAAGATGTCCCCAAGCTGATCTATCTCCAGGGGCTGAGCTGCACCGGGTGTTCCGTTTCCCTGCTGCAGGCCAGTCAGCCGTCGCCGCTGACCCTGATCACCGATTATTCCCAACTTGCCTTCCATGCCGATCTTTCGGCGGTTTCCGGCAAGGGGGCGATGGATCTCATCAATCAATTCATTTCCGGCAAGGCCGGGCCCTATTTCCTGGCCGTCGAAGGGGCTATCCCCAATGGCATGCCCGAGGCCTGCGTCATCGGCGACCGCACCTTTGCTTCTTTGCTGGAAGAGGCGGCCGCAACGATGAGCGCGGCCGTCGCCGTCGGCGCCTGCGCCTGCGACGGCGGCATTCCCGGCGCGGAAGGCAACCTGACCGGCGCGGTGGGGCTGAGCGAATTCTTCGCCCTGAAAAAGATCGACAAGCCGGTGGTCAAAATCCGGGGCTGCTCGGTGCATCCGGACTGGCTCTGGCTGACGGTCGTCCACCTTGTCAAGGTGGGGATGCCGGAACTGGTGAATGGTTCTCCGGCGTTGTTTTACAGCAAAAAGGTTCATGAGACCTGCCCGCGGTACCATGATTTTCAGCAGGAGATTTTTGCGGAGAAACTGGGCGACAGGGGGTGTCTGTTCAAAATCGGCTGTCTCGGTCCGGCAACCCAGGCCGATTGCCCCACCCGCTGGTGGAACGGCGGACAGACCTGGTGCATCGACGCCAACGCCCCGTGCATCGGCTGTGCCTCCCCTGATTTTGCCCGGCGGAAGGATCTCCCCTTCTACCGCGTTGCCGAATCTTCTTAACCACCAGGAAAAGGCGGAAGATCATGGATGTGAAACCGAACAAGCTTGCTGTCGCCTCGCGCTTGCTTTTTTCCGTGGGCTTGGTGCTGCTGCTGACGCTGGCGGCCGCTGTGACGGCCATCAACGGCTTCGTCACCGCGAGGCTGACACAGAACTTCGATGAGTCGGTGATGACCTTGTTCAATTCTCTCGAAGAAGGGGTCAAGCAATCGCTGGAAAGGGGACAGATGCGGAACTTCGCGAAACTCCTCCAAAGCCAGAAGGAAATCAACGGCGTCGTGGAGGTGGCTCTGTACGACCGGCACGGCAAACTCAATCTTTCCTCGACCGGGCAACCCGCCGGCAGTCAATCCATGACCAATGAGGAAATGCTGGCCGCCAGCGGCAACCTTTACCGGGCAATGGCCGGTAATGCGGTGACCATCATTCATTCGCAGCGGGTAACCGCCGACTGTATCCGCTGCCATCACGACTGGGCCGCCGACAAACCGGGAGGTTTCCTCCTGCTGCAATATGACCGGACACCCCTGAGCAACTCCCTGAACACCCTGCGCCGCAATCTGCTGTTGGGGTCCTTGACCATGGTGGCGCTGATCGGTGTTATCCTCGTTCTGGTTACACGCCGCATCATCACCAAACCCATCGATAAGACGGTCAACGAACTGACCGGCAGTTCCGTAAAGGTGGCCGATGTCGCCCTCAAGGCCGCCGAAACGAGCCGGGACCTCGCCCAGAACGCTGGGCAGCAGGCGGCATCGCTCGAGGAAATCAGCGCCTCGCTGGAAGAAATAGCCTCGATGACCAAGATGAATGCCGGCAATGCCCAGCTCGCCAGGGAACTTGTCGACAATGCCGCTGGGGCGATGCAGGATTCGGATGTGAACATGACCCAGCTGAAAGAGGCGATGGCACAGATCGCCGCATCCAACAAGGAAACCTTTGCGATCATCAAGGCGATCGACGAAATCGCCTTTCAGACCAATCTGCTGGCCTTGAACGCAGCGGTGGAGGCAGCGCGGGCAGGAGAGGCGGGCGCGGGATTTGCGGTGGTGGCCGACGAGGTGCGGAGTCTGGCAATGCGGGCCGCCGAGGCTGCCCGCCGCACCACCGGCCTGCTGGAAGGCAGCAGCGCCAGGATCGACAACGGCGTGGCCTTGGTGGAAAGATCGGTCGCCTCTTTCGCCAACACCGTTGATATGACGACCAAAATCAATGGCCTGATCAAGGAAATCGCTTCTGCTTCGCAGGAACAGTCCATGGGGCTGGAGCAGATCAACCGATCGGTGCACGACCTCGATGAGATGACCCAGCGTAACAGCGGCCAGGCCGATCACGCCCATCAGATAGCCGAACAGATGACCGAACAGGCGGGACGGCTGAAGGAAAATGTCGTTTCCCTGGGGACGCTCGTCAGGGGCGCGGGCGCGGGGACGCAGCGGCTGCTTTCCGCCGGTTGATCTTGCGGCAGAGGTTGCGGATGGAAACGGCAAGGGCCTGCGGGAAGTCCGCAGGCCCTTGCACGGCAGACAGGGAGGGCCGGTTCGGGTGAGGGGAGGACTATTTGCCGGCCGCCAGCAACTGGCGTAACAGGGACTCGGTTTCGTCCAGCTTGACGAGCATCTGCTGGTGATGGTCGTTGACCTGTTTGAAGGTCGCCATCATGACGGTATGCTGCTCATTGACGGTGGCGAAATGGGCGAGCATTTCCCGGTGCTGCTTTTCGACATGGTCAAACGCGGCTTTCATTTCCTCGATGGCGTTGGTGCTGCACACGGGACACTCTCCTTTGCCGAGCGGGCTTGGTGATGGTTGTTGGCGAAGATTGCTGCAGGGGGGAAGAACGATTACCATATAGTATGCAACAGCAAGCCGCCGCAAGGGAAGGGGAAAAGGGGAGTTCCACGGACTTGCCTTTCCTGAATATGTCGCACCCGCGAAAAATCGCGAACACGACCCTGCCGGCTGCTGTGGAACCGTCAACCGCAGCGACGCGCTGGTTTTCGGCCGGTTCTTCCGCGGGGATATCGGCAGCCGCCAATATTTTTCTTGAGGGCAGCCTCCCGATCAATTAGGTTGAACATCCGTCCGCTTCCCGGCCTGGATGCAATGTGCTACAATGACCCGATTCGGGCTGAAACCATCCACGAAATCTCAATTCCAAGGATCCCACGATGAGCGATAACAGCAGCGACAAGCAGCAGATGCCGGTATTCCGGCTGCAGAAGATGTACGTCAAGGACTTGTCCTTCGAAAACCCCAACGCCCCCGAGGTGTTCAAGACCGGGCAGTCGGCGCCCAAGGTCGACATCAACATGGGGCTGAAGAACAGGGCCATCGGCGACGATCATTACGAGGTCAGCATCTCCATCACCGCCAAGGTCTCCACCGGCGACGACAACAAGTCCCTGTTCATCATCGAGGTCGATCACGCCGGCATCTTCCTGCTGAAGAATATCCCCGAGGAACACATGGGCGTGGTGCTCGCGGTGGACTGCCCCACCATGCTCTTCCCCTACACCCGCCAGGTGATCAGCCAGCTCACCGTGGACGGCGGTTTCATTCCCTTCCTGATGGAACCGGTGAATTTTCTCGGTCTGTACCAGAACGCCCAGAAGCAGCGGCAGGAGCAGGCCCCGGCCCAGTAGGCTTCCCCGCCGCTTATTTTTTCCGCGCCCCCGTCGGTTCCGATGGGGCGCGGATTTTCCGCCCCCGCCTTCCTCCCCTCTAAAACCGCAGAGTTCCCCCGGCGCCCCAGCCGAAATCGCTGTGCCACCGGCCGAGCAGGGAAAAATCCCTGGTCAGGGCGTAGACGAGTCCCAGCCGTGTTTCCCAGTGCGAGACGTTGGTGTCGTATTCTGCCGCGCCGCTCAGGGCGAGACGCGGCGCGAGCGGGATTTCCTTGGCGAAGGCGAAGCGGCCGCCGCCGTCGGTGTCCAGCCAGAAGCGGGCTTCGACGTTGAGCGGCAGCAGATAGCCGAGGCCGAAGACGCCGCGCGAGTGTTCGGTATGGCCTCCTTCGCCCAGGAGATCGATGCCGGCAAAGAGGGAACAGAACCGGTTGAGATACAGATCCCAGCTCAGCAGACCTTCCCACTCGTCATCCTCCACCCGCGCCCAGCCGTATTCCCATGCCGCGGTGATGGTGTTGCGGGTGTTGGCGGCCTTGAGAAACCCTTCGCTCATGTTGCTCAGCAGCTCCGCCTCGCCCCAGGCGTACCAGGGATCGGTGTAGAGGCCGGCGCGGAGGGCGGCGACTTCGGGCGGCGGGACGAAGGTTTCGTAGTGGATCACCCGGGCCATGCCGCTTTCCATGTGATAGAGCAGGTGGCAGTGGAAGAACCAGTCGCCGAACTCGTCCGCATCGAACTCGATGACCGTGGTGGACATGGGTGCGACGTCGACGGTGTGCTTGCGCGGCGCCAGGTCGCCCTGGCCGTTCACCACCCGGAAGAAATGGCCGTGCAGGTGCATGGGGTGGTGCATCATGGTGCGGTTGATCAGGATGAACCGGACGGTTTCACCCTTGCGGATGGGGATGACGTCGGTTTCGGCGAGCGGTCGGTTGTTGAGGAACCAGACATACCGCTCCATGTCGCCGTCCAGGGTGAGGCGGATCTGCCGCACCGGTCGACCCGCCGGCAAAGCGGTCGATTGTGTCGCCCGCAGCCGGGCATAGGGGGGCCAGGGCCGCCGGGCGTCCATGCCGTCCTCTGCCAGTTCGCCGGCCGAGGAGACATCGGCGGCCAGGAGCCGGAAGTCTTTGCCGTAGGGCCGGGCGCTTCCGGCTTCCGGCAGCGATGGTTGCCGTTCCTCCACCGGTGTCGCCGCCATGGGGTGGCCGGCGTGGTGGGGCGTGCCCTGGTGGGTGGTCGCCGGTTGTCCCATCCCGTGGTGGACCGGCGCGGCCGGCGCTTTTTCCCTTCCTTCGCCATGCCCGCCATGGCCCCCATGCGGCATGGCGTCTGCCGCAGGTTTGCCCATCCCGTCGTGCATCTCCATGGCGTGGCCCCCATGCTCCATACCGCTCATCTCCATCATGCCGGGCCGGTCGAAGCGGCCGGACGCCACCGCTGTGTCGTCCATGCCCATGGCGGCGGCGGGCGAGAGGGCGAGAACGGTTTCCAGGCGGAGATTCCCCATGGCATGGTAGAGATTCGGCCGGGGCATCGGTGGTGCCGGATGGAGGGCGCCTCCACCGAGCCATATCGAGGCGTGCCCCGAGCCGTCATGGGCGGTGGCGCGCAGCTCATACGCGCCTCCTGCCGGTACCCGGACGAGCAGATCATAGGTCTCGGCGACGGCGATGAGCAGGCGGTCGAGTCGCACCGGTTCGACATCGGGGCCGTCGGCGGCGATGACCGTCAGCGGCCCGCCGGCGAACTGGAGATGGAAGTAGGTGGTGGCTGACCCGTCGACGAGCCGCAGGCGGACGGTTTCACCCGGCTCCGCGTCGAGGCGGATGGCCGGCCGGCCGTTGGCGAGGAAGCGGTCGTAGGCGACGTCGGCGATGTCCATCGCCGGCATCCGCTGCAGTTCCCGCTTGAAAAAATCAGCGAGCATACCGAGCCGGGCGGCGCCGAACAGACTTTGGGCGCTGCCTTTTTCCAGGGCGAACCAGTCGCTGCCCCGTTTCAGGGTGCGGAGCACCTGGTGGGGGTCGTCGTCGGTCCAGTCGGAAAGGAGCACGACATGCTCCCGGTCGGCCCGCACCTCCGGTCGCTCCTGTTCGGGCTCGATGACGAGGGCGCCGTAGACGCCGCTCTGTTCCTGGAGCATGGTATGGGAGTGGTACCAGTAGGTGCCGCTCTGGCGGATGGGGAACTCGTAGGTGAAGGTCGCGCCCGGCGCGATGGGCGGGAAGCTGATCCGGGGCACCCCGTCCATGCCGGGCGGCACCAGGACGCCGTGCCAGTGGATGGAGGTCTCCACCGCCATGGCGTTGTGGACCCGGATGCGGGCGAGATCCCCTTCCCGGAAGCGCAGCACCGGGCCGGGGATGGTGCCGTTGACCGTCATCGCCGGGGCCGGCTTGCCGGTGATGGCGGCTTCACCCTGCTCGATGACCAGTTCGTAGGCCGTGAGCGCCGCCGCGCACGGCCAGGCGGTGAGCGCGAGTATGAATAGGGGGAGGGCGAGAAATTTCAGGGTTGCGGACATACGGATTTTTCCCCGGGTCAGGCAGCAGATACCACAACCATACAGAGGCGACCCGGCGCGAGTCAACGGCTATCCCCCCTGGCCCGGGAAGGGTCTCGTTTTTGCGGAACGGTCACGTCACGAAGCTTCCCTCCAACATGGGAAGGTGGTGAATCTACCTGGACACCCGTGCCGCCGTTGCGATACACTTGCCGTTGGCGGAGGCACGGCCGTGCTCCCCGCCGTGGAGCAAGCCCATATGGCGGATCGCATTCCCCTGCACATCGTCAGTCATCCCCGCTGCCTGGACCACGACACCGGCGGCGGCGAGCATCCGGAGGTTGCGGCGCGGCTTACCGCGCTGGGCGCCGGCCTGCGCGCCGCCAACCTGGAAACCGACGCCGGTGTCGTGACCGCACGGCCGGCAAGCCGGGCGGAGGTGACCGCCGTTCATCCCGAGACCTATCTCCTCCGGCTGGAAGAGGCGGCCCTGTCCGGCAAGTCCTGGCTCGGTCATCCCGACAACCAGATGGGCTACGATACCTACGAGATCGCCCTGCTGGCCGCCGGCGCCGGCCTGGTGGGCATCGACCTGCTGGAGACCGGCGCGGCGGTCAACGTCTTCTGTCCGGTACGGCCGCCCGGTCATCACGCCGAGCCGACCGTGCCGCTCGGCTTCTGCTTCCTCAACAACTGCGCCATCGCCGCCCGCTACTGGCAGCGGGCCCACGGCAGGGACCGCATCGCCATCTTCGATTTCGACGCCCACCACGGCAACGGCATCGAGACGGTTTTCGAGGAGGATGCCGAGGTGTTCTACATCAGCATCCACGAGCACCCGACCTTCAGCTTCCCCGGTACCGGCTTTGCCGAGAACAAGGGAACCGGGGCGGGCACGGGATATACCCTCAACCTGCCGGTGATGCCGGGCACCGGCGACGGCGTCGTCCGGGAGCTGTTCCGGCGCCGCGTTGTGCCCGCCATGGAGGCCTTCGCGCCCGGGGCGATCATCGTCGCCGCCGGCTTCGACGGGCACCGCGACGACGACATGTCCGGCCTCGGCTATTCCGCCGAGCTGTACGGGTTTTTCGGCACCGAGCTGGGAGCCCTCGCCGACCGGCTGTGCGCCGGCCGGCTGCTCTCCATCCTCGAGGGCGGCTATCATCTGGAGAGTCTCGCCGCAAGCGGCGTCCAGTACTGTCGGGCCCTTGCCGGCCGGCAAAAAAGCTAAGGAGAAGACCATGTTTGTCCATGCCTACATGAGCAGGCCGGTGACCACGGTGAGGCCGGAGACGCCGTTGCCGGAGGTGAAGGCGATTCTCGACGGCAGGAAATTCCGGCATCTGCCGGTGGTGACCGCCGCCGGCATCCTGACCGGCATCATCACCGACCGCGACGTGCGCAGCGCCCTGCCGGCGACTCTGATGACCGAAGAGGAAAGGGAGGTGTTCCGCCGCCGCTTCGCCGAAAAGACCGCCGGCGACATCATGACCGAGGCGGTGTACCGGATTGGGGCGGGCGCCACCCTCGACGACGCCCTGCTCGTCTTCGACCGCACCAAGGTCGGCGCCCTGCCGGTGGTGGACGAGGACGGTCGGGTGGTAGGGGTTTTTTCCATCCGCGACCTGCTCGCCTCCTACCGCCGATTGTTCGGCCTCGGCGAGCGCGGTTCGGCGCTGATCGCCGTCGAGGATGACGGCAAACCCTTCCCCGTCGGCCGGCTGTGCCGGACCCTCGAAGAGCGGAACATCCCTTTCACCCGGGTGATCAGCAACGTCACCGCCTGCGGCGACGGCAGTGAGGCGAAGATGCTCTACGTCCGGGTTCATACCCATAACCTGAGCGCGGTGCGCGCCGCCCTGAAGGCGGCTGGTCTCTGCTGCGTCGTCCCCTCATCCCCTGTCTGATCCAGGAGCCCATTCATGCTGTCATCCCTGTTCTATCCGCAATCGGTGGCCGTCATCGGCGCTTCCCGCACCCCCGGCAAGGTGGGGCACGACATCGTCGTCAACCTGGCCGCCGGCGGCTTTGCCGGCAGGATCCATCCAGTGAATCCCGCCGCTGCCGAGGTGGCGGGGCTGCCCTGCCTGAAAGCCATCGGCGAGGCCCCGGAAAAGGTGGATCTGGCGATCATCGCCGTACCCCGGCCCCTGGTGGAGGAAGCGGTCGGCCAGGTGGTCCGCGCCGGGGTCAAGGGGGTGGTGGTGATCACTGCCGGCTTCAAGGAGACCGGCGAGGAGGGGGCTGCTTTCGAACAAAGGCTGGCCGACCTCTGCCGCCGCCACCGGGTGCGGATGCTGGGGCCCAACTGCCTGGGCTTTCTCAATACCGACAACGGCCTCAACGCCTCCTTTGCCGGCGCCATGCCCGCCAAGGGCAACATCTCGGTGATCTCCCAGTCCGGTGCCCTGGCCACCGCCATCCTCGATCTGGTCAAGGGCCGCCACCTCGGTCTTGCCAAGATGGTGAGCATCGGCAACAAGGCGGACATCTCCGAGGTGGATCTGCTGCGCTACCTGGCCCATGACGAGCAGACCAGGGTGATCGTCGGCTACCTGGAGGACATCGTCGCCGGCGACGAATTCATCAAGGCGGCCGAAGAGGCGAGCAGCCGCAAGCCGGTGGTGATTCTCAAGGCGGGTACCACCATGGCCGGCCTCAAGGCGGCCTCGTCCCACACCGGCGTGCTCGCCGGCTCCGATACCGCCTACGGCGCCGCCTTCAAACGTTCCGGCGTCATCCGCGCCGACACCTTCGAGTCCCTGTTCGATTACGCCATCGCCCTTTCCATGCAGCCGCAGATCAAGGGCAACCGGGTGCTGATCATTACCAACGCCGGCGGCCCGGGGACCATGGCCGCCGATGCCGCGGAACGGGCCGGGCTCACCGTTGCCGAGCTGGAGCGCAACACCGCCACCTCGCTCCGGCAGAAACTGCCGGCGGCGGCCTCGGTCGGCAACCCCATCGACGTGCTCGGCGACGCCGATCCCCAACGCTACGTCGATGCGGTGAACGCCGCGCAAGAGGACCCGGACGTCGACGCCATCGTCATCCTGATGACCCCACAGGCGATGACCAGACCGGCCGAGACCGCCCGGGCCATTGCCGCGAGTCTCAAGGGCGACAAACCGGTGGTCGCCTCCTTCATGGGTGGGCAGGCGATGCTGCCCGGCCGCGACGAGCTGGTCGCCGCGAATCTTCCCGATTACGAATCGCCGGAACGGGCGGTGGCGGCCTTGAAGGCGATGCACGAGTATGCCGCCTGGCTGCACCGGCCGCCCCGCCAGGTCACCCGGTTCCGGGTGAACCGGCGGCGGGTGGAGCGGATCATTTCCCGCCGGCTGCGCGCAGGCAGGCTGCAGCTTGGCGAGGTGAAGGCGAAGTCCATCCTGCAGGCCTACGGTTTTCAGGTGCCGCAGGGGCATCTGTCGCAGAGCTGCCAGGAGGCGGTGGAGTACGCCAACCAGATCGGCTATCCGGTGGCGATGAAGATCGTCTCCCCGGACATCGTCCACAAGTCGGACCTGGGCGGCGTCCGCCTCGGCATCGCCAATGCCGACATGGCGCGGGACGCCTTCGACCTCATGATGATGCGCATCCGCGAGCAGGCGCCCAAGGCCTGGATCGAGGGGGTCTACGTGGAGAAGATGCTGGACAAGGGGCTGGAGGTGATCATCGGCATGACCCGCGACCGCCAGTTCGGTCCCATGCTGATGTTCGGCCTCGGCGGCATTTTCGTCGAGGTGATGAAGGACGTCACCTTCCATCTGGCGCCGATCACCGAGGACGAGGCCCTGCAGATGCTGAAATCGACGCGTTCCTACGCCATTCTCGAAGGCAAGCGCGGCCAGAAGGGCGTCGACCTGCAGGCCATCGCCAACGGCCTGCAGCGCATCAGCCAGCTGACCACGGATTTTCCGCAGATCGCCGAACTGGACATCAACCCGTTCATCGTCAACGAAATCGGCAACGACCCCTGGGTGGCGGACGCCCGCATCACCCTGCAACCGGAACGGACCTGCATACTATGAGCGACACGAGCTATCAGGAAGACTGGAAGAAGACCTACCGGGAGATGATCATGACCGCCGCCGAGGCGGTCAGAAAGGTCCGGCCCGGGCAGCGGGTGTTCATCGGTACCGGCTGCGCCTCGCCGCTGGATCTGGTCAACGCGCTCACCGCCCGCGCCGGCGAACTGGCCGACGTCGAGATCGTCCAGCTGCTGGCCAAGGGGGAGGCCCCTTACGCCAGCCGTGAGTACGCCAGCAGCTTCAAGGTGAACAGCTTCTTCATCGGCACCGCCATCCGCGGCCACATCCAGGAGGGTTTGGGCGACTACACCCCGATCATGCTCTCCGACATCCCGCGGATCTTCAGTTCCGGCCGCTTGCCGCTCGACGTGGTGCTCATCCAGGTGACGCCGCCGGACGCCCACGGCAAGGTCAGCCTCGGCGTGTCGGTGGACATCGTCAAGAGCGCGGCGGAGAACGGCTCGCTGGTCATCGCCGAGGTCAATCCCCGCATGCCGCGCACCATGGGCGACAGTTTTCTCGACATCTACGATCTCGACATCCTGGTGCCGGTGGACCGGCCGATCATCCTGCGCTCCTCCTCCGAGCCCAACGAGGTGACCCTCAAGATCGGCGAGTACATCGCCGGCCTGGTGGAGGACGGCTCGACGGTGGAATTCGGCATCGGCCGCATCCCCCACGCCGTCGCCCAGTTCCTGAAGACGAAAAGGGACCTCGGCATCCACACCGAGCTGCTCACCGATTCCATTTTCGATCTGGTGGAGGCGGGCGCGGTCACCGGCCGGCGCAAGAGCCTCGACCGCGGCCGCATCGTCGCCAGCTTCTGCATGGGCAGCCAGAAGCTCTACGACGCCATCGACAACAACCCCCTCTACTGCTTCCGGCCGACGGAATACGTCAACGATTCCTACATCATCGGCCGGCAGCACAAGATGGTCGCCATCAACATGGCGCTGGAGATCGACCTCACCGGCCAGGTCTGCGCCGACTCCCTGGGATCGACCTTCTACTCCGGCATCGGCGGCCAGGTGGATTTCAACCGCGGCGCCGCCAACTCCCAGGACGGCAAGGCGATCATCGCCCTGCAATCCACCGCCAAGGGCGGCAGGATCTCCCGGGTGGTCACCCGGTTGACCCCGGGCGCCGGCGTGGTCACCACCCGCGGCACGGTGCACTACGTGGTCACCGAATACGGCATCGCCTATCTGCACGGCAAGAGCGTGCAGGAGCGGGCGCTGGCGCTCATTTCCATCGCCCACCCCGATTTTCGCGAGCAGCTGCTCAAGGAGGCCATCGAGGCCAAGTACCTGCGGCCGGAGATGGCCGAGGTGGAGGGCCGTTTCATCGTCGCCGCCCAGGGCAAGACCACCCGGCTGCTGGACGACGGCACCCAGCTCACCTTCCGGTCGATCCACCCCACCGACGAGCACCGGATGCGGGATCTGCTCTACGCGCTTTCCCAGGAAACCCTCTACTATCGCTTCATGTCCCACCGGCCCCGCTTCGACCACCGGCAGGTGCAGAACTTCGTCTTCGTCGACCACCGCAAGGATGTGGCCATCGTCGGCACGGTGCCGGAGGCCCACGGCGACGACATCATCGCCGTCGGCCGATACTACCTGGACGAGAAGACCAACCGCGCCGAGGTCGCCTTCGTCATCCGCGACGACTGGCAGAACCGCGGCATCGGCTCCTACCTGTTCAAGCACCTGGTGGAGATGGCCAAGCGCAACGGCATCTCCGGCTTCACCGCCGAGGTACTGCGCGACAACCGCCGGATGCAGGCGATCATCAACCACTCCGGCTTCAAGGTGAAAAGCTGGCGGGAAGACGACGTCTACAGCTTCCAGTTGGATTTCTGAGCGCCGGCCGCCAACAAAAAAGGCAGGAACTCCACAGCGGGAGAACCTGCCTTTTGCTTCCGGGCGTCCGGGAAACGGATCAGTGGCCGCCGCCGTGCGCCGGGGCGCTGGTGGCCATGGCGCTCATCGCCCGGGAGGGGTTGCCCTCCACGTCGTTGAGGATCTTGGCGACCTTGTCCTCGGCGAGCCAATCCACCTTGCCGGTGCCGACGTCGTAGATGGCGCCGGCCACCTTCACCTTGCCGCTCTTCACCAGATCGCGGGTGGCGGGGCTCTTCATGAACAGATCCTCGATGCCCTGCCAGACGTTCTCCTCGATGCCGAAGGGAACGACGTCCTTGCCGGTGAGCTCCGGGTGGGCGGCGATGGCCCTTTTTACCGCCGGCTCGATGTTGTCGACCAGGGGCGGGATGTTGCGCTCGAGGGCATGGCCGTGGCCCTGGACGGCATCGGTCACCGCGGTGACCGCGCCGCACTGGGTGTGGCCGAGGACGACGAGCACCGGGGTGTTGACGTGGGCGAGGCCGTACTCGATGGAGCCGGCCTCATCGGTGTCGACGACGTTGCCGGCGATGCGGATGATGAAGAGATCCATGATGCCGGCGTCGAAGATCCGCTCGACCGGCACCCGCGAGTCGGAGCAGGAGATGACGGTGGCGTAGGCGTAGTCGCCCTGGTTGGATTTACCGGCGAGATTGCAGCGGGCGGTGTCGCTGTTGGGATTCATCGCCTGATTGGCAACGAAACGGGCGTTGCCGTCCTTCATCATCTGGAGGATCGCGTCCGGGGCGGGTTTCTGGGCCGCGGTCTCGCTGGCGGAAACATTCATGGCGGTCGTCGCCAGCAGGCAGCAGCCAAGGGCCAGGGATCTGAGCATTCTTTTCATGATCGGTTCTCCTTTTTTTGATGTTATCGCAGGCAGCGCAAATGCTGTGAGCGGCGCGGGTGACGGGGTGGGAACGGTGCGGCAGGCCTCCGAATGAAGTTTCATTCATTTACTGACGGCGGCGGGTGGTGTCAAGGAAAAATTCGGGGCGGCAAGGGCGTGCATGGCTTCGCCGCGGCAGGAAAGGGTTTACTGACGGCGGCGGGATCAATGCCGCTATTCTCCACCGGGTGCAGTTTGTCGTTGCCCAACCCCGGCGGGAATGGGTATTACTTCCCCGTTCCGGGCGGCCCGGTTCCCGCCGCCCTTCCACTCAGATGAACGATCGCATTCCGTTTCGATTCCGTGAACATCCTCATCGTCAAGACCAGCGCCATCGGTGATGTCCTGCACACCCTGCCCGCCCTGCAGGCCCTGCGCCGCCACTATCCCGCCGCCCATATCTCCTGGCTGGTGGAGGAAGCGGCGGCAGGAATCGTCCGCGATCATCCCGAACTCGACGAGGTGCTCGTTTCTCCGCGGAAGGGGTGGATTGAACTGCTGCGGGCCGGCCGCCTGTGGCGGCTCGCAGCCGAATTCCTGCGCTTTGTCCACAGACTGCGGGCTCGGCGCTACGACCTGCTCATCGATTTTCAGGGGCTGCTGAAGAGCAGCGTGCTGATCGCCTGCTGCCGCGCCGAGCGGAAGGTGGGCTTCGGCAGGGGGATGGCCCATGCCGAGGGAAGCTGGTTGTTTCTCAACGAGCGCATCCCGCCGGTGGACATGGACATCCACGCGGTGGACCGCGAGCTGCATCTGCTCGCCGCCATCGGCATCGAGACCGGCGGTGTCGCCTATCGTCTGCCGTTGACCGGCAAGGAGGAAGACCGGGCAGCGGCCCTGCTCGTCGGCCGTGGCGTCGCGGCAGGAGAGGACTTTGTCTGCATCAATCCCATGACGACCTGGGAGACCAAGCACTGGAGCGAGGAAGGCTTCGCGGCGGTGGCCGACCGGCTCCGGGACGAGGGGCTGGCCGTGGTCTTCACCGGCGGCGCGGGGGACAGAGGCGCCATCGACGGAATACTTTCACGGATGCGGCGCCCTGGCGCGATCAACATGGCCGGCATGGCGGATCTCAAGGAACTGGCCGCGGTCTACCGGCGGGCCCGGCTGCTGGTTACCACCGATACCGGCCCCATGCATGTCGCCGCCGCGGTCGGCACCCCGATTGTCGCCCTGTTCGGGCCCACGGCGCCGTGGCGGACCGGCCCCTATGGCCAGGGGCATCGGATCGTCCGCAGGAAGCTGGACTGCAGCCCCTGTTTCAAGCGCCGCTGTCCCTTGGGCACCAGGGCCTGCATGGAGGAGCTTGGGGTGGAGACGGTGCTGGCGGCGATTCTGCCGCAGCTGCGGGCGAAAGGGAATTGCCCGGGGGCGGGGAACCGTTAGCCGTACGAAAGTTCAGGTTCTTTCAGTGCCGGCCGCCTGAATTGCACCGGCCTGCTGGAAGCTTGTGCTCCTCAGTGCGTCTCTTTCAGGATACCATCCTGGCTGGCTGCGGGTTGCGGGCGGTTCCGGAACGCTTCGTCACGCTGTTTCCCGCGAAGACGGGGAAGCACCCGCGGTGTCATCGCGAACGAAGCGTGGCGATCCGGTCTTCGCCGCCACAACGGCCATCCCGGTTGAACCGGCCATGGGCAACGCAGTCGATCAAGCGGCTCGGGCGCCTGCGATGAAGGGAACCTGCCGGGGGCGGCGATCACGATTACGACAACGACAACGAGAAAGAAAGGGGATGCTGCTCCCGTCGCCGGCCGCAAGGGGCTCTTCCCCAGCGGCCGGCAGCCGGTGCCCGAGGAAGTGCACGTCCTGCCGTGCCGTTGCAGGCGGCGTAAAACGCCCGTTGTCAGTGCAGCGACAGCGAAACGGTTGTCGTTGCCGTCTTCGTGGTCGAAAGGAGATGTCGGAGGGGACAAGCGCGACGGCCGCCGGCTTTCTTCATAACTACCACCCAGGCCAGGCCGGCTGCGGGTTGCTCGCCGTCCATGGGCGCTCAGTCGTCCGGGTCGAAGAGGAGCTTGTGGAACAGCGCCTTTTCCTCGGCGCTGAGAATGTCGCTGCCGGTGGCTTTGCGCCGGCCCCGACGGTCGTGGTGGCGTCTTTCTCCGGAGCGGCGGTCTTCGTGGCGGCGAACGGTTCGGCGGCGTTCCTGCTGCCGCCGCAGGACGATGCGCCTTTCTTCGGCCACCTCCTTCCGGTGGTGCCGCCGGTCGGCGAGCCTTCGCTCACCCCTGCGTCGCTCCGCCGCCCTGCGGTTCTGGCGCCGGCGGCGTTCCTCGTTACGCCTCTGGAAATATCGGAGCATGCGGTCCACCAGTGTGTTTCGGAACTGCTGCGGCCGTGGTCGGAAAGGATGGTGCAACCCGGACCGTCCCGGAAACCAGCTGCGGCATTCTGCCACGGATGTTTCTTCATAACAGGAACGGTAACGAATGACAATTGCACCCGGGGACGATCAGGGGTGGGAAGGGAAAAAGAGGAAGGCAAGGGTGCGGGCGTTCAGAAGGCTTCCGCGGCGGCGGCGCTTTCGGTGACCAGCCGGCCGGCGGCGAGGCTTTCTCCCTCCGGGGCGATGACATAGCGGACGACGAAATCGCCGGCCGGCAGGTTGCCTTGGTGGAGGACCAGTTTCTCCTCGCCGCAGAGGAGGTGGATTTCACTGTTGCCGCCGGTGAACTGCGGCCGGGCGAAGGAGGCGGACAGCCTTCCGGCCTCTTCCAGCAACTCTCGCATGCGGTCGCGGATCGCCGCCATTCTGCCCGCCCGCTTGTGCTGTTCCACCAGCCGTTCGTCGAGTTTGCGCAGCGCGGTCACCAGGGTTTCCACCTTGCGCAGGACGCTTTCGTGGACGTTTCGTTCGCCCATCGCCGCCTGCAGCCGGTAGCAGGCCTGGATGAGGTTGGCATCGAGCGGCTTGTCCATCTGCTGCAGCGCGGCGATGATGTGTTTCTTGATGACGGCCAGCATCTGCAGCAGGGAGGAGACCTCGACCGCGGCCTTGCCGAGATGGGTTTCCAGGCTCAGCAGGTGCTGCACCGTGTTCTTGGCGCATTCCCGCGTCTCGGGGGTTTCCACCTCGCTCTCCCTGGCGATGGCCTCCGCGCGCGCCTGCAGTTCCTTCTCCTCGCTGAACAGATCGCTGCCGAGGGTGACGACGTTCTGGCCGGAGAAACGGGCCTGCTCCGCTTGCAGTCGGTGGGTTTCGATGCGGAGCGCCAGGCAGCTGCAGTTTTTTTCCAGCAGGATGCTGTCCCGGGCGGTGAAGGAGGACTCGTTGGAGGCCCGCCGCAGGGTGATGTTCCTGCCGGTGACGCTGGCCTTGATCACCGTGCCGGCCACCACCGCCTCCTCGCCGTACACCGCGGTGCCGTTGCCGATGATCTCGGCCACCACCTCGCTGGCCATCACCTTCTTGCCTTCGATGGAACCCTTGACGTGGATGAAGCCCTCGGACTGCAGGGTGAAAACCCCCAGCACGTTGCCCTTGACCACGATATTGGCGGCACCGGTGAGATCCTTGTTGGTCAGGGAGCCGAGATCGCCGATCTTGTAGTTGACGTCGCCGTTGATCGTGATGGTGTCCACCACGTCGAGGGCCAGCAGGGTGGCGGGGTTGCCCTTCTGGGCAAGGCGGAAATCGATGATGCCGGCGCGGGCGGCCCGGAGGGTGAAGCCGCCCGGGTCGGCGGGATCGTCGACCCGGCGGATGTTCGCCTCGTTGAAACGCAGTTTCATCGGCCGGCCGGGCCGGGGTTTGATCTTCTTGCCGAGGGCGTCGATACCGGGTTTCCCTTGAGTGTTGAAACGGATCGTTGCCAGCAGCTGGTCCCGGCCGGCGGAGGGAAAGGCGTTCAGTTTCTTGAGATCGATGTTGCCATGCTCGTCCAGCACCCCGGCCTGCTTTTCCCACTTGAAGGAGAGCTCGGAGCAGGCGTCGCGGCCGTCCTCGGGGTCGGCGCCGCGCACCTCGATGTAACGGTGGGTGGAGGCAAGGTGGATGGCGACGGTGCGCGGCGCCGATTCGGGGTCCTGTTCCTCTTCGCTGAAGCTGACCGCCTCCTCGCCGAGACGGACGCGCATCATCTCCTTGGCGGGAAAGGCCAGGGAGAAGTATTTCTGGAGGATGTGCTGCAGGGCCAGCGCCAGGGTCTCGTTGTCGACCTGGCTCGGCGGCGGCAGGTTCATCACCGCGCGGATCCTGCCTTCGCCGAAACGGACCGAAGCGGCGATCGGCTTTGCCGCCGCCTGAATTTCCGCATCGATCGCCGCATCGAGTGTTTCGAGACGTTCGGGCACCCTTGCCTCTCTGGTTGCTGGGTGGGCGGCCCGGTTCCGGCCGCCGTCGGTCCCCCGCAAGACAGGGGCCAACATATCTAGTATAACGTATCATGATGTTATTCTGTTTATTTTTGCAAGAGGTCGAAAAGTTTTCCGTGGTTCGCGGCCTCGCCGGCAGGGGCGAGACCGCCGCTTTCTGCTTGACACCGTTCCGTCGCCGTGCTTCGCTGCCGCATGACCCGGCGGCGGGGTGGGTTCCGGCTTCTCCGCCGCGCCCTTCGCCTAGCCGGGAGCGGAGAGGCGTTTGCGTTTCGTTCCCGCCCGCCATGCGGCGAAAACCCCGCATGGCAGGCGGATCACCCAAGCTAGGTAGGAGGTGCGTCTCATGAAGAAGAGGCTGATTGTCGGCGTGCTGGTCTGTGGTGTCCTCGGCACAGGGTCCGCCCTGGCGGCGCCGGGGCAGTACTGGGAGATCACCAGCAGGGTGGAAATGGCCGGCATGCCGTTCGCCATGCCGGAAACCACCAGCAGAATCTGCATTCCCGCGGGTGGCGAGAACGATCCGCGGACGACCGCCAAAGGCGACGACAACTGCGAGATGACCGACGTGGTTACGGCGGGCAACACCACCCGGTGGAAGATGCGCTGTGACAACAACGGCGACATCATGACCGGCGAGGGCGAAATGGTCAGCAGCGGCGATTCCTATCGGGGCACGACCCGTCTGACCGGCACGATGGAAGGCCAGCCGGTGGAGATGACCCAGTCCTACAGCGGCAGGAAGACCGGCGGCGCCTGCGACTCCGAAGCCCTGCCGCCCGCCGCCGCCCAGGCGCGCCGGCAGATGGAGCAGTCCTGCGACCTGGCGAACTACACCGGCGATCAGCTGGTGTACGCCGCCGATCTCTTTCTGGGCGGCCAGGAGGCGATGTGCGCCGACCGGCGGCCGCAGTACTGCGAGGCCCTGCGCGGCAAAACCCCCGTCAGCAAGGAGATCTACACCGCCCTGGTGCGGTTCGACGGCGGGCGCGGCGCGGAAAACCGGGTCGCCGTCCTCTGCAACGTCGACACGGAAACGGCCCGGCAGGCGCTCTGCGCCGCCAGCGCCACCAGCGATTACGCCTTTCTCGAAGGCAACTGCCCGGCGGAGGCCAAGGCGTATCTGGAAGCCCAGCGCCGGACGCAGCAGGCGGGCGGCCGGGCCTACACCTCGTCGGGGTCGCCGGCCCCCGGTTTGGGCGACGCCGCGGGCACGGTGCTCGACAGCGCGAAAAAGCTCAAGGGGATATTCGGCTTTTAGAGCGTATCCACTACGACGGTTGTGGATACCTTCGTTGAAAAGCTCTCCGGAACTCGCCGTCTCCTTCTGCCGGCAGCGCTGGTGCTGCTGACCGTGCTGCTCTCCGGGACGGCGGTTTTCGGGCGAGGTGATCCCTTTCCGCGGGCGGCCGCCGCCTACCTGGTGCAGGTGGACGGCAGCATCCTCTGGAGCCGGGAGCCGGCGCGGCGCCTGCCGCCGGCGAGTCTCGCCAAACTGATGACCGCCCTGCTGGCGCTGGAACGGCTGTCGCCCGGAGCCGAGGTGGCGGTGAGCGCCGCCGCCGCACGTGAAACCGGCACCCGCCTCGGACTCCGGGAAAAGGAACGGTTCCGGGCCGGCGATCTGCTGGCCGCCATGCTGGTGGCCTCGGCAAACGACGCCTGCCGGGCCCTGGCCGACGCGCTTGCCCCCGAGGCGCGCTTCACCGCGATGATGAACGAGCGCGCCCGCCAGTGGGGGATGCACGACAGCCATTTCACCAACGGCTGCGGTCATGACGATGGCGGCACCTATTCCAGCGCCGCCGATCTGGCGATTCTCGCCGACCACGCCCTTGCCCATCCCGCCATCCGCGGCCTCGCCGCCCTGCCCGGGCTCGCCATCGTATCCGCCGGGGGGCGGACAGTTTCTTTCACCAATACCAACGCCCTCATCGGCAGATTTCCCGGGATCACCGGGCTCAAGACCGGCTTTACCCCACAGGCGGGCAAGTGCCTCATCGCCTCTGCCGAAAGAGAGGGGCGGCGGGTGCTGCTGGTGATGCTGGACGCCGCCAACCGCTGGTGGGATGCCGAGGACATTCTCCGTCTGGCCCTGGCCCATGGCGCCCTGCCGGAATGAGGTTCGGCCCTGTCTCCTGCTGGCGGCAGCGGTTGCGCTCGCCCACGCCAACGGCCTTGCCGGCGTCTTCCAGTTCGACGACTACAAGGTCATCGTCGCCAATCCGGTGGTGCACGGCTGGCACGGCTGGCTTGCCGACCTCGGCCACGGCATCCGGCCGCTGCTGAAACTGAGCTACCTGCTCAACTGGCTGTCCGGCGCCGGAACTCCGGGCTTCCACGCCGCCAATCTGCTGATCCATTTCGGCAATGCCCTGCTGCTGTTCCGGCTTGCCCGCCGGTTTCTGACGCCGGGCCTCGACCGGAGCGCCGCCGACCGCATCGCTCTTTTTGCCGCCCTGTTGTTTGCCGTCCACCCCGTCCATACCGAAGCGGTCACCTACATCTGCGGCCGCTCCTCCTCCCTGATGACCCTGTTCTACCTGGCCGGCCTCCTGGTCCATCTCGAATCCGGCGAGGGGAATCCCGGTTTCCGGCGGGGGGTGCTGGTGCCCCTCGCCTTTCTGGCCGCGGTGGCCTGCAAGGAAACCGCGGTCACCTTTCCCCTCGCGCTCCTGTTCTGGGACGTTTGCGAAGGGAGAACCCTCAGCCAGGGAATCCGGCGACAGCTGCCGACCCTGCTGCTGGCCGTGGCCGTGACCGCGGCGATGGTCGGCCATCCGGCCTATCGGGCGATGCTGGTGAACTCGGCCGGCCTGCACAGCCTTTCCACCAATCTCTCTACCGCCGTCGGCGCCGGGTCCTATCTGCTCCGTCAGTGGCTGTGGCCGGTGCATCTCAACATCGATCCCGACCTGCGGCCGATCACCACCGTCGGGAAGGTGCTGCCGCAGATGACGGTGCTGGCGGCGTTGGCCGTGGTCAGCTGGCTCCAGCGCCGACAAAGGCCATGGCTGCTCCTGGCCTGCGGCTGGGCCTTCCTCCATCTGGTGCCGCTCCACCTGCTGCTGCCGCGCCAGGATATCGCTAACGAGCGCCAGCTGTACCTTGCCGGCATCGGGCTGTTTCTTGCCTTTGCCGCGGAGACGGGCCGGATGCCGCGAAGACGGTGGACCATCGCGGCCGCCGGGCTGCTGCTGACCCTCACCCTCCTCACCGCGCTGCGCAACCGCGACTATGGCAGCGAAATCGCCCTCTGGGAGAGCACGGCGCGGCTGTCGCCGGGCAAGGCGCGGGTGCACAACAATCTCGGCTATGCCTACATGCTGGCGGCGCGAACCGCGGAGGCGCGGCGGGAATATGAGGCGGCGCTGGCCATCGATCCCGCTTTCCTCCTGGCGCGGGACAATCTGCGGGCGCTCGCCCGGCCGTGAAGGAAGGCGGTAAAGAAGGGATTTGACAGAGATGGTCCGGGTGCGGTATCGGTTGGCATTTGCCGGGATCGCCGAGGTCCCGCAGGCTGCTGCGCCCGGAAGCCCGGGCCGGATTGGAGAAAATTGTCCATGTCGGTGAACATGCACGAAGAACGTCGCGACCCCGCGCCGCCGCCGACCCCGGCCCGGCCCTCGCTGGGCCGTTTCGCCTGGCTTTCCATCGCGGCGGCTTTTGCCACCATCGGCCTCAAGACCGCGGCCTACCTGGTTACCGGTTCCGTCGGCCTGCTGTCGGATGCGATGGAGTCCATCGTCAATCTGGTGGGCGCGGTCATGGCGCTGGCCATGCTCACCGTCGCCGCCCTGCCGGCGGACGAAAATCATTCCTACGGCCATTCCAAGGCCGAATACTTCTCCAGCGGCGTCGAGGGCGGTCTCATCGTCATCGCCGCGCTGAGCATCGCCGTCGCCGCCATCCCCCGGCTCCTCGCGCCCCGGCCGTTGGAGCGGATCGGGCTGGGGCTGCTGGTTTCGGTCGGGGCCTCCCTGGTCAACCTGGGAGTTGCCCTGGTGCTGAAAGAGGCCGGCCGCCGTCACCATTCCATCACCCTGGAGGCCAACGCCCACCATCTGCTCACCGATGTCTGGACCTCGGCCGGGGTGCTCGTCGGGGTCGGCGCCGTGGCCCTCACCGGCTGGCAGCGGCTCGATCCCCTGGTGGCCATCGCCGTCGCCGCCAATATTCTGTACACGGGGGCCCGCATCGTTCACAAATCCATCCACGGACTCATGGATGTGGCGCTGCCGGCCGAAGAACTCGACGCCCTGCGCCGGGTGCTCGATTCCTATCTCCACTCGGGCGAGGTGCACTACCACGACCTGCGGACCCGCCAGTCCGGCGCCCGCCGCTTCGTGTCGCTGCACGTGCTCGTTCCCGGGGCCTGGACGGTCCAGCGGGGGCATCATCTCCTGGAAAGCATCGAGGCGGACATCTGTCGGGCGCTGCCCAACGCCACCGTCTTCACTCACCTGGAACCGCTGGACGATCCCGCCTCCTGGGAGGACATGACCCTCGACCGGCACCGGGGCAAGGGGGGCTGACGAGCACGGACCGGGGCCGGCCGGCGGGACCTCTCGCTGCCTTCCGGGGGGCGGGGCGGGGTCGCCGCTTAATGTTTGACCGCAACCTTGCCGGCTTCGTATAATGGTGGATACCCAACCTGCCCATCCACCCCTGCCCTCAGCCGAGTTCCCGATTGCGTCATGAAAATCCTTGTCGTCGACAACAGCAGGTCCACCCTTCTCCTCCTCAACAACATGCTGTCGAAATACGGCCATGCGGTCCGTACCGCCGAGGGGGGCATCGAGGCACTGGAACTTCTCAAGGAGTTCACCCCCGACGTGATGCTCGTCGACTGGGTCATGCCCAGCATCAGCGGCGACAGGCTCTGCCGGATGGTGCGGGCCCAGCCCGGCAGGGAAAAGATCCACATCATCATCATGTCGGCGATGCTGCAGGATCAATCCTTCGACTACAAATCCTTCGGCGCCGACGCCTGCCTGGCCAAGGGACCGATGGCGGAAATGGAGAACAACCTCACGACCATGCTGGCCTTTGCCGGGCGGGAGGCGGATCTCGGCCTGTCGGAACGGATCATCGGTCTGGAAAATCTTTTTCCCCGGCAGGCGACCAGCGAGCTGATCGCGGTGAAGAAACATTTCGAGTCCATTCTCAATGCCCTCATCGACGGGGTGTTGGAGCTGAACGACCGGAACCTGGTCATCTACGCCAACCCGGCGGCCATCTCCATGTTCGGTGGGGAGGAACGGAAACTTCTCGCCGTGGATTTCCCGAAGCTCTTTCCCCTGCCCGTCAGCGGACTGATCGAAGAGGCCATCGCCAGGTCGCAAGGGCAGGGCCGGCCGGTCCCCCTTGCCGAACCCGCCTGCGTCGCCGGCCGCGAGCTGGCGGTGACGGTGGTCGCGGTGCCGGAACAGGAACGGCCGTGCACCGTGGTCATTCTCCGGCAGCTGTGTCCCGCGGCCACCTCCACCTTCGCGTCCCCCTGATATCCCCTCACTGTTCGTACATTACCCGGCCGCAATCGTCCAGGTTGTAGCCGCCGAGAGCGAGGACCGTTTCCCTGAACTCGCCGCTGCCGCCGATCAGGCGGAACAGGGCGGCCACTCTGGGATCGTCGGCGAAGCGGCGGGGGACGATGAGATCGTAGCGTTCCCGCGCCACCGGCAGGAAGTCGAGATCGAGCGCCACCGCCGAGGCGCGGATGGCGAGCCCGGTGTCGGCGCTGCCGGAGGCCACCGCCTGGGCGACTGTCATGTGGGTATACTCCTCGCGGTCGTACCCCTTGACCCGGCCAGGCGCGATGCCGAGCTTCTTCAGGTGCAGATCGGTGAGGATGCGGGTGCCGGCGCCGCGCTGCCGGTTGATGAAGGCGACGTCGTCGCGGCCGAGATCGGCAAAGCCCCTGATCCCCTTGGGGTTGCCCCGCCTGACCAGAAGACCCTGTTCCCGCCAGGCGAGATTGATCAGCTTGAGCGGCACCTCGGTGAGAAATTTCCGGATGAACGGTACGTTGTAGTCGCCGCTCGCCTCGTCGAGCAGATGGGTGCCGGCGAGATGCGCCTCGCCGCGTTTGACCGCCATGATGCCGCCCATGCTGCCGACGTGGGAGGAGGACAGACGCACCAACGGCCGACAGCGGTGCAGCAGGTTGGCGAGCACGTCGAGGATGTTGTCGTGGCTGCCGATGAACACCAGGGTGTTGTCGATTTCGGCGAGATCGCGGAGCAGTTCCACCCGTACCTCCTCCCCCGCGCCGATGCCCTCGCTCGCCGTCGGCACGGCGAGGATGCCGTCCGCCTGCACCAGGGTCATCACCGCGCCGGCGCCGCGGCCGGTGGGGGTGACCATCAGTTTGTCGTCCACTCGCCCGAGTTTGACCCGGACAAAGTCCACCACCCCCATCTTCGAGCTGAGCGGCCGCGACAAGGTCGCGGTCACCGCCGGCGGCGGGGCGCTTTCCCGGCCGAGGCAGGCGTCCACCAGCGGTTTGACGAAGAGGTTCAGGGTGAGCACCGCCGACACCGGATAGCCGGGCAGGCCGATCACCGGCCTGCCGCCCACCAGGGCGAGGATCACCGGTTTGCCGGGCTTGATGTTCACCCCGTGGACGATCACCTCGCCCAGTTCGGCGAGCACCGCGGCGGTGTGGTCGCGGGAGCCGGCCGAGGCGCCGGCGTTGACGATGACCATGTCGTTCTCCGCCACCGCCGTGCCGATGGCGGCGGCGAGGGCCCGTTCGTCGTCGCCGACGATGGCGTGGCGGTCGGCCACCGCCCCCCACTGGGAGAGATAGCCGGCCAGGATGCGGCTGTTGAACTCGATGACGTTGCCCGGCACGAGCTTTTCCCCGGGTTGGACCACCTCGCTGCCGGTGGGGATCACCGCCACCCGCGGCCGTTGTCGCACCGCCACCTCGCCCACGCCGGTGGCCAGGAGGGCGCCGAGGTCGATGGGGCGGATGAGGTGGTTTTCCGGCAGCAGCAGTTCGGTGGCGACGATGTCCTCACCCACCGTGCGCACATGCTGCCAGGGGGTGGCCGGCGCGAGGATCTCGGCGCTGTTGTCGGCGAGGAAATGGACGTCCTCGATCATGATCACAGCGTTGGTGTTGGCGGGCATGGCGGCGCCGGTGTTGACCGGCCGGTATGCCGCCGGCGCGAGCCGCAGGGGCGAGGCCTCGCTGGCGCCGATGGTGGCGCGGAAATCGACGGCGATACCGTCCATGGCGGCACCGTTGTAAAACGGCGAGGAGCCGGGGGCGAAGACCGGCCGGGCGGTGATCCGGCCCAGCGCGTCGTCCACCGCTACGGTTTCCGGCGCAAGCGTCGTGCAGCCGGCTTTGTCGACCGCCTCCTGCCAGCGGGCCTGTGCCTCGGCGAGCGGTGTGTTGCTGAGATAGATGGTGCGTTTGCTCATGGCGCTTGCCTCAATCGAAAAGGATGACGGCGATCTCGTCGCCCTCGTACCTGCCCTGGAGTTCGGCCTCGATCACCAGAAAGCCGTCCGCCCGAACCAGGGTGGACAGTGCCCCGGATTTGCCCAGCACCGGCCGGGCGAGACAGCCGCCGGCAGGGTTGGCTTCGACCCGCACCGGCACCAGGTCGGTGCGGCCGGGGGCCGAATTGAGGTTGCGGGCCAGGCGTGCGGTCACGGTGCAGGGCGGCAGCCGATCCGGGCTCCTGCCGCCGAGATGGTGCAGGGCGGGGCGGACGAAAAGATGAAAGGAAACCGCCGCCGATACCGGGTGGCCGGGCAGGCCGAAGACCGGTTTGCCGGCGGCGACGGCGACGATCACCGGCTTGCCCGGCTTGACCGCCACCCCGTGCAGGAGGATGTGGCCGAGCTTTTCCAATACCCGTTCGCCGAGATCGCGGACCCCCACCGAACTGCCCCCGGAAAAGAGAACCAGATCGGTTTCGGCCAGGGCCCGCGCAAGCGTGGCGGTGAACGGCCCTTCGCTGTCGCCGACGATGCCGTAGGACACGGGCAGGCCGCCCTGCTCCCGGACAAGGGCGGCGAGACCGGCGCCGTTCATGTCGCGGATCTTGCCGGGGGGCGGATGTGAGCTGAAGGGGACGATCTCGTCGCCGGTGGAGAGGATTCCCACCCGCGGCTGTCGGAAGACCTGCAGTTGCGGGATGCCGAGGCCGGCCAGCAGGCCGATGTCGCAGGGCCGCAGGCGGTGGCCGGCCTCGAGCAGGGTTTCGCCGCGGCGGACATCGTCGCCCGCGGCCATGACATTGTTTCCCGGCGCCACCGGTTTCAGCACCTCGATGAGTCCCTCGTCCACCGCCACCGTGTGTTCGAGCATTACCACCGCGTCGGTGTCCGGCGGCAGCAGGCCGCCGGTGGCGATCCGGCAGCAGGCCTCCGGCGCCGGCCCGGAGGCGGGCAGTTCGCCCATCCGTACCTCACCGCGCACCGCCAGGTAGGCGGGCATCGACTCGGTGGCGCCGTAGGTGTCGGCGGCGCGCAGCGCATAGCCGTCCATGGTGGAACGGGGATGGGCGGGGAGGTTTTCTGCCGCGATCACCCCGCCGGCGATGATCCGGCCCAGGGTCTCGTGCAGCGGGATCGTTTCGCCATCGACCGGCGGGCAGCCGGCAAGGGCGGCGTGGAGCAGGGCGAGGGCGTCGGCCAGGGTCGCCACCCCTGTGCGGCCGAGCATGTCGCGGCTGCCGGCGGACTCAGCCATGTACCCCTTCCCTCCCTGCAACCAGATCCTCGAAAACGACACCCAGCGGCCGGCTGTAGATGTTCATCCGGTTGTTGCGGGCAAAGCCGATGAGGGTGACGCCGTGGTCCTCGGCGCGGGTGATGGACATGCAGGTGGGCGCCGCCCGGCTCACCAGTACCGGGATGCGGTTCCGGATTACCTTGGTCATGATCTCCCCGGAGATGCGGCCGGAGGACAGGAGCAGCTTGTCGGTGAGGTCGATCCCGGCGAGAAAGGCCTTGCCGAGCAGTTTGTCCACCGCGTTGTGGCGGCCGATGTCCTCGGAGAAGAGCAGCAGCCGTTCGCGGTCGGCGAGCGCCGCCGAGTGCACCCCGCCGGTTTCGAGAAACAGGGTGGAGCGGCGGCGGAAGTCGCGGAGCAGGTCGAACAGGAGGCAGGTGCGCAGGCGGAGCGGCGGCCGCCGTCCCAGATCGGCAAGCGCCGCGGCGTCGGTGAAGGTGACGCCGTGGCCGCAGCCCGAGGTGATGGTCCTGCGGTGAAAGCGGTCCTGCCAGTCGGCGGGCAGATCGGCGAGGGTGACGCTGACGGTGAAGGTCTGTTCGTCCACCTCCACCGCCAAAAGATCCCCGCGCCGGCTGAGAATTCCTTCCGAAAGCAGGAAGCCCACCGCCATGGCGTCCAGTTCGATGGGGCTGCACAGGAGCGAGACCAGTACCTGGCCGTTGACCCGCAGGGTGAAGGCGATCTCGGCGGCGACCGGGTCGAGGAGTTCCTCCTCGCCGCCGTCGGCGATGCGGATGACCGGCATCGGGTAGCTTGCTTCCATCGGTAGTCGCGTCGTGGTCGGTTGATCGGGGAGGCCGCCGGCGGCCCGTTTGTACGCGGGCCGCTAGAAACAGCCCAGCTGGCATTTGCTGATCCGCAGCCCCTCGGCATCGGCCACTTCGCCGACCTCCCGGGGAGAAATGCCGAGTTCGCGGGCGATGGCCTGGGCGGCGGCGCAGGCGATGCGGTTGTCCACCGCGCTGTCGCGCAGGCGCGCCGCCACCAGCTGGTACTGTTCCCCGGTGGGAGCGGGGAGGTTTCCGGTAGATTTTCTGGCCATGATCCTTGTCCGGGTCGGGCTTCGGCGAGGGTGGCAGAGCGCCCGCCCATGACAGATGTACCATGCCCGGCGGGGAAAAGCGAGATTTCGCCTGCTTGCCAGGGGGAATGGGATAGCGTTACAATGGGATACCCTGCCCGTAGGGACAACCGGCAAAACATCCGGGGAGGAACACCGATGAGTTCGCTCGACAAACGCCGCGCTCCGCGCTTCGAGTCTCTGCACCTGTCCTATGTCCTCGTCGACGAAAAAGGCATGCCGGTCCGCCAGGGCATGGGCCGTACCCTCAATCTCTCCCGCACCGGCATCTGTCTGGAGACCAATTTCGCCATCGAGCCGCAGCAGCGGCTGGTGCTCGCCATCGCCATCGACGACGAAATCGTCGAGGTGGGCGGCAGGGTGGCGTACTGCCTGGTCGACGAAGGCAACCGGTTCAGAACCGGGGTGGACTTCGTCGGCGTCGACGAGGCCGCCGGAAGGGTGCTCGACTCCTTCATCGCCCGTTTTCAGGCCCGACAGGGGTAGCCCGCCCCGCTGATTCTTCTCTCGCCACCACAGGCTTCCGGCCCCTGCCAGGGAGCCAATGTGCCGGCCTGCGGCGGGATGACCCCGCCCTTGCCGGCGTCCGGCGTTCCGGAGCGGAACGCCGGACGCGGAAAAAGGCTTGCGGGGGAAGGGCAATGCTGGTCTAACAGTCCGGATGAGCCGCTTTTCCGCAACGATGCCGGCCGGTTTCCCCGGCCGCTTCCCGGCGGGCGGCGACAGCAGCGAGGAGGGCAACGCGGGTGACCGGGCAGGGCCGGAAAGTGGCGGTGGCGATGAGCGGCGGGGTGGACAGTTCGGTCACCGCCCGGCTGCTGCTGGAGCGCGGCCATGCGGTGGAAGGATTCTTCATGGCCCTGGGGCAGCGGGATCTGGCGGCGCAGATCAGCCGGGTGGAGGGAATCGCCGCTCGGCTTGGCATCCGCCTGCATGTGGTCGATCTGACCGATGACTTCCGGCGGGAGGTGATCGGCTACTTCTGCCGGACCTACGCGGCCGGCAGGACACCCAACCCCTGCGTGCGCTGCAACCCGCTCATCAAGTTCGGCCGCCTGCTGGATGAGGCCGAACGGCACGGCTGCGCGCAACTGGCCACCGGCCACTACGCCCGTCTGGTTTCCGGCGACGACGGCATGATCCATCTGATGAAGGCCGGCGACCGGAAAAAGGACCAGTCCTATTTTCTCCACCAGCTCCGGCAGTCCCAGCTGCGGCGGCTGCTCCTTCCCCTGGGCGACTACCGGAAAAGCGAGATCTACGACCTGGCGCGCGGCTTCGGTCTCGCCGGACTGCACGGCAGCGAAAGCCAGGACGTCTGCTTTCTGCACGGCGGCCCGGTTGCCGACTTTCTTGCCGAAAAGATGGCCGAGCTTCCGCCGCCCGGCCGCATTGTCGATCTGAAGGGCAGGCTGCTCGGCGGTCACGGCGGTATCCACCGCTATACCGTCGGCCAGCGACGGGGGCTTGGTATTCCCGACGAAACACCGTATTATGTGGTCGCCCTCGACGCCGGGGCGGACGCGGTGGTGGTCGGCAAGGAAGAGGATCTCTACCGCACCGATCTGCTGGTGGGCGGGGTGAACTGGATCAGCGGCTATTCGCCGGCCCTGCCCGCGTCTTACCGGGTGCGCATCCGCTACCGCCACCGGGAGGCGGTGGCCGAGGTGGGGCGGGGCGGGGCGGACGGCAGCTGCCGGGTCCGTTTCCGCGAGCCGCAGCGGGCGGTTGCCCCGGGGCAGTTCGCGGTGTTCTACGATAACGACGAGGTGGTCGGCGGCGGCGAGATCCGCTGATCCTTTCTCCCTGTTCCGGCCTCGGCCGGGTTGGATGTCGCCATGGATGAACGCAAACCGCCCCGGGTGGCCATGACCACCCTGGGCTGCAAGGTGAATCAGTTCGAATCCGCCGCCTTCACCGCCGGCTTTCGCGACAAGGGCGCGGTGCTGGTGGCATTCTCGCAGCCGGCGGATGTCTACGTCATCAACACCTGCGCGGTCACCGCCAAGGCGGCGATGCAGTCGCGGCAGATGATCCGCCGGGCGCTCAAGGCCAACCCCGATGCCCGCATCGTGGTCACCGGCTGCTATTCCCAGGTCGCCTCCCAGGAGGTGTTCGATCTCATCGATCATCCGGTGTGCATCGTCGGCAACGGCTGTAAGGACCGGCTGGTGGACATCGCGCTGGCGTCGGAGCACTGCGATCTGGAGATGTTCATGGCCGACATCGGCAGGCAGAAGGAGATCTGCCGGTTGCCGGTCAGCGATTTCGCCGACCGTACCCGCGCCTTTCTCAAGATCCAGGACGGTTGCGACCGGTTCTGTTCCTACTGCATCGTGCCCTACGCCCGCGGCCCGAGCCGCAGCCTGCCGCCGGACGAGGTCGAATCCCAGGCCGCCGCCCTCATCGGCCGGGGCTACCGGGAGATCGTGCTGACCGGCATCCACATCGGCATGTACGGACTCGACCTCGCCCCTCCCCACAGCCTGGACGGGCTGCTGGACCGGCTGACCGTGGCGGCCGCCCCTGTCCGCTACCGGATCAGCTCGCTGGAATCGGCGGAAATCACCGAACGGCTGCTCGACCTGATCGCCGCCAGACCGGCGGTCATGCCCCATCTGCACATCCCGCTGCAGAGCGGCGACGACGAAATCCTCGCCCGGATGAACCGGCCCTACACCGCCGCCCGGTACCGGCAGACGGTGGAGCGCTGTCTGGCGAGGCTGCCCGATGCCGCCATCGGCGTCGATGTCCTGGTCGGCTTTCCCGGCGAGACCAGCGAGCAGTTCGGCAACACCTGCGCCCTGCTCGAGGAACTGCCGGTCACCTACCTGCACGTCTTCCCCTATTCGCGACGACCGGGGACCGTGGCCGCCGAGATGAAGGGACAGGTGGCGAAAGGGGAGAAGGACGCGCGGGTGGCGCGGCTGCGTGAGCTCGACGGCGCGAAGCGGGCGGCCTTCTACCGCCGCCATCTCGGCAGCGTCCGGCCGGTGCTCGCCGAGAACCGCAACAACTCCCTGCGGCTGATGCGTGGGTTTACCGACAACTACATTCCGGTCCATTTCGACGCCCCGGCGGAGACCGGCAACCGGATCGTCATGGTGCGGCTCGACCGGGTGGAGGGCACCACGGTGTTCGGGACCAGGGTGGAGACCGAATGAGATGAAGGGAGAGATCATCGCCATCGGCGACGAACTGACCTCGGGAAGGATCCTCAACACCACCAGCAGTTTCGCCGCCGGCCATCTCTACGGCGCCGGCCACGACATCATCGCCATGTCCACCATCGGCGACGATCCGGCGGCCATCGAGACCGCGCTGCTGCGGGCGCTGAAGCGGGCCGATTTCCTCATCATCACCGGCGGCCTCGGCGCCACCAGCGACGACATGACCAACGAGGCGGTGGGCCGGGTGCTGGGCCGGCCGCCCACCTTCTATCCGGAGATCTTCGCCCGGATCTGCGGCGCCGGCGGCTCCCTCCCCGAATCCTTGTGCCCCCTGGGCGGGCGGCCGGCGCCGGACCACAATCATCCCCTGGAAAAACTCGCCTGGCTGCCGGAAGGCTCCAGTGTACTAAAACCGGAGGCGCGCATGGCCGGCCATCTTCTCGTCCACGAGGGGGTGCCGATCTTTTTTCTGCCGGGGGTGCCCAACGAGATGAAGGAGCTGATGCTCGATTGCGTGCTGCCCTATCTCGCCGCCTGGCAGGGCAGGGAAAGCCGGCGGGTACGGCAGCGGATCTACAAGGTGTTCGGCCTGCCGGAGATCGAGATCAACCGCCGGCTGCGCGACATCGAACGGGCGAGCCCGCTGATCCGCATCGGCTACTATCCGGTCTTCCCCGAGGTGCACGTCAGCCTCACCGTCTTCGACGAGGACGGCGGCGACATCGACGGCAGGTTCGCGGCGATGGAAAGGGAGGTCGCCGTCCGGCTCGCCGACTGCCTCTACGGCGTCGACGACGACACCATGGAGCAGGTGGTCGGCCGGCTGCTGCTGGAGCGGGGTCTGACCCTGGCCACCGCCGAATCCTGCACCGGCGGCCTCGTCGCCAGCCGGATCGTCCGCGTGCCGGGGAGTTCCCGCTACTATAGCGGCGGCGTGGTCGCCTACAGCAATCCGCTCAAGGAGAAACTGCTGGGGGTGGCCCAGACGATGCTCGCCGCCCACGGTGCGGTGAGCGGCGAGGTCGCGGCGGCCATGGCCGAAGGCGCACGCGCGGCCTGCAATGCCGACCTGGCGGTGGCGGTGACCGGCGTGGCCGGCCCGGGCGGCGGCACCGCCGACAAGCCGGTGGGCCTGGTCTATCTCGCCTGCGCCGGGAGTACCACCACCACCGTCGTCCGTCGCCTGTTCGCCGGCGACCGCCGGCAGATCCAGAAAATCACCACGATGACCGCCCTCGACCTCGTTCGCCGCACCCTGCAGGGCGAAACCGTCGCCTGATGCGGCCGACGGCAGGGCGGCGCTTTGTCCCGGAGGATGCGCCCTTGCCCGCACAAGAAGCTGTTTCACGGACCGGGGCGGTTCGCCTCGCCCTGGTGGTCACAGGGAAATGAGGAGGGCGTCTGTACGTCTCTCCGCAAGAGATTCCTTGACAGGCAAAGGGATACCGTTTTCCTTTCGATACATGTCTGTGTACGCAAAGAGGCTTTTCCCGGTGGTGCTGCTGATTTTTTTTCACGCGGCCCCCCTGGCTGCCCGCCAGCCGCTCACCCTGAACACCTTTGCCGGCCCGCCGCTGTCGACGCCGGACCAGTCGGGATACTACGACCGCATCCTCCGCGAGGCCTTCGGGCGACTGCAGATTCCGATCGTCATCGGTCACCTGCCGGCGGAGCGCTCACTGCTGAACGCCAGCCGCGGCATCGACGACGGCGATTTCGTGCGTATCGCCGGAATGGAGACGCGCTATCCAAATCTCGTCATGGTGCCGGAGAAGATCGACGATTTCGCTTTCGTCGTCTTTACCAGGCGGGCCAAACCCGCAGCCGTCGATTGGCGGGCGCTTACTCCCTACCACGTCGGCATCGTCCGTGGCTGGAAGATTCTCGAGGAGAATCTGTCCGGGGTAAAGGAACTCACCGCGGTAAAGAATCAGGAGCTGCTGTTCACCCTCCTTAAGAACGACAGGGTGGATGCGGTGGTGTATGCACGCAATGAAGGCAATGGACTGCTCGGGCGCCTCGGTATCGCCGATGCCCGGGTCCTGGAGCCACCGCTTGCGGTGCGTCCCATGTTCATGTATCTCAACCGAAAACATGTGGCGCTGATTTCCCCCCTTGCCGCGACGTTGGCGGAGATGAAGGGGGATGGGACCATAGCGGCCTTTGCCCGGCAGACTCTGCCCCCGCCCAATACCGAAGAGGGTCGGAGTGCGCATCCTTAGGACGACCATCGCCGCCAAGCTCATCCTGTCTTTGATCGGCAGCGGCATACTGCTGATCATCTGCACCACCTCCCTCCGCTTCGCATACGACTACAGCCGTGAACTGAACCTGCTGCACAGACGGGTTGCCGAGGTGGAGCACAGCACCGTTCCCGCCCTGGTCAACAGCATCTGGCTCGCCGACTGGGATATGGTCCGAGTGCAGGCCGAGGGCATTGCCCTGTTGCCGGAAATTCTCCGGGTTGAAGTGACGGTGGATGAACGTGCCATCGTGGTGGTTGGCGACAATGCTCCGGCCTCCGTCTCCCGGCATACCTTCCCGTTGATCAAACAGTACAGGAACCGGGACCACCCCCTCGGCACCCTCACCCTGTTTCCCGACGAAAACGCGCTCCGTCAGCGACTGCTGGGCGCCCTGCCGGTGGAGATCGGCATACCGGTATTCACCATCCTCGTCATCTCGACGCTGCTTTACTACCTTTTCCATCGGCTGGCCGGCCGGCATCTCATCTCCATCGCCGGCCAGCTTCGTTCCCTGGGCCGGGAGCCGATGGCCGCCCCCCTGGTTCTCGACAGACAGCGGCCAGCCGCCGGCGAAACGGATGAGATCGATCTGGTGGTCTCTTCCTTCAACGAGATGCAGCGGCAATTGCAGCGGTCCTTCGCCGAGCTGCGCCAGGCCAACGACGGCCTCTCCCAGGAGGTCAAGGATCGGATCAGGGCCGAGAAGGCCTTGCGGGAAAACCGAACCATGCTCCGCAATATTCTCGACACAGCGCCCCAGGCGATCTTCTGGAAGGATGAGAATGGGGTGTATCTCGGTTGCAACCAGGTGTTCGCCGAGGCCGCCGGAGTGCCTGATCCCGAGGAGATCGTCGGCAAGACCGATTTCGACCTGCCCTGGCCCAGGGCGGAGGCCGAGGCATATCAGGCGGACGACCGGGAGGTGATCCGGACGAAGCAGAGCAAGTGGCACATCATCGAACCGTTGCAGAAGGCCGACGGTCAGCGCCTCTGGATCGACACCACCAAGGTGCCGCTCCTGGATGATACCGGCAATGCCCATGGGGTGCTGGGGATCTTCGGCGACATCACCGAGCGTATCCGCGCCGAGGACGAGAAAGCAAAACTCCAGACGCAGCTCAATCAGGCGCAGAAGATGGAGGCCATTGGTGTGTTGGCCGGGGGAATCGCCCACGACTTCAACAACATCCTCGCCGCCATAATGGGGTATGCCGAACTGGCAAGGGCAGCGGTTCTTCCCGATTCGCAGCCGGCCCACGATCTCGACAGCGTTCTGCTCGCCGCGCACCGGGCCAAAGACCTGGTCACGCAGATCCTCACCTTCAGTCGACAGAGTGGCCCCGCCCGCTCGCCGCTCAGGCTTCAGTCCCTGGTCAAGGAGTCCTTGAAGATGTTGCGGGCCTCGTTGCCGACCACCATCACCATCAAGGAGGACATCGATCCGCAAGGCGGTACCGTTCTGGCCGATCCGACCCAGATGCATCAGCTGGTCATGAATCTGTGCACCAACGCCTTCCACGCCATGGAGACCACCGGAGGCATTCTCTCCGTGGAGGTGCATTCCGTGTCCGTCGATGCCGCGCCCCGGGCGCAACAGCATCAGGTCGAACAGGGCAAATACATTCAACTGACGGTAAGCGATACCGGCACCGGTATCGCGCCCGAGATCGTCGACCGGATATTCGATCCCTACTTCACGACCAAAGGGGTCGGCAAGGGCACCGGCATGGGGCTTTCGATCGCGCACGGCATCGTCAAGGATCACGGCGGCACCATCGAGGTGGAGAGCACCCCGGGCACGCAAACGACGTTTCGCGTCTTACTGCCCGAGGTAGACGATGAAGAACGGAAGCCAGACGAAGCGGCGCGGGAGTTTCCCCGGGGGAACGAGCGGATCCTGCTGGTTGATGACGAAGAGTTGCTGGTGGAAATGGGCCGGGAGATGCTGGAACGTTCGGGCTACCGGGTCACGGTCCGGCGCAACGGCAAAGAGGCCCTGCAGACCTTCATGAACGCGCCCGACCGATTCGATCTGGTGATCACCGATCAGACCATGCCCGGCATGACCGGGGTCGATCTTGCCAGAAACCTGCTGCGGATCAGGCCTGACATCCCGGTCATCCTCTGCACCGGCTTCAGCAACGTGGTCGACGAGGATTTGGCAAAGGCGATCGGCATCAGGGAATTCGCCATGAAACCCCTGTCCTGGTCCGCAATCACCAAAATGCTCCGGAAGATATTCGACGGGCGGCGGGGCGACGAAGTCAGGAATACGGCGCATTGACCGATTTCCCCTGGCAATCCTGTGGTGGTGTGGGGGGGATGGGGCAAATGTTTAATCCGGCATGAAATCCTTGCCCTGTGGGCAAGGTTCAAGTTCAGAGGCTGTGCCCTCTGAACAGCTCAATGGTACTTCTTGGTGGAGTTGTCCGTACACCTCGGTAGCTCAAGGGAGCGGCGTCCTGGTAACAGGGGGGCGTAAGTTCCCAATTGGACGCGAGTTCCGGGGACCGAGTTCCGGGGACAGTTTACAGAACTATCCTGCGCCGGGTTTTGGCCCCGGTTTTTGCGGACGGAGCGGCCTCGACAGTTCGTCTTCCAGTCGGTCAACAAAGCTCCCGGTTCCAAGCGGTCTGCCAGTTCGCTCATGCCGTTTAGGCAGGGCCAGCTCGTCCTTGTCGGATAATGACAAAAAATCCCGCCAGTTGCCGACCATATCGGGAAGAGGGGACGCCTTTACCAGTTGGTCGTCTTCCCCGGCAAGATGGGCGCGGGCGCTGCTCCAGGGATACTCTCCCGGGTGGGCGACAAGACCGGCCGCCACGGGATTCATCTCAACATATCTGGCTTCGGCAAGCAGATACTTCTCATCCAACGGGAAGGAGGCGAACCGTTCCTGCCAGAGGTGCCCACGCCAATTTTCACGGAAAATGATTCTCCGGGTATAGCGGCGGTGCGCTTCCCCGAAGGCGCGGGCAAGCGACTCCGGGCTGGGGGGGCGGCGATCAAGTGCACATGATTGGGCATCAGACACCACGCCCAGATCCGGACACGATACTTCCCGCACCATTCGGAGACCAGGGCGATGCATTCTCGGTAATCGTCATCGCAGAAGAAGGTCTGCTGACGACGGTTCCCCCGCTGGGTGACATGATGGGGAGCGCCCGGTGCAATGACTCGTGCCAGTCTAGCCATAGCGGAACATAGCCGCGGTGCGACGGTATGTCAATTTGATATACTGTCCCCGGAATTCCGGTGTCCCCGGAATTCCGGAATTCGCCTACTCATTTGAGAGAGGAACGCCGAGCTTTTCCCAGACCGCAGGATCATTTTCCATATAAAAAAATGGTTCCATTTTGCGCAATACTACAATATCAGTAACTCCGTTGATTGTTATAACTTTATACTTCGGATATGTTTTTTTTGTAACCTGTTCTTGTGGTTGAATTGCTTTTATCTTCGGTTGATCGCTTTCTGTAATAGTATGCTTCTCAATGCAAAACAATTTGCCTTTTTGGTATAATTTGAAAACATCTTTTAACCCGTTAGGAGTAGTGTGTAATTCCATTTTTACAAAAAAGTCATTACGATTCATCTCGTATGGGATAGTAAACCATTTGGGCAAACGAGATTCGGGTGACAGCAGGAAACTTGATTCCATGCACCCTGATAAACATAATAAAAATACGACATGAAAAGATAATAATAGCGAATTTTTCATTCAAAAAACCAGTCATTGCATTGATTACATACCTTCGTGCCGCCTAATGCATTAGAAATCCACGATGAAGCGTTACATTCATTATCTTCATAGCATTCATCATGACTTTGGCATTTGTCTAGCACGCACTTGTCAGCAAGCGAGTTCCGGGGACAGTTTACAGAACTATCCTGCGCCGGGCTTTGGTCCCGGTTTTTGCGGACGAAGCGGCCTCGACAGTTCCTCTTCCAGTCGGTCAACAAAGCTCCCGGTTCCAAGCGGCCTGCCG
>JBFLZZ010000040.1:0-37888 GCA_040755255.1 Thermodesulfobacteriota bacterium
GGCCGCATAACTCACCTCACGATCCGTGCAGATTTTTCTTTGTTGTCGTCATTGTACCGCGCGGCCATGGGACATGGGCGATGTTGAGCCATACTGGCGGCTCGGACCGACGGGAGTTTTTCCCGGGAAAATTCCCTTGTTCCATGCTGTGCGATACGTTCCAATCTGGCAATTGGCGATCTCAGGTTAACCGGCCCTGATTAGGATGCAGTTAAAAGACGGTCAATAAACGGTTGATGCGGCCCGGCGAGCCTGAGCCATCACCGGTGGTCATTTCCCGCCGGAATGCTTTATCGCAGGTTCAATCTCGTAGATCGTGGTCGAACCGCTGACCTCGTTGGCGACAACCAGGAGCGGCTTCTTGATCGGGCTTTTGCCCGCATCAATGAAGAGCAGCCCTTCCGGGCCCAGATCGCCGGCGGTGTCCAGCGCGGGGTCGCCCGCGAAATCCCGGTTGTTGAGGTACCGGACGAACTCGGGCGCCCGCGGGTTGGTGATGTCGTAGACCATGACCCCGCCGATCCGCTCGAGACCCAGAAAGCAGTAGGTGCGGTTGCCGATCCTGCCGATGGCCAGCCCCTCGGGTTCCGGACCCTTGTCGTCGCTGCGGCCGTCGAAGGAATCGTTCTCCTCGTTGTCGGAGTTGAAGTCGAAGGGCAGCACATCGGCGGTGATCCGCTCGAGGTCGGAGCCGGAATCGTAGACCAGTTCGCCGCCGGCGGTGCGGATAGAGAATGACCGCGCGCCGAAGGAGTACAGTTCGTCGAAATCGCCGTCGCCGTCGGTGTCGCCCAGGGTGGTGGTCGCCTTCAGCCGGCCGAGGTTGACCTTTTTCTGCAACGTCGCGGCATCCGGGAAGGCAACCGGATCGAGGACCAGGTCCTTGATCCTTGCCTCCTCGCTGAAGCCGGCGTAGTCGCGGCTGTCGCCTTCGTTGGCGGTGACGATATAGGTCTTACCCCGGACCATGTAGGAGGCGACGGCGTCCGGCAGATACATGCCCTTGACCGGCCAGTTGGCGATATTGATGCCGCCGTCCTCGTTGCTGGGGTCCAGTTCGTTGCCGGGCAGGGAGTGGTCCTTGAACCCGAGGCTCAGCAGCTTTTCGACCTTGGCGTCCTTGATGTCGATGACCGCGACCGCGTTGTTTTCCTGCAGGGTCACCCAGGCGGTCCTCGACTGATCGTCGATGGTGATGTACTCGGGCTCCATGTCCTGGGCCACGCTGGCGTTGGGACCGAACACCCGGATACCGGAAGGAAGCTCCTGATCGTTGAAGGCGGCGAAGCCGGCGGTCCGGACATCCTCCTGTTCGAGGCGGCCGGCGCGGCGGAGATACCCCCCCGGGCAAAGGTGTTTCTCGTCCCCTTCCAGATCGATGATGCTGACGCTGCCTTCCGGGTCGACCGTGTAATCGTCGCTCGGTTCGCCCTCGTTGGCGACCAGCAGATAGCGGCCGTTGGGGGTGAAGGTGAGCATGTCGGGCAGGGCACCGACGGTGAGATGGTTGATCACGTTGCCGTCGGTGTCCATGAAGACCACCTGGCCGTTCTGCTGCCGGTCTGTATTGACCACCGCCGCCGCCACCAGACCGCGGTGGACCGCGACGCTGGTGGCCGCCTTGCCGAAGCCGGCGAGGTCCACCTGTTTGACGAGGACCGGATTGGCGGGATCAGCCATATCGATGATGTCGATCTTGCCCTCGGCGCCGTTGGTGACGAACAGCCGCTGGCTCTTCGGATCGTGGGCAGGGATCTCGGAGCCGCCCTCGGCGAAGATGGAGGTGCGGTAGGCGCCGAGCACCTGCAGATCGAGGGTTTGCGGCCCGGGGTGCACCGGGGGTTTTGCCGACGCCGGCTGCGCGCCCAGGCCGACGCCCAGGAGGGTGAGGGAAAGAATCGTGTATCTCCGGATGGTTCTGTTCATGTTGTCCTCCAGCTTTTTGATTTTCGATATCCGTTCAGCAGCACGCAAAGTAGCCGCGGCGTCATCCGCGAGCGCAGCGTGACGATCCAGTCTGCATCCGCGTTTCGTCCATCCGGGTGCGCGCCGCCGGTGCTGGATACCGCCGATGTTCCGAGCTTCGCGCCGCCCATGGCGAACTCTTTCGAGCTTCCTGGAGCCGGGGCGCGCCCGAAGGGATGAATCAGTTACGGTCTCACCTCACCCGCAGGGGTAACGGTTGATTACCAGGCCGAGAATCTTTTCCGCCGGCAGGAGCTTCAGCGCCGCGGCGATATCCTTTTTCGGGGTGCGGCCGGCCTCCATCACCAGGACGATGCCGTCCACCAGCGGCGCGAAGCCCGGGACATCGGCGGCATCCAGCACCGGCGGCGCGTCGAACAGGATGTAGCGGTCGGGATAGCGGTTCTTCAGGTCGATGACCAGGGACTGCATCAGCGGCGAGTTCATCAGTTCGGCGCTGTCCTGGCGGGCTTTGCCGCCGGAGACCACGGTGAGCTTCTCGACGCCGGGCCAGACGATGAGGTCTTCGAATTCGGCGTTGCCGCTGAGGAATTCCCCCAGCCCCCGGGTGGAGGTGTATCCCAGCAGTTTGTGCACCTGCTGCTCCTTGAGGTCGCCGTCCACCAGCAGCACCGTCTGGCTGAACTCCCGGGCAAAGGTCAGGGCCAGGTTGACCGTGATCAGGGTCTTGCCCTCGCCGCGGCGCGGACTGGTCACCATGATGGTCCGGCGATTGCCCCCCGCCGCGGCCTGCAGCACCTGGGTGCGCAGCATCTTGAAGGCTTCCAGCTCCGCCGCGTCGTGAACATTGGCGACCACCCGGTTTTTCTCCAGATGGCGGCGGTCGAGCTCCACCCGGCGGGAGCGGTTGTATTCCGGCGACAGCCAGCCGTAAGGCCTTCTTTCCTTTGCCTCTTCCAGATTTCCGAGTTCCATTGCTGTTCTCCGGTTGCGATTTTCGGAACACCGTCCGGCCATTGGGCCTGCGTCGTTTTCGACCTCAACAGAAACCACCCGGGCTGGATGCGGGCTGGCTGGTCATTCTGGATCGCTTCGTCACGTACGTAAACCGGGCCGATCGTTTGAAGATGGGGTGCTGCTGAACGGTTACGCGCGCCGCCATGGGACACTCTACAGCAGCTTCCGGCTCACCTTGGCCCAGAGGATGTCCACATCCATGACCGCGTAGTGGAACACCAGGGCGCCCACCACCACCGCCACCGCCAGGGAGGCGCCCACCATCACCCTCCGCCTCCGGGACCTCGCGCGCTCGGCGGCGGTGACGATCTCCGGAATACAGGCCAGCACCCTGACCGCGCCGGTTCTCAGAAAAATCTCCGGGCCGTGCACCGCGTTGTCGGCCATTTCCTTCAGGGCGGCGGTGCCGACGCCGGCGCCGGCGCCGAGGACGATACCGATGAGGGCGATGGCCAGCCGGTTGGGTTTGAATGGTTTTTCCGGCAGCCGGGCGGGATCGATGATGGTGAACCGCTCCCCCTTCTGCTCCTTCTCCAGCCCCTGCGCCACCTTGGCCTCCAGAAACTTGGCCATCAGGTCGTCGTACTTGGCCTGCAAGCTCCTGCGGTTGGCCTGCAACACGCCGTACTCCTGTTCCAGCCGGGGGGTGGCCTGGATGCGGCGGCGGATGATCTCGACCTGCGCCTGATTTTCTTCCAACTGCCGCCGGGAGGCCCCGAGATCGGAGTCCACCGCCGCCAGTTGCGAGGCGAGGGTGATGTAGGCGGGGTTGTCGGGCAGTTTCCCACCGGTGGCAGGCTCGGTGTTTTTCACCTTGGCCTCGAGTTCGGCGATCTCCGCCTTCATCTTGACCACATCGGGATACTTGTCGGAGAAACGGGTGGTCAGGGAATCCAGCTGCCGCTGCAGTTCCTCCAGCCGCTGCTTGTCGGTGGTCGCGGTCTGCAGCATCGGTTCGGTGGTGGCCAGCTGCGCCTCCAGATAGCTCTTCTTCTGCAGCAGGCTGTCGATCTGCGCCTGCAGCCGCTCGCCGTTGCGTTCGGCGTTGTCCAGCCCCTGCATGTTGCTCTGCAGCAGTTCCGGCAACTCGTTGACGTGCTTTTCCTTGAAGGCGGCGATCCGCCCTTCCAGCCCATCGATTTCCGTCTTCACCCGGCCGATCTCGTCGCCGAAGAAGGAACTGGCCTCCTCCACCTGCCGCTCCCGCACCTTGAGATTTTCCTCGAGAAAGAGCGAGGCCAGGGTCGAGGCCACCTTCTGCACCGTCGCGGCATTCTTTCCTTCGTAGGACAGGGTGAAGGCGATGGTGGCAGTGGACGGTTTGCCCGTGCGCCGGTCCACGATCTCGGCGTTGATATAGTCCAGGTGGATGTCATCGCGCATCTTGTCGATGATCTCCTCCACCGTCCACTTGTCGCGCAGTTCCCGATAGAGATCGAAACGGTCGATGATCTCCACCAGCCGGCTGGTGCTCATGATCCTCTGGTTGATCACCTGCAGCCGCTGCTCGGCGTAGCTGGTCACCGTGGACATGATATAGTCCTGCGGGATCTCCTGTTCCTCGATGAGAATGGTGGAGGTGGATTTGTAGACCGCCGGCAGCAGAAATGCGGTCAGCGCCGCGGCGGCGATCAGCAGGACGGTGGGAAGAACCAGGCTCCATTTTCGCCTTTTGACGATATCGAGGTAGTCCTGAATCTGCGCTGTCGGTTCCATTGTTGTTTCTTGCTCCTTCCTGTCCTCTCTCAAGAAGCCATCCTGACAGCATTTGGGCACAGGCCCGGTCCGGATCGCTTCGTCACCTTGTTCCTCGCGAAGACGGCGAAGTAGCCGCGGCGTCATTGCGGGCGCAGCGTGGCGAGCCAGTCTGCCTCCGCGTTTCATCCATCCGGGTGCGTGCCGCCCATGGGTACCTCACCGGCTACCAACGCAGCCGCCGCGTAACCGTTCACCACACAGGTACGATGGTGCACATCCATCTACGTTGTAACCGTTCAGAAGTGCCCCAGATTCGGACAAGCGGACCGGCGCCGCGTACTGCGCGTACGTAAGCCGGGCCGATCGTCCGAAGATGGGGTGCTGCTGAACGGTTACGCCACCGCGGTCCCTGCTCCACCGGCAGGATTGACCGCTTACTGCAACAGGTCCTTGTCGTAACTGAGGGTGACGCTCACCTTGTTCTGCCTCGACTCGCCGCCGGTCACCTGATTGCGGCGGTCGGTGAAGGCGTATTCCGCCGCGAGATCGACGTCCCGGCCGAGCCGGTAGCGCAATCCCGGCCCGAGCCGCCAGGTCCTTTCATCGAGGGCGGCGAAGACGAGGTCCTCATCCATGGACCGGAAGCGGATATATTCTCCCAGCAGGGAAAAGGTCGCCTTCTCGCTCAGCCGTCGCTCCCCCCGGAAAAGTATCCGGTCACGGGAGAGCAGCCCGCCGTACTCTCCGGAAGAATAGGTATCCCGCCCCCATTGCAGGCTGGCTGTCACCTTCTCCCCGTGGTAATCGAGCAGCATCCGGGCGATCCAGCCGAGTTCCGAGGAGGATGCATCTCCCAGGGCGTACACCAGGACCGGAAAGGGAAATTCCGGAACAGTGCGCAGACCGGCTGGTCGCCACTCCTGAAAGCGGGTGGTGCTGTAATCGAGACCGACGCCGAAACTCAGCCGCCACAGCTCGTCGATGGCGAAGCCGTATCCCGCAAGCGCCTGACCGCTGGCGACGGTGGAAGTCCAGTAGTCGGTGGTGCCGTAGTTCCCCTCCACCGACACCGTGTCGTTGGGCAGCCACCAGCCGAGATGGTGGAGCACGCTCACCGCCACAGAATGGGACAGGCTGTCCGAAGTCTCCCGGCCCTGGTAGTACTGATTGGCCAGCTGATAGCTTAGATCGCTGCTGGTGCGCGGAGTGTTGCGGTAGCTGGCGTTGAGGCTGAGCTGCTCCTGCCAGCGAATCAGGCCACTCGTGACCAGACCGCCGCTCTCCACGTCCCTGTCCGGCCGCGAATCCCTGATCAGCGCGGCCGCCCCGCCCAACTGCAGCCGTTCCGTCACCGAATGCGAGCCGCTCATCCGATACTCCTGGTCCCAGGAATCGGCGCCCGTCGATCTGCTGTACCCCACCGCGGAGAGGCTGCCGGACATCTGGAAAAAGGTGCGCTCGTCGCGCCGCACCGCGCTGATGTCGGCGCTCATCGTGGTGATCGTTTCTCCAGGCAGGGGCTGTTCGAGCAAATACACGTTGTCATTGTACTCCTCCTTCAGCCGCATGCCGGTGATCAGTTCCCATCGTCCTGCCACCGCGCTTGCCGGCCCCATGCAGGCCAGCCAGCCCGCCAGCAGGGCCGCCCCGATTGTTGCACCTCTCGCCATCTCGTTCGCCGGCACTCACGGCACCACGATGACGTCGCCGGGCATGAGCAGCATGTTCTGGGCGAGGTCCACCCCTTTTTCCACCTCCTCCAGATTGAAGGGGTGGATCACCGTTTCGTCTCCCTGGCGGCGGAAAATTTTGATGTCGTCGCGGCGGGCGAAGGGGTTGAGGCCGCTGGCGGTGGCCAGGGCCTGCAGCACCGAGGTGTAGCCGGTGAGCTGGAACCTGCCGGGCGCATTGACCTTGCCGATGACGTAGACGAGAAAGCTGTTCACCTGGCTGACCGAAACGGTGACCACCGGATCGGCGACGTATTCCCCCCACTTGTCGGTCAACTCCCGCTGCAGTTCGGAAACGGTTCTGCCGGCGACGAGCATCTCGCCCAGCAGCGGCAGGGAAATCCGACCGTCGGGCAGCACCGGCGCCACCCGGCTGAGATCGTCGTTCTTCCACACCATGATCGACAGCACGTCACCGGGGCCGATCCGGTAGGAAGGCGGCGGCTCGATTTCGCCAGCGCTGCCCGTTTCGGCGGCGGTACCCGGCAGGGGAAGACCCAGGCCGCAGGCAAAGGCCGCCGTGATCAGCAACGCCGCGAGCGCTCGTCGCAGCAGGGTAGTGTTTGCATGGCTGCTCATGAGATCCCCTGCAGTTGCGACTCGGCCTCCGAACGTCCCGGGAAGTTCTCCTGTCGTTCCAGCGCCTTTTCGAGATGACTTTTCGCCTCGGCATTGCGGCCGTTCTTCAGCAGCGCCATGCCGAGATGGTAATGGAGCACCGCCGGCGGCTGCTTGAGCTTGTCCAAGGCCATGGACAGGTGGGAGAGGGCCCTCTGGTACTCGCCCTTCTTGAAATACACCCAGCCGAGAGTGTCGAGGATCGAGGGGGTGTCAGGCTGCTGCGCCGCCGCTTTCTTCACCAGGGCCAGGGCCCGGTCGATATCGGCCTGCTCACCCTTGGCTTCGACGAGCAGAAAGGCGAGATTATTGGCCGCGTCCCAGAGGTTCGGGTCCTTGCCGAGGGCCTCTTCATAGATGGCGATTGCCTTGTCGTATTCGCCGCTCTGTTCGTAAAGCGCGCCCAGAGCGGAATAGGCCATGCGGTCGGTGGAATTGACCGCAAGCGTTTTCTTGAGAAATTCGATGGCCTCGTCCTTCCTGCCCAGGCGAAGGCTGTACATCGCCAGGTTGTTGAGGGGATCGGGCCACTGGGGCGCCAGTTCGGCGGCACGCTTGAAATGCGCCATTGCCTCCGCTTCGTTTTTCCCGTTGGCGTAAACGGCGCCGGCCAGGTTGTGGGCGAAGGGATCCTTATCGTTTCTGGAGAGGCGTGCCTCGATGTAGGCCATTGCGGCCTGGAAATCGGCGCCCGCGATCTTCACCGCCTGGGCGAGCAGCGGGTCGGAATCCGGGGCCCTTTCGAGGCCATTCTCAACTTCGGCCTTCGCCTTTTCCTTCTCGCCGGCCATCAGGTGGACCTGGCTGAGGCGCAGAGAGGCGAACGGCGCCGTTCTCTCGTTTCCCTTGAGCGACTGGTACAGCCTGATCGCCGCTTCCTTCTGGCCGGCGGCCACCTGCATGTCGGCCAACTGGGCGAGGACATCCTCGTCCTCGGGGTAACGGGAGCGCAGATGTTCGGCGGCCCTGAGGGCCTTATCTTTTTCACCGAGGCCGGCGAGCATCCGGATCAGTCGGCCCTGCACCTCCTTCGAGTCGACGAAGACCTTGGCCGCCTTTTCCAGGGCCTCCCGGGCCAGTTTCGGTTCGCTGTTCAGCAGGTGCGCCTGAACGAGGTCGAGATGATACACGGCGTTTTCCGGCCGCTCGGTGACCGCCATGCGGAATTCGGGCACCGCGGCGGCGAAATCGCCGGCCATCAGCTCCGCCTTGCCCTTCAGGTAGTGGGCGTCGATGTTCTTCGGGCTTTTGCCGATAACCTCCGCCAAAAGCTTTCGCCCCTCCTCCAACTCGCCCTTGCGCAGATGCATCTCGGCGAGGCCGACCTGGGCGGCGATCACGCCGGGATCGTCTTCCTTGAGTCCCAGCGACAGGATGCCGTTGTAGGTTTCCAAAGCCTCGTCGGCACGATCGCTGCCGATGCAATACGCAGCAAGGGCCAGCCGCAGCGAGGTGTCCTCCGGCAGCTTGGCGATCCCGTCCCGCAACACCTTTTCCGCCTCGTCGCCAAGCCCCGCGCGCAGGAAAAACCCGGCGGCGTCGCGGCGCGCCTGCGCTTCTTCCTTGGCGTCTGCAATGGTGGCAGCAACCTTGGCCACCGCCTCCTCCTTACGGCCGTCCTGCAGATAGATGCCGGCAAGGGCGAAGGAATACTGGGTATTTTCCGGAACGAGCGCGACGACTTTTTCCATCATCGCGATGGCTTCGTCGATTTTCCCTTCACTCGCCAGCAGATTGGCAAGCTGCAGATGAAGAAGCACCGAATCCTGATGTTTCGCCAGGCCGTCGCGCAGCGTCTTTTCGGCCGCCGACCGGTCCTTGCGCCGCTGGTGGATGTCGGCGAGCTGGACATAGAGGTTGACGCTTTCGATCCCCTTTTTCTGCAGCTGCTGCAGATGGTCGAGGGCGATGTCTATGCCCTGGGTTTCGAGCAGCACCGCCCCCTGCATCAGCAGCGCCCGCTCGTTGTCCGGCTGGCGCTCGAGGACGAAGGAGAGCTGTGTTTCGGCCTCGTCGAACATGGCGCCGGCAATGGAAAGGTTGGCCGCCTCCAAGTGGGCCTCCAGGTTCTCGGGATCCAGTTCCACCGCCTTGTTGAAACCGCCGAAGGCGGACCGCAGCTCGCCCTGCTTCAGATTGGCCATGCCGAGCATGTAGTAGGCCCGGGCGTGCTTGGGGTCGATCTGCAGGGCGTTGCGGAATTCCAGCGTCGCCTTGACGTATTCCCCCTGCTCGTACAGGGCCTGCCCCTTGCTCATGAACTTCTGTACCTTGTCCTCCTTGGAGCCGCAGGCGGTCACCGATATCAGGAGCACCACAACGCACAACAGTCGCCAGCCATATGATCCGGTCATTCCAGTACCTCTACTTCGTTAGATTCCGCGGGCCGTCCGTACCGTTGCCGGCGCGGTTCACATCGCGCCCTTCCGCTGCAGAACCACGACGACGGTCTGGGCGATGATCCGGAGGTCATCGACAAAGCGCCAGTTGTCCAGGTAGCTGCAGTCCAACTCCACCACCTTGTTGAAATCCGTCACCTTGCTCCGCCCGGAAACCTGCCAGAGCCCGGTGATTCCAGGCTTGGCCGAGATCCGCCGCCGCTGCCACTCCTCGTACCCCTTCACTTCCTCCAGGGTGGGCGGCCGGGTGCCGACCAGGCTCATCTCACCGCGCAGCACGTTGATGAACTGCGGGAATTCGTCCAGCGAAGTTTTGCGGAGCCAGGCGCCCACCCGGGTGATGCGCGGGTCGTCCGTCACCTTGAACATGCCTCCCTGCATCTCGTTCCTGTCCAGCAGTTCCTGCTTCAGTTCCTCGGCATTGCTCACCATGGTGCGGAACTTGAAAAGGGTGAACACCCTGCCGTTGCGGCCGATCCGCTCCTGGCGGAAAAAGACCGGCCCGGGGGAATCGAGTTTGATCAGGGTGCCGATGACCGGCAGCATGAGGATAAGCAGCAGGCAGCCGACCAGGGCGCCGCAGATGTCGAGTAGCCGTTTGTACAGCTGGCCGGTGGCGTTGATGTTGACCGTGGGCACGGTGAGAAACGGCACCCCCTGACAGCGTTCCGCGGAAAGGGCGTGATCGCCGGGCTGCCAGAGCGCCGGCAGGATGCGGGTCGGGATCCCCATCTTCCGGCAGGTCTCCAGGTGCCTGCCGAGATCCACGGCCCGGTCGCCGTTCATGGCGAATACCACCTCGTCGACGGCATGCTCCTTGAGCACCCGGGGCAGGTCTTCCAGGATGCCGAGCACTCCGGGACCGCGGTCGTCTCCATCTCCGGAGACCAGCAACCTCCCCATCACCTTATGCCCCCAGCTGAGCTGCTTCTCCATCAGTTCGGCGACCAGCTTGCCCCGCCGTTCGCTGCCGACGATGAGGATCTCCCTGGTGCTGCATCCCTTGCCGACCAGGTGATTCATGTAATAGTCCTCGATGAAGCGGCCGGCGAGGGTGAGGACCAGAGCCCCGGCGGCGAAGGCCAGCAGAAACGGCCGGGAGAGCCCGATTTCCGGGAACATGAAGGAGGCGCCGGCCAGAATGACGAAATCGAGCACGATCGCCTGGGTCACCCTGGTCAGCAGCCGCAGCCGGGAGGGTGGCCGGCTGTCGCCGTAGAGTCCCAACCGTCCCATGATGTAGTTGTTGACGAACATCACCGCCAGGATGGTGCCGAGAAACGCCAGTCCATCCATTCCCATGGCGTCCGGCATGTACCGTTCCAGCACGGCATGGGCGCTATAGCCGGCGAGGATGATGCACAGGGCATCGACCGTCATCCGAACATTGTTGAGGATCATTACCTGTTGCTGAAGCATGGTTCCGCCTGTGCCCTGTGCCGCCGCGCCGATGGGGAAGCCGAGGCGATTAGAGATACCCGGATGGGGTTAGGGAACGGTTAATGTTGTTTTAGTATTCCGTTAGCAGCCTGGTGCAAAATGAGCTCCCTGCGGCACAGGGACGTGCAGCCGGATTCGCCCGGCCCGGAGAGAACCGGGAATCAGGAAGGAAACTGAACACGGGGTAGCACCCTGGTAACCATCCTGAACCGCGCTGTTTGTAAGCGGGCAAAGGGTGCGGCAGATCCGCGAAAGAGGCCTGTCGCTATCCGCCAGGTATGCGGACAGGCCGATGACAATGGATATGCCGTGATCGCTTACTCAGGAAGGGATATAGTCGGCGAGCAGGGGCCACAGACCGCGCAGGAAGGAGTCCATCTCCCGCCCGGCTTCATCGTAGGACATGGACCCGTGGAGTTGTATTTCCACCCTGACCAGGGCACCATCGGTCCTGCCTTTGGTGAAGGAATCGAGGACGATGAACGCCTTGTTCAGCCACGGGCTGGTGAGAACCCTGCCGCGCTGGAGGAAAAAATAGCCGGCGAGAATCTTCGCGTCCCCTTTCTGCATCTGCATGGCCATCACCGGCACCTGCATTCCCTGCTCCACATCGACGAGCCGTTCGTCGGAGGCGAGCAGATCGAAACCGCCGCCCAGCAGGCAGGACTGGGGGGCGTGCGCCGTATGCATGGTCCCCTGGTAACGGTAATAGGGGATGAGCAGATGGATGCTGTACCGGTTGCGGGGGTCCCGGAAGGTGGCCTGGACGTAATCGTCCGCCCAGAGGGATTCGAGGACGGCAGCGTCGAGATACATCCGGTCGCCTTCGAGACCGCCGATCCGCATGGGGAAATCGGCGAAGGTCTTCCTCTCCGGCACATGGAACAGGGCCTCGCCCCTGGTCACCGCCCAGCCGGTCCCGGAAAATACCAGGCAGAACATCGCGCTGAGCAGCACTGACCTCATCACCCCCCTGGAAGAGGCGCCGGAATCGTGCGCCTTTCCCGCCGGGGCCTTGCCGTCCACCTTCTTCAGCTGACCGGCGGTCCCGGCGAGCAGACCGGCAAGGATCATGAAGCCAAGCCACCCCGAGAAATCGTGGAAAAAATTGGTGGCCATCTCCTCGTGTCCGTTGACGGTCAGAACCCCTGCGACGAAGATCCGCAGGCCGTTGATGACCACCGACAGGGGCACCACCAGCAGGAGCAGCACCAGGCGGTGCCAGAACCTGCCGGCGGTCAGGTGGCCGATCATCAGGGCCATGAGCAACATGGGCATGAAATAACGCAGGCCGCTGCAGGCATCCACCACCTGCAGCTTGCTGACGCCGAGGTCGATGATGTTGCCCTCCTGCATGACGCTGATGTCCAGCAAGCGCAGCAGGAAGACGGAAAGGGAGGAGGAATGCAGCTTCAGCTGGAAGGTCATCAGTTGATTCATGTACGGCGGCAGGGGGACGACGAAGATGAGCACGAGCAGGGGGAAGAGCAGCAGCCGGATCCGGCCGCCGTAGAGAAGCAAGAGAACGCCGGCGATGGCCAGCCAGAAACCGAAGTACATCACCGTTTCCAGGGAGCCGAATTCACCGGTCAGGACGAAGAGGCTGGAACAGAGGGCGATGACGAGACCCTGCCAGCTCCAGGAGAACTCGGAAAACCGGAAGACACCCCGTTTTTCCCAGAGCAGGTAGGCGAAGATGGGGATGACCAGAAAACAGTAGTCGTTGTCCCCGCCCTGCCAGCGCTCCATCATCTTGGCCAGCGGCGACTGGTAGGAAAGCACGAAGCTCGCCAGCAGCAGCAGCGGCGGAAATATCCGGGTGACCCTATTGTCGTTGGTCGCCTGCATCCGTTCCCCTCCGGCGGGCAGTCCCATGCCCGACCCGCCATGCCGTTCTTTTTTCGGAGGTGACATTCTGCCGCGAAACGGTTAGGGACGGGTTAGAATCCGGTTAAACTTCGATAAGGCGGAGCCGGAGGTCAGCACCTGCCGCCGTCGCACATGGCGCACGGTTCAGCGACCTGACCGGCATACAGGCGCTGCCGGGCGTCGAGATCGAGATAGAAGCGCAGGTGCGCCGCGAAGGCGGCGCGCTCTTCGGGCGCCATGATCTCGCCCTTGGGGATGGCATAGAGGTTGTCGCCGCGGTAGCGCGGGTAGACGTGGAGGTGATAGTGGTACACCTCCTGATTGCCGTGGGGCTCGTTATGCTGGCGGGTGGAGATGCCGTCGCAGCGGTAGGCGTGTTTCATCGCCACCGCGATCCGGCGGGCCAGGGCATGGATGGCGCCGCCCAGCGCATCCGGCAGATCGAAGATGTTCTCGTAATGTTCCCGGGGGATGATCAGCACATGGCCGCGATTGTTGGGCCACTGCCGGGCGCAGATGAAGGCGAGCAGCCGCTCGTCCTCGTACACGATGTCGGCGGGCCGGGAAAAGACCAGCCGGTGCGTGGCACCGGCGGCAAAAAGACAGAAAGGACAGGTGTAGTTTTCGGGGGCGTTGCTGAACATGGAGGGGAGTCTTTCAGGAGAGGGGGGAGCGGAACTGCTCGGGCAGCAGGATGCGCGGTTCGACGTAAGCCTCCCGGTCGATACTTGCGGCGGACCGGCAGTGGCTGCGGCGTAATCGCGCAAGAAGCACCAGCAGAGCTCGGATTTTTTTCATCAGGGTCGAATGGTCCATGACATCCTCGATTGCAGGCAGATCGGATGCTGCAAGACTACAGGCGAAGAAACAAGACAAGGTTAACGGTTGATCAAGATTGGCGCCCGTGGCCGTCACCGTGCCCGCCGGCAAGCTCCGCGTAGACGTTCAGATACTTGGGCGCCTCGATCCCCCAGTGCAGTTCCTCCCGTACCCGCCGGCCGCCGAATTCGCCCATCTGCCGCCGCAGTTCCGGATTGTCCAGCAGATGGAGGATTTTCTCCGCCATATCCCTGGGGTCGTTAGGCTCGGCGTAGAGGCTCGCCTCCCGGGCGGAAAACCTGCCCTCGGTCAGATCGTACTGGACGATGGGCTTGCCGAGCGCCATGTACTCCATGATCTTGTTCATTGTCGATTTGTCGTTCATCTCGTTGGCGATGTCCGGGTTGACGCAGACATCGGCGGTGTTGAGGGCGACGAGCATCGGCTCGTCGGGTATCCGGCCGGTGAAGGTCACGTAGTCGTCCAGCCCCAGAGTGGCGCAAAGCCGCTTCATCTCCTCCAGTTCCGTGCCGCCGCCGACCAGCACGAACTGGACGTCGGTCCTCTTCCGTTCATGGACCATGTACCGCGCCGCTTCCAGCAGATGGTCGATCCCTTCCTGCCTGCCCATGACTCCGACATAGCCGACCGCGTAGCGCCGGCCGTTCTTCCAGGCCGGGTCCGGGGGAACGATCTTCATCCGCTCCAGGCTCGGGCCGCTGCGCACCACCGTCACCCGCTCCGGCGCCATCCTGCCGCGCTCGATGGCGATCCGCCGGTACGATTCGTTGGTGGCGATGGAACGATCGGCGGCCCAGAAGGTGAACCGCTCCCAGAGCAGCATCACCCGGTAGAAGAGATCCTTGCGGCCGAATTTGGCGATGTAGAGTTCCGGATTGATGTCGTGGTGGTCGAAGACGAATTTCTTGCGGAAGAACCACTTGAAGAACAGGCCGACGAGGAAGATGTTGTCGGGCGGGTTGCACGCCTGGATCACCTCGAAGCCGCGTTGGCGGAGCGCCTTCAGCGCCAGCCTGAATTCGTGGAACAGGGCGGAGCTGTATTCGGCCAGGTACCCCAGGGCGCCGTCGCCCTCCAGGGGCAGCGGGTGCCGGTAGATGGCGATGCCGTTGATCTCCTCGTAGCGCTTCTCGTACCCCTTGCCGGTGGGGCAGATGACCGACACCGTGTAGCCCGCCCCGGCCAGGGTGTTGGCCTCCTGCCAGACGCGGCGGTCGAAGGGCAGCGGCAGGTTCTCGACGATGATCAGAACTCCGGGTTTCCTACCAGCAGATGCCATCATATCTCCCCTCCTCGCTCCGTTGCTCGCCGATCCGCACCAGATCCACCACCACCTGCCCGTGCCGCGCCCGGTCGAGAACGTCGCGGAATTCGGGATCCCCGTTGCCGACGACAATGGTATCCGCATGCGTCAGGATGTCGTCGAGGCTTGCCACCATCATCTTCGAAATGTGGGGGATGTGGTTGAGGATGTAGTCGCGGTTGGCGCCCACCAGCTTGGCGAGATTGACGTTGCGGTCGTAGATGCGGATGTCGCAGCCCTTGCCGAGCAGCCGCTCGATCAGTTCGACCACCGGGCTTTCCCGGAGATCGTCGGTGCCGGCCTTGAAGCTGAAGCCGAGCACGCCGATCTTTTTGCTGCCCTTGCCGAGGACCATGGCGATGGCCCTCTCCACCTGGAGCTGGTTGCTGGGCAGCACCGCGTTCAAGATCGGCAGTTCCAGGTCCATGCTCCTCGCCTTGTAGGTCAGGGCGCGCAAGTCCTTGGGCAGGCAGGAACCGCCGAAGGCAAAGCCCGGTTTCATGTAGTAGGGAGAGATGTTGAGCTTGGTGTCCTGGCAGAAGATGTCCATCACCCGGTGGCCGTCGATCCCCGCCTTCTTGCAGATGTTGCCCACCTCGTTGGCGAATCCCACCTTCAGGGCATGCCAGACGTTGTCGACATACTTGACCATCTCGGCGGTCTCGATATCGGTGCGGATCAGCGGCGCCCGCATCTTCGCGTAGATGGACGCGAGCCGGTCGCCGCTTGTCGGGTCGGTTTCGCCGATGACCGTTTTCGGCGGATGATGGAAGTCGTGCACCGCGCTCCCTTCCCGTAAAAACTCAGGGTTGTTGCAAACGCCGAAGTCCCGGCCCGCGGTTTTCCCGGAAGCCTCTTCCAGAGCCGGAATCACCACCTCGCGCATGGTGCCGGGCAGAACGGTCGAGCGGATGACGACCAGATGGTGGTCCGCTTTGGAGGCGAGCACCGCGCCGATCTCCTCGCACACCCGGCGGATGTACTTCAGGTCGAGATTGCCGTTGAGCTGGCTGGGCGTCCCCACGCAGACGAAGGACATATCGGTGGCCATCACCGCCTCGGTGGTGCCGGTGGTCGCCCGCAGCCGGCCGTCGACCACCGCCGCGGCGATGATCTCGCCGATGTCCTTTTCGATGATCGGGGTCCGACCCCGGTTGATCAGGTCCACCTTGGTCCCGACCGGATCGACGCCGATCACCTGATGCCCTTCGGCGGCCAGGCAGCCGGCCGATACCGCGCCGACGTATCCCATGCCAAATATGCTGATCTTCATGACATCTTCCAGTGCCTGCATGCCGAATCTGACCATGGTCATCGACAGGCCTTTTCTCTTATAAATACCTTGGCATGATGCGGGGTTGCGGGCAGAGACTGGATTGCTTCGTCACTTCGTCCCTCGCAATGACTAAGGGGCATATCCACCTCCCTCGTCATCGCAGCGCCGCAGGCCCGTGGCCGTCATCGCGAGCGCAGCGTGGCGATCCAGCCTTCGACCCGCAGCTTTGCCGCTCCGCCTACCCCTTCCCTGCCGCCGGAACCTCGATCCCGAGGGCGGTCTTCAGCTCCAGGATCCCATTGGCCTCCACCCGTCCCACCAGTGACCAGCAGGACTGCAACCGGTTGAAGGACGGCGAATACCAGCCGAGCAGCGGCTCGCGGCTTCCCCGGAACGCCGCAATGGTCAACCGCGGGTCAAACTCCATTGCCACCCTGATGCCTTCTCTCCGCACCACCGCCCGGTTGCCGGCAAGTTCGAGGGAGCATTCCGGGTGGAAATGGAAATGCTGCTCCACCAGATACCCACCGCGGCCAGCGAGGCGATCGATCATCCTGACCCTGCCCCTGCCCCGTTCGACCACCGCCAGCCGCATGCAGGAGACAGGCGCCGCCAGCCGCAGGTAGGCATCGTGGCCCGCCTGCCAGACGATCCGATCCGCTTCCTCCCGCAGGGAATGTTCGGTGATCCGGTACGGTTTGCCGAACATGAAATCCGCCACCTGGTCGGTGAGGTCCGCGCCGTTGATCCGGATCGTGTTGTGGGCCGCGGTGGAGCGGAAATAGCGCCGCCATACGCCGCCGCTGTGGTAGAGATAGGTACCGGGGTCCACCAGAATCTCCAAGCCGGCGGCGGACAGGGTCACGGCCAGGGCGTCCAGATGGCCGTGGGCATGGAGCGGCGGCATGCCGAGCGGCGTGGCGTTGCCGGTGAAGACGATTTCCCTGCCGGCAAACTCGTCGCGGATGACCGCAAGACCGCTCTCCTTGAACAACCGGCTCCGTGCTTCGCCCCTCGACGCATCGACCTCAGTGACCGGGTCAACAACCGCCCTGTCACCGAGAAGCAGGAGGGTCTTCATGTCCGGGAAAGAGGGCCGGCGAAACTCGGGGCGGCGGTATAGTGCCGAACCCGTGTTAAGAATCGATTCAAAATTGGTTAGATTATCCATCCCGAAATTCACCAGGACGGCGCTGTCCTGATCACCGATATTGGGGACATGGCCGTTTGCGTCCATCAGGGCGTGGATCAGTTCGCAGGATCGCTGCAGCCGGGCGTCGATGCCCGGGGCACAGGGCAGTTCGTTTCGTTCGCAGACCAGTTTGTAGAGCAGGAAGAAATCGAAGACGAAGGAGAGATAGGTGGTGGTGTACTCGTAGCTGCCGCCGTCGGCGAGGATCTGCCGCTGCCCCTCGCGGTCGAGGACCTGCCGGCCGAAGGCCAGCCACTTCTCCGCCTCGACAAATCCGGGAAAATGGACGCCGATCAGAAAAAGCGCGAAAGCCTCGGCAATGGCGTGGTTGTTGTTGGAGGAATATTTGGAGGGATAACGGAACAAATGCCGGCCGTGCAGCCAGACGAAGCGGTTGACCAGCTCGGTTTCCTCGTCGGCTATCCCCCTTCCTTCCAAAGCCGAAACTGCCCAGAGGAGATTGGCCACCCTGATGCCGAGTTCGATGCCGCTGGTCCAGTTGACCCCGTGGGGATAGGGATTGGCGGCAAGCCACTCCGCGAGGGTGGAAAAGATCTTCCCGGAGTACCGCTCCTCGCCGGTGAGCCGCCAGGCAAGCCCCAAGGGCACCAGGCCGTAGAGCCGGTTCGTTTCCCAGACGAATTTCGGGCCGCCGACGGTGAAGCCGTCGCGGATGTTCACCTCGGCCCAGAACCGCAGCGGCCAGCGGCGTCCGGTCTTGACGTCCAGGTGATAATCGATCGTGTCGCCGAAGTCGTGGACAATGCCGAAAACATCGATCCGGTTGGCGAGGGCGGCATCGGCCATGGCGATAAGCTTCCCGCCGCACCGCTCCAGGTGGGCGCGCAGCCCCTGCCGGTCGAGCGGTTGCAATCCGAAAAGGCGGGGAGAAAGCACGGTCTCGGCGCCGTAGGGGCAGGATGGCGGCTGTTTGCGGAACCTCTTCCGGTCCCGCTGTTCAGCCAGCTTGTGCGCAACCCGGTAAAGGACTTCGGCCGGGGACATCCTGGCGAGGCGGTTGCGATACCAGAACAGGGACCTCATCGGCGACCGTTCCCGGCCGGTTGCAGCAGGCTCCGGTAGACCTCCTCCAGCCTGGCCGCCACCCGGGAGGCCATGAAATGCTCCATGGCATGGGCGTGGTTATACCGCGCCATGGCGAGGACCTTTTCCCTGTCCTCCACCAGCAGCCCGAGCAGACGAGGCAGGTCCTCCGGCCGCCCCGCATCCGCCAGATACCCCATGCTCCCGTCCTGGAAGAAATCGGCGATCCCCCCGGCCGGACAGGTGAGCACCGGCATGGCGAAGGCCATCGCCTCCAGCACCGAAGTGGGCAGACCTTCGCCGTAACGGGTGGGAAAGCAGTAGACATGGTGGCCGGCAAAGGCCGCCGCCTTGTCCTTGCCCCGCACATAGCCGAGCAGTCGGAACCTGTCCGCCGGCAGCTTCCTTTCGGCAAGGTACCGCCGCAGTTCCGCCATGACCGGGCCATCGCCGGCGATGGCAAGCTCCACCGGCATATCCTGCCGGAACAGGGCCTCCACCGCGGCCACCGTCTCGAACACCCCTTTTTCGCGCTCCAGGCGGGAAAGGAAAAGGATCTTCAACCGCGCCGCCTCCCGGATGCTCCGCTCCTTCTCCGCCAGGGAAAATTTGGCAAGCAGGGGTTCGTCGACGCAGGTGGTGAGCCGGTGGATCGGTTGGGTGATCCCCCAGCGCCGGAGCACCCCGGCGAAATCGCCGGCAAGGACGATGAACGCATCCGCCCGGGCAAAGGTCATCCGGAACAGCCACAGCAGGCGGCGGGTGACCAGCTTTTCAAAATCCCGGCGCCAGCCGTGGAAGAAGACCAATACCGGCAACCCCGCCCGTTTTGCCTGCAGGATAAAGAGGCCGTCGCGAAGAAAACTTTTCAGGTTCAGGGAGGGATTGAGGTGGACCAGATACCCTCCTTTTCCAGGGAGAAGGCGATGAAACCGTATCTGATCGAGGACAGGGTGGAACAGAACGTCCCTGCCTTGGGTAGCGCCGATTTCATGAAGACAGACATCGTGCCTTTCCTTCAGAAACGGCATGACCCCATTGAAAAAACTGGCGACACCGCCGTTATCCTTGAGCGAAGGCGTTGCGAGGAGCAGTTGCATTGTGGCTGTATTCGAGCGGTTAAGGCCGGAGGTTGCCTGCAAATCGCCGGGAAGGCCCGTTCCTCTTCTGAACGATGCGGGCCGGGACCCCAACCGCGGTGGCGCCATCGGGCACATCCTTCAACACAACAGCATTGGCGCCTATTTGAGCGTGGTCACCAATCCGCAAGCTGCCCAACACCTTGGCTCCCGCCCCGATACGAACGTTATTGCCAATGACAGGTGCGCCGGGACCGACTCTGCCGCCGATGGTGACGTGTTGGTCTATTCTTACGTCATTGCCGATTATTGCTTCCTTATGGATGACAATCCCCATGCCCAAATGACCGAAATGGACATTTCTGCCAATCCTTGTGGAGTATGGAATAAAACAGCAAAATCCGAATCGCAGTATCTGCTGAATGACAAAGGGAAACACCGGAACATGTGCCAGATAAAGCCGGTTGGCGAAAAGCCATATGTAGTAAGGCAAGTTAGCGTTCATGACATGCGCCAATTGCAAATTTTTTCCGCCCACTGTCAGACAATGAGAACAAGTACTCCTCAAGCCCGGCGACTATGACTCGCCATCGATACTCGCAGGCGGATTGCCGAATCCTTCCACTATCAAAACGGCCCAATCTTTGATGGATTCTCTTCAAGCCTTCACAGAACGAATATTGGTCATCATCTATCAACACCCCGTTATTTTCCCCGATAATCCGGGCATTTTCAGTCGTTTTCGTGGCAAGCACAGGCATTCCCGACAGCAGGTATTCATAAGTCTTGGTTACCGGCTGCACATCGAAATATTCGGTAAGCGGAACATAGGAGACCCCGACAGTGTGCGAAGCGAAATAAGGAGCAAGCTGGTCATGCGGGATTCTTCCCAACACTGAAACAACCGACGACAATTTCTTTTCCTCGACAATGCGGCGCAGCACATCCTCTTCCCCATGAGCACCGGAGCCAATGATCGTATAGCGGATATCGACTTCCTTATTGAATTCTTCAATAAATTTAATAAAACCCAGCAATGTCTGTTCAATATTCCTCTCGCTCAAGGTTCCGACATACAGCAGATGCAGCCGGTCGAATTTCTTATCTGATGCCGAGAGCTCTTCTGCGCCGAGCGGCAGAACAACTGCCTTGTTATCCAAGTAAAGTTTCTTCGCCAGACCTTGAGATATCACCGTAAGGTTGCGAAAAAACAGAGACTCAATCCTAATGGCACAATCGAAAATCTGTCTGATTATCTTCCGGTTACTGATATGACCGCTTCTAACATCGAGAACAAATGGTTTCGATGGCGCACATATTCGCAGGAGCGCACATGCCCGGAAGTATTTGATGAAATGAATATCATATCGGCCTTTCCTTATCCGGAAAACTACCGATGCCAAATACCTTAAATACCGCCGCAACACTGTCCCTTTTCTGGACACAAGTATCACCTCGACACCATCAAGATCTATCCTCTTAAATTGATAGTCCCAGCATATATAGGTAATCTCGAAGCGCTGTTGCAGATACTTGCAGTAATAATAGGCATCGACATGGTAGCCGAACTGGTTCTGGCATACGATCAGCAGCTTCTTCCTCTGCCCGCTATCCTCGCTACGCACCATCTATCGTTTCCCGCGAGGGCCGCAATCTGTGGTCTCGCTCCTGTCCAGCAAACTGCCGCATTTCAAGAGCAGCCGCTTCATGTTGTCCAGCGAATGGTTGGCGACCGCATATTCCCGCGCCCGCGCGCCCATGGTATCGAGCTGCTCCCGGTCCGTCGCCAATCGCCTGACATCCGCCGCCAATCTCCCGAAGCTGCCCGAACAGCAGCCGATGCCCTGTCGCGACAGCACCTCGTCCGGGTCAACCTGCAGACTGACCACTGGCACCCGCCGCAGCCACGCCTGGATGAAGGTGTTGCTGAACCCCTCATGCCTGCTGGTATTGACCAGCAGATGGCTCGACGCCAGGGAATCGTTCACCCTCTCGTTGGAGACCTCCCCCATTACCTCGACGCCGAGAGCCCGGGCCCGGCGGGCGAGTTCGCCATAGTTGTCGATGCGGCCGAACATGGCGAAGCGGATGTTTTCGCTGGAAACCTCCTCGGCCAGGCGCACGAAGATCTCGGGCTGCTTGATAGCCTTCCAGTTCGCCACCCAGGCGACCACCACCGGTCCGGCCGGCTTTTCGCTGTCCGCGGGCACCGGGTGGCCGTTGGGGATCACCACCGCCTCTCTGCCGTAATGCTTTTGCAGTTGCTCCGCCTGGAAGCGGGTCTGGGCGACCACCAGATCCGCCTTTCGGATCCCCTGCCGCATCAGAAGAATCTCCGGGAGCAGAAAGGGCCGGCGCCAGGGGGGCGGCCGCCTCTGCACATCGAGATCGTGGGCGATGTGGAACACCAGGCGCCGGCCGTTTTTCCTTGCCCAGGAAGCGGTGATGCCGGTGAAGGCGAAGCCGGCACGCTGGTAAATGACATCGGGCCGGATACGGTCGAGGGCGCGGAGGAGGTCAGCCGCGTAGGGATACTTGACGTTGCCCAGCCGGCTCCAGAGGCGCTTCTGCGGGATCGGATACAGTTCGGTCCCAGGATTGCCGGCAACCGGCTGGCCGTTGGAAAGAAAGCAGTAGTGGGTCTGCCACCCCTGGCGCAGGGCCTCCTCCTCCAGGTAGCCCGCCTGCAGTTCCGCTCCTCCCATGCACTGCCCCCAGTAGTTGCCGAGGACGAAGCAGAGTTTGCCGCCGCTCTCAGCCATCCGCCGCCTCCAGCAGGACCGCGACGATCCGCTCCGGCCGGTGATATCTTTCGAACACCCGGCGGGAGGCCAGGGCAAAGGACTGCAACTTCCCCTCGTCCTCCAGCAAACAGGCGATCCTGTCGGCAAGCGCCTCCCGGTCGCCGGCCGGCACCACGAAGCCGTTCACCCCTTCCTCCACCAGATCCGCCGCCGCGCCGACCCGGTCGGTGGCGACGATCGGCAGCGACATCGAGGTTGCTTCGTTCAGGACAAGACTCCAGCCGTCAGTCAGTTCACCCATTGCCGTGTGGGGATGCACGAAGAGATCGGCTGCCGCGAAATACTCCTGCCGATCCTCGGGCCGGACCGGACCGGTAAAGTGCGCCATGCCGGCCGGCAGTTTGCCGGCCAGATCCCGGCACTCGCGCTCGTACGGTTCGGCTTGGCGGAAATCGAGGAAATGACTGTCCGCGCCGCCGCAAACCAGCAGCGCCAATCCAGGAACCCGCTCCTTAAGCCGGGAAGCGGCGGCAAGAAGGTCTAGAAGTCCCTTCTGCGGGGTGATCCTTCCGAAGTACAGCACCACCTTCCGCTCCTCCAGGCCAAGCTCCCGGCGCAGCCCGGGCCGCTTGCGCGAAATCCGGCCCAGATCATCGGACAGGAAGGGCATCACCCTGATCCGTTCCGGGCGCACCCCGAGGGAGCGGGCGAAACGCACCTGGCTAACGCCGTGGGGCAAGAGCATGTCGCAATGGCGCATCACATACCCGTCGATCTTCTTGTACTGACGCATGAGAAAGGAGTTGCGGCCGAATTCCCGCCACTGCTCGGTCTTGACGAACACCTTTCGCCCCCGCAGCCGGGCGATGCAGAAGGCGAGCTTGGAATGCAGCGGCGCCTGGGTCGAGGTAAACACGCAGTCGGCCGCCCCGGCCATGGCCCACAGGGAGCGGCACAGCCGCAGAAAGAGCCTGGGCCCGTATCCGGAAATCCTGATGTTGCGGGCGCCGAGCACCCGGTACGACAGGCCGGCGAGCAGATCCGGCGGCGGCGGATCGTCCTTGCGGAAATCGAGGACCCACAGGACGCTGACCTCCAGCCGCGGATCGTTTTTCAGCAGTTCGAAAAAGTGCAGGTTGTACTTGCGGTAGCCGGGCCAGACCACCGCGACCCTGATCTTGTTCGCTCGGGGAGCCATCGCGAGGACCACTCTAGAAAAGCCGCCAGTAACGGCCGAGGGCGCGGCCGGCCACCGCCTTGCCGGCCCAGCACATCCGGGCAAGCCCAAGTTGCAGCGGGGTATAGCCGACCGTGGCCGGATCGGAAGCACCATCCTCTCTGCCGAGAACAGCGGCAATGGCGCGAAAATCCGGATCGGCGGCCAGGGCCTCCGCCACCCCGACAGGCAGGGAATTCCGGCAGCGCTCGTCGTAGTAAATGGAGCGATGCCCGGCTGCACCCCCTCTGGGCGCGTCCTTCGTGTCACAGTCCTGCACATCGTTTCCGCCAGAGGTGTGCAGGTGGAATTTCGCGGAATCGTTGCCGAACAGGGTGTGGTGCTGTTTCTGCCAGAATCGCTCCCGGCCCGACTGCCAGGGGAGATCGCAGGACTCGCACAGGGAACGCAGGGTTTTTTCCGGGAACTGGGCCAACTCCGCGTAGGCGACCGGCACATAGTCGGAGATCAGCGCCAGATAGAGGCGGTAGTAATTTTTCCAGGCCTTTTCCCACCCGCTCCGATGCCGCTTGAGCATGGAATGGGCGAACAGCAGCGGCTCCTTCCAGATGAGCAAATGGTGCACTTCAATGCCCTGCCGGCGCAGACGTGCCGCCTGCCGCCGAATCCACCAGGGGTCCTTGCTGGAATCGACGATGAAGGACACATCCGGCAGCAGGCGGAAAATGGTGGCATACAGCCGCGACTCGCCCGCCCCGCGCACCCGCAGCCAGAAATCGCAGCCGGGATCGCCACAGCCGCACTCGGGCCGGAAATGATGCGGACGGAACGGGCGATACAGGGCGTGCACCTCGCCGACGGAAAACCCTTCGGGGCTGTTCGCCATCATCATGTCCAGCATGGTGGAACCGCTATAGGAGCTACCACCGATGAAGATGACTTTTCGGGATATTGCAGACAACATAAATATAATAAATGATAAACAGCAGAACTACACATGGCTAATTCTTCAAGAAATAGCACTCTATAAAACTTCCACCACCAACCGAAAACTTATTTACTACATATCTATACATTTTTCTTGAAAAATTCCAAACAAAACCTCTATCATACTCAGAATTTTCTCGAAATTGTCGGCAAGTAATCAAAGAAAATCCCTCGGAACTCACCATTCTAATTAAATTTTTTGGGGAAAAAAAACTTTGATGATGCAGGGGATTACCGGAATACCCGGAAAATCGCGGATAAAATGAATGATTACCCCTTAACCTATTAAATTGGTTGGGAACTTCAATCAGCAACACCCCGCCACTCGCCAGAATTTCATGAACACACGGCAATATACTTCTCGGATACAACAGATGCTCGAAAACATGATGCATGTTTACCACATCAAATGAGCCAGGATGGAAATATATACTCCAATTCTCGATGACATCATTTAGCAAATTAATCCCATACTGCCTCCTAGCCACATCACATTGCTCCTTCGAATACTCGACCCCAACAGCAGCAAAACCGGCGTCCATCGCCACACGAACGAATGTTCCAAGCCCTGCCCCAACATCAAGGAGTCGATTGCCACCGACCAGAGATTTTACAACCTTGAGTTTATTTGGATAAACATCTTGGGCACGCTGGCGTTCCACCGCAAGGCGGTCACCTTTCTCGACATAGCATTCATATATTGCCGTTAGCTCTTCTTTTGTCGGCAACGGCAACATTCGCAAAAATCCGCATTGACCACACGAATACACCGCAAACTTTGTTGAAGAAATCCCGAGACTCTCCGTGTTTCTCCTATGATATCGCCAGTTACGCTGGCCACACACATCGCAGCTATGCTTGGGATTTTTCGTTCTTTCTCCAGCGAATTGCCCAAGGAAATCGTTTTCACAATATGTTGTTTGCGAATTCATATTATTTACAATCACTACCTTTCTGTTGTAGCAGACAATTCTAGGCCTACAAAATTCAACATTCGAACAATGCGCCGATTACGCCATCTAACTTCTGATAATTTTTTTCTTTCCCACTCAGTCAGATGCAAAAATCTGATTTGTAGAAATACCCCTAAGACAATAAATGATAAACCTATTACCACTATCTCATAATTCCTCTCAAAGAGGACATCGGCGATCTGCCAAACCATCGCAACCATCATCCAGCAGCCGATCATTCTGGTGAAGAATTGCCCCATTCCCACAAACCCGGCTTCCCGACGAATATAGAACCAGACGTACAGGTTTTTCATGAACACCGCGCTACCGGTGGCAATGACCGCCCCCCAGATGCCGAGAAAATGGATTAGGACGACATCCGCCACTAGGTTGTAGAGGGCGAACATCTTGCTGTAGAGGATGATGTCCGCCCGTTCTCGCAGCTGCGCCACCAGTCCCACCGGTAACTGAATGGCGTTCACCAGGTTGCAGAAGGCCACCGCCGTGAGCACCGGTGCGTATTCCACGAACTTGCCGCCAAAGAAAACGGTGATGAATTCCTTTCCAAGGAGGAAAAAGAACATGAACAGGGGAAACTGGAACATGTAGGTGGCCTTGGTGAGCAGTTGGAAATTTCTGCGCACCTTATCCCGGTCACTGTCGCTGTTGCCGATAAAGAAGAGCGGTCGAATGACGTCCAGCAGATAGTTGATGGGAAGCATCCGCGCCGCCATGGCGTTGATCCGGTTGCAGAAGGCGTAGGCCCCCACCGCCACCGGATCGAGATACATGACGATGATGAAGTTATCGAAATTGGCGTCCAGCATCCCGGCGCCGGCGTCGTTGAAATTGTAGAAGAAGGCATAGCGCGATAGCCGCGACCGTTCCTCCCGGGAAAACCGGTCATGGCTGCCGCCATGGCGGGGAATTTTCTTCCAGTACACCGCCTGCAGCAGGACAAAGACGACAAGATAGGCCAGCAGATCGATGATCAGAATCTTCCAGAGGTCCCAGCCGAAAAGAAGGGCGGCGCCGTAGCCGACCCCTTTGATCAGGATGAAGACGATGGAGAGCCCCTGGGATTCCCTCTGCAGAAAATAGGAACTCAGACAGGTTTCCAGGATGCCGCGCTGCATGTGCAGCAGGATGATCAGGGAGAACAGCAGGAAATACTGCCGGTACCCGCCGATCTTCAACAGCGGCCCGACGTATTCCCATCCGAGCAGAATGAGGCCGAGGACCAAGACATTGGACAGCAGCCGGAACAGCGTGGCGGAACGGTAGAGCCGGTCGGCGAGCACATACTCGCCCCGGCCGTAGTATTCCGGGATATACCGCTGCAGGAGATTGGCGATGCCGAGGGAAAACACCATGCCGAGCAGGGCGATGACCGAATAGAGGAGATTGTAGACACCATACGCCTGCTCGGACAAAACCCGCACCAGAAAAACCGTGGAGACCGCGCCGATCAACTGGGCGATCACCCGGTACACCGCGGCATACCTGGCGGCGGAAAAGGCCTTGCCGGCAAGGCTTGCCCGCTCCGAACTCATTGCCCTGCCCCAATCCCATCGTCGCCTGCGACCCGCAGGAGCATCGGGCCCCGCGGCGACTCGCCCGCCCCGGCATCGGGCGCAGCCCCCTTGAAGGGCAGACTGACCGGATCGCCGTTCTGCCAGGAAAGGGGCTTCTCCAGAATCAGGGTATTGGCGGCATAATCGACCCTGGCGACCCGCACCGGCGGCTGGGCGCCGATCTGCACCTTGTCTCCATCGGTAACGCCGTACCCGTCGAAAAAGAACCGCGCATCCCCCACCCTGAGGATGTTTCCCTCGCCATCGCCGACAGCCTCCGTCAGGAACCCGCCGGCATCCACCGCCGGCGAACCGTCGGCAAGGTTGAAATCGAACCGTTCGCTGACGCCGGCAGGGGGCGCCTCAACCCTGCGAAACAGCCGTTGCGACTCCGCCGCTACCGTGCTGTGTTCGTCCCTGCCGCCGACTTGCGGCCGGGCGCGCAAAAACGATCGCCATCCCTCCAGGGAAAAAGCCTGCCAGTCGCCGGCACCATTGGCCTGGGCCAGCCCCCGGAACGGAATCGCGCGCGACCAGTAGTACAAGTTGTTATCGATGAACCATTCGGGATCGCCCCAGCGGCAAACCGCGAAACCGTTGTCGCCGACAATGTTGTTGACGATGACCGCCTCTCTGCCGCCGCCGTAAAGGCCGGGGAAATCGGGTTTGCGACTGCAGCCGTCCAGGATGCATGAAGGTTGGTCCGGGCCCCGGTAAGTCCTCCGGTTGTTGAGAATGGTGTTGTTGTAGATCATGTAGCCGTCACCGATCACAATGCCGGCGTTGCCGCCGTAGACGACGTTGTCGCGGAGGATGATGTCCCGGGAGTAAGCATCGCCGCCCCTGGCCACATTGCCTCCGCCCGCGGTATTGTCGCACGGCGGCGTGTCGCAGTTGTCCTGGGGCCTCGGCTTCAGGCCGCCGTCGTTGTTGCCGGCGGCGTCGTGGAGAACATTGCCCTCGATGACCCAGGACCGAGTCCCCTTGAGGTCGATGTTGTTTTCCGCGTTGTCGTGGATATGGTTGTTGCGGACGACGACACCGGCAATCCCGGTGCAGTCGGCGATATCGTGCCGGCCATAGCAGCCGTTGGCCTGGATGCCGTCGGAAATGCGGCTGCCGAATATCTCGTTCCCTTCGATCAAGAGGCTGAGGAGGGTGTCATTGGGCCCTTCCGATCCTGAATGGATACCGTCCTGGACCATGTTCCGTATACGATTGCCGCGGATCGTCGTGAAGCGGGCGGCCGGCGACTCGCCGACGAGGATGCCCATGTAGGTCATGTTCTCTATCGCGTTGTTCTCGATCAGGGTATGGTCGGCGCCGTTGACCGCGATGCCGCCAACCCGCACCCCCGCGCCCGCTGCCCATGCCTGTGACAGGGGCAGATCGGTGCCGGCCAGGGTGCAGCTGCGAATGATATTGCGACTGCTGCCGGTGCCGTTGACCGCGACCAGGACATGCCGCTCATTGCCCATGGCCTCGGGAAAACCGCGCTCGATCCGCAACCCGTCGATCACGATGTGACTTTGAGGGCCCCTGGCGTTGTCATGATGGCCGATGGCGACCACCGGGCCGGTTCCCGGCCGGCCGCGGACGATCACCCGTTCGCCGGGATAGGCCTTGAAAACAATGGCCCGGCCAGCCTTGCCACTCAGTCGCGGTGCGATCACCTCGTCGTACGTTCCGGCGCGGATGTTGACCGTATCGCCGGGACCTGCGCCCATGTTGGCGCGGGCGATGGTGCACCAGGGGGTTTGCGCCGATCCGCCCCCGCCCGCGTCGCTGCAGGGGCCGCCCCTGCCGTCTCTGTCGACGTAGAGGTCCGCGGCCAATACCCGGCAAGGGGAGAGGAGAAGAAAAACGACGATGCCGGCCGCCCACTTCATGCCGGCAGCATGTCGCCTTCAGGGAGTCCAGCGCCGCGGTTCAGCCGCTGGACCACGAGGCCGGCCACCAGCCAGAACAGCACATTGACGACCTTGGCTTGCACCAGGTTGCAGTAGAGGCTGGCGACGGCGAACATCAGGGTCACGCTGGTCATCCCCAATCCGAGGGCGCCGAACAGGCTGTCCTCCCTGCTCAGTTTCCGTGCATCAAAGAACAGAAACAGGAGAATCACCCCGCCGAGGAACAATCCGACAAAACCGATCTCCCACGCAAGCACCACGATACCGGAGGCAACCTTCCAGCCCTTGGTCATTTCCTGCAGGTACTTGCCGGACATGCCCTCGCCGGTGAAAGAGGACGAGGCGTTGCCGGCGCCGACGCCGAAGAGAAAAAAAACCGGATCGCCGCCGATTCGCTTCAGGGTGTTGACGATGGGAGCGAGCCTGGCGTCCGCGTACTTCTCGACATGCTTTCGGTTCTGAAAGAAATCGGTAATCCCGTAACCCCATCGTTTGGTTTGAAAATGATCGTACACGGTCTTCACCGCAAACATGGAGCTGGTGAGGAGGACGAACAGCAGGATGATCTTGCCGATCTTCCCCGCATCGACCCTGCCGATCATGGACGGGATCAGAAAGCAAACCGGCAGCAGAACAAAGGTGATTTTCGTCTCGTTCATCGTCACCGGCAGGAGAACCATGGCGAAGCCGAGCAGGAAGATCACGAAGGAAATCCTGTTCTTCAGATACATGGAGATATAGACAGCCAGCACCAGCAGAATGAGTACCGACAGGGTGCCGGACGTATTGGCGCCCAATGTCCCCCCCATCGGATCGCCGGAAATGGAGGCGCTGTACTTGACGAACCGCTGGTAGAGGACCACCGGCAACTGGAGGATCATCAATCCGAAAATGAACAGCAGCAGCCTTTTCAACTCCTTCTCCGTGACGTCCCAGACCGCCGGCAACAGGAAGAAGGGAATATAGCGAAGGTAGATGCGCATGCCGGAGAACATGACCCCGGAACCGACGCCGTTGGCGACGAATCCCAGGAAGATGGCGAGCAGAAAGGCGAAGATGCAGCACAGATACTTGGCGTGGGAATGAAAGGCCCGTTTTCGTACCGCGGTGAAGATGACATAGGGCAGGATCACCAAGGCCGCCAGTTCCGGAAACCAGGTCACATACCTGGGAACGATACCCAGCTTGAAACTGAGCCAGTCCAGCGAAAACAAACCCAGGATGGTGAGATACAGAAGGATTCTCATGGTTCTTTCCGTTGAAGATGTCGCGTCCAGGCATCATGGGAGCAGGTCGGCGTCCCGCGACCACCGCTGCCGGAGACGGATCAAATACAGCGCCCGTGTTCAGTTTCGGTTTGGAAACGGTTAACAATCGGTTAGGGGCACAAAAGATCGACCAGAATCGGGCCGGAAGAGATACGAGTCTATCTTGACTGGAGGGCAGGCATCGCCTAGACTGTACAAATGAAACGTACACATGGAGCGTTCACATGCAAAAAATCAATGTCAGCGAACTCCGCAACCACCTCCCAGAATACCTGGCAAAAACCTCTGCGGGTGAGACCATCGAAATAACTTCGAGAGGACGTGTGGTAGCTCTGCTGGTTCCACCCGGCGAGTGCAAACGCCAAGCCCGCGCTAAGCTTGAGGAGCTGCGGACCAGATGCAGACTTGGCGACGTGATCTCCCCAGTGGGGGAGACATGGGAGGCAATGAATGATTCTCGTTGATACCTGCGTGCTCGTCTTCGACAGTCTGCAGCCGGAGCGGCTCAGTCAGAAGGCCCAAGCCGCACTGGACGAGGCCGAGGAACGATCGGCGCTGTTCTGCTGCGACATTTCCCTGTGGGAAATCGCCATGCTTGTCGCAAAAGGACGCCTTGACCCCGGCACCGACTCTCTCTCCTATATCGATCTCGCCCTCACCGCCCGCCAGATCATCGTCCTCCCCATTATCCCCGCAATCGCCCACTTGTCGGTAGCCATGACAAAATGGAACCATTACGATCCGGCGGACCGGATCATCGCGGCGACTGCCAGACACCACCACGCCAGACTGGTCACTTCCGACAAAAGACTGCTTCAGCTCCAGGGGATCGAGACGATCTGGTGAGTGGCCATTGGCCGCAAAGGGTTCGACGAGTCCTGGAGGTTTGCCATCCCAACGCATTGGCACACTTGGCCGCTTCGCAGCTGTCGGTGGCGTTCCACCGCTCCTCGTCGTACTGCATGTGCGCTCTCGTCGCTGCTCGCCTGCTTCCTGTTCTTGCTTTGGAATTGGAATCAAAGGGCGAGACAGCCACGCCACTCGAAGCAATCGATGAACCCTTCCGCCCGACCTTCCTCCTCGCACGTCTGGCTCAGGTACCAGTCGTAGGTTTCCCGGATGCCTTCCGCGAGAGAAATGGAGGCGGTCCACCCCTCCCTGGTCATCCGCTGCAGGTTCATCGACTTGCGCGGCGGCGCACAGTCGGGCCGGGAAGCGTCGAAGACGATTTCACCCTCATACCCGACGATCCCGGCGACCAGCCGGGCAAGATCGGCAATGGAGATGTCCTCGCCGGTGCCGATGTTGAAGAGCAGGGTCGAAGGATCGTACTCGCCGAGCCAGAGATCGGGGAGTTCCATCAGAAAATGGCAGGCGTCGGCGAGGTCGTCGGCGTGGAGAAATTCGCGGCACGGTTTGCCGCTGCCCCAGACAGGCACCGCGTTTCCGGCTTTGCCCACCGCGCCGCCGGCAATACCCAGCCGTGCGGTTACCTCAAACGGAATGACGCCAAAGCACCGCTCGTCATCGGAGATGGCCTGCCATTCTCCGGCCTGCGCCAGTTTGGCAAGGTGAAATTTGCGAAGCAGCGCCGGCAGGACCCGGGACGTTTCAAGATCGAAATTGTCGCAGGGTCCATAGCAATTGGCCGGCATGACCGGAATGAAACGGGTGCCGTACTGGCGGTTGTAGGCCCAGCACATTTCGATGCCGGCGATCTTGATAATCGCAAGGGGCAAATCGGCCTCCTGGAGAAGGGAGCCGGCCATGAGACTCTCCTCCCGGAGCGGTTGCGCACAGTCCCTCGGATAGGCACAACTCGATCCGAGGAAAAGCAGCCGCCTGACCCCATGAAGCCAACTCTGCTGGATGACGTTGCTCTGCATGTCCAGATGCTCCCGGAGCATCCCGGCCTGCAGAGTACCCGCCGCCCCGATGCCGCCTTCCATCTCCGAGGCCAGGAACACATAGGACGGCTTTTCCTGCGCAAAAAACGCGGCGACGGCCTGGGCGTCGGTCAGTTCGAGTTCATGGTGCGCCCGTGTGACGACATGCTGGAAGCCTTCCCGCCGAAGCCGCCGGACGATGGCCGAGCCAGCCACCCCGAGATGCCCCGCGACATAGATCTTGTCCATTTTTTCCATCGTACTCACCCTCGTTCCTCCGTCTCTGCCGACGTGTGCGATCACAGGGCACCCCATCTCCTTCGCCGCTTCGCTGCTGTCATCGGCCTGCCCGCATACGGGGTGTGTAGCGGACAGGCCTCTTTCGCGGATCTGGGGTACCTTGTAATCGCATACAATACCTGGGTGCAGGGGTGGTGCGCAGGCACCTACCCCGTGATCAGATACCTTCCGACGAGCGGCTACCTTTTCAAGGCGGAACGAAACGTTCCACGCCGCCAGCACCCGCCCTCCCTGATGGACAGGCGGAAACAGGATCGAAGGCAAGGCTAGCCGCCGATTGTTCAATCCTGAATAATGAATGGTTAAAATTCGCTTAGCGGCCCGCTGCCAAACGGGACGCAGGCGACGCGGGCCCAGAAGGGCTTGCCCCGTGATCAGATACTTTTTCAGATGGCCACCCTCCGCCAACAAAGACTTAACAAGAGACAAACCGAACCTTAACGGCATGCGGGTAAAGGGAGCCGACCATCCGCCGCAGGGCCGCGGGATCCTGCAGGAGACAGGCCTCAGCCCCGGCCCGGCCCTGAGCGACGGATGCGTACTCATCAATACCAGGGATAAGCTCTAAGCCAACCATTCCACGGATCGGGGCAGTGAACACGATGCGCGCCACACTCCTTCTTTTCTTCGCCGCCGCCCTGCTGCTGGGCGGCTGCCTGCCGGACCAGCGTCTCTATCTCAGCACCGATTCGCCGCCCGCCGGCAAATCCCTCGTCTATTTCTACCGCCCCCTGGGCCCTGCCGACGACGGGCCGGACCCGGCGATCGCCGCCGGCGGCAAGGAGATCCTCTACCGGCTGCCGCGCCAATCCTTCTGGGTGTACCCCATCGAACCGGGAACCTACACTTTCTCGGCCGCGGCCCCCTATACCGGCAGCGAGACGGTCACCATCGAAAACGGCGAGGAGGGCGAAATCTACTTCATCGAACTGGGGTACGAATACGGCGCCCCTGACCGGTTCACCTTATATCTCGCCGGCCGCGGCGAGGACAGCGAACCAAAGGAGCTGGAAGGATGCTTCCGGCTGGAAACGAAACGGCTGTGACGGCGATGGCGACCGGAGGGGAAGTCGCCGGGTTTGCATAAAATTAATAATCCCTTAACCGGACATTTACCTGCCTTGGATACGGTGATCCATGATGGCGAACAGAAAGGATATCGATGGACGCGGTCTTCAGGACCACGGCCGGTACCGGCAGCGGGCCACAACCACGATCACCCAACAAACAAGCGAGAGGGTAAGAAACGCCATGAATCACTGCAGCGTTGCTCACAAGCTTCCTGAAGTCGGGAAAATCTACAAGAAAAATTGTGAATTGCGCGAAGTCATCCGCATCCTGCACAAGGACAACGGCACCCCGGACATCTTCTTCCGCGTCCTCGGCGAAAGAAGGGAACGCGGCCTCTACTTCCCCTTCTGGCTTGCTTGGGCCGAGCAGGCGGAAATGCTCGATTCCTGATGCGGGCGCCATGAAAATCACCGCGACAGCCGTCGTCTTCCCCCTCACGCTGGCTCCCGCCGGCGCGCAGGGCTATCTCTGCTGACGATCAACCCGCGCGTCTCCTCCGCCGTCGGCAGCGTGACCGGCAGAACGTTCACCTCGCCGGCCAGTGTGCGCTCCGGCAGCTACCTGTCCGACGGGCACGCCGGACGAGTCCCGGCTCATCCTCGAATTCATCATCCCTGCCGACCTGGAGGCGAATTCCGCGTATCTGCGGGCCGAAGGAAAGATCATCGCCCGAAACCACCCTGGCTGATGCGGGTTTGCGGGGTGTACTGGATCGCTTCGTCACCTTGTTCCTCGTGAAGACGGAGACATCGCCATAGCGAGCGGAGGGTGGCGATCCAGTCTGCGCCGCCACGCCGGCCATTCCGGTTGCATCCGTCCGGGTTCACGCCCCCTCACCACCCGGATTCCTCACGCCAAATTAATCCCCGTTTAACAGGAACTTCATCTTTTCCCGTTTTACTGCCGCGAGGTTCTTCCGGTTCCTTTTTCCAGACAGGGGCATTGCGATGACCGAGCTGCGAGACCGAGAGCGATCAGAAATTTTCACCCTGCAAGCGAAGCATGGTCCCGGCCGGCGCCGGGGTATTCCTTCCCGGTTGCTTGCCGCCCTCGATCATCTGCTTGCCCTGCGCCGGCTGCAAGAGATGTACAACGCCCACATTCCCGGCGATCCGGACACCCCCTTTGCCGAAAAGGCCCTGTCCGCCCTTGCCGTCGAGTATCGTCTCAGCCCCGGCGACATGGCCAAGATCCCGGAAAAGGGACCGGTCATCGTCTGCGCCAACCACCCCTTCGGCGGTCTCGAAGGGCTGATCCTCATCGCCGTACTGCGAAAGATCCGGCAAGACGTCAAGATCATGGCCAATCCATTGCTCAACCGTATCCCCGAACTGCGGGAGGCGGTGATCGGCACCGATCCCTTCGGCACCGACAGGGCGAAACAGGCCAACGTCACGGCCCTGCGCGGCTGCCGCCGCTGGCTCGACCAGGGCGGCATGCTCGTCGTCTTTCCCGCCGGCGAGGTATCTCATTTCCGCCTGAGCCGCTGGGAAGTGGCCGATCCGGCATGGCTCGATTCCCTGCCATGGCTCGCCAGGAATACCGGAGCCGCGGTGCTGCCGGTCTTCTTCGAGGGCGGCAACAGCCCGCTCTTCCACTGCGCCGGGCTCCTCCACCCGCGCCTGCGCACCGCCCTCTTGCCCAGGGAACTGCTCAACAAGCAGGGGCGGACCGTGGGGATGAAAATCGGTAAGGCCATCTCCGCCGGCAAAATCGCCGAGCGACAAAGCGACCGGGAAGTCGTCGAATACCTGCGTCTGCGCACCTACATGCTGGGGGCGCGCGGCAAGCACCAGCGGCCGGGGGCGCTCTCGCCGACGATGCGGCCGGTGGCGACCCAGGGCGATCCGCGATCGATTGAGGAGGATATCGCCCGTCTGCCGGAGGAGCAGCTGCTCCTCTCCAGCGGTGTATTCAGGGCGTTCTATGCCCGCGCCGACGAGATCCCCCATGTTCTGTCGGAAATCGGCCGGCTGCGGGAGATTACCTTCCGCGCCGTCTCCGAGGGAACCGGAAGGGAGCGCGATCTCGACCGCTTCGACGGCGAGTACCTGCACCTCTTTCTCTGGAACGACGAAAAAAAGGAAATCGTCGGCGCCTACCGCATGGGCGAGGTGCGCGGGATTCTCGATCGGCAGGGGACGGAGGGACTCTACACCAGCACCCTGTTCTCCTTCAAAAACGGCATGTTCGACCGGCTGGAGTCAGCCCTGGAAATGGGCCGCTCCTTCGTGCGGCCCGAGTACCAGAAATCCTTCAGTGCCCTGCTGCTGCTCTGGAAGGGCATCGGCGGCTACCTCGCCGCCCATCCCGAGCACCGCATCCTCTTCGGCCCGGTCAGCATCAGCAGGGAATACAGCGAGGTCACCCGCCGGCTGATCACCGGCTCGGTACGGAAATACCATTATCTCAACGAACTCGCCCGCATGGTCCGGCCGCTGACCCCGGTCAGTCTCAAACCGCCGCGCATCCGCGGCTGCAACCGCAGCCAGGTCTCGTCCCTGCTGGGCGACCTGGAGGAAGTCGCCTCCATGATCGGCGACATCGACGCCGGCCAGGACGACATTCCGGTACTGATGAAGTTCTACCTCAATCTCGGCGGCAGATTCGTCGCCTTCAACCGCGACCCAGCCTTCGGCGACGTCATCGACGGCCTGGTCGTCGTCGATCTCCTCGAAACCCCGCGGAAAACCCTGAACCGTTACATGGGCGCCGATGGCGCCGGCCGTTTCCTCGCCCATCATGCCGAGCGCGGCCGCGCGCTGGCGGTCTGAGACGGGACAGAGCGAAGACACCGGGACCGCGCCACCGTTCCGGTTCGATCATTCCCCTCGCCATGTATGAATTCATCCGCTCGCGCTATTTCCAGAACCTGATCGAAGGGTTCTCCTCCGGGGTGATCATCATCAACTCGGCGGGGATCGTCTATGTCTACAACGATTCCGCCGCCACCATCCTTGGCGTTCCCCCCGACGACGCGCTGAAGCATCCGTGGACGGATCTCGCCGGCACCATGGAAAATCGGGGGCAACTCGCCGCCCTGATCGACGAGATCATCCACGACTCCCGCAGCCGGGGGCAGATGGAAACCCGCCTGCACCGCAACGACGGCACAACCCGCTACCTCACCGTTTCCGCCGCCAGGCTTACCTATTTCAACCAGCTCTTCGGCATCTCCCTGGAAATCAGCGACGTCACCTCCATCTATCGGCTGCACCAATCGGAAAAGCGGTTGCTGCTGGAAAGGTCCGAGGGGTTGAAACGCTTCGCCATGGCGGTGGCCCACCAGATCCGCAACCCGCTGGCGGTGATCGGCGGCCTGGTGGCGCGAATCTGCCGGAAAAAGCCGACCGATTGCCAGAGCAGCGAATATCACCGGACGATACGGGACTGCATCGGCAGATTGGAGCGGGTGGTCGACTCGACCTTCCACTACACCCGGATCAGCAAGGGCCGGGAGGAGAAGGTGAACCTCGGTCCCTTTCTCCGGGGCATCCAGAAAGAGCTGGCCGCCGGGCTTCCGGAAAATGGGCCGCAAATCGCCTGGGAAGTCGAACTGGAGGACATCGCCCTTGCCGTCGATCCCACCCTGATGCGTGAAGCGATGGAGGCCCTGCTGCGCAACGCCGTCGAGGCGTGCGCCAGCGGCCAAGGCAGGATCAGCGTACGGGGAGCCCGACAGGAAAACAGTTACCAAATCACCATTTCCGATACCGGAACCGGCATCGGCGACAGCGATCTGCCCTATATCTTCGATCCCTTCTTCAGCACCAAACCGTCGCATATCGGCATGGGGCTCTGTACGGTCAAACGGATCATGGAGGAACACGACGGGAAGGTGTCTGTCGAGAACACCCCGGACCAGGAGGTCACCGTGCAGCTGCTGTTGCCCCTCGACCGGGAATGATCCCCGCCAACCGCCGCTGGCATTCGGGAAAGCCCCCGCGGGCGCCGGGATTCCCGAAAACGCAGGCGATCACGGGGCACGGCATTTTCTTCGCCGCTTCGCTGCCGTCATCGGCCTGTCCGCATACCTGGCGTATTGCGGACAGGCTCTTTCGCGGATCTACCGCACCCTGTGACCGCTTACAAAGTAGGCGGTTCAGGATGGTTACCTGGGCGCTGCCCCGTGATCGGTTACCCGAAAACCCGCTGACCGACCCGGCAGGCCGCTAACATTTCCCTCACGATGATCTTTCCCACTTCTCATCATCGTTTAACCCCGTCCAAACAATTCAGGGCGAGACTGCTTCGGCAGAGAAACAGCGGGGGAGCGGCCCGGACGTCGGACCGCACCTTGCGGCGGCACGGTATGTTTGCCGCGGTTTTTCGCACCGACAATTCGCCAGGTCCTTTGCTGGCCCAGCCACCTGGGCACCTGAAAGCCCGGCCCGTCGCCAGACGGCCGGGCTTTCCGCGTTGGGGCCGGGCGGAAACATTAACTTCCCACGGACGGGGCGCTTGCCTCAAGGAACCATCCATGAAACGACTTTCCCGCCACGGACTGCGCAAGACCTTCTCTTCCCTGCTGCACCTGGCAATGTTTCTCGTCGTCGCCAGCGCCAGCCCCTCTTTGGCGGCCACCCT